>NZ_JBVIHH010000015.1:0-210459 GCF_055570395.1 Streptomyces sp. NPDC031210
CTCTCCCCAGTCCCCCCCTGCCCGGATCCCCCCTCGCCAACCACCCCCCCCCCCCCCCCCCCCCCCCCCCACCCCCCCCCCCCGGCTGCCGAGGTGCGTGCGCCCTGGGGAGCGCCGGAGTCCCTAGGACAGGAACGAGTTGATCTCGATGGTCTCGTTGCGGCCGGGGCCGACACCGATCGCGGAGATCGGGGCGCCGGACATCTCCTCCAGCGCCTTGACGTACGCCCGCGCGTTCTTGGGCAGGTCGGAGAAGGTCTGCGCCTTGCTGATGTCCTCGGTCCAGCCCGGCAGCATCTCGTAGACCGGCTTCGCGTGGTGGAAGTCGGTCTGCGAGTACGGCAGCTCCTCGACTCGCTTGCCGTCGATCTCGTACGCCACGCAGACCGGGATCTGCTCCCAGCCGGTGAGCACGTCCAGCTTGGTGAGGAAGAAGTCCGTCAGGCCGTTGACGCGGGTGGCGTAGCGGGCGATGACGGCGTCGAACCAGCCGCAGCGGCGGTCGCGGCCGGTGGTGACGCCCCGCTCGCCGCCGATGCGGCGCAGCGCCTCGCCGTCCTCGTCGAACAGCTCGGTGGGGAAGGGACCCGCGCCGACCCGGGTGGTGTACGCCTTGAGGATGCCGATGACCCGGGAGATCTTCGTCGGGCCGACGCCCGCGCCGGTGCAGGCGCCGCCCGCGGTCGGGTTGGAGGACGTGACGAAGGGATAGGTGCCGTGGTCGACGTCCAGCAGCGTGCCCTGGCCGCCTTCGAAGAGCACGACCTTGCCATCGTCGATGGCGTCGTTCAGGATCAGCGTGGTGTCGGCGACGTAGCCACGGATCTGGTCCGCGTAGCCGAGCATCTCCTCGACGACCTGGTCCGCGACGATCGCGCGGTGGTTGTAGAGCTTGGCAAGGACCTGGTTCTTGTAGTCCAGGGCCGCCTCGACCTTCTGGTGCAGGATCGACTCGTCGAAGAGGTCCTGCACACGGATGCCGGTGCGGTTGATCTTGTCGGCGTAGGTCGGGCCGATACCGCGGCCGGTCGTGCCGATCTTCCGCTTGCCGAGGAACCGTTCCGTCACCTTGTCGACCGTGATGTTGTACGGCGTGATCAGGTGAGCGTTACCGCTGAGCAGCAGCTTGGACGTGTCGACGCCGCGCTCGTTGAGTCCGCTCAGCTCGGAGAGCAGGACCGCGGGGTCGACGACGACACCGTTGCCGATGACCGGGGTGCACCCCGGCGAGAGGATTCCGGAAGGGAGAAGGTGCAGTGCGTACTTCTGGTCGCCTACGACGACCGTGTGGCCGGCGTTGTTGCCGCCCTGATAGCGCACCACATAGTCAACGGACCCACCGAGCAGATCGGTGGCCTTTCCCTTGCCCTCATCACCCCACTGAGCACCGAGCAGCACAAGTGCGGGCACAGGCGTACACCCCTTCCGGGCGGGGCATGTCCAACGTGCGGGGATGGCGTCGGCGTGCGTGTTCACGCGGACGTCATCGCTGGAGCCGTTGGACCGGTGCCCCGGAATAGACGAAGCCCCTGGCGCAATAGCGCAAGGGGCTCTTGCACCGAGATGCTACCTGAGGAAGGACCGAGGTGTCGGCGCAGCCTTCTGGGCACTCCCCCGCAGACTCCGTTCGGGGGTACCCCCTGCTCGTGGTCATCGACCCGGCGGCCCGCAGGACGGACGGCGAGTCCGTACGGATCGCGAAGGATGTCCTGTGCGCGGGCGCGGGAACGAAAATCTGCCTTCCCGAAGGGCCCGAGGAATTCGCCCGGGCTCTGGCCCGGCGCGGGCACCGCCGGCCGGTGGTGATCGGGGACGACCGGGCACTGCTGCGCGTCGTGGGCCTGCTCCACAAGGAGCGGGTGCTGGCGCGGGTGGCGGTGGCGATGGTCCCGGTGGGCGCCCCCGCCGCCGTGGCGCTGAGCCGCGCGCTGGGCGTGCCCACGGACACGGTGGCCGCCGCGCGGACCGTCCTGGACGGCGGGCAGCGGGCGATGGACCTGCTCACCGACGACAGCGACGGCATCGTGCTGGGCGGGCTGCGGATTCCCTGCGGGGGCGACGGGCCCGGGCCGGCGCAGGGGCCGGGTGTGTCCGGTGCGGCGTATCGGGGCTATCCCGGATATCCGACGTATCCGGGGCATGGAGCGGACGGCGGGCGCCCCGGAGCCGGCACCGTGGACACGGTCGACGGCCACCGGCCGTGGTGGGAGCCGGCCGCGCGGACCGCGCGGACGGCGCTGTCGCTGCTGGCGGCCCCGGCGGCCGGGCGGTGGGGGGCGCCGCGGCCGGGCGGGCGGGTGCCGCCGCAGCGCCTGCGGCTGCGGATCGAGGCGGACGGCGTCCTGCTGGCGGACCTGGACCGGCCGGTGCGGGCCGTCTCGGTGACGCCGGGCGGGCGGGGTGAGGCCGAGTCGGCGGAGCCGGGCGGGACGCGGCCCACCGGTGAGGGCGGCGGCGGGCTGGCCGAGGTCGTGGTGCACCGGCACGGCGACGCGCGTCCCATACGCGCCCGCGCCCGGGCGGTGACGGTGTCCGGACCGGACTTCCACTACCGGGCGGACGCGCTGGTCGGCGGCCCGGTCAGGACCCGTACGTGGACGCTCCAGGAGGCGGCCTGGCGGCTGACGCTGCCGCGGTAGGGAGCCGGGGGCGCGTCCCCGGTCGCCACGGCGCGCACCTCCCGTCACTTCATCCACAGCCTGTGGATGAAGTGCCCTCCCCGGCACGGGACCGCCGCGGGCGGCGCTCAGCCGCCCGGCGTCACCAGCCGCGCCTCGTAGGCGAAGACCGCCGCCTGCGTACGGTCGCGCAGGCCGAGCTTCACCAGGATCCGGCTCACATGCGTCTTCACCGTCGATTCGGCGACGACCAGGCGGGCGGCGATCTCGCCGTTGGACAGGCCCTGGGCGACCAGCACCAGCACCTCCGTCTCGCGTTCGGTCAGGTCGCCGATCCGTTCCTGGGCCGGGGCGCGCGGGGTGCCCAGGCGGGAGAACTCCGAGATCAGGCGCTTGGTGACGGTGGGGGCGAGCAGGGCCTCCCCGGAGGCGACGATGCGGACGCCGTCGGCGAGCTGGCCGGCCGAGGCGTCCTTGAGCAGGAAGCCGCTCGCTCCGGCGCGCAGCGCTTGGTAGACGTACTCGTCCAGATCGAAGGTGGTCAGGACCAGGACCTTGGCGTCCGCGTCGGCGGCGACGATCTCGCGGGTCGCCTCCAGGCCGTTCATCTCCGGCATCCGGATGTCCATCAGCACGACGTCGGGCTTGAGGAGCGCGACCTTGCGCACCGCCTCGCGGCCGTCGACGGCCTCCCCGACGACCTCGATGTCCGGCATGGCGTTCATCAGGACGGAGAAGCCCTCGCGGACCATGACCTGGTCGTCGACGATCAGTACGCGGATCATGCGGTCCTCCCCCCGGGCGCCGGCTCCCCCGCCGCCCCGTTCGCGACCGGGATGAACGCGGCGACCTCGAAGCCGCCGTCCTCGGTGTGCTCGGCCGTCATCTCGCCGCCCAGCATCTGTACCCGCTCGCGCATGCCCAGCACGCCGTGTCCGGCGCCCGGGGACGGCTTGGCGAGGCGGCTGGGGGCGCCGTTGACGATGCGCAGGCCGATCCCGCCCAGGACGTAGGAGATCTCCACCCGCGCGTCGGCGCCGGGCGAGTGCCGCAGCGCGTTGCTCAGCGCCTCCTGCACGATGCGGTAGGCGGACAGTTCGACGCCCTGCGGCAGCGGCCGGGCCGCCCCGGTGATCACGGCGTCCACGGTCAGCCCGGCGCTCCTGACGCTGGCCAGCAGCGAGTCGAGATGGGCCAGCGTCGGCTGCGGGGCCTCGGGGGCACCGCCGGCGAAGGCGTCGGGGTCCTCGGAGCGCACCACGCCCAGGATGCGCCGCAGTTCGGTGAGCGCGGCGACGGCGTTCTCGCGGATCGTCGCGAAGGACGTGGCGAGCTCCGGCGGGGTGTTCTCGACGCGGTACGGAGCGGCCTCGGCCTGGATGGCGATCACGGACATGTGGTGCGCGACGACGTCGTGCAGCTCGCGGGCGATGGTGGCGCGCTCCTCCAGCAGTGTGCGGCGGGAACGCTCCGCCTCGGTGACCGTCTGCGTCTCGACGACGTGCCGGCGTTCCTCCCGCCAGGCGCGGACCGCGGCGGCGGAGACCAGCACGACGGCGGAGAACACCGCCACCGGCGGCAGATCGGACGTCCCACCGCCGAACAGCGTCGACAGCACGGCTCCCACGGCGAACGTGACCACCCACATCTCCACGGCCAGCCGGGGGCGGGTGCGCAGCACGACGAGGGTCATCACGGCGAGGTGGGTGGCGAACGCGCTCCCCGAGAGGGGGTTGGAGCCGTAGGAGGAGGCCACCACGTCCCCGGCCGGCGCCAGGACGACCGCCAGCAGCGACAGCCAGAAGGCGCCCACCGGGCGGAACAGGGTGATCACCGGGGGCACGGCGACCAGCAGGGACAAGCCGGTCGTCAGGACGCCGCTCAGCGGACCGGCGTAGTAGGTCATGGTGAAGGTCGCCAGGAAGACCAGGGTGGCGAACATGACGACGGCGGTGTGCGGCAGCCAGCGCGCCCAGTGGCGGATCTTCTCCGGCAGCCAGGGCACCCACCGGGACACCTTGGCGTCCTCCAGCGGCGGCAGCGGACGGAAGGCGAAAGCGTCGACGAACAGGTCCTGGCGCAAGCGGTGCAGCGCGCCACGGGCTATCCGGGCCTCGGAGCGCAGGGTGCCCTGCGCCTGGGTCTTCTGGTTCACGGTGACAACGGTAAGCAGCGGGAGCGGTGGTGGCGTCCCCATCAGTGGGGATCTGCGGGGGTCCTTCTCAGGGACTACGGGGGGTGAGGGGTGCTGGGGGTGCGGGCCCCGGCGTCGGGGGCCCGGTGCCGGGGGCCGTCACCGGCCGTCGTCGAGGAGCAGGGCCAGCAGGGTGCGGAACGGGGCGGTGCCGGGGGTGACGGGGGCGTAGTGGCCGACGCCGGGCAGCTCCAGGAGGGTGGTGGCGGCGGGGCCTGCGGCGGTGGCCTCGGCGTAGCGGCGGGAGATGTCCAGCGGGACGTCCGGGTCGTCGGTGCCGTGCAGGAGCGTGACGGGGACGCCGGGGGGCGGCCGGCGGGCGGGATCTGCCGCGGCGATCCGGGCGGCGAGTTCGCCCTGGCCGGGGGCCCGTCCGCGGTCGAACAGCTCGGCGACCGCGCCGTCGCCGAGGCTCAGCTCGTGGGCGCGGGTGAGGTCGGCGACCGGGGAGACGGCGATGACGTGGGTGGCGGGGGTGCCGGGGCGGGTGGCGGTGAGGAGCGCGAGGTGGCCGCCCGCGGAGTGGCCCACGAGGACCAGGCCGCGGGCCGGGCCCGTACCGGCCGCCGTGCCGGGCCCCGTACCGGCCGCGGCCGTCCGGACGGCCACGGCCACGTCGTCGAAGGTCCGCGGCGCGCCGCCGCCCGCGCCGACCCTGCGGTACTCGGCGAGCGCGACCGGCAGCCCGTGCCCGGCCAGCGCGGCGGCGAGCGGCGAAAGGTGGGTGCGGTCGTAGGCCGCGCGCCAGAACCCGCCGTGCAGCAGGACGACCAGCGGGCCGGGCGCGGCGACCGGACCGGCGCCGCCCTCGCCGTGCGGGCCGCCGTCGCCGTGCGGATCGTAGAAATCGACGATCTGGTCCGGGTGCGGCCCGTAGGCCACCGTGCGGTCCGGCGCCACCGGGGCGAGCCCCAGCAGCGCCGGCTCCTCGTCCGCAGCGCTCACCCGCCGTCCCCGGACGGCCCCGGCGCCACATCGGGCAGCGCGCGCAGCACCTGCCCGAGCACCCACGCCGCCCGCTCCGCGTCCGCGAAGGAGGTGTAGAGCGGGGTGAAGCCGAAGCGCAGCACGTCGGGCCGGCGGAAGTCGCCGACCACGCCGCGCCGGATCAGCTCGTCCATCACCGTGCCGGCGAGCGGGGTCCCGCTCTGTTCGAACGCGGCGGAGAGCCGCGGCGAGCATTCCAGCGACACCTGGCTGCCCCGCCGCGCGTGCTCCTTGGGGGTGATCGAGCGGACCCGGTCGGGCGGCGCGTAGGCGTCCACGCAGTCGAGGAAGAAGTCGGTCAGCGCCAGGCTCTTGCGGCGTACGTCCTCGATGGACACGCCGTCCCAGACCTCCAGCGCCGCCTCCAGGGCCAGCATGGACAGGATGTCGGGCGTGCCGACCCGGCCGCGCGCGATGCCCTCGGCCGGCTCGTAGCCGGGGGCCATGCCGAACGGTTCGGCGTGCGAGTTCCAGCCGGGCAGCGGCGAGTCGAACCGCTCCTGGAGGCTCTCGCGCACATAGAGGTACGCGGGCGAACCCGGGCCGCCGTTGAGGTACTTGTACGTGCAGCCGACGGCGAGGTCGACGCCGTGGGCGTCCAGACCGACCGGCAGGGCGCCGGCGCTGTGGCACAGGTCCCAGACCGCGAGCGCCCCGGCGGAGTGCAGCGCGGTGGTGATGCCGGGCAGGTCGTTGAGCCGGCCGGTGCGGTAGTCGACGTGGTTGACCAGTGCGAGCGCGGTCCGCTCGGTGACCTCGTCGGCGATCCGCGCCGGCTCGACCGGACGCACCGCCAGGCCCGTCATGCGCGCCGCCGACCTGGCGATGTAGCCGTCGGTGGGGAAGGTCGTCGCGTCGACGAGGATCTCCGTGCAGCCCTTGCCTGCCATGCGGATGCCGCCGACGACGGCCTTGAAGATGTTGACGCTGGTGGAGTCGCCGACCACGACGCGGCCCGGGCCGGCCCCGAGCAGCGGCGCGATCTTGTCGCCGATCCGCTCGGGCGCGGTCCACCAGCCCGATTCGGACCAGGACCGGATGCGCAGCTCGCCCCACTCGCGGGCGATGACATCGGCTATCCGGCCGGGCACGGCGGCGGGCAGCGCGCCGAGGGAGTTGCCGTCGAGGTAGATGTCGGCGTCGCCGGACACCTGGTCGGGCGCGACGCCGAGCAGGAAGCGGTCACGGAGTGCGGCGAGCGGGTCGGCGGCGTCCCACCGCTCGGCGCGGGCGGCGTGTTCGGCCCGGTCGGCGTGCCGGGGGGCGTCGGCGAGGTCGGCGGCCACGAAGTTCTCAGGGGTCTCAGACATGGCTGCGCGCCGTCCACAGCTCGGGGAAGACGCTCTTGCGGGCCCGCTTCTCCAGCCAGGCCACGCCCGCCGAGCCGCCGGTGCCCATCTTGGCGCCCATGGCGCGCCGGGTCGCCACCAGGTGGTCGTTGCGCCAGCGCCAGACCAGCTCGGCGACGTCCGTCAGGGCCTCGCCCAGCCGGACCAGGTCGGATTCCTGCGAGCCGGCGTAGACCTCGGCCCACGCGGCTTCGACGGCCGGGTCCGGTTCGTAGCGCTCGGCCGGATCGCGCCGGAGCACGGCGGAGGGGATGGCGTAGCCGCGGCGGGCGAGCAGCCGCAGCACCTCGTCCCACAGGCTCGGCTCCTGGAGTGCCTTCTCCAGTTCGGCGTGCTCGCGCGGCGCACCGCGGTGCGGCACCAGCATCGACGCGGACTTCTCGCCGAGCAGGAACTCCAGCCGCCGAAACATCGCGGACTGGAATCCCGAGCCCTCGCCCAACGCGTCGCGGTAGGCGTTGAACTGCGCCGGAGTCAGCCGGGCCAGCGGCTTCCAGGCGGCGTTCAGCGCTTCCAGCTCGTAGGTGGAGCGCTTGAGCGCGTCCATGGCGACGGTGAGGTCGTCGCGGCGCAGCGCCTCGGAGGCGGTGTGCCACTCGTGGACGATGACGGTGAACCACAGCTCCATGACCTGGGTGGTGACCAGGAAGACCATCTCGCCGGGGTCGTCGGAGAGCGGATGCTGGAGGTGGGTGAGCACGCCCGCCTGGACGTAGTCCTCGTACGGGGTGGTGGTCCGGCTGCCGATGCTCAGATCGGGGGCGAAGGACGGGTCCGTCTCGGAGGACGCGCCCGCGCAGGCGGCGGGACCGTTTCCGGTTCCCTTCGCGGGGCCGTTCTCGGGCTCGTTCTCGGCGGATGGCCCGTTTCGGGCAGAAGGCTGCGACATGAGGGACTCCTCAGTGCGAACTACCGGGTAGCGGTCCGCCCCTTCCTTGTCGGCTCGGGAGCCCCGGTCCCCTCGGGCGCGGGATGGCCCGGCCCACGGAAATCATCCGTGCTCGGCCGCGACCGCGCAAGGCCGGCCGCGATCACGCGGCCGGCCCGTTGAACTGCCCGGCGGGGCGGCCGGCCACCACGTCGCGGCCGGTGCGCCCCGGTAAGGGTCCGCCGCCCGTCAGCCGAGGGTGTCGGCCGCGGTCGGCGAGGAGTCGCGCAGGAACGCCGAGCAGCGCTCGTACTCCTCCTGCTCGCCGATCGCCTGGGCGGCGCGGGCGAGGGCGTGCAGCGCCCGCAGGAACCCGCGGTTGGGCTCGTGCTCGAAGGGCACCGGGCCGTGACCCTTCCAGCCGGCCCGGCGCAGGGCGTCCAGGCCGCGGTGGTAGCCGGTGCGGGCGTAGGCGTACGACTCGACGGTGCGGCCGCCCTCGAACGCGTCGTCGGCGAGCTGGGCCCAGGCCAGGGAGGAGGTCGGGTACTTCGCGGCGACATCGGCCGGCGCCGTGCCCGCGGCGAGCAGCTCGCGGGGCTCGGGGTCGTCGGGCAGATGGGTCGGGGGCGGTCCCCCGAGAAGGTTCTCGTGAATGGCCATGACCCAAGTCTGCCCGGTCCGCGGCCCGGAGCGGGCAGCGGCCGGCGTCCGGAGGTGGGAAGTGCCTGGTGGGCGGGCCGGGATCGGGTCTTCGGCGGGGCCCGTCGGCCGCCCCGGGCGGCGTCGGCCACCCGACCGGCGTCGGCCACCCGACCGGCGTCGGCCACCCCGGCTACCGTCCGCCGCCCCGGCTACCGGCGTTCGCCGGCCTCGGCCGAGGCGCCCGGGGTCGCCGGGCGGGATTCTCCCGGGTCCAGCGGCGGTGCGCTGACCCCGCAGTGGTAGGTGCATTCCGGGTGACACGGCTCCTCGGTCGCCGTGCCGCGCAGCACATCGCGCCGTACGGTCAGCCAGGCCAGGAGCGCGCCGGCCAGCAGGACGCCCGCGCACAGCGGCATCGCCCGCCGGAACGCCGCCGCGAACTCCTCCGCCGAGCGGTAGGTGTCCGGGCCCATGCCCACCAGCAGCGGCAGCGCGGCCACCGCGACCAGCCCGGCGACGCGCGCCGCCGCGTTGTTGATGCCGCTGGCCAGGCCCGCCCGGCCGACGTCCACCGACGCCAGGACCGTTGAGGTGAGGGGCGCGACCAGCGTGACCATCCCCGCCCCCAGCACCACCATCGCCGGCAGCACGTCGACCGCGTAGGAGGCGCCCGGCCCGACCCGCGTCATCAGCAGCATCCCGGCCGCGCACAACACCGGGCCGACGGTCAGCGGCAGGCGCGGTCCGATGCGCTGCGCGAGCGCGCCGGAGCGGGCGGAGAGCAGCAGCATCAGCACGGTCGTGGGCAGCAGCGCGGTACCGGCCGCCAGCGCCGAATAGCCCGCCACGACCTGGAGCTGGAGCACGGACAGGAAGAAGAAGCCGCCGAACGCGGCGTAGACGCACACCGTCACGGCGTTGACGGCGCTGAACTGCCGGATGGTGAAGATCGCCGGGGGCAGCATCGGATCCGCCCGCCGCCGTTCGACGCCGAGGAAAACCACCCCCAGCAGCACCCCGGCCACGGCCGGCCCGACCACCGCGACCGTGGCGCCCCCGCCCGGCGCCGCGATCAGCGCGTACGTCACCCCGGCCAGCGCCAGCGCCCCCAGCACCGCGCCCGGCACGTCGAAACCGCGCCGCGCGGGGGTCTCGCGCAGCACGGTCTCCGGTACGTGGCGCAGCGCCACCGGTACGCAGAGCGCGGCCACCGGCACGTTCAGGAAGAACACCCAGCGCCAGCCGGGCCCGTCCACCAGCCAGCCGCCGACGAAGGGTCCGACGGCCGCGGCCACCCCGCCCAGGCCCGACCACGCGCCGACCGCCCGGGCGCGGTCGTCCGGATGGAACACCGCCTGGATCAGCGCGAGCGAGCCGGGGGTGAGCAGCGCCCCGCCGACGCCCTGGAGCGCACGGGCCGCGATCAGGACCCCGGCGTTCGGCGCCAGGCCGCACAGCAGCGAGGCCGCCGCGAACCAGATCACGCCGATCACGAAGACCTGGCGCCGGGCGGTCGGGGTCCCCGCGGCCGAGCGACGCCGCGACCGGGGGAGGTCGCCCAGCGCGCCGCCCGGCAGGATCAGCGCGGCGAGGGTGAGCAGGTACGCGGTCAGGGTCCATTGCAGGGCGGCGAGGTCGGCGTCCAAGTCCACGCCGATCCGGGGGAGGGCGACATTGACGACGGTGCTGTCGAGCATCGCCATGCCCGAACCCAGCACGGCGGTCAGCAGCACCCAGCGGCCCTGCGGCGAGGACAGGCGGACACCGCCGGCCGGGCTCGGATCGGTCATACGTCGAGCATGCCCGCACCAGGGGCCGGGCGCCCACCCCGGCGCTCCGCAGCCCGGCACGCCGAAGGGCTCCGCACCCTGACCGGATGCGGAGCCCTTCGTGAATCGCGGGGTGCGGTCGGCCGTGCCGCCCGCCCGCTTACTTGAGCTTGGTGCCCGTGGAGCGCAGGTTGGCGCACGCCTCGGTCACGCGCTTGGCCATGCCGGCCTCGGCCAGCTTGCCCCAGCTCCGCGGGTCGTAGGTCTTCTTGTTGCCGACCTCGCCGTCGACCTTCAGCACACCGTCGTAGTTACGGAACATGTGGTCCGCGACCGGGCGGGTGAAGGCGTACTGGGTGTCGGTGTCGAGGTTCATCTTCACGACGCCGTTCTCCAGCGCGGTGGCGATCTCCTGCTCGGTGGAGCCGGAGCCGCCGTGGAAGACGAAGTCGAACGGGGCGGCCTTGCCGTACTTGGTGGCGACGCCGTCCTGGAGGTCCTTCAGCAGCTCGGGACGGAGGACGACATTGCCCGGCTTGTAGACGCCGTGGACGTTGCCGAAGGAGGCGGCGAGCAGGTAGCGGCCCTTCTCGCCCAGGCCCAGCGCCTCGGCGGTGCGCAGCGCGTCATCGACCGTGGTGTAGAGCTCGTCGTTGATCTCGTGGGTGACGCCGTCTTCCTCGCCACCGGTCGGGGTGATCTCGACCTCAAGGATGATCTTGGCGGCGGCGGCCTTGGCGAGCAGCTCCTGGCCGATGGCCAGGTTGTCCGCGAGGGTCTCGGCCGAGCCGTCCCACATGTGGGACTGGAAGAGGGGGTTCAGGCCCTTGGCGACGCGCTCCGCGGAGATGTCCAGCAGCGGACGAACGTAGCCGTCGAGCTTGTCCTTGGGGCAGTGATCGGTGTGCAGCGCGACGGTGATGTCGTACTTCGCCGCCACGACGTGCGCGAACTCCGCCAGCGCGACGGCGCCGGTCACCATGTCCTTGTTGTGCTGGCCGCCCAGGAACTCCGCACCACCGGTCGAAATCTGGATGATGCCGTCGCTCTCGGCCTCGGCGAAACCACGCAGCGCTGCGTGCAGAGTCTGCGTCGAGGTCACGTTGATGGCCGGGTAGGCGAACTTGCCTGCCTTCGCCCGGTCGAGCATCTCGTTGTAGACCTCGGGGGTTGCGATGGGCATCTGTCCGCTCCTTGTGTGTGCGGGTGTGCGTTCTTGGCCCTGACCAGGGGGCGAGGACTTCGCCGAGGCACATCTTCCCAGACTCGGCGCTTTGCTCCACATCCCCCGCACGTCGCGGAAGAACGAGGGGACCGGTTTCACGTGAAACCGGCCCCCTCGTGAGTTTCACGTGAAACCTGCCCTCCGCGGACCTCAGTCCAGGCCGAGGTCGCCGAGCTGGTAGCCGGTGATGTACGGCAGCCCGGCCTCGGCGATGGCCGAGGCCGCGCCCCGGTCCACGATCGTCGCGACCGCAACGACCTCGGCGCCCGCCTCACGCGCCGCCTCGACTGCGGTCAGCGGCGAACCACCGGTCGTGGAGGTGTCCTCGACGACCAGCACCCGGCGGCCCTTGATGTCCGGACCCTCGATGCGGCGCTGCATCCCGTGCGCCTTCTGCGCCTTGCGCACGACGAAGGCGTCCAGCCGCTGTCCGCGCGCGGCGGCGGCGTGCAGCATCGACGTGGCGACGGGGTCGGCGCCCAGCGTCAGCCCGCCGACCGCGTCGTAGTCCAGGTCGGCGGTGATGTCCAGCATCAGCTTCCCGACCAGGGGCGCGGCCTGGCCGTCCAGCGTGATCCGGCGCAGGTCGATGTAGTAATCGGCCTCCTTACCGGATGACAGCGTCACCTTGCCGTGGACCACGGCCTTGTTCTTGATCTGCTCCAGCAGCGCGCCGCGCGTGCCCGACGGCCTTACTTCGTTGACGTCCTCGCTCATGCGCATGAGCTTAGGACAGCGACCGCCAGCTCCAGGTCGTGGAGATCTCCAGCGGATCGATCGGCGTGACCAGGCGCGGCAGTGTGTTCAGGCCGTTGGGCGGGCCGGACTGCGGCTCGACGCAGACCGCCTCCGCCTGCTCGTCGTAGACCACGACCCACTCGGCGCGGCTGGTCACCTTCAGCTCCAGGAGGCCCGGCCAGGTCAGCGTCACGTCGACGCCCTGCGGCATGCCGAAGCAGTCGTCCCACGGCCCGGGCTTCGGCGAGATGCGCCGGCCGGTCGGCAGATGGTCCGCGCCCCGCTCTTCCTGCCACTCGGGGGCGAAGTCGAGCAGGACGCCGTCGCCGGCCCGGGAGTCCGCTGCCGGTGCCTCGCCCGCAGCGTCGTCCTGGGGGGCGCCGAGATGCCGTACGAACCACGGGTGCCAGCCGACCTGCGCGGGAAAGGAGTCGGAGGTCGCCTCGACGCCCATGGTCAGGGTGAGCGAACCGCCATCCGCGGCGAGCTCGACCAACTGCGTGACGGTCCCGGCGTACGGCCAGGGAGCGGCCGGATCGGCGAGGTCGTAGACGAAGGCGGCCGCCGTGTCGCCGGCCCGCGCCGTGCGCCAGCCGACCTCGCGGCCGGTGCCGTGGATGGCGTGCGGCGCGGCGTTGACCGGCATCTGGTGCAGCGCACCGCCGGTGCGGAACCGCCCGTGGTCGAGCCGCCCGCACCACGGCACCATCGGGAAACAGCCGTACCCGGCACCCTGCCGCAGCAGCTCCCGGCCGCCGATCCGGAGGCTGCCGATGCGGCACCCGTCGTCCGGATGGACGGTCAGTTCGGCTTCCCCGGCGGCCAGTCGTACGCCGCTTCGCCGCGTCCGCGACACGTTCTGCGTGGTGTTGTCGGTGCTCACGGACCCGACCCTAGCGGTGCGCCGGAGCGGGCGGCCGGACGCCACCCGCCGCCGGGCGCACCGACCGCCGGGGAGCCCAGGTCAACGGCGGCGACGCAGCACCCGGCCGACGACCACCGCGGAGGCCAGCACGACCGCGGCGGCGGGAGCCGCCCAACGCAGCGTCGCGGAGGTCGCGTTCGTCTCGGGGGCCGGCACCGGCGCGTACCGCCCGCGCGGCGGGGCGTGGTCGACCTCCTCCGCGCTGCGCCCGATCATCGTGCGGCGGGCGTGCGCGGCCTCGGCGGGGACGTCGTCGTCCACGTCCTCGTCCAACTCGTCGTCGTAGGCGTCCATCGCGTCGTACGCGGCCGCCGCGTCGCCGGCGTCCACCGCCCCGAGCGACTCGTCCGCGCCGAGGGCTTCGTCGGCACCCAGCACGGCGTCGAGCGCTCCGCCCGCGTCACCGGCCTCGCCGGGGGCGTCGAGGACGGGCGGCGGCATCTCGGCGTCGAACAGCCGCGACCCGGCGGCCGCCGCGTCCTCGCCGGTCTGCCCGCTCCCGCCGGAATCCTCGTCCCCGGCCACCGGCCGCTGCTCCAGATCCAGCGCCAGGTTCTCCGCGAAGCGGTCCAGCAGGCGGCGGCCGGCGGCGGCCGCGGCCTGCTCGGTGGCCTCGGCGAGCCGACCGTCGCTGCGGACCGTGCCGGCACAGGTCAGTGTCGTGCCGGGCCCCGGCTCGGTGGCCGGCGACAGCCGAACGGTCAGCGCCAGCGAGGCGGTTCCCTCACCCCGCGCCTCTGTCCCCTCGGCCTCGACGGCCACCCGCGCACCCGACTCGTCGGCCACGGCAGCCGTCAGCGTGCCCCGGTAGGTGATGGTGGAGCTGCCGATGCGCAACCGCAGACGGCCCTCGGGCCGGTGCGGGGCCGTACCGGCGTCGAGCTGGACTCCTGGGACGCAGCGCGCCACGCGCTCCGGATCGGTGAGCGCCTGCCGCACGGTCCTGACGGGAAACGGAACGTACACCTCATGCTCCATGACATGGGAGCCTAATTCCTTCCCCCGCGCCCGTGCCCGCTCCGGCACAACTTTCCCCCACCCGCCGCGCCACCGCGCCACGGACCGCCGCCCACCGACCGGCCACCGGCCACCGGCGACCCGCATCCGCATCCCGCGGCCCGATGCGCCCACCGCTCTCACTCCGCGTACCGCGGGTGCATCAGCGTGGACGGCGGGAGGTCCGCGATCCGGCCACCGGCGACCCCGCGTTCGCCGGCCCGCAGCGTCCCGGGAGTGACGGCGGCCAGCGGCGGCGCGTCGGGGGCCACGGCGGGCCGCGGCGGTCGGCGCGCGGCCAGCAGGAACCCCCAGTACCGGACCCGGCCGGTCGCCGGCGCCGTCCCGGCACCCGCCGGAGGCACCCCCGCACCCGGGACCGGCGGCCGTCCCGGCGCGCCCGCCCCCTCCTGCCCATCCCGCACCGCCGCCCCGTCCGGCGCGCGGTCCGGTCCGTCGGAGAACTCCGTCAGCCGGCCCGGAAAGCGGTACGCGACGGTCGTCAGGCCCACCGACCGGAGGGTCGCGTCCACCGTCCAGTACGCGCGCCGCCGCGTGACCGGCGGCCCGGCGTGCACCACCAGGCGCCCGTCGACGGCCAGCGCCCGCGCCAGGAGGCCGTAGAACTCCTGGGAGTAGAGCTTGGTGCTCGCGGTGATCGCGGGATCGGGAAGGTCGGAGACGATCACGTCGTACGGCGCCGACCCGCCGTCCGGGGCCGGGCCGCCGCGCCGGCGCAGCCAGTTGAAGGCGTCGGCCGTCACCACCCGCACCCGCGGATCGCTCAGCGAACGGCGGTTGAGGGCCGTCAGCCCCGGATCGGTGCGCGCCAGCCGCACCAGGCCGGGGTCGAAATCGACGACGGTCACCGAACGGACCGCGCGGTAGCGCAGCACCTCGCGCACCGCCAGGCCGTCCCCGCCGCCGAGGACGAGCACCCGGCCGTGCGGCCCGCCCGCCATCGCCGGGTGCACCAGCGCTTCGTGGTAGCGGAACTCGTCGTCCGCGCTGACCCGCAGCCGCCCGTCGAGGTAGAGCGCCAGCGGTCGGCCGGAACCTTTCCTCCCATGTCCCGCACCGGTCGGGCCGCCCGTGCCGCCGGTCATCACCACCTCCTGCCGGCCGGTCTGCACGACGACCCGCGCCGCCGATCCGTACACCGCCTGCCGGGCCGCCCGCTCGAAGGGGGCGGCCCAGAGGGTGGCCGCGGCGAGCAGGGAGAGCACCACGACGTTCACGGCGAGCAGGGCCCAGCGCACCCGGACGGTCAGGTCGCGACGGAAGAGCCACAGCACCACCGCGCCGCCGGCCACGGCGTTGACCCCGCCGGTGACCAGGGCGCCGGTCAACTGGCCCAGCGCCGGCAGCAGAAGGAAGGGGAAGGCCAGGCCGCCGACGAGCGCGCCGATATAGTCCGCGGCGAAGAGGTCGGCGACCGCGCCGCCCGGGTCCTGGCGCCGGACCCGCTGGATGAGCGTCATCAGCAGCGGCACCTCGGCACCGATCAACACACCGATGACCAGGGAGAAGCCGACGAGCGCGGAGCGGGACTGGCCCAGCCAGGCGAAGCAGGCGTAGAGGGCCATCGCGGAGGTGCCGCCGACCAGCCCGAGGGCCGCCTCGACCGCGGCGAAGCCGACCGCCGCCCGGCATCGCAGCCGTTTGGCGAGCAGCGCGCCGACGCCCATCGCGAAGACCATCACGGACAGCACGACCGACGCCTGGGTGACGGAGTCGCCGCTCAAGTAGGAGGCCAGGGCGACCAGTTCGAGTTCGTAGACCAGTCCGCAGGCGGCGCAGACGAAGACGGCGGCGAGGACGAGCAGCCGGCCGAGCCCGGCCGGCACGGGCAGTCGCGCCGGCTTCATGGCCTCCGGCGGCCCGAGGGTGCCGGAGGAAGCGGGCTCTGGCGGCTCGATCATGAAATGAACGCTACGTGACGGTTCCGTGGCCCTTTGTCACCCACACGAGTGCACTCTGCGCTTTACACCTGGCAGCCGCTACGAATTCCGGCCACCACCGCCCTCACCGTCACCACCGCCCTCATCACCGCCACGACCACCCCCGCCACCACTCGCCGCACCCGCGCGCGCACCCGCCACCCGCCGCGCCGACCCCTCCCCTGGACGGCCTCCCGGACGGCCTCCCGGACCGCCCCCTGGACCGCTAGACCGCCGCGACCGCCGCCCGCACACCGACGCGCGTACGGGTGGCCACCAACCGGCCCTCCTGCGGGTAGGCGTGCCACGTCCGCCAGCGCACCTGCCCGTGCTGACGCTGCGCCAGCATGGCCGTGAAGGCGTGCGGCGACCCCGGGAACGTCCCGGCGAGGCCGTGCGGATGCTCGGCGACCAGAGCGAGCAACTCCTGGGCGCGCCCCGCGAACGAACCGCGCGAGAGCGTCTCCACATGGGCGGCGAACTCGTATTCCCAGTCGCCCAGCCGCTTGGCCACGCCCAGCGGCAGCGGCGTACTGCTGCCCGGCATGCAGGCGACGGTCTCCGAGCACGTGCCGTGCTCCTCCTCCAGGAGCACTTGGTGAGAGGCGCCGAGCAATCTCAACTGCACGTTCGCGTCATCGAGTTGGAGATCGAGGACGGCGAGGGCGGGCAGGGGTTCCCTGCCCAGCGCCCAGGCGAGGTCGGATGCACGGGTATCGGTATAGGCGGTTTTCAGGGTTCTGAGCATGGGTCGGCTCCGCAAGCACGCAGTGGATGGTGGGCCGGCCCGCCCCAGAAGGATCAGGGATGTACGACTGCCTGCCGGCTCGTGCCCACGCGGGGTCCGAGAACTGGGGGATTCTCATGGGAGAGGGAATCATGAATGCCCTCTCATCTACAGCCTTTTTACCCAACTTCGCCGGGTTTCCATCCCCTAGAGGGCCATGCAGTTCAGTTGTTCAACAACCAAGCCCCCAGCGGGTGTTGCCGCAGGTGGCACCCACTGCCGGGCGCATATGCGAGCGGGCATGAGCCGCGCGCATGTGTGTGCGCCGGCGGGTCCACGAGAGGCGGGTCGGCGACCCCGCGTACGGCCCGTCGCGCGGCCGTACGCGGGGGGAGCCGCACGGGCATCCGCACCGGCATCGGCACGGGCGTCCGCACGGCCCCGCTCAGGAACCGCCACCGCCACCGCAGCCGCCACCGCCGCCACCGCCCCCACCGCAGCCGCCTCCGCCACAGGAGTGACCGCCGCCGCACGAGTGCCCGCCGTGATGGCCGCCGTGATGACCGTGGTGACCACCGCCCGAGTCGGCCCCGCCGCCGGCCCACCAACTCCCGCCGCCGCCATGGGAAGAGCCGCCCCCGTAAGAGCGTCCACCGCGCCGCTTGGCGCGTCCGCCGCCGCTGGCCATCGACACCAGGCCGATGACCACGAAACAGATCACCAGGAAGAACACGAACCCCATCTGCCTCACACTCCTCTCGTTCCCCCGAAGCGAGGCATCCGCTCCGTCCGGCGCCCCGTGCGCCGCTCCGGCGCCGACCGGCGCCGCCGACCCCCGCCCCGGGGGTCTTCGTCTCTCCGTACTCCGTCTCTCCGTCACTTTCGTTCGCCGGGCTGATTCCCTGGCCCGAAAGGACTCAAAGCACAGTTGAGGAACTCCAGAGGTTCGGCGCAGGATGGCGCGCATGGACCGACCGCTGCTCAATCGCCGCCTAGCCGAATTCGGCACCACGATCTTCGCCGAGATGTCGGCACTCGCCGTGCGCACCGGCTCCATCAACCTGGGGCAGGGCTTTCCCGACGAGGACGGCCCCGAAGAGGTGCGGGAGGCGGCGGTCCGCGCCCTGCGCGACGGCCGCGGCAACCAGTACCCGCCGGGCCCCGGCATCCCCGAGCTGCGTACCGCCATCGCCGCCCACCAGCAGCGCTTCCACGGCCTGAGCTACGACCCCGCCACCGAGGTCCTGGTCACCGCCGGCGCCACCGAGGCCATCGCCGCCGCGCTGCTGGCCCTCCTGGAGCCGGGCGACGAGGTCATCGCCCTCGAACCGTTCTACGACTCCTACGCGGCCTGCATCGCCATGGCGGGCGGCACCCGCGTCCCGGTGACCCTGCGCCCCGACCCGGAGACCGGCTCGTACGCCCTCGACATGGACGAGCTGCGCGACGCCGTCACCGACCGCACCCGCCTCCTGCTCCTCAACACCCCGCACAACCCCACCGGCACCGTCCTCACCCGCGAGGAGCTGGCCGAGATCGCCCGCCTCGCCTGCGAGCGCGATCTGCTCGTCATCACCGACGAGGTCTACGAACACCTCGTGTTCGAAGGAGAGCACCTCCCGCTCGCGTCGTTCCCCGGCATGCGCGAGCGGACGGTCACCATCAGCTCGGCGGGCAAGACGTTCTCCTTCACCGGCTGGAAGGTCGGCTGGGTCACCGCCCGGCCCGAGCTGGTCACCGCCGTCCGCTCGGCCAAGCAGTACCTCACCTACGTCTCCGCCGGCCCCTTCCAGTACGCCGTCGCCGAGGCCCTCGCCCTGCCCGACAGCTACTTCACCGCCCTGCGCGACGACCTGCGCGCCAAGCGCGACGTCCTGGCACGCGGCCTGGCCGACGCCGGCTTCCAGGTCTACCGCCCCGCCGGCACCTACTTCATCACCACCGACATCCGCCCCCTCGGCGAAGACGACGGCTTCGCCTTCTGCCGCGCCCTGCCCGAACGCGTCGGCGTCGTCGCCATCCCCAACGCCGTCTTCTACGACCACAAGGACCAGGGCGCCCCGTTCGTCCGCTTCGCCTTCTGCAAGAAGGTCGAGCTGCTGGAGGAGGCGGCCGGCCGCCTGAAGCGCCTCTGACGGACCCCGGCAGGGAAGAGGCGTACAGGCACAAAGGGGGGTACAGCCGCAGGCGGCCGATGCGCTCGCCGCCCCCTGTCGCCCGCACGACGACGCGGACCCCCGGAGCCGCTCGCTCCAGGGGTCCGCGCGGTCACTGGCGGGACGGCGGGGATCAGTCCTCGTCGTCGCCGGGCTTGTCGTCCGTGTCGCCTTCGATCTCGGCCTCCAGGCCGAGCTGCTCGACGATCCACTTGTCGAACTCGATCGAAGCGCGGACCCAGCTAACCGTGCTCGAAACGAAGTGTTCGAGCGAGACGCCGGTGCCGATCAGCATCGATGCCTCACCGATCAGACGGACGGTGCCGTCGTCGTGGGTGTGGGTATAGGCCTTGGGCCAAAGCGTCCGGCGGTTCCAGTCGTCGATCGCCTCCAGCAGCTTGGACTTGTCCTCGATGCCGTGGGTGCGGTCGTAGAACGTACGGACGGAGAAGATCTGCTGCTCTTCCTCACCGCGGAACATGAAGTACGTGCGGAACTGCTCCCACGGGGCGGCGAGGTCACCCTCCTCGTCGACTACGTACTTCAGCTCCATCTGGTCGAGGAGCTGCTTGACCAGATCCTGGTCGGGCACGACGGGACCATCAGGCCCCGACGGCTGCGGTTCGGGCTGGCCCCCGAAATTCGGAATCGAGGACGGGTCGATGCTCACCGTGGAATTCCCTTCGTATGGTCTTCGCCATCCTCCACCATTCCCGCCCCGTCCTGGCAAGCCCGGTCGTCAGCGGTGTCATCGCGCCATCCGTCCCGGGCCGCCGGATCGCGGTGGAAGGGGGCGAGGGTGGCTCCAGGGGTGCGTTGAGCGGTCCTCCCCGGCCGGTGGGAGCCGTCCGCCCCGTCCGGCGCCGCCGTTTACGGACCGGGTGCCCAGTGCCCCCCGTCCGTACACCTGCCCGCTCGACCCCGGCCGGAGCCCGGACGGGCGGACGGACCGGCGGACGGACCGGACGATCCGAAAGCCGGTCCGGCCCGCCTCACCGCGCCGCCTCGACCGACAGCCGGTCGCCGTCCACGTCCACGTCCACCCGCACCGTGTCCCCGTCCAGCACCTCGCCCGCCAGGATGGCCCGCGCGAGCTGGTCGCCGATGGCCGTCTGGACCAGGCGGCGCAGGGGCCGGGCGCCATAGGAGAGGTCCGGCATCGGGGCGTCGGGGGCCGGCTCCTGGCCGAGCCAGGCGAGCCAGTCCAGGGCGCGGTCGGTGACGTCCAGCGTGAGCCGGCGGTCGGCGAGGCGGCGCTGGAGGTGGCCGATCTGGATGCCGGCGATCCGCCGTAGCTGGTCCGTACCGAGCGGGTGGAAGACCACCAGGTCGTCCAGCCGGTTGAGGAACTCCGGCCGGAAGGAGGAACGGACGATCTCCAGCACCTTCTCCTTCTTCTGCTCCTCCTTCAGCAGGGGGTCCATCAGGACATTCGAGCCGAGGTTGGAGGTGAGGATGAGGATGGTGTTACGGAAGTCGACCGTGCGGCCCTGGCCGTCGGTGAGCCGGCCGTCGTCGAGGACCTGGAGGAGGACGTCGAAGACCTCGTGGTGGGCCTTCTCCACCTCGTCCAGCAGCACGACGCTGTACGGACGCCGGCGGACCGCCTCCGTAAGCTGGCCGCCCTCCTCGTAGCCGACATAGCCGGGCGGGGCGCCGACCAGCCGGGCCACGCTGTGCTTCTCGCCGTATTCGCTCATGTCGAGGCGGACCATCGCCCGCTCGTCGTCGAAGAGGAAGTCCGCGAGCGCCTTGGCCAGCTCGGTCTTGCCGACGCCGGTCGGGCCGAGGAAGACGAACGAACCGGTGGGCCGGTCGGGGTCGGCGATCCCGGCCCGGCTGCGCCGTACGGCGTCCGACACGGCCCGCACCGCCTCGCCCTGCCCGATCAGCCGCCGGCCGAGCTCGTCCTCCATCCGCAGCAGCTTCTGCGTCTCGCCCTCCAGGAGGCGGCCGGCCGGAATGCCGGTCCAGGAGGCGACCACGTCCGCGATGTCGTCCGGACCGACCTCCTCCTTGACCATGGGGGCCTTGCCGTCCTTCGTCGCCTCCTGCTCGGCCTCCGCCTGGGCGGCCGCCTCCAGCTCCCGCTCCAGGCCCGGGATCTCGCCGTACAGCAGCTTGGAGGCGGTGTCGAAGTCACCGTCGCGCTGGGCGCGTTCGGCCTGGCCGCGCAGGTCGTCGAGCCGTTCCTTCAGCTCACCGACGCGGTTGAGGCCCTGCTTCTCCTTCTCCCAGCGGGCGGTCAGGCCGCGCAGCTCCTCCTCCTTGTCGGCGAGGTCCTTGCGCAGTTTCTCCAGCCGCTGGACGGAGCCGGCGTCGGTCTCGTTCTTGAGCGCCAGTTCCTCCATCTTCAGCCGGTCCACCGCGCGCTGGAGCTCGTCGATCTCGACGGGCGAGGAGTCGATCTCCATCCGCAGCCGGGACGCGGACTCGTCGACGAGGTCGATGGCCTTGTCCGGCAGGAAGCGGGAGGTGATGTAACGGTCGGAGAGGGTGGCGGCGGCCACCAGCGCGGAGTCGGCGATCTGGACCTTGTGGTGCGCCTCGTAGCGCCCCTTGAGGCCGCGCAGGATCGCGACGGTGTCCTCGACGTTCGGCTCGGCGACCAGCACCTGCTGGAAGCGCCGCTCCAGCGCCGCGTCCTTCTCGATCCGCTCGCGGTACTCGTCCAGCGTCGTCGCGCCGACCATCCGCAGCTCACCGCGGGCCAGCATCGGCTTGAGCATGTTGCCCGCGTCCATGGACGAGTCGCCGCCGGCGCCGGCGCCGACGACGGTGTGCAGCTCGTCGATGAAGGTGATGATCTGGCCGTCGCTGGACTTGATCTCCGCGAGGACGGTCTTGAGCCGCTCCTCGAACTCGCCGCGGTACTTCGCGCCGGCGACCATCGCGCCCAGGTCGAGCGCGACCAGCCGCTTGTCGCGCAGCGACTCGGGCACGTCGCCCTTGACGATCCGCTGGGCGAGCCCTTCGACCACCGCGGTCTTGCCGACGCCCGGCTCGCCGATCAGCACGGGGTTGTTCTTCGTACGCCGCGACAGCACCTGCACCACCCGGCGGATCTCCTGGTCCCGGCCGATGACCGGGTCCAGCCGGCCCTCGCGGGCGGCCGCGGTGAAGTCCGTGCCGAACTTCTCCAGCGCCTTGTACGTGCCCTCCGGGTCGGCGGTGGTCACCCGCTGCCCGCCCCGGCTCGCCTCGAAGGCGGTCAGCAGCTTCTTGGCGGTCGCGCCCTGCTGCTGGAGCAGCTCACCGGCCTTGCCGCCCTTGGCCGCGATGCCGATCAGGAGATGCTCGGTGGAGACGTAGGCGTCGCCCAGCTCCTTGGCGCGCCGCGTGGCGTCCGCGACGACGGCGAGCAGTTCGCGGTCCGGCTGCGGCGGCGCGACGGTCGAGCCCTGCACGCTCGGCAGCGCGGCGAGCTGCCGCTCGACGCCCGACCGCAGCGCGGCGGCGTCGGCGTCGACGGCCGAGAGCAGGTCCATGAGGTTCTCGTTGTCCTGCCCGGCCAGCAGCGCGAGCAGGAGGTGCGCGGACGTCATGTCCGCATGGCCGGCGGTGACGGCGCGCTCGTTGGCGGCGTTCAGCGCCTCCCGGCTCTTGTTGGTCAGCTCGGCGTCCACGTTCTCGCGCTCCTCCTCGTAGTCGTCCTCGTGCTGTATGACCGTGTGCCCTCTCGGGCGAATCCTGCTCACTGCAACGTGCGATAAGTTGAGTCTATTCCACTCAAGGTCGGTTTCGGGCATCAGCGCCCACATCCGGCTCCGCCACTCCCGAGTGAATCGGGCCGAACGCGCCTTCGCCACCGGCGGACGGTGGCAACACTGGCCTTGGACCACTTGGAGGTGCAGCATGACGGCTATGGCACACGAGCCGATGCCCACGCAGGAAGACCTCCTCCTTGAGAGCTTTCTGGCCCTTCAAACGCCGGAAGGCTTCAGGGCCGAGCTCATCGAGGGGGAGATTGTTGTGTCACCGCCAACCGACGGAGATCATGAGGACTACCTGGACATCATCAACGACCAGGTGAAATCGCGGTCCGCGACTCGCATGCAGATCTCCGGCGGGAAGGGACTGATCCTTCCCGGCTCGGGAACTCACCCCATGGACCATGTGATCCCCGACGCCACCATGGCTCCGCTCGCGCTGCGCCTCTTCCGTGGCGCTCCCCCTTGGATGCCCTGCGCCGGCATCGCCATGGTCGTCGAGGTGACGTCGAGCAAGCCCGACAAGGACCGCGTCGCCAAACGCCACGGCTACGCGCGGGCCGGCATCCCGCTCTACCTCCTTGTCGACCGCGAAACGTCCGCGGTCACCCTGTTCAGCGAGCCGGAGCGGGGCGACTACGGCGACGCCCACTCGCTGGCCTTCGGCAAACCCCTTCCCCTCCCGGCGCCCTTCTCCTTCGACCTCGACACCACCGACTTCCTGTGAGCCGGCGCCCCCCGCTTACGCTTGCCCCATGGCCCATGACCTGAGTGCCCTCAGCCCCGAGTACCTCGCCTTCTGGGACGAGTACCTCATGCCGACGCTGACGACCCTGCGTGCGAACGGCACGCCGCACGTCGTCCCGGTGGGCGTCACCTACGACCCCGCCCAGCGGATCGCGCGGATCATCACCCGCAAGGACAGCACCAAGGTCAAGAACATCCTCGCCGCCGGCGCCGACGGGGCCACCGTCGCGGTGTGCCAGGTGGACCGCGGGCGCTGGGCGACGCTGGAGGGCATCGCGCGGGTGCGGACGGACGAGGAAGCCGTGGCGGACGCGGTGCTCCGCTACGCCGGGCGCTACGGCCGGACGCCGACGCCCAACCCCGACCGCGTCATGATCGAGATCGCGGTGACCAAGGCCCTCGGCCGAGCCTGAGCCCGGCCCGCCGCCCGGCCACCCCGCCGCTCCGGCCGCCCCGGCCGCCCCGCCGCCCCGGCCGCCCCGCCGCCCGCCGGAGCACTCCGGATCCCGCCGGGGCACTCCGGGACCGGGCCCCCGCCCCCAACTCGCCCCCCAGCGCTGCCGCCTGACCGAAAACGCCTCCTCGCCACCCGCCGCCGGGCGCGTACCTGGTAACCAATAGCGGTAGGAACCGAACAGCTCCGCCCCCGCGCGGACATCATCGGACTTTTCTCAGGCACAAGACGGCAGTTGGAGGCCGCATGGCGTCGGCACCACACCCGACCACAACTGTTCCCCGCCACCCCGGACGCACCCGTACGCACCCGCGCGCCGAGCTCTGCCCGCGCTGCGGCGGCCAGCTCGCCGTCAATCAGGACGGCTGGAAGATCTGTCACGCCTGCGGTTACGCCTCGCCACCCGGTACAGCCCCTCCACCCAGGGCCGTCTGCGGGGGTATCGTCGCCCCCACAGTCGCCACGCCTCGGAGGGCACGATGAACTCGGTCCGAGTGACGGCGATCGCCTGCCTGATGCCGCTGTCCGAGCTGGACGAGGATCCGTTCCTGGTCGATGACCGCAGCCAGCACGACATGTGCAAACAGTGGGCGGCAGCCCGTGACTACCACCTCACCTGCCAGCTCAGCCTGCACCAACTGCGCGCCGACCACAGCGCGTTGTGGAGCGACGTCGAAGAGGGCCTGGTCGATGTGTTCGTGACGCCCAACCGCCGGGCGCTGGAGAACGCCATCAACGGGACCGACGAATTCAGCGCGCGCTGCGCGGCGGCCGGCGTACGCCTGGAGACCGCCGACCTGGACGAGCCGGTCTACACCCGTGCGATGAAGTCGCATGTGCACCGGCGCCTGTCGATGCCGACGGCCGGCTACAACGGCTGCTGAGCGGGGAGACGGCGCACCGGGAAACGGCGAAGGGCCGGGTCGCCCCGGCCCTTCGCCGCGTGGACACGTCGCGCAGAGGACGCGCCGGCCCCGGCCGCCCGCTACTCGGGCCGCTTGGGCCGCCACACCACCAGCGCGCTGGTCTGCTGCACATCCTGATACGGCACCAGATCGCGGCGGTAGGAGGCGTGCACCGCCGCCTCCCGCTGCTGCATCGCACTGGCCGCGCCCTCCAGGGCGCCCTGGAGCTCGGCGATCCGCTGCTGGAGGGCCGCGACCTGGTTCTCCAGCTCGATGATGCGCTTGATGCCGGCCAGATTGATGCCCTCGTCCTGGGACAACTGCTGCACCGTACGGAGCAGTTCGATGTCCCGGGCCGAATAGCGGCGGCCGCGCCCGGCGGTGCGGTCGGGCGAGACCAGGCCCAGCCGGTCGTACTGCCGCAGCGTCTGCGGATGCAGGCCGGAGAGCTGGGCCGCGACGGAGATGACATACACCGGCGACTCTTCGGTCAGTTCATACGGATTACGACGCTGCCCGCCCCGGCTGTCCATCTCAAGCTCCCTTCGCGGCCTGGAACAGCTCCGCCCGCGGGTCCTGACCCGCGGTCGCCTCGCGATAGGTCTCCAGCGACTCTCTCGCCTTGTCGCCGAGCTCCTTGGGAACGACCACCTCTATGGTGACCAGCAGGTCACCTCGGGTGCCGTCCTTGCGGGCCGCGCCCTTGCCCCGGGCCCGCATGGTGCGTCCGTTGGGAGTGCCGGCCGGCAGTTTCAGCGTGACCGGCGGTCCGCCCAGCGTCGGCACCTTGATCTCACCACCGAGCGCGGCCTCCGGGAAGGTGACCGGCACCGTCACGGTGAGGTTGTCGCCCTTACGGCCGAAGACCGGGTGGGCGTCGACATGCACCACGACGTAGAGGTCGCCCGCCGGGCCGCCGTGCTCGCCGGGCGTGCCCTTGCCGCGCAGCCGGATGCGCTGCCCGTTGGAGACACCCGCCGGGATGCGGACCTGCATGGTGCGCGCGCTCGTGGCCCGCCCGCTGCCCTTGCAGACCTCGCACGGGTCCTGGGCGATCAGGCCCCGGCCCTTGCAGTCGGCGCACGGGTCGGTCAGCGAGAAGCCGCCGCCGGCGCCCCGGCTGACCTGGCCGGTGCCGACGCAGGTCGGACAGACCCTGGGCGTACCGTGCTTGTCGCCGGTGCCCGAACACGCCTTGCACGGCGCCTGGCTGGACATCCGCAGCGGGACCGTGGCCCCGTCGACGGCCTCGGTGAAGCTGAGCGTCACCTCGGACTCGATGTCCTGGCCGCGGCGCGGCTGCGTACGCGTACCGGCGCCGCCGCGGTTGAACAGGCCGCCGAACACATCGCCCAGACCCCCGCCGAAGCCGCCGGCGCCGCCACCCTGACCGGGCGCGCCGCCGAAGAGGTCGCCCAGGTCGAAGTTGAAGCTGCCGCCGCCCCCGCCGGGGCCGGGCCGGAAGCCGCCGTTGCCGAACAGCGTCCGGGCCTCGTCGTACTCCTTGCGCCGCTTGGGGTCACCGAGGACGTCGTTCGCCTCGGAGATCTCCTTGAAGCGCTCCTCGGCCTTGGCGTCGCTCTTGTTGGCGTCCGGGTGGAACTCGCGGGCGAGCTTGCGGTACGCCTTCTTGATCTCCGCCTCGGTGGCGTCCTTCGGGACGCCGAGGACCTTGTAGTAGTCCTTCTCCACGAAGTCCTTTGTGCTCATCCCCGACGTCCCTCCTTTCGCGCGGTTTTCGTCTCTGTCCTCACGTCAGCCCTCGTCCGGGCCACCGTTCTCCTCGTCCGAAGCCTTGGCGTCCTCTTCGGAGGCGGACTTGGCGCCCTGGGCGCCCGGCTGCGGTTCGGCGACGGCGACCCGCGCTGGGCGGATCGTTCGTTCACCGATGCGATACCCGGGCTGCAGGATCGCCACGCACGTGGTCTCGGTGACATCCGGTGCGTAGGAATGCATCAGCGCTTCATGGATCGTCGGGTCGAAGGGCTCGCCCTCCTTGCCGAACTGCTGCAGACCCATCTTGGCGATGACGGTCTCCAGCGATTCGGCCACCGACTTGAAGCCGCCGACCAGTTCGCCGTGCTCACGTGCCCGGCCGATGTCGTCGAGGGTGGGAAGGAGCTCGGACAGGAGGTTCGCCGCGGCGATCTCCTTGACCGTGACCCGGTCCCGCTCCACCCGACGGCGGTAGTTCTGGTACTCGGCCTGGAGCCGCTGGAGGTCCGCGGTGCGCTCGTCGAGCGCCGTACGCACCTGGTCCAACTGCGCCGTGAGCGCCGTCTGCTGGGGGCTCTGGGTGCCCTTGCTGTCGTCCCCGGCCGGGGCCGAGCCCGCCGTTTCGGCGGACTCGGCACGCTGCGCCGTGTCGTCAGGGGTTCCTGCCGACTCGGCGGGGGAGGGGACGTCGGGCTTCTCCTCGAAGCCCGGGGTCTCCTCCGTCACGCGGCACCATCCTTCTTCGGCTTCTCGTCGTCGACGATCTCGGCGTCCACCACGTCATCGGCGTTGTCCGCGGACTGGCCCGCGTCGCCCGCCGCGGCACCCTCGGCGCCACCGGCGGCCTGGGCGTCGGCGTACATGGCCTGGCCCAGCTTCTGCGAGACGGCCGCGACCTTCTCCGTGGCGGTGCGGATGTCGGCGGTGTTGTCGCCGTCGCCCTTGAGCTTCTCCTTCAGCTCGCCGACCGCGGTCTCGACCTCGGTCTTGACGTCGCCGGGGACCTTCTCCTCGTTGTCCTTGAGGAACTTCTCGGTCTGGTAGACGAGCTGCTCGGCCTGGTTGCGGGTCTCGGCGGCCTCGCGGCGCTTCTGGTCCTCGTCCGCGTACTGCTCGGCCTCCTGGCGCATGCGGTCGACCTCGTCCTTCGGCAGCGAGGAGCCGCCGGTGACGGTCATCTTCTGCTCCTTGCCCGTGCCGAGGTCCTTGGCGGCGACGTGCATGATGCCGTTGGCGTCGATGTCGAAGGTGACCTCGATCTGCGGCACGCCGCGCGGGGCCGGCGGCAGACCCGTCAGCTCGAACATCCCGAGCTTCTTGTTGTACGCCGCGATCTCGCGCTCGCCCTGGTAGACCTGGATCTGCACGGACGGCTGGTTGTCCTCGGCCGTCGTGAAGATCTCGGAGCGCTTCGTCGGAATCGTGGTGTTCCGCTCGATGAGCTTGGTCATGATGCCGCCCTTGGTCTCGATACCGAGGGACAGCGGGGTGACGTCGAGGAGCAGGACGTCCTTGACCTCGCCCTTGAGGACACCGGCCTGCAGCGAGGCACCGATCGCGACGACCTCGTCCGGGTTGACGCCCTTGTTGGCGTCCTTGCCGCCGGTCAGCTCCTTGACGAGCTCGGCGACGGCCGGCATACGGGTCGAGCCACCGACCAGGACCACGTGGTCGATCTCGGAGAGCTGGATGCCCGCGTCCTTGATGACGTTGTGGAACGGGGTCTTGCAGCGCTCCAGGAGGTCGGCGGTGAGCTGCTGGAACTGCGAGCGCGTGAGCTTCTCGTCCAGGTGCAGCGGGCCCTCGGCGGAGGCGGTGATGTAGGGCAGGTTGATCGTCGTCTCGGTGGAGGACGACAGCTCGATCTTCGCCTTCTCGGCGGCCTCGCGCAGACGCTGGAGCGCCATCTTGTCCTTGGCCAGGTCGACGCCGTGGCCGTTCTGGAACTGCTTGACGAGGTAGTCGACGACGCGCTGGTCCCAGTCGTCACCACCGAGGTGGTTGTCACCGTTGGTGGCCTTCACCTCGACGACGCCGTCGCCGATCTCCAGCAGCGAGACGTCGAAGGTGCCGCCACCGAGGTCGAAGACCAGGATGGTCTGGTCGTCCTTCTCCAGGCCGTAGGCGAGGGCGGCCGCGGTCGGCTCGTTGACGATCCGCAGGACGTTCAGGCCCGCGATCTCGCCGGCCTCCTTGGTGGCCTGGCGCTCGGAGTCGTTGAAGTAGGCCGGGACGGTGATGACCGCGTCCACGACCTTCTCGCCCAGGTAGGACTCCGCGTCCCGCTTCAGCTTCTGCAGGATGAAGGCGCTCATCTGCTGCGGGTTGAAGTCCTTGCCATCGATGTTGATCTTCCAGTCGGTGCCCATGTGGCGCTTGACCGACCGGATGGTCCTGTCGACGTTCGTGACCGCCTGGCGCTTCGCGACCTCGCCGACCAGCACCTCGCCGTTCTTGGCGAAGGCGACAACGGACGGCGTGGTCCTGGCGCCCTCGGCGTTGGTGATGACGGTGGGCTCACCGCCTTCGAGAACACTGACGACGGAGTTCGTCGTGCCCAGGTCGATGCCGACCGCACGTGCCATTTCAATTCCTCCAGCTAACTTGAGTGGAACAGGCTCAAGCGTGCAACACGGAACGAAACCTGTCAACAGACATGAGTGGAGGGCACTCAAGTTTTATACGACGCTTATCGTCACCGACCCCTCACCGGGGACGCCACACCCCCGCACAGGGTTGCCTGCGCGACGCAGATCACCGGCCGCGTGACTTCATGGGGCCGGGGATACTGGGTAACCTCAGCGCATACCTGAAAAGTTACTGCTTAGTAATCGCTCCAGAACCCGTACGGCCTCCGTGCGGATCCCGTAACCCGTACCCCGCCCTCGCAGGCCCGAGGAGCCACCCATGCAACTCGCCGCGATCATCGTGTCGCTGGTCCTCACCGCGGTCGGCGTCGCGCTGCTCGGCCGCGCTGTCGCGCAGTTCGTGCGCTTCTTCAAGCTCGGATCGCCGGTCCCGGCGGGCAGCCGGACCGACAACCCCTACCAGCGCAGCGTCACCCTGGTCCGGGAGTTCCTCGGCCACACGCGCATGAACAAGTGGGGCATCGTCGGCATCGCCCACTGGTTCGTCGCCATCGGCTTCCTGACGCTGCCGCCGACGATCATCAACGCCTACGGTCAGCTCTTCAAGGCGGACTGGCAACTGCCGGTCCTCGGCGGCTTCCTGCCCTACGAGCTCTACATCGAGTTCATCGGCACGATGACGACGCTCGGCATCCTGACGCTGATGGTCATCCGGCTGCTGAACCTGCCCGGCCGGGCCGGACGCAAGTCGCGCTTCGCCGGGTCGACCGCCTGGCAGGCGTACTTCGTCGAGTACGTCATCTTCATCATCGGCCTGGCCATCATGATGCTGCGCGGCCTCGAAGGCTCCCTGCACGACGTCGACCACTACGAGCCCGCGTACTTCGCCTCGTACCCGATCGTCCTGCTCCTCAAGGGCCTGAGCGTCACCGCCCTGCAGAACCTCGTCTACGTCTTCGCGATGATCAAGCTCGGTACGACCATGATCTGGATGATCACGGTCAGCACGAACATCGACATGAGCATCGCCTGGCACCGGTTCCTCGCCTTCCCCAACATCTGGTTCAAGCGCGAGCGCAGCGGCGACGTCGCCCTCGGCGCGCTGCCGCCGATGACCAGCGCGGGCAAGCCGATCGACTTCGAGGACCCGGGCGAGGACGACCAGTTCGGCGTCTCGCAGATCGAGCACTTCTCCTGGAAGGGCCTGCTCGACTTCTCCACCTGCACCGAGTGCGGCCGCTGCCAGTCGCAGTGCCCCGCCTGGAACACCGGCAAGCCGCTGTCGCCCAAGCTGCTGATCATGGCGCTGCGCGACCATTCGCACGCCAAGGCGCCCTACCTCCTGGCCGGCGGCGGCAAGGACGAGGAGGGCAACGAGAAGGCGACCGCCGAGCAGCTCGCCGACGTGCCCGCCGCGGCGCTGGCCGAGGCCGAGCGCCCGCTGATCGGCACCCTCGAAGAGAACGGCGTCATCGACCCGGACGTGCTGTGGTCGTGCACCACCTGTGGCGCCTGCGTCGAGCAGTGCCCGGTCGACATCGAGCACATCGACCACATCGTCGACATGCGCCGCTACCAGGTCATGATCGAGTCGTCGTTCCCCTCCGAGGCCGGGACGATGCTCAAGAACCTGGAGAAGAAGGGCAACCCCTGGGGCCTGGCCAAGAAGCAGCGCCTGGCGTGGACCAAGGAGGTCGACTTCGAGGTCCCGGTCGTCGGCAAGGACATCGAGGACCTCTCCGAGGTCGAGTACCTCTACTGGGTCGGCTGCGCCGGAGCCCTGGAGGACCGCGCCAAGAAGACCACCAAGGCCTTCGCGGAGCTGCTGCACATCGCGGGCGTCAAGTTCGCGATCATGGGCGGCGACGAGGCGTGCACCGGTGACTCCGCCCGCCGCCTGGGCAACGAGTTCCTCTTCCAGCAGCTCGGCCAGCAGAACGTCGAGATGCTGAACGCGGCGTTCGGCGAGGACGCCGACGAGGGCGTGGTCGTCGAGAAGTCCAAGAAGAAGATCGTCGCGACCTGCCCGCACTGCTTCAACACGATCGCGAACGAGTACCCGCAGTTGGGCGGCGAGTTCGAGGTCATCCACCACACGCAGTTGCTCCAGCACCTCGTCGACGAGGGCAAGCTCGTCCCCGTCACCCCGGTCGAGGGTCTGATCACCTACCACGACCCCTGCTACCTGGGCCGCCACAACAAGGTCTACACCCCGCCGCGCGAGATCATCGCCAAGGTGCCGGGCCTGCGGAACGAGGAGATGCACCGCCACAAGGAGCGCGGCTTCTGCTGCGGCGCCGGCGGCGCGCGGATGTGGATGGAGGAGCGGATCGGCAAGCGCATCAACAACGAGCGCGTCGACGAGGCCCTCTCCCTCAACCCCGACATCGTCTCCACCGCCTGCCCGTTCTGCCTGGTCATGCTGACCGACTCGGTCAACGGCAAGAAGAACGAGGGCAAGGCCAAGGAGTCCGTCCAGGTCGTCGACGTCGCCCAGCTCCTGCTGGACTCCGTCAAGACCCCGGTGGACCCCGCCGGCGAGGAGGAGAGCGCCGACGCGCCGGAGCCCGAACCGGTGAAGTAGCGCCCCGCGGCGCAGCCGCACGAGCCGACGGCCGGTCCCTCCTCGGGGGGCCGGCCGTCGGCGTTTTCCGGCCATGCCCGGGACGCGCCATTGCGGGCGGCGCGGCCGCCGGGCAGCATCGGCCCCCGGTGGGACACCAGAGCGCGAGCGGTACGTCTGGGGGGCGTGGTGCGACGACGGATCGCGGCGGCGGGGCTCGGCTGCGCCCTGCTCCTGACCTCCTGCGGGCTGCTGGCGTCGACCGGCGGCCCCGCCGGCCCGGGCGCGGGACCCTCACGCGGCCCCCGCGCCGCCGGCCCGCCCCCGCGCCCCGTCCCGACCGGCCGGGGCAGCGACACCGCCCGCGACTTCAACGGCGACGGCCATCCGGACCTGGTCGTCGACAGCCTCCTCGCCCCTGGTGGCGGCCACGACGACGACCCGGGCATCGGCATCGTCTACGGCTCACCCAGCGGCCTCGACCCCGCCACCCGCGAGCTGCTCACCCCGGCCCGCAACGCGGCCGCCACCCGGCCCGCCGTCCCCGCCGCCTTCGACGCGGAGACCGCCTGCGACCTGGACCGGGACGGTTTCACCGACCTGGTCGTGACCACCGACCCGCCCTACGACGGCGTCGGCCGGCCCCCCGTCCCCGTCCAGATCCTCTTCGGCTCGCCCAAGGGCCTGGCCGGGGCCCGCGCTGTGAAACTGCGCATCCCCGGCCCGGCCAGGATCGGCGAGGAGTGGCCCGACCAGCCCGTCTGCGGCGACTTCGACGGTGACGGACGGCCCGACCTCGCCGTGACCGCCTCCGGCCCCCGCGTCAGCTACCTGCGCGGCCCCTTCACGCGGGCCGGCGCCCCCAAGGCGGCCGGCGCGCCGCTCGACGTCCCCGGCACCGCCCTGGCGACCACCGGCGCCCCTGTGGAGCCGCCCCTGGACGTCAACGGTGACGGTGCCGACGACCTCCTCGTACGCGCCGCCGACCCCGGCCACCGTGCCCGCAGCCGCCTCGCGCTCGGCGGCCCCCGGGGGCCGGCCCGCGCCGGCGCCGCCTTCCCGGCCGGGCACGCCGTGGTCTTCGGCCGTTTCGGCGGCACCCGTGGCGCCGGCCTGACCGCCGTCACCGCCGACACCGGGGGCCGGCTGTACGTCAGCGGACGGCCCGGCACCATGCGCACCGGCGCCGGCGGCGGCCGGCCCACCCTCGCCGCGGGCGACGTGAACGCCGACGGCCGCACCGACCTCGTGATCGGCGGGACCCGGCCGGCCCTGCTGCCCGGCACCACCGGCGGCCTGGCCGCCGCGCCCCGGCCGCTGCCCGGACGCCGCCTGCCCGGCACCGGTCGCGCGCACTCCACCGTCCTGGCCCTGACCGACTTCGACGGCGACCACCGCGCCGACCTCGCCCTCCTCACCCGTCGCGGCACCGCCGCCGACCAGGTGACGGTCTACGCCGGCACCCGATCGGGTCTGTCCCCCGCACCCGTCGCCGCCTTCTCCACGGCCGTCTTCAGCGCGTCCTGAAGCGCCGGGCCCGCGCGCCTGAAGCGCCCGGCCCGCCTCCCCCACGGCCTGCCGGCACCGCCCCGCCCGCCCGGGACCGGCCGTGACCCACGCCACCACCAACACCCCTCCTGCCTCACCCATATGACGGCGCGGCGGAAGACCACCGGGCCCCACCGCCACGGCCGCCCCACCGCCCTGTCCTCCGCACGGCTGAATCTCGCCCCAGGTATCCCCTAGGGGATGTCACAGCTCGGCAGCAAACCCCCGCACCGTGGCCGGTGCCGCCACCGAGCCCGTGCGGACCAGGTACTTTCGATGACGTGGCTGGATTCAGGATGGGTCGCGGACGGGATCCCCGCTCCGCACAGGACGGGCAGCAGCAGGGGCAGCGGGCGCCGTACGGACAGCAAGGGCCGTACGGAGCGCAGCCCCCGCCTCCGCACGGGCAGTGGCAGGCGCCGCAGCCCCCGCAGCACTACGGGGGCGGCCCCCACGGACAACCGCACGGGCAGCACGACGAGCCGGAGTATTTCGGCGACGGCGGGTACCAGCCCCAGCAGCAGTCCTACGCGCCGTACACGAACGACAACAACCCCGGCCACACCCAGCAGTTCAGCATCGGTGAGGCGCCGGACGCCTACGACGCACAGGGCGCGCCCGGCGGGCCGTACGCCGACCAGTACGGCGACGGGCCCGACGGCCGGTACGCCGACGGCGGCGTCTACCGCGCCGGGCAGACCAGCGCCCCGCCGGCCGGCCCCCGGCTCCACTGGAAGCAACTGCTGTCCGGCATGGTGCTGCGCCCCGCGCCCACCTTCTGGCAGATGCGCGACCACCAGGTGTGGGCCCCGGCGCTGGTCATCACGTTCGTCTACGGCCTGCTCGCCGTCTTCGGCTTCGACAAGGCCCGCGAGGACGTGCTCAACGCCACGCTCTCCAACAGCATCCCGTGGGTGCTGATCACCGCCGTGATGTTCATCATCGGCAGCCTGATCCTGGGCGCGGTGACCCACACCATGGCCCGTCAGCTCGGCGGGGACGGCGCGTGGGCGCCCACCATCGGCCTGTCCATGCTGATCATGACGATCTCGGACGCGCCGCGACTGCTCTTCGCGATGTTCCTCGGCGGCGACAGCCCGCTGGTGCAGGTGCTGGGCTGGCTGACCTGGCTCGGGGCCGGCTTCCTGCTGACGTCCATGGTGAACAAGTCGCACGACCTGCCGTGGCCCAAGGCGCTGGGCGCCGCCGCGATCCAGCTCGTCGCGCTGCTGGCCCTGGTGAAGCTCGGCACGCTGTAGCCCCACCCGCACCCGCCGTACGCCGAAGGGCCCCGCTCCGGATTTCCGGAACGGGGCCCTTCGTCATCCGGGCTCAGGCGGAGGAGCCTTCCCCGCGCCCGCCGTCAGACGAACCGCTGCCCCGCCGTCAGGCGAGCCGTCACCCGCCGTCCGGCGAAACCGTTGTCCGCCGTCAGACGAACCGCTGCCCCGCCGACCCGTCGCACGCCGCCAGCCGCAGCGGGTCCTTCGCCGCGCCCAGCGTCAGGCAAAGCCGCTGCGCCGCGGCCGGCCGCAGCGTGCCGCCGCCGCCCCGTACGAACTGCTGGTTGGCCGCGCCCGAGCAGTTCCACAGCACCATCGCGGCGCCCGGTTCGTAGCGCGCGCCCGGCACGTCCAGGCACCGGTCGTGGGTGAGCTCCACGTGCACCGACCGCCGCTCCGCGTCGTACCACCAGCTCTGGTTGCGCTGCCCGTTGCAGTCCCAGCCGCCGACCGCCGTCCCGTTACGGCTCAGGCCGCCGGTCGCGTCCACACAACTGCCCGTACCGGCGTTCTTCAGCGGCCGGTAGACGTCGTCCCAGGCACCCGCGTACAGCTTCGGCTCCCCGGTGCTCGACGGGTCGGCGCAGGACGCCTCGCGCAGCCCCGACGCGTAGAGCTGCGTCAGGCACGACGCGAAGGCGCGGTGGCCGCGCGCGTTGGGGTGGAAGGACTGGCGCACCGAATTGGCGTCCGGCGGGAAGGGGTTGGCGACGTTGACGTACAGTCCGCGGGCCCAGGTGTCCTCCATGCACACCTCGTGTCCGTGGAAGAGCCGCGAGGCGTCGAGGTACGTCGCGCCCGTGTCCCGCGCCACCGCGCGCACGCCCTTCTCGAACGCCGGGACGGCGGAATTGCGGCCCCAGCCCGCGTCGGAGGTGTAGCCGGTGCAGCCGCCCGGCAGCTTCCCCGGGTAGTTCGGGTTGTCCTCCACGTCCGGCCCGATCGGGCTCGGATACGACATCACCACGAGCCGGTAGTCGCCGTCGGCGTAACCCGCGTCCCGCATCACCGTCCGCAGGTCGTTCACGGTCTGCGTGACCTTGGGCACCAGTCCGTCGACCCGCGCCTGCCACCCCGGCCGGTACTTCGGCTCGCAGGTGCCCTGGAGGAGGAACCAGCGCTGCACACAGTCCGTCATCACCGGGCCGAACTGGAGGTCGTCGTTGGCGCCGGCCACCAACAGGACCATTTTCAGCCGGGTGTTGCGGGCCGCGATGGCCAGACTGTCGCTCTGCACCAACTCGTCGGCGTACTGCTTGCTCCCGCCGATACGGATGTTGCCGCTGTACGCGCCGGAGCAGGCGACGTTGTACGTCACGTCCGCCGCGATCGAGGTCCGGTGGATCGCCGCGTCGGGCGACCGGTGGCACCAGTTGTCCGGCCCGTCCGTCCCCGGCTCGTACGTGCCCACGCCCTCGCCGGAGATCTCGCTGTCCCCCAGGGAGATCAGCGACGTCTTGCGTTCCCCGACCGGCCGCTGCGCGGGGTCACCGTAGAGCTCTCTCGCCCGCGCCGCGCGGATCTTCTCCAACTCGGGCGGCAGGGGCTTGCCCGCCACGGAGGGCGAACCGCCCCCCGCCCCGTCCCCACCCGTACCGGCCGCGCCCGCGGGCCCGCCCACCGCCACGGTGAGCGCCATCGTCACGGCCGCCGTCACGACCGCGCCCACCAACCTCGGCCGCCGCACACGTCTCGCACGCACCACTGGGCCTCCCCTCCGGTCTGCTGTTACCGCCGGTTTCTACTCGGAGGTAGTCACAGGCGGAACACCCGGAACGGGATTGGCCGAAAGCCGACGGCAGGGCGTCATGCGCGGTCCCATCCCGTCCACCGCCGACCCAGGCAGAGCCGAGCAGGCGTGGTTCATGGCGGACGGGATGGGAGCTGGGGAGGGTGGTGGGTTGAGGAGGGAGGATGCTGCCGTGGCAGATGAATCCAGGCGCCAGGCACCGAGTCACATGAACCGGAGCAGCACCACCAGGGCAATCGGCGCGGGGAGCACAGCACGTACCAGCCACCACTGGACGTCCTCGCGCACGACGAGTGCCAGGAACGCGAGTGAGTACGGAGCCGCCATCGGAATCGCCGATATCAGACCTACAGTCGGCGACACGTGATTACCGAAGACCAAGATCGCCCGCAGGGCTGCCCACCCGGCCATCCCGGCCGTGAGTACCTGAACCGTGAGCAGCCGGTGCCGGATGCGACCTGCAGTCACGCGGGACTCGGCGATCGTCTCGCGGACGATCATGACGCCCGTCCATGCGAAGAGCGTTGCGACAGCCAGGATGATAAGCAGCCCGAAGGCGGCGAGCCCGCCGTCACCGAGGATCGAGTCCGGGTGCCAGAGAATCTCAATGAAGATCCAGGCAGGAACGCCCAAAACGATGCCTGCTGCCCATGTGGAGACGATCTCCTTGCCCAGACGGTCCGACCACCACTCTTGCACGGTCCGCCCCCACAGCAAGATCTTGCGCAGGCTCTCGCCCATACGTCCGTCCTCCCCTGGCCGCTCGGCATCCTAGGCCGACCTCCGAGAGTGTGGCGGATGCAGGGGTGCCTATCTGTCAAGAGCGCTTGCTGGGGCTGACACCAGCGCCTGACGCCAACAAGAGCGAACAACAGCGGTTCGCGCCGCACGCGAGTGGATTCACGTTCACGGTTCTCGGCGGGTAGACCGACGTCGGCCTCTCCGCATGATCGACCTGATAAGGATGAGGCTCCGCTTCAAAGCCTGAGAGCTCCAAAACGAAGATTCCCGGCCTTCCGAGGCCGGGAATCTTCGCAGAGCAGCAGGTCAGAGCGCTTCCTTCGACGGAGTAAGCGGCTCCCCCGACTTACGTACTACAGGCAAGACACTCCACGGGAAGTTGATCCACTCATCCGTGCGCTTCCACACGTACTCGCACTTCACCAGCGACTGCGACTTCTCGTAGATGACCGCGCTGCGGACCTCCGCCACGGTCCCCTGGCAGAAGTCGTGCACCAGCTTCAGCGTCTTGCCGGTGTCGGCGACGTCGTCCGCGATCAGCACCTTCTTCTGCGAGAAGTCGATCGCGTTCGGCACCGGCGCGAGCATGACCGGCATCTCCAGCGTGGTGCCGACCCCGGTGTAGAACTCCACGTTCACCAGGTGGATGTTCTTGCAGTCCAGCGCGTACGCCAGGCCGCCCGCCACGAAGACGCCGCCCCGGGCGATCGACAGCACGACATCGGGCTCGTACCCGTCGTCCGCGATCGTCTGCGCCAGCTCACGGATCGCCCCGCCGAAGCGCTCGTACGTCAGGTTCTCGCGCACGTCACTCACGTATCTCTCCGACCTTCTCTTCCCACATCCACACGCCACCCATCGGCGCGTCCCCACACCACCCGCGGCGCACGCGCCGCTACCGCCTCAGACCTGCGTGCGGTGAAAGTTCATGAACGACCGGGACGGCGTCGGGCCGCGCTGCCCCTGGTAGCGGCTGCCGTAGTGCGCGGAGCCGTAGGGGTGCTCGGCCGGCGAGGTCAGCCGGAACATGCAGAGCTGCCCGATCTTCATGCCCGGCCACAGCTTTATGGGCAGCGTGGCGACGTTGCTCAGCTCCAGCGTGACGTGCCCGCTGAACCCGGGGTCGATGAACCCGGCGGTCGAATGCGTCAGCAGCCCCAGCCGCCCCAGCGAGCTCTTCCCCTCCAGACGGGAGGCGAGATCGTCGGGCAGCGTGATGACCTCGTACGTCGAGGCGAGCACGAACTCCCCGGGGTGCAGGATGAACGCCTCATCCCCCTCCGGCACCACCTCGCGGGTCAGGTCGGACTGCTCCACGGCGGGGTCGATGTGCGGATAGCGGTGATTCTCGAACACCCGGAAAAAGCGGTCGAGCCGCACGTCAATGCTCGACGGCTGCACCATCGACTCGTCATAGGGGTCGATGCGCACCCGACCTGCGTCGATCTCGGCCCGGATGTCCTTGTCAGAGAGAAGCACGCAGACGAGGATACGCGCCCACGCCACCCCCACAGCACGGCGAGGGCCCGGCCCCACCGGGGAACCGGGCCACACGCCACGGCGGGGGCCCGGCCCCCATCAGGGAACCGGGCCCACACACCGACACCGCCGGCGTCCGCACTTCCTCCAGATCCTCCGACAGCCCCGCCACCTCAGTGACGCCCCCGGCCGCCGCTACTTCCGCTCCACTCCCCCATCACCTACCGCCACTGCTCCCCCTACCGCTCCCCTTTACCGCTACGGCTACCGCTACCGCTTCGCGTGCTCCACGGGCACCGAGTGCCGCAGCCGAGCACAGCGCGGGCAGCGCAGCAGCCGTCCGGGTCCGAGCCGGTCGGTGGTCTGCATCGGGAACGAAGCGGTGCTGAACACGTGGCCCTCGGCACAACGTACGACGGTGCGTCCCATCAAGTCCCTCTCCCAACTGCGTGGACAACAAAAGCCACATTAGGGGATGAACTCCGCGCCACCACAAGCGGCACTCCGACTGCCACCGTACGCCCCAACTCCCGCCCCCCACACACCCATCCCACCCCACCCACACCCCGCCCACCGGGCACGCCGAACACACCGTCCGGCAGCCATGGGGTAGAGTGTGCGACGATGAACCGCCCTCATCAGGGGCGGCTTACGCGGGTGTAGTTTAATGGTAGAACATGAGCTTCCCAAGCTCAGAGCGCGGGTTCGATTCCCGTCACCCGCTCCATGAAAAAGCCCCAGGCCAAGCGCCCGGGGCTTCTTTGTTGTCTGGACCAGCTCAGGCATCCCGTGCCCGTTGCGTGCCCGATCCCTGATCGTTTGGCTTCTTCGCCACCTTCTCCCGCTCCACCTGGACCAGCCTGTCCAGCCCTGCGGCCACCCCGTGCTGCCGCTCCTGGTCACCGCTCTGGGCAACGCGCCCCACACCGAGCCCACACCCGCACCGGCCCCCGACTACGTCCACCTGAAGAACTCGCTCATCGCCACCGAACCCGTCGGACTGTTCGAAGCGGCCACCGCCCACGGCACCGGCATCGGCCTCAGTTCCCTCTCCCCGACCGGAACCGCCCACGCAGCCCTCGTCACCGACGAGCACCTCATCGCCGACGAGACCGAATCGCCGGCGCTCGAAGCCCTACGCGCTTTGATCCACCAGTGGCGGGAAGCGGGATCTCCTCGCACCCACGAACTCCAAGCGCGACTCGCCCGCGACGGTGATCTCTGGCACGCTCGGGTCAGTCACGCCTAGCACTCCAGCAGCGTTTCTCCATTTGCGCTGGCCAGGAGACCTGTTTGGAGTTTAACGGGCTGATGTCTTGTCAGGTTGGCGGTCGTTCGTTACTCACCTGATCGGGGTGCGTTGAACCTGGCACGGCGACGGGTGTTGAAGCAGGGGTGTGGGCCGCCGAGTTGGAGTCGTTGCTGCTGCGGGTGGGCGAGCGTTTCACCCGGGTGGAGTCGAGACGTCGGATGCGGGACTACGTTCGCGGACTGCTGGGCCCAGTCGGGCGCAAGAACGGTTGGCAGTTGGCCGAGTATGTCGGCCACGAGACCCCCGACGGGCTGCAACGACTCCTCGCGTCGTCCCGGTGGGAGCCCGACGAGGTCCGCGACGACCTGCAGGAATACGTCGCTCAGACCCTGGGCCGCTCGGACGGAGTCCTGATCCTTGATGACACCGGCTTCCTGAAGAAGGGCATCACGTCGGCCGGGGTCCAGCGGCAGTATTCGGGCACCGCTGGGCCGCACCGAGCACTGCCAGATCGGCGTGTTCGCCGCCTAAGCCTCGTCGAAGGGACGGGCTTTAGTGGACCGCGAGTTGTATCTGCCCAAGTCCTGGACCGAGGATCCGGACCGGTGCCGTGCGGCGAAGATTCCCGCTGCCCTGGATTGCGCCACCAAGCCGGAGCTGGCCCGGACGATTGTCCTGCGTGCCCTGGCGTCCGCTCTGCCCATCGCCTGGGTCACCGCGGACGCCGCCTACGGCATGGGAACGACTGTAGTGCGGGGAAGGGGCCAAGGGCCCGCGTGTCTACGACTGGGCCGCCGCAAAGCTGCCCGAGGCCGAGGGCCCGGCAGTGGGCAGGCCACCCATCATCGCTGGGTGCTCGCCCGCCGCAGCCTGAGCCGGCCCGATGAGGTCGCCTATTACCTCGCCTACGCACCCTGCGAGACGACCGTGGCAGAGCTGGTGCGCGTGGCCGGCTCCCGCTGGGCCATCGAGGAATGCTTCCAGGCCGCGAAGAACGAATGCGGCCTGGACCAGTACGAAGTCCGCCGCTATGCCGGTTGGTACCGGCACATCACACTAGCCATGCTCGCCCATGCCTTCCTTGCCGCGATGGCCGCCCGCGCCTTCGAAAGGGGGGCCGAAGAATCGGTTCGATCGCCCTCGCGCCCGTCACCGTGGCAGAAATCCGGCGACTCCTGGACCTTGCCCATTCCCCGAAGGCACGACCACCGCGTTCCTTGCGCCCCGAGCACAGACTCCACTGGTCCAACTGGCGACGCCACCACCAAGCCATCGCCCACACCTGCCACTACCAACGCCGCACGCACCCCGATCAGGTGAGTAACGAACGACCGCCAACCTGACAGGACATCAGCCCGCTAGACTCCAAACAGACCTCCTGACCGGCGCAAATAGAGAAACGCTGCTGGAGAACCAGTACTGCAACGGTGTTTGCTGTGACGGTTGGGCAGGCCGGTCGTTGGTCTGGTCATGGCGGAGGGCCGGGCTGTGAACCACCGACGGTGTGTCGACGAGCTGGTAGAACTCGGTCCGGTAGTCCCAGCCGTCGGCCGACCAGTCGCACCATCCGAGCAGCCGCGGCCGGGGCACGGCAGAAGGCACGGACCGTTCCGCCTCCTTGGGGCCCTCCCACAGCTTCCCGCCCGCTTTGCCTTCGGTTTCGCTGACCAGCCGCAGCCACGCGGTGCTGTCCGGGGCCTTGACGGCCCCTGACAGCGTCCGGTCGGCGTATCCCCACACCTCGCCGCCCGCGGCGTCGGCGAGGCCCAAGCCAGCTCGGCGAGGCCCTGGGTCCAGAAGCACGGCATCAGCCGCCAGGAGGCGCTGCCTGCCGTCAACTCGCCCAATTCAGTGCTGAAGTCCTCCGACAGCAGCAGCTCGTCCGTGACGAGCTGCTCCCGGGTGAGGACCATGACACTCGACGCTGTCCCTGCGCATGCGCACCCACAACGAGGACGCGGCCGGATTGCTGTACACCGCGCGGATGCGAACCGGCGTCGAACCGATCCCCGTGGAGGAATACCGCCAGACCGGCCGGACCTGGGCATACGAGTAGGCCGCTGACACCACAGGGGTTGGCCTCACATTCCGGCCAACCTCAGTTCCGCAGGTCCTGGGCATCAGCATCACTCCGCCCCTGCAACGGACCCGCCGCGCCGCCCGCGACGGGAGCGCCTACCTGGCCAGCCCTCTGTTAAGTCAACATGCCCGGCGCTGGCCGGCTGGGTGCTCCCGGTAGCAGCTGATCAAGTCGTCAGGTGCGAAAGCGCCGTGCGGTGTCGCGCAGTGCGGCTGCGAAGTGGTCGGTGTGGTGGGCCAGGGTGAACAGTGCGGGGGTTACCCGTACGCAGTCGCCACCTGCGGGGCCGCCTCTGCGGACGGTCAGGATGCGGTGACGGTCGAAGAGGTACTGGGCGATGGCGGTGTTGTCGGTCTCGGTGGTGTGCCCCCGCACGCGGAAGGACGTGATCGCGCTGTATGAGCTGGGGTTGTCGGGGGTGAGGATGTCGAGGTTCTCGATGTCCCTTACCTGGCGGACCCAGTGGTCGCGCAGGTAGCGGAGCCGGGCCTGTTTGGCGGGGGCGCCCAGGGCCTGGTGGAAGTCCAGTGCGGCGGGGATGGTGAGGACGGAGGCGGCGTCGAGGGTGCCGGAGTGGACGCGGGAGCGGATGTCGTCGGCGGGGTAGGTCTCGTCGGCAAAGGCGCGGTCGATGTCCTTGAGCCGGTGCTTGCGGATGTAGAGGAAGCCGGTGCCCAGCGGTGCGCCCATCCATTTGTGGAGGGAGCAGATGACGAAGTCGGCGCCGAGGTCGGGGAGGGTGAAGTCGAGCTGGCCCCAGGAGTGGGCCGCGTCCGCGATGACGTCGACTCCCCGGTCGCGGGCGGCGGTGGCGATCTCGCGCACCGGCAGGGCCAGTCCGGTGACGTTGTTGACGTGGGTGAGCAGGAGCAGTTTGACCTGGGGGTGGCGGTCCAGGGCTTGTGTGTAGGTGTCGACGACTGCCTGGGGAGTGGCAGGTTCGGGGATGGTGATGCGGACGACGTTGATGCTGCGGCGGTCTTTGAGCCAGTTCATGGCGTAGCGGGCGCTGTGGTAGTCGAGGTCGGCGTACATGACGGCGTCACCGGGGCGCAGGATGCGGTAGCCGCCGATGAGGTTTTGCAGGGCTTCGGTGCCGCCTCTGGTGAAGGCGATCTCTTCCTTGTCGACGCCGGCGAGGGCAGCGGTGCGTTCCCGTACCAAATCGGCTTCGGCCTTGTAGGTGGTGCGCAGGAGGTAGGAGCTGAGGGTGTTGAGGCGGTCCGCGTTGCGGCGGTAGGCGTGCTGGACCGGGGTGGGCGTGACTCCGTAGTAGCCGTTCTCCAGGTTGGTGAACTGTGCGCTCACCCGGTACTGGCGGGCGATATCACGCCAGAACTTCTCGTCCTGGGCGAGCTGGCGAGGGTTGCGGCCCGCGGAGGCAATCACTGGATCAGGTGATTCTGGCGGCGCGGTGCTGACCGACAGCGGGATGGCGGCGGCACCAAGTCCGGTGACCACGCGGCGCCGGGAAAGAGCCATCGGACCTCCATGGCAGCGGCTTCCTGGGTGCCGGGCCCGGCCGGGAAGCGTGGGGTGGGCGGCGCCAGAGGCGTTACGGGGCTCGGCCGTTTGCGACATTAACAGGCACTTTGCGTGTGTGGATGCGTACCGTATGTGACGTGTCGGTGTCGGTGAGGTCCCGTGGCCAGCTGTCGGCGGGCTGGAGTGCGGCGACGTTGGCCGTGATCCTGGTCGCGCTGGTGCACGTGCTGGGCTGCGCGCACGGACCGCACGCCGGCGGCGCGCGGATCGATTCCCTGCCGCAGGCCCTCTGGACCGCCCCCGCCGTGCCGGTACAGCTTCCTCTGGCATCGCCTCCGCCGGCCGACGGCCATTCTTCCGCCGAGTGCGCGGGGGTGGATGAGGCAAGTGTGGCCAGTCAGCGAGCGACCGTTACTACGCCCGCCGCGGCCTGCGCCGTAGCCCAGGAACCGGAGGGCGGGGCGACAGCGGGGCAGCAGGCCGGGGAGGTGGCTGCCCGCTCTCGGGAGGGGCCAGGGGGCGGGCAGTGGCGGGCGGCGCTGGGGGTGTGGCGCACCTGATCGGGCCCGCCTGCCAGGCGCCCGCGGGCGCCGTCGCGGTCACCGCGCAGCGGCAGGTTTCAGCGCCCTGATCATCTCTACCGCGCGGCCTTGCCCTGCACTGTTCTCGCGAACGGTCGCGGGACGCGCCGCTGGAGACCTGTGCGATGAACACTCTGAACTCCCTCAGCATCACCTGCCCTTCTTCTCTTCCCTTGTCGCCGGCCCAGGTGCTCAGCGCCGGCACCCGACCCGCATATACCCCCGCAGGGCTGGTGGGCGACACTCCTCTGCTGTGGATCGGTGAGCCGTTCGCCCGTTCCGGCCATGGCTTCTGGGCGAAACTGGAAGGCCGCAACCCCGGCGGGATCAAGGACCGCACCGCCCTGCACATGGTGGCCAAGGCGCGCGAGCGCGGTGAACTGCTGCCGGGCGCGCCGATCGTGGAATCCACCTCCGGTACCCTCGGCCTGGGGCTGGCACTCGCGGGAATGACCTTCGGGCACCCCGTCACGGTGGTCACCGACCCGGGCATGGAACCTCTGATGATCGGCCTGCTAGCCGCCTACGGCGCCGAAGTGCAGATGGTCGAACGGCCGCATCCGGTCGGCGGGTGGCAGCAGGCCCGCCGGGAGAAAGTCGAGAAGCTGCTGGACCAGCGGGCGGGTGCCTGGTGCCCGGACCAGTACAACAACCCCGACAACGTCACCGCCTACCGGCCTCTGGCTCTCGAACTGATCGCCCAGCTGGGCCGGATCGATTGTCTGGTGGTCAGCGTCGGCACCGGCGGCCACTCTGCGGGCATCGCCTCGGTCCTGCGCGGCTTTTTCCCCCACCTGTACGTGGTGGGGGTGGACACCACCGGTTCCACCATCTTCGGGCAGCCCGCCGCCCCGCGCCTGATGCGGGGGCTGGGTTCGAGCATCTATCCCCGGAACGTCGACTACGGCCTCTTCGACGAGGTTCACTGGGTGGCCGCCCCCGAGGCAGTGTGGGCAGCCCGCGCCCTGGCCCGCAACCAGTACGCCACCGGTGGCTGGAGCGTCGGCGCGGTCGCCCTGGCCGCACGCCACCTGGCCCACGTGCGCCCGGCCGAGGAGAGGATTGTGGCCGTCTTCCCCGACGGCCCCCAGCGGTACATCGGCACCGTCTTCAACGACGCCTACTGCCAAGAGCACAACCTGCTGGGTCAAGTGCCCGCCGAGGCCCCTGACCACCTCGCCCACCCGGGCGAGCGCACCGTGACCCGGTGGACCCGGTGCACCACCGTCCTCGACCCCCTCACTCCAGCCCCCGCCCCTGGTGGGACGGACGCGGGCACGCTTCGCCTGGCGGGAGCGGCACGGTGAAAACCTTGTGGACCAGCACCCGGTCGTTCCCGCCCGCCGTACAGCTGTTGATGGCCAACCAGTTCGCTATCAACCTGGCCTTCTACATGCTCATGCCCTACCTCGCCGCCCACCTCTCCAGTGACCTGGGTCTCGCCGCCTGGGCAGTCGGGCTGGTGCTGGGGGTTCGCAACTTCTCCCAGCAGGGCATGTTCCTCATCGGCGGCACCCTCGCGGACCGCTACGGCTACAAAGCCCCCATCCTCGCCGGCTGCCTACTGCGCACCGCAGGCTTCGCCCTGCTCGGCTGGGTCGACAGCCTCCCCGCACTGATCGCCGCCTCGGCGGCCACCGGCTTTGCCGGCGCGTTGTTCAACCCGGCCGTACGGGCTTACCTCGCTGCCGGGGCGGGCGAGCGTCGCGTGGAGGCGTTCGCGACGTTCAACGTCTACTACCAGGCCGGCATGCTGTTGGGCCCGCTCGTCGGCCTCGCGCTCCTGGCCGCCGACTTCTCCGCCGTGTGCACCGTCGCTGCCGCGATCTTCGCCGCACTGGCTGTGCTGCAATGGCGCGCCCTGCCCGCCCTCCACAGTGACCAGGCCGCCCCCGGCGGCAAGCCGGTCGGAGTGTGGAGGCAGTGGCGGACCGTTGCGGCCAACCGGCCGTTCCTGCTGTTCTCCCTAGCGATGACCGGTTCCTACGTCCTGGCCTACCAGATCTATCTCGCCCTGCCCCTGGCCGCCGGGAGTGCCCTCGGGCCAGCGGGGACGAAGACCACCAGTGGCCTGTTCATCGTCTCCGCTGCGGTGACGGTGGCCGGGCAACTGCGGCTGACCGGCTGGGCCAAGGCCCGCTGGGACACCTCCCGTTCCCTGGTCGGCGGGCTGACTGCCATGGGGCTGGCCTTCCTCCCTCTCAGCCTCCTGCCAGACGCGGACAGCCTGGCCGCCCAGGTAGTGCTGATCGCGGCGCTGACGGCGGCGGTGGTCCTGCTCGCCGTGGGCAGCGCGGTGGTCTACCCCGTCGAGATGGACACCGTCGTCCGTCTCTCCGGTGACCGCTTGGTCGCCACCCACTACGGCCTCTACAACACCGTCACCGGACTGGGCATCACCGCAGGCAACCTCGCCACCGGAGCCCTGTGGGACTACGCGACGGCCCACCACACCCTCTGGCTGGTCTGGGCCACTCTCACCGCCACCGGCCTCGCCTGCGCGGCAGCGGTGTGGACCCTGGCCCGCACCGGACGCCTGACCATGCCCACCCCCCTGCCCCAAGCGGCCTGACGGTCCCGGCTCGGAGGAAACCCGCGTGCGCATCACCCCGCCCAGTCCGGGGCTGGCCTCACAGTCCTCAGGCGTCACGCAGCAGGGGGCTGAACGTCTCGCATCCGATCTCCTCGGCACGCCTCTGGCCGACGATGGCACCCTTCACCCGCGGGTGCGCCTGTGCCCAGGCGCGGGCGGATGCCTCGCTGGCGAAGAAGTTCAACGCGTCGCAGCACACCGCGGCCGCCGGTCCCGCGTCTTGGCGGCGGCCGACGAACACCACCGCGCTCGCCGGCGCCCACACCGCCGTGCCGCCTCTCACCATGACGGTGACCGGCTCCGCGGTGACCGGGTCCGAGGAGCTGATCACCACGTCCTGGCCGAGCATGGCCGCGATGCCCAGCGCGTCGATCGCGCACATCGCCCACACCTGCACCCCGTCCGCGAGGCGCACCCGGTGCCGGGTAGCGACGGCGGAGAACGGATACGCGGCCAGGACGTGTCCGCTCTCGTCGAGAGTCAGGAAGTCCTCGCGGTCCAGCTCGGCCAACACCTCGTCGGCCGCCCGGCCGGACGAGGCGGCCACCGGCACCAACACATCCGGCTCCGGGGCGGCGCCGGTGGCGGCGAAGTGCCGCAGCACCTGCTGGTGCACCGCCCTCAGCCCACGGTCGGCGGGTGCGCGGCGCCCCCGGCCGGCCCGGCCGACAACGTCCAGCCCGTCCGTCGTACAGCAGTCGTCCGAGGACACCTGCCCCGAGGGGGCCGCGCCGGTGAAAGCCTCGCGCATGGCGGCCTCGCTCGGCGCCCCGGTCACCGTGCCGTCGGCCTCCCGGTACAGGCGGCACGACAGGCTCGGCACCGCCCCGGCGGGCGCGAACTGGTCCACCCCGTCAATCAGGATCGTCGGCGATCCGAGCATTCCGCGCCGGACGGCCTCCGCCGGCTCGTCCACCTCGATCAGCTCCACCTCGGCGTCCCGGCCGGCCAGCGCGGCGGTGACCCGCTTCATCGCCAGTGGCGCGTTCGGGCACTCCGGAACCGTCAGCACCGTGATCCGCATCCAGCTCGCCTCCCAGCTCATCTCCTGTACCGCAGACGGTAGACCTTCCAGCGCACTGGAAGGTCAAGGACTAGCCTGAGAGACATGCGCATCGGCGACCTCGCCGCCCTCAGCGGGCTGACCACCAAGACCATCCGTTTCTACGAACAGACCGGCCTGCTGCCCGCGCCGCCCCGCACTCCCGGCGGCTACCGCGACTACCCCGCGCATGCCGCCACCCGGCTCGGCTTCATCCGTGACGCCCAGCGCGCCGGCCTCACCCTCGCCGAGGTCCGCTCCGTCCTGGCCCTGCGCGACAGCGGCCAAGCACCCTGCGCCCATGTCACCGCACTGATCAACGAGCACCTGGCCGACATCGACCGGCGCATGGCCGAGCTGGCCGCCACCCGGGAGGCACTGCGCGGCCTCGCAGACCGTGCCGCGGCGACCAACCCGGCCGCCTGCACCGAGGACGACATCTGCTCCATCCTCGCCCCGGACGCCGCGCAGCCCTCCGCGTGCTCTCGCAAAATGACCAGTTGCGAAAATTCTGCGAGCCCCCCGGAACGTGTCCGTTCTAACCAAGCAGGGGCTCGCGGAACTCCGGCGTCCTGAGAGGCGTTTCCGAGAGACTTCCCGGGTATATCTGACGCCCAATCAAGCCGCAAACGCGGCAGAACGTAACGACCGTCCGAAGCGTGAGGCCCGGCCGGCGGCTCCCTGCCGCACCCGCAGAGGTAAGACGGCGACGCCACGCCGCTCGTTTCATCCTCATCGGACCACGCCCTGTCCGCGCCCGAATCACCGGACGCGGGAGCGGCATTGGTCCGGACTGATGGGGCCCATCCAGTGGCAGGTGCTGGACCAGTGGCAGGTGCTGGACGGGAAGGCCGGTAGGTGACCGCCCCAGTGATCAACAGTCCATGGTTTTCTGAATTCAGGATCGCGTGTACTGTCGGTCTGGTGTTGACTGTTGCCTCCGACATCGAGGTGCTGGCCCGGTTCGGTCGCGCGCTCGCCGACCCGATCCGCTGCCGGCTCCTGCTCACCCTGCGTGAAGCCCCCGCCTATCCCTCCGACCTTGCCGACGCGCTGGGGATCTCCCGTACCCGACTGTCGAATCACCTGGCGTGTCTGCGCGACTGCGGCCTGGTCGTCACCGTGCCCGACGGGCGCCGCACCCGCTACGAACTGGCCGACGAACGCCTGGGCCACGCACTCGACGACCTGCGCACCGCCGTGGTGTCCGTCGAGACGGACCGTACCTGTGTGGATGCCGAGGAGAAGGGCTGCTGCTGACCATGACCGCGGACGTATCCATATCCCTCGACCCCGGCCCGGCCCGCCGCGACGCGCTCGCGAAGCGGATACGCCTGCTGGTCGCCGCGACGATCACCTACAACGTCATCGAGGCGATCATCGCGATCACCGCCGGGACGATCGCGTCCTCCACCGCGCTGATCGGCTTCGGCCTGGACTCGATCATCGAGGTCTCCTCCGCCGCCGCGGTCGCCTGGCAGTTCTCCGCCCGCGAGCACGCGGTGCGCGAAGCGCGGGAGAAGACCACGCTGCGGATCATCGCCGTGTCCTTCTTCGGGCTCGCCGCGTACGTCGCCGTCGACGCCGTCCGGGCCCTGGCCGGCACCGGGGAAGCCGCACGGTCGATCCCCGGCATCGTGCTCGCCGCCCTGTCCCTGGCCGTGATGCCGTTCCTGTCCGCCGCCCAGCGCAAGGCCGGGCGCGAGCTCCACTCCGCCAGCGCGGTTGCGGACTCCAAGCAGACCCTCCTGTGCACCTACCTGTCCGCCGTGCTCCTGGTTGGCCTGGTCCTCAACGCCACCCTCGGCTGGTCCTGGGCTGACCCGATCGCCGCCATCGTCATCGCCGCCGTCGCCGTCAAGGAGGGCCGCGACGCCTGGCAGGGCAAGGGCTGCTGCGCTCCCTCGGCGGCCGGACCCGCTACCCCGGCCACCGAGTCGGACGCGTGCGGCTGCCAACCCGGATGCGACTGCTGCATCTGACCCCCGCGCACGACACAGATGAGGCGCCGGCGCCGCCGGCACAGCGTCGCTCCGGTCCGCACACAGTCCGCAAGACACTCGCTCAGGACCGTGGCACCCCATCGCCAGCAATCGGGAAAAGGCCAGGTCAGCGACCTGCAACGACATTGCCGCAGGTCACCGACCCGACCCCTCACTAGGACAGCGAGAAGCCCACTGAGCCAGCGACTGTGGCGGTCGTCTGACCCCGAGCATGACCAAGCCCCTGGGTGACCCAGGGGCTTCGTCGTATTCGATGTGAGAACTCGTCCACAGCACAGGCAGGTGCCACGCCTTCGCTCGACTGGCACCCCTTCGCACAAGCAGTGCCGGCAAGCCCACCCTCCTCCGCCCGTCCGTGTCGAGCAACGCGGCGTACTTTCGCCCGCGTCGACGAGGGCATCTGCCTCCGACAGTCTTGCCGAACCGCTCCCGAGCTCATCGTCAGCCCGCGTTACGACGGTCGCCGGACCGCCGGGCGGATATCCGTCGCTGGCCTTCAGACAAGCTTGGTCATGGTCTTTCCGCAGCAGCAGGTCGGATCCTGCTGTCCCTGGCAGGTGGGCGGAGCGCCCTTGGTCACGGTGACCTCGCATCCACATGCCGGGTCGGGACAGCGGTAGACATCGCCCTGGGTGAATGGCATCGCAGTCACCTCCTCCCCCGACGCTAGAACCTTGCCCATGGAGAAAGGTCAAGGCGGATTAGGCAAGGCACCAAAACGCCGAGGTCAGGAGCCCGGGGTGGTGGACTGACCGTCGGCCGCGTCGCCAAGCAGACCTGCGCGTCTTGTGCAGTGCGGATCGAGCGGAAGCTGAACAAGCTGCCCAGCGTGAGTGCGTCGGTGAACTTCGTCACCGCCGGCGCCCGCATCACCCACGGCGATGAGGTGTCGCCGCACGACCTGATCGATGTGGTGAAGGACATGGGATACGGGGCCAGCCTGCCCGCATCCCCGTCCGCACCCGCCGCAGCCGAGGCCCCGGCCGCTTCCGACGGCGGACGAGCGGCCGGCGACGGGGGCGACAAGGGGGAGCACCATGTGCGGGCGCTGCGGAACCGGCTGTTGGCGTCCGCGGGGCTCGCGGCCCCGGTGGTGGTGCTGTCGATGGTGCCGGCCGCGCAGTTCCGGTTCTGGCAGTGGCCGGCCTTCGCGCTGGCCTCGCCGGTGGCGCTGTGGGGCGCGTGGCCCTTCCACCGCGCGGCGCTGCTGAATCTGCGCCACCGTGCCTCGACCATGGACACCCTGGTCTCACTCGGCGTGCTGGCGGCCTGGCTGTGGAGCGTGTACGCGCTGTTCCTCGGTGGGGCGGGCGAGCCCGGAATGAGCATGGGGTTCTCGCTCCTGCCTCGTGCGGACGAGCACGCCGGGTCGGCCGAGATCTACCTCGAAGTCGCCGCGGCGCTGACCACGTTCATCCTGGCCGGCCGCTTCTTCGAGGCGCGCGCCCGCAGACGTGCCGGTGAGGCGATACGCGCGCTGATGGACCTGGGTGCCAAGGACGTCACCGTGCTCCGCGACGGGCGTGAAGTCCGCGTGCCGATCGAGCAGTTGGCGGTCGGGGACGAGTTCGTGGTCCGGCCGGGCGAGAAGATCGCCACCGACGGGGTGGTGGTCGAGGGTTCGTCGGCGGTGGATGAGTCGCTGCTGACCGGTGAGTCGCTGCCGGTGGAGGTCGGCCCGGGTGACGCGGTCACCGGAGCGACCGTCAACGCCGGAGGCCGGCTCGTCGTGCGGGCCACGCGCGTGGGTTCGGACACCAAGCTCGCCCAGATCGCCCGCCTGGTGGAGGAAGCGCAGACCGGGAAGGCGGAGGTGCAGCGGCTGGCGGACCGGATATCGGCGATCTTCGTCCCGATCGTCATCCTGCTCGCCGTCGAGACCCTGTTCGGCTGGCTGGTCCTGGGCTACCCGTCGGCCGTCGCGCTGACCGCGGCGGTGGCGGTGCTCATCATCGCCTGCCCGTGCTCGTTGGGACTGGCGACCCCGACCGCGCTGATGGTCGGCACCGGCCGCGGCGCCCAACTCGGACTGCTCATCCGCGGGCCTGAGGTGCTGGAGTCCACCCGCCGTATCGACACGATCGTGCTGGACAAGACCGGAACCGTCACCGAGGGCCGTATGCGCCTGGCCGACGTGGTCGCCACCGAGGGAGAGGACCGGACCGAGATCCTGCGCCTGGCGGGCGCGGTGGAGCACGCCAGCGAGCACCCGATCGCCAAGGCCATCGCCGGTGCCGCCGCCGACGAGCTCGGCGCCCTGGCGCCCTTGACAGAGTTCGCCAACCACGCCGGGCGCGGCGTCACCGGCACCGTCGAGGGGCATGGCGTGATGGCCGGACGGGCGAGCTGGCTCGCTGAACAGTGGGGTCTCAAGGTCCCGTCCATGCTGGCCGAGGCCCAGCGCAAGGCCGAACGGGCCGGGCGTACCGTCGTCTTCGTCGCTTGGGAGGAACGCGTACGCGCCGCGCTCGTGGTCGCCGACACCGTCAAGCCGACCAGCGCCGAAGTCGTCGCCCAGCTCAAGCAGCTCGGCCTGACGCCCGTGTTGCTGACCGGAGACAACACCGCTGCCGCCGAACACGTCGCGGCCGAGGTCGGCATCGAGAAGGTCATCGCCGAGGTCCACCCCGAGGACAAGGTCGCCGAAGTCAAGCGGCTGCAGGACCAGGGCAAGGTCGTGGCCATGGTCGGCGACGGCGTCAACGACGCTGCCGCGCTGGCCCAGGCCGACCTGGGACTGGCGATGGGCACCGGCACCGACGCCGCCATCGCAGCCGCCGACCTCAGCCTCGTCAAGGGCGACCTGCGTGGCGCCGCCGACGCGATCCGCCTCGCCCGCAAGACGCTGACCACCATCAAGGGCAACCTCTTCTGGGCCTTCGCCTACAACGTCGCCGCCCTGCCCCTGGCCGCGCTCGGCCTGCTCAACCCGCTCATCGCCGGGGCAGCCATGGCCAGCTCCTCGGTGTTCGTCGTCTCCAACAGCCTCCGCCTGCGCCGCTTCCAGCCGACCAACCAGCGCTGAACCGCCGCCACCCGAGTCGCCCCACGCCCCTGCTCCACGAACGCGCCATCAGGGGCGCACCCGCACAGAAGAGGACCACGTCATGGCACGTGCCATCCAGCACCGCACCGCCCTCGCCATCGCCGCGACCGCGGTGACCGTCGGGGTCGCGGGCGTCGTCGCCATCGCCGCGATCACCGGGGCCGGCCCGGACAAGTCGGCCGCATCCCACAGCGCCCCCTCGCCTTCCTCTTCCTCTTCCTCTTCCTCTTCCTCTTCCTCTTCCTCTTCCTCTTCCTCTTCCTCTTCCTCGGCGCCCTCCGTGTCCCCCTCCCCGTCGACCGCCCCGCATCGCGACAACCTCAGCCCGACACCCAGCAACCGCACACCGGACAAGGGCACGGGCGACAGGAACAGGGAGACGCAGATGCGCTCCGGGGACACGTCCGACACGACGAACAACAACCAAGCTCCCCGCAACAACGCCACGCCATCGCCGACCGCCACCGCTCAGACGCCGGACGCCATGCAGCAGAACGGCAAGGCGGAGCGACGGCTCCGGCATGGGTGGCATGGGCATAGCCACGGGCGGCACGGCATGAGCATCTGAGGGAGCACGCCTGATACCACCTGTTCTACGGCGTACCGACGGGCTTCCGGGCGGCGAGGCGCTCGACGATGCCGAGCTTGAACCGGTCCCGCTGCTCGATCTCCAGGCCCGCCGCCTGGACGCGCCGAAGGGGACGGCGCAGGAAGTGCTCGCCGCCGAGCGGAACAGTGACGAGTTCGGAGATCCTCTGGAAGGCGCGGACGGGCCAGGCGGTGCTGGGGACGTGATCCAGCAGGAGGAGCCTGCCGCCGGGCTTGAGTACGCGGATCATCTCGGCGACGGCGCGCCGGTCGTCGGGGATGGCGCACAGGGACAGCGTGCAGACCACGGTGTCGAAGGAGGCGTCAGGGAACGGAAGCGCCTGGGCGTCGGCTTCCCGCAGGTTTGCCGTCTGACCGAGCTCGTCGGCCCGGCGGCGGGCGATGGCCAGCATCTTCGGGCTCCACTCGATCCCGGTCAGCCGGACGCCCGGCGGATAGAGGGGAAGGTTGAGGCCAGTGCCGATGGCGACCTCCAGCACGTCCCCGGCGGCCTGGGAGCAGACCCACCTACGGCTCTCGCCGAACAGGGTCCGGTCGAAGAACCGCATCTCCCGGTCGTACGAGCGGGCGTGCTTGTCCCAGTAGCGACGCAACCGCTCGGTGTTCCTCGGCTCAGGCACACCTCCATCCTCCCGGCCACCGGCGTCCACCGCACCCGCGACTGCTACGGCGAACGGCCCGGCCGGGGAATCCCCCGACCGGGCCGCTCCCCAGCCCCAGATCAGTCGACCTGTCGGGCCTTGTACTCGCCGGCCTGTTCCACCGCTGCGACGAGAGCCGCGACATCGACGTCGGCGCCTTCCTCAAGGCGGACGGTTGTGCGTTCAGCCTTCATGTCGGTGGTGGAGGAGCGGACGCCGGGGATGTCCTCCAGCTCGTCGTCGATCAGCAGGCCGCAGCTGGAGCAGTGCATGCCCTCGACGAGCAGCACCACCTGCCCACCGGTCTCGGCGTCGGCGTCCTTCTTGCGGTTGAAGAGCTTCATGCCTTGTCTCCCTGGAAGTTGATGGTGCCGGTCTGCATGCCCATGGCGCACGAGAAGCGGAGGGTGCCGGGCTTGCGGGTGCCCAGGTCGACCTTGGTGTCGCCATTGCGCTGGACGATCTCGGAGACGCCGAGTTCGGGGATGGTGAAGGCGCGGGCGCAGCCCCCGGCCTCCTCGCCGTGCAGCACGAGCGTGGTCGGGACGCCCGCTTTCGCGGTGAACTGGGTGGGGCCGTAGAAGTCCGTCACGGTCAGCGTGACGACCTGCTTGCCGGAGGCGTCGATCCGCACCGGCGCGGCGGGCGCCGCCGCCTGCCCTCCACCCGAACTCTTCTCCGGCCCGCCTTGAGATCCGCCCTCGACGGTGAACGGTTCACTCGCCGCGGCCGGCTTGCCCGGAGAGCTGAAGGAGACCCAGCCTCCGGCTTGCATTGCGGAGGCCATCGTCCACACGGCGACGGCCAGCACCACCACACCGGTGAGCGCGGCCAGTCGGCCGGACAGCGCCCGGCTCGTACGGCGGAAGAGATAGCCGAGCGCGGCGAACAGCGGCGCGGTGCCGACCACGAACCCGGCCATCACCGCGGCACCGGCCACCGCGGATCCGGACGTGATCGCGACCAGCTCCATCGACAGCGTCACCCCGCAGGGCACCAGGACGGTGGCGAACCCGATCAGGGCCGGGGTGACGACCGAGTCGGTCTTGGCGCTGCGCCGCAGCAGCCGGCCGAACGAGGCCGGCGGCCGGGGCACCAGCCGGGCCACAGCCTTGACGCCGAACAGGTCGAGCGCGAACAGCACCATGAGCAGCCCGGCCACCAGCAGCAGCACCGCCTGCGTACGAGGGCTGGGCTGCAGGGCATCGCCGAAGACCCCGAGCAGGGCGCCGAGGAGGGTGTGGGACAGCAGCTTCCCGGCAAGGAACGCGCCAACCGGCGCCAGGTTCCTGGCCGTGAGTTCCAAGGACGCGGCGGAAGCGCCGCGCCGGGCGTCCGCACTGCGCGCGGAGGCCGGTCGCTTTGCAGAGGACTTGGCGGACGAGGAGGACGTGGAAGTGGTGGCGGCGGGGACCGGGGCCCGATCGCGGCGGGTAACCGCGCCGGCCAGCAGCCCCCCTTGAACGGCGGCGCACGAGGCGCCACCGGCGAGCAGACCGGTGCTCACACCGCTGATGAGCAAAGCGATGGACGACGGCATGCGTCGTGACTCCTGTTCGGATACGACGGCACACGCACCGAGTGACGGGATTACGGGCGTGCCGAGGCGGACGTGAGGAAGATCGGCGTCCCGCAAGGCAGCAACAAGGGCTACCCCGCAGGCGTCGAACCATCACGTCCGCGACACGCACAACTGGTGGAGCTCAGGAGGGGGCAGCGCCGGAGGCGGCGCATTGGGCTGCGCAACTACCCCAGCGGGAGAGCAGGCCATCGCGGTCGGCAGACCGGCAAGCGCCGGGCCCGGCTGGACATCGTGGAGAAGGGTGGCCTTGGGGGCGCTGCACTGCTGCTCGGCCATCGGACAGTGCGGCGCGCTGTCCGACGAACCGGACGCGATCGGCGCCGCGGACGGCCCGGCGCCGTGGGCCGACAGGTGCCCGGCCGCATGCCCACCCGCCATGGCCGAAGGCGTCTCCATCGGGCCCGGCGTCGCCATCGCCGTCGCCATGGCAGGCCGGGCCAGCCCTCCCAGGCAGAGCATGAGCGCGCACACCAGAAGCGCCCCGGTCCAAACCCGGAGCGCCGACGGTACGCGTCGCGTCATGCGGGCAATGCTAAGGCACGTCCATCGTCCCGCATCGAAGGCCCGGCCGGACCTCGGCAGCCTGCCTCGGCGAGTGGCTCTCCCGGCCGCTGACCTGCGGCTTTACTCGCCCTTCGGCCAGTTGTAGCTGCTGGGCACCTTGGCCTTCTGGCCGACCGGCCCATACACGAGCGCAATCTCGTCGTGCGCAGTGAACTCGACCGCGGCCGGGTTACCCGGGGTCTCCTTGCCGTTGACGTAGGCGTGGAATTCCTTGCCACCGCCGGCCTTCAGCCCGCCCATGGAGTTCTGCGTCAGGGCGACATTCCACTCGGTCATGAACTGACCGAGGGAGAAGGTGGCCTTGACCGGGGACTCGATGTGGATCACGCCATTCGCGTCGTGCGTGTGCAGCGGGCTGATCTTCTGCGTCCGCTGGTCGATGCCGATGTCAGCGGGAACGGAAACCGGCTTGCCGTCCACGAGAACGTCCAGGTGAGCATGAATGTGCTCCACGTTCCCCTCCGCGCCGAGCATGGGCAGCCCGGCCGCCTTCACCCGCGCGGAAGGACCACCTGGCGCATCCCACGGCGGAGGCGTCGTACGGCCCGAGGCGGTCTTCAAGGGGGTGGACGGGATGCCCGCCTCCGCCGGAGGCCGGGTACGGGACGGACCACCGCCTGACGAGACCACCGCGAGCGTGATGCCGACGACGACCGCCAGAACCGCGACGCTCACGGCAAGGATGATCAGCACACGCCGCCGTCGCTCTTCCCGCGCCACCTGCGAACGCATCGCCGCAGCCCGTGCGCGGCGGCCCTCCGGGACCTTCTTGGCGGGCTTGCCGGACATACGGAGGCCCCTCCTCTCCGCTACCGGATCAACCGCGTCGACACGCACGCGGAAATTCCGGAAGAACCACCCTCGTCAAGGCTAGGCACCGGCCGGCGGCATCCGCATCACCGACTCATTGGCCTTGCCCCTGGGGAAAGGTCTTAGCGTCGCTCGCGTAGGCACGAAGCCAGAAGGAGGTCACCTCATGGCATTCGTCGAAGGCGAGGTGTACCGCTGCCCGGACGCCGAGTGCGGCTGCGAGATCACCGTGACCAAGGGGGCGGCCCCTGGGCGCGGCGGGGACCACAGCCCCACCTGCTGCTGCGGACTCTCCATGGAGAAGGTCCGCTGAAGAGCCGAGCCGGACTGGGGAGCCTTCCCTGGGCTCCCCATCTGCCGCGCGTCTCCCATCTACTCCCGTGCAAGCGCCTGAAGGACCTGTGATGGACCAGTCTGCTGTACGCACTCCCGACGCTCGCCTGCCCCGTTGCGATGGGCCTCATGATGTGGTTCATGATGCGCACCCGGCGCCCTGCAGTCGGCCAACCCTCACACGCCACGCCCGGGCAGGTGAAGGAGCTCCGCCGCCTACGCGAGAAGGTCGAGACGCGGCGCACATGAGGGCCGGCGTCGCACCGATCCCCGTGGAGGAGTATCGCCAGACTGGCCGCGCATGGGTCTACGACGGTGCTTGACCGGATGGGGCGACATCCGACATCGCCAGAGGCCGCGACTGGCCCACCGCTCCAGTCGCGACCCCGTTGGCGTGTTGTCAGCAGCAGGCGGTGACGCGTTCGTCGGCGCTGACGTCGTCGGTGGCCGGGGTGGCGCAGCAGGTACTGCTCTCTTGCTTGGCAAGGGAGTTGGCATCGGCCTTGACGACGTACACCTCCCAGGGCTCCTGTCCGGGGCCGTGGACCCAGACCTTGTCCTGGAGGGCGTAGCAGCAGGTGGTGTTGTCCTCCTCGTCCGTGGTCAGACCTGCGGCGGCCAACCGCGCGGTGGCGGCGTGCACGTCGTCGGTGGTTTCGACCTCGACGCCGAGGTGGTCCATGCGGGTGTCCTCGTCCGCGTTGCCTTCGAGGAGAACCAGCTTCAGCGGGGGCTCGGTGATGGCGAAGTTGGCATAGCCGTCACGGAGCTTGGCGGGCTCGGTGTTGAAGAGCTTGCTGTAGAAGGCGACGGACGCGGCCAGGTCAGGGACGCGAAGGGCGAGCTGAACGCGGGACATGGCGTATCTCCTGATGGGTGAGGTGAGGTCTTAGCAGCGGTGCGGCGAGTGCTCCGATGCCGATCTGGAGGGTGCTCGGGACCGCGCAGCAGCCGGCGCCCTCCTGGGGCGTGGTGGTGTCGGGCTCGTCGAGGAGGTCGGCGCCGCCGGAGAATCCGGTCTCCGGGACATCTGGATCGACCCACTCGGCGGCCGCCAGGCCGACGGGACCTTCTCCGGTCACGACGGCGGGAAGCTCGGTGGTGGGCGCGTTCACCACGATCCCCTTCCCCTTGCTTCGACGTTTGTCGATATCCGACACAGTCCAGCATGAGGATTGAATCGACTTTCGTCAACATAGACAGTCGTCGAATCCCTGTGGAGAATGGAGCGCATGTCCACTACGAAGGCGTTGCCGGTGCTGGAGCCGGAGGGCGTGATGCCGTGCTGCCCGCCGCTGACCGAACGTCCGATGAGCGCGGAGGAGTCCGAGCGGGCCGCGAAGATGTTCAAGGCGCTCGGTGACCCGGTGCGCCTGCGCCTGCTCTCGGCGGTCGCCTCGCACGAGGGCGGCGAGGCGTGCGTGTGCGACATCTCCGATGTCGGCGTCTCGCAGCCGACCGTCTCCCACCACCTGAAGAAGCTCAAGGAAGCCGGGCTGCTGACCTCGGAGCGGCGCGGGACGTGGGTCTATTACCGCGTGGAGCCGTCGGTGCTTGCCGCGATGGGCCAGCTCCTCACGAACGCGTCCGCGGCGCCCTGACCATTTTCAGCACAGAGGGGTCCAGCATGGAGTCCACCCGCACCGACCCGTCGAGCGCGGTCATCGTTCCACTGACCGCCGAGCACACTGACGACGTCCTGGCGATCTACCAGGCAGGCATCGACGAAGGCAACGCCACGTTCGAGACGACCGCGCCGACCTGGGACGCCTTCGATGCCGCGAAGCTGTCCGAGCACCGGTTCACCGCCCTCGACGCCGACGGGTCGGTGCTCGGCTGGGTCGCCGCTACGAAGGTCTCCGACCGCTGCGCGTACGCCGGGGTGGTCGAGCACTCCGTGTACGTCCATCCCGAAGCGCGAGGCCGGGGCATCGCTTCCGCCCTGCTCAAGGCCCTCATCGGGTCCACTGAGGCGGCGGGGATCTGGACCATCCAGTCCGGGATCTTCCCCGAGAACACCGCCAGCCTCGCCCTGCACGAGCGGGCCGGCTTCCGCGTCATCGGCACACGGGAGCGTATCGGCCGCCACCACGGCATCTGGCGCGACGTCGTCCTGGTCGAGCGCCGCAGCCAGCTGGTCGATTGACCGGGCTCAGACGGCACGGCGGCCTGCGGTGAAGAGCAGACTGATCAGGGCGAGGGCCATCCACGCGGTCAGGTAGAGGAAGGCCGCTGCCGGTGACAGGGCCGTTCACAGGGGGCCTGCCGCGGTGGAGGCGGCCAGGTTCCCGATTGACCGGACGGTGGCTGGCGGCCCCTACTCCTCGATGACAGCGATCGTGTCGAGGCCGGCGTGACGGAGGGTCCGCTGTACGGCGCGGCGGGCTCCGCGGATGGTGAGCCTTGCGTTCTCGGGGCGCCGGGTGGCCGCCCGGAGCAGGGCGTAGACGCACGAGAGATCGATCCGGGTGACACCGCTCATGTCCAGCACCCACTCATGGGCCTGGCGCAGCTGCGGCTCAGCGAGCCGTTCTTCCAGCTCCCGGAGAGCACTGGCGTCGACGTCACCGGTGAAGGTGAGCTCGGCGCGCTGGCCGTCGACCGCCGCGATGGACACGGCGCCCCCGGGCGTTGCGGCGGAATTCTGAGCCACAGCGACCTCCTTGAGGATCGCAAAGGAAGAGCCACATGCCCTCCACCCCCTCCGCATCCGTCCTGTTCGTCTGCGTCCACAACGCCGGGCGCTCGCAGATGGCCGCCGGATTCCTCTCCCACCTCGCAGGCGACCGCGTCGAGGTCCGCTCCGCCGGATCCCTCCCCGCCGAACAGGTCAACCCCGCCGCCGTGGAGGCGATGAACGAGGTCGGCATCGACATCGCCGACCAGAAGCCGAAGATCCTCACCACCGAGGCCGTCCAGGCATCCGACTACGTCATCACCATGGGCTGCGGCGACGCCTGCCCCATCTTCCCCGGCAAGAAGTACCTCGACTGGGCCCTGGAAGACCCAGCCGGCCAGGGCATCGAGTCCGTCCGCCCGATCCGCGACGAGATCAAGACCCGCATCGAGGCGCTCATCGCCGAGATCGACGCGAAGCCGGCGGCGGGTTTTGAGGGGGGTTACGTCGTTGCCGGGGTTGCGGTTGCCCGGTGGGTGGGGCGTAGGAAGAGGTAGAGGACGGGGGTCAGGTAGAGGGCCCAGGCCAGGGACTGGAGCACGCTCGGGTTCGGTTGGAAGTTGAAGATGCCCTTGAGGAGGGAGCCGTACCAACTGTCGGGCGGGATCGTCGCGCTGATGTCGAACAGGCGGTGGTCCAGGCCGGGCAGGATGCTCGCCTCCTGCAAGTCGTGGATGCCGTACGCGAGGACGCCGGCCGCGATCACGACCAGCAGGGCGCCGGTCCAGGTGAAGAACTTGGCGAGGTTGATCCGCAGGGCGCCGCGGTAGAACAGCCAGCCGAGTACGACGGCGGTGAGCAGGCCGAGGACGGCGCCGGTCAGCGGGCGGACTCCGTCATCCGTGGCCTGCGCCGCGGACCAGACGAACAGTGCGGTCTCCAGGCCCTCACGGCCCACGGCGAGGAAGGCGGTGGCCACCAGTGCGCCGGTGCCGACGGCGAGGGCCTCGTCCAGCTTCCCGTGCAGTTCGGCCTTCAGGTGGCGGGCGGTACGTCGCATCCAGAAGACCATCGTGGTCACCAGGCCCACGGCGAGGACGGACAGGGCGCCGCCGAGCGCCTCCTGGGCCTCGAACGTCAGTTGGGTGGAGCCGAATTGCAGCACCGCGCCCACGCTCAGGCTGAGGGCGACCGCGATGCCGACGCCTAGCCAGATCGGCGGCAGTTTGCTCCGGTTGCCGGTCTTGACCAGGTAAGCGACGAGGATGCAGACGACGAGCGTCGCTTCGAGGCCCTCGCGCAGGCCGATCAAGTAGTTGGCGAACACGGGGGCTCCTTAAGAAGCGGTCGTCAGGTGCGGTCGTCAAGTGCGGTCGTCGAGTACGGCCGTCACGTGCGGTCGTCGAGTGGTGTCAGCGGAAGTCAGGGCTGGCTGTTGAGGAAGCCGATCAGGCTGGCGCCCCACCAGCCGAGCTGGCTGACGGAGGCCGCCGCGCCGGCCTGGAAGCGCAGGCCACGCGGTACCCGTTCGTCGCGCCACCGCTCGAAGCGCTGCCCGAGCCAGTGGGCGTAAAGGCCGTTGAGGGTGATGACGAGGACGAGTCCCAGCTTGATCTGGGTCAGCGGGGATGCCAGGTCCGGGCGGAGGAAGAGGCCGGTGACGACCAAGCCGGCCAGTCCGAGCCAGATCGGGATCTGGAGCGCGCAGGCGGTGCGCAGGACGTCGGCCAGCCGCCGTCGTCCGAGCATCCACAGGACGGCGAGCCAGTCGACGGCGACCACGGAGCCCAGCCCGACGACGAGCGCCACGAGGTGCAGGAAGCGGGCGGCCATCCGCAGGGGCGGGGCGGCGTGGACGTGACCGGCCACCCAGCAGGCGGCCGCCAGGGCGGCGCAGCTCAGGATTCCCAGGGCGACGAGCGCCCAGACGGGTGTGGGTGGACGGTCACCGGTTCCCCCGCCGTCGGCCGGCGTGGCCCACCCCGGTATCCCGGCGGATCGGGGGGCCGGAGCGGCCATCGGTCTGTCGGAGGTCGCGGCCACTGGGTCAGTTCTCCGGCTTGAGTTCCACGTTACGGAAGGTGGCGGTGGTCTTCTCGCTCAGCGCGGGCTTCTCGCCGCTGGCGCCGTGCCGCAGGAACGTCGGCGGCTGCAGGGTGGCCCGCAGGGTGTACTTGCCGGCCTTGGGCACGGAGAAGTTGTTGGCGTAGTGGAAGAACTCGGCGTAGTAGAAGTTCAGGTCCTGGGCCTGGACGACCTTGCCCTTGCTGTCGACGACCTCAAGACGGATCGGCACATCCGGGACGATGCGGCCGGTCTTGGCCTCCATCGGGATGATCTCGATGTGGTGGGTCTCGTTCTTGGCCGGCTCGCGGTGGACCAACTTGCCGTGCTTGCCGTGCTCGCCGTGGAACCACGGTTCGGCCGCCTCGACGATGTAGCCGATGCGGTACTCGCCGGCCTTGGTCTCGCCGCCCTTGGCCGCGATCTCCGCCTCCAGCACGGTGTGCTGGTGCGCCACCCCGGCGGGTGCGGTCTCCTTGGCCCGGCCCTTCGCGGGCGTGTCCCCGGCCTTCCCGGAATCCGCGCCTCCGCAGGCTGTCAGGGCGAGGGCGAGCGGGGCGGCGAGAGCGAGCGCGCGCAGTGAGGATCCGGACCTGGGCATGGCTTAAATCTTTCGATCGGAAGTAAGGTGAGGCGAACCTAAGCTCATGTTGTGCGCCCGTCAACCCATCTCTCGATGTGGACACACGTGGCATATCGGGCGCAGGGGAGGGTTGCCCCCTGGAGGAAGGCGAATTGATGGCGCATCAGTGGCTGCCGAGGGCCATCGGGTGGGAGCGAGAGGGTCACTATCTGGACAGCGAGGTCGCCCTCCCACTTACACTGCGCGCGCTTCCGTTCCCTCCGTATCGCCCCAGGAGCCCCTCGTGACCTCTCGCCTGACCCGGCCCGCCGCCATGGCCCTGCTCGCCATGGGCCCGCTCGCCCTTCTGACCGCCTGCACCCAGAAGAGCGCCGACGACGGCGGCAGCGGCGACGCGAAGTCCGGAGTCATCACGGTCCAGGCCACCGATGACGCCTGCAAGCTCTCCCGGACGTCCGCGCCTGCCGGGCTCGTCGCCTTCAAGGTCAGCAACGAGGGCAACAGGATCACCGAGTTCTACGTCTACAGCCCGGACAACAAGGTGGTCAGCGAGGTCGAGGGCATCGGCCCCGGCACGTCCCGCACGATGACCGTGAAGATCAGCAAGGCTGGTTCGTACACCACCGCATGCAAGCCGGGAATGGTCGGCAAGGGCATCCGCGGCACGTTCACCGTGACGGAGAAGACGGAGAAGAAGACGGAGAAGAAGGAGGAGGAGACTCGCGAGGGGTGAGACGGTGCGTAGGGGGAGCCCACGGCGGGGGACGCGACCGGCGGCGCGTCGTGGTGATGAACGTTTCGAGTGGGGGATTCATGGATCCGATGAACGAGCCGGTGCCGCCTGCCATCGAGCAGGTCCTGAGGCGCAACTCCGGACTGCTGTGGCGGCATGTCGCCGGACGTCTCGCCCTCGGTGTGGCTCTGGTCGCGCTGCCGCCGGTGGCGTATCGGCTCGGTGTGCCGGATTCCTTCTTCCTGGTGCTGCCCATCCCCTTCGGGATGTGGGTGCTCCTCTTCCTGGCGATCCGGCTCGCCAACGGTCTGCGCCTGGGCGTGTGCAAGAAGGTTCTGCGCGCCTACCCGCTCGAATACCGAACGCGAGTGGAGAAGAAGGAGTCGCAGTGGCTGCTCCTTGGCACTGTGCACACGGTCAAGATCTCCAGTCGCGGCCGGCACGACGCCCTCCGCGTGCGGGCCGTCAGCGCCTCGGCCGTACGCCGCTGGCCCAAGGGTGCCGAGGACGGCGGCGTATGGGTCGCCGGTGACCCCCTCTTCGGCGGCGTCGTGATCGTCCCTGGTGGCCACGACATGCTCTTCATGCAGCCCGCGGACTGGAAGCAGCTCGACCAGGAGCGCGCGCGGGCCGATGACGCACGGCTCGCGCGGGCGCGGCAGGCGGGCATCGCCACGCTGTTGGAGCGCGAGCCGAGGATGGCGTAGGGGGCAGCGGGGGCGAGCGTTCGCGCGCCTGACCGGAGTCCTTATGTGTTGTCCGGCCGGCGTCGGCGTGAGGGCGTCAGGCTACTCGCCGGCCGGCACCGCCCCCATCCACCCTGCGGGAACCGGCCCTGTCGCGAGGTCGCATACTCGGGGGTTGTTGGGTGCCGTGCGTGCGGTGCCCGCTGTGACCGGTTTGCTGGGCGGGCAGGGAAGGCTGATGGGGGATATGACGGACGCGAACGAACCGGCGGTGCCGGAAAACGAACCAGCGGTGCCGGAAGTGGTGGACAGCCCCGCTCGGCGGGCGCAGCCGACCGGCGGCCTGGCGGGGTGGCTGCTGCGTCACCGCGTGCAGCCGGTCGGGCCGGCGGCCGGTGAGGGGCACACAGAGCCGCACGCCTGGTGGAAGGTGATGTGCCTGACCGGGGTGGACTACTTCTCCAGCCTGGCCTACGTACCGGCCATCGCCGCGCTCGCGGCCGGGGCGGTCTCGCCGCTGGCGACGCTGCTGATCGTGGTACTGACCCTGCTGGGGATGCTGCCGATGTACCGGCGGGTGGCACGGGAGAGCCCCCACGGAGCCGGTTCGGTGGCGATGCTGGAGGATCTGCTGCCGTTCTGGCGGGGCAAGCTGTTCGTCCTGGTCCTGCTGGGATTCGTGGCCACGTCGTGGATCATCACGATCACCCTGTCCGCGGCGGACGCCTCCGTGCACATGGTGGAGAACCCCTACCTGCCCCAAGCCCTGCACGGCCACGAGGTCGCCATCACGGTGGCGTTGTTGCTGCTGCTCGGAGGGGTGTTCCTGCTCGGGTTCAGCGAAGCGGTCACCGTGGCCATCCCCCTGGTCGCGGTCTTCCTGGCGCTCAACGCCGTGGTCGTCGCCATCGGTGTGGCCGATGTGTTCGCCACACCGGGGGCCTGGTCGGCATGGACGGACGCGCTCACGGAGGGCGGCGGCTTCGGCGATCTGGCCGGCCCGGCGGTGCTGGCGTTCCCGCTTCTGGTGCTGGGGCTGTCCGGGTTCGAGACCGGGGTGAGCATGATGCCGCTGGTGGCCGCCGACGGCGCCGACGCCGAGCAGCGGATGCGCTCGCGGATCCGCAACACCCGCAAGCTGCTGACCACCGCCGCGCTCATCATGAGCGTCTACCTGCTGGCCGCCAGCTTCGTCACCACCGTCCTCATTCCCCACAAGGAGTTCGAGCCCGGCGGCGCGGCCAACGGACGCGCCCTGGCCTGGCTGGCCCACGAGCACGTCGGGGAGGCGTTCGGCACGGCGTACGACATCAGCACCATCCTGATCCTGTGGTTCGCCGGCGCCTCGGCGATGGCCGGGCTGGTCAACATCGTTCCCCGGTACCTGCCCGACTACGGCATGGCCCCGGAATGGGGACGCGCCGTTCGCCCGGTCGTGCTGGTCTACACCGCCCTGTGCGTCCTGATCACCCTCGCGTTCGGCGCCGACGTCAACGCCCAGGCCGGCGCCTACGCCACCGGCATCCTGGCGATGATGGTCTCCGGCGCGTTCGCCGTCACCGTCTCGGCCGTCCGCCGCCGCAAGCGCGCGAGCGCGACCGGCTTCGCGCTCCTGATGCTGGTGCTGCTCTACGCCCTGGTGGAGAACATCATCGGCAAGCCCGACGGCATCGCCATCTCCGGCTTCTTCATCCTCGGCATCATCGCCGTGTCACTGATCTCCCGGATCTCGCGCACCACCGAACTGCGCGTCGACCGCATCGTCTTCGACCCGGACGCCCGCCGGTTCCTCACCGACACGCTCTCCCACGACAACTCCATCAACATCATCGCCAACCGCCGGCAGGCCGGCGACCACGCCGAGTACAGCGGCAAAGAGCGCGAGCAGCGCGGCACCAATCCGGTGCCCGCCCCCGCCGACGTCCTCTTCCTTGAGATCGACGTGGTGGACCCGTCGGACTTCAGCGACACCCTCGCCGTACGCGGCGTGGAAGTCGACGGATACCGGGTCCTGCGCGCGGAGGCCCCGGCGGCGCCGAACGCCATCGCCGCGATCCTGCTCGCCCTGCGCGACGCCACCGAGGTCCGGCCGCACTGCTACTTCGCGTGGGCGGAGGGCAGTCCGCTGCGGCACATGTTCCGCTACTTCCTGCTCGGCCGCGGCGACACCGCCCCCGTCACCCGCGAGATCATCCGCAAACACGAGCCGGACCCGGATCGGCGCCCCGGCATCCACGTCGGCGGCTGAGCCGGGCGGCGCGTGGCGGGGCGGGGCGGCGCGTGCGGAGCCGGGCGGCGCGAGGGGAGCCGGGCCCGGCGTCCGTCGGGGGCCGGGTGGTGGCGCCGGCGCACCGTACGTCAGCGTGCCGCGCCGCCCGCCCGGGTCGTGAGGCCGAAGCCGTACCGGAACAGTGGGTCGTAGTGCGTGTCCCCCGCGTTGATGGGTTCCTGGGACTCGGTGCGGGGCCAGGTCACGGGCAGCTTTCCGGTGAAGGGGCGGGTGCCGAAGAGGGTGTCGGAGACGCCTTCGCCCTGGCTGCCGGGTAGCCAGGACATGACGAAGGCGTCCATGGTGCCGAGTTCGTCGGTGACGATCTGCGGGCGGCCCGCGACGTCGAGGACCACGCAGGTGGTGATCGCCGCGCACACCCGGTGGATGTTCGCCCGGTCGGCGTCGGAGAGGTTCAGGGTGCGTCCGCCGTTGCCGACGTCGCCCTTGCCCTCGGCGTACGGTGTCTCGCCGATCACCACGACACCCACGTCGTGGCCGTCCGCCGGAGCCGACGCGTCCGCGCTGTACGTCACATGGGGCGCGTGGCGCCGGATGCCGTCCAGGATCGTCGTGCCGGGGATCGTGTCGCCGGACGTGCCCTGCCAGGTCACCGTCCAGCCGCCGGCCTGGTTGCCGATGTCGTCGGCGTTGACGCCCGCGACGTAGATCCGTTGCGACGGCTTGAGCGGCAGCGCGTGGCCGGAGTTCTTCAGCAGCACCTGGGACTTGGCCACGGCGCGGCGCGCCACCGCGCGGTGGGCGGGTGAGCCGACCGTGTGCAGGTTGGCGCGGTCCGTGTAGGGGTGCTCGAAGAGGCCGAGTCGGAATTTGGCGCGGAGGATGCGGCGCACCGCGTCATCGATACGTGAGGTGGGGACGCGGCCGGCCCGGACCTCGGCGATGAGCGTCTCCTCGAACCGCGCGGCGTCGTAGGGCTCCATGAACATGTCGACCCCGGCGTTGACGGCCGTGCGCACCTGCGTGGCGTAGTCGCCGGGGAGCTGCTGGATCGCCTGCCAGTCGCTGATCAGAAAGCCCTGGAAGCCCACCTTCCGCTTCAGAACGTCCGTCAGCAGTTCCTTGTTCGCATGCATTTTGACCGGGTTGCCGACCCCGTCCTCGGTCCAGTCGACGCTGGAGTACGAGGGCATGATGCTGCCGACGTGGTGCCGCCGGACGGCCGGCACGAAGGGCGCCAGGCTGAGCTCGCGGAAGTGCTCGCGGTCGGTGATCGTCACGCCCTGGTCGAGGGTGTAGGTGTCGGTCGTCGACGTGCCGTACGTCGTGTCGCCGTCACCGGCGTAGTGCTTGGCGGTCGCCAGGACGCGGTCGGGGCGGGCGAGGTCCTTCGGGTCCGTGCCCTGGAAGCCGTCGATCGCGGTTTCCATCGCGGTGACCAGTGCGGGGCTCTCGCCGAAGCTCTCGTAGGCACGTCCCCAGCGGACGTCGCGCGTGACGCAGAGGCAGGGGGCGAAGACCCACTGCGGACCGGTCGCCCGGGTCTCGATGGCCGTGATGTGGGCGGCCTCGCGGGCCAGTCGGGGGTCGCGGGTGGCACCCAGCGCGATGTTGTGCGGGAAGACGGTGGCGCCGACGAGGTTGTTGTGGCCGTGCACCGAGTCGATGCCGTAGAGCAGCGGGATGCGCAGCCGCGTGGCGAGCGCGTGCGACTGGTAGCCGTCGATCATGTCCGCCCAGGCTTCGGGCGTGTTGGAGGCGGGCGTCGAGCCACCGCCGGAGAGCAGGGAGCCGAGGCGGAGGCGGGTGATCCGGCTCCGGTCGTCATCGACGGCGCCGCGCTCGGCCTGCGTCATCTGCCCGGCCTTCTCCTGGAGCGTCATGCGCCCGAGGAGGTCGGCGACCCGCTGCGCCACCGGGAGTCCGGGGTTCAGGTACGGCGCCTGCCGGCTGCCGGACGCCCCCGGGGTCGTGTCGCCGGACGCCGGGGGTGCTTGCGCCGACGCTGCGGGCACGGCGGCGAGGGCCAGGGCCGCGACGGCGAGCAGGGCGGCGGCGAGGCGGGGCCCGGACGTGCGGGATCGGGGGGTTCTGGCCACGGGGGTGTGTCCACGGGGCGGGCGCCCGTGGGCGGGCTCGGATATCACGTGTGTCCTCCTCGGAGGGAACGGCGTTCACCGGCGCCGCCAGGGCCCGGCCGGCGGCGGGCCGATCGGCCGGCCCGAGCGGCCGCACGCCGAGCACGCGGCCGACAGATCGTCAGAAACTGTGCTGCGCCCGGGTGTTGGGGCGACCCTCCTCCCTGGACCCACCCGCCGTCAAGAGGTGAAACGAGAGGGTGGGGGAACGGATTCGAGGGGGGTATTGATGTTTATTAGTTGAAGGGGGAGGGTCGTCGATCCCTCGCGGCCGGTGACGTACGCCGATGACGTACGGAGCCGATGACGTACGGAGCCGGCGGCGCACACACGAAAGCGCCCCGAGCCATCGGCCCGGGGCTGCACGCATACGGCTTTTCACGACTTCCACGGCACGCCAGCGGCCTACGAGACGGGCTCCCTTCGCCGGCATGGTCCGGATCAGGTGATGGGGGTCGCCTTCCGGTCTTGCGACCTTCCGGCCTCTCAGCCCGACCGTCGACGTCGGCCCCAGCGGATCTGTCGCTCCGCCAAAGTCGGCTACTCCGGTTGGACTCCCTCGCTCATCCCGCAGGCCTGAAATCCAGGATAACGCCGCGAGGGGCAATGAGAACCCCTTTGGGGGATTTTCTTACGGAATACGCGGCGGCAGGTCCCGGCGGGGCGGCGGCGGGCGGCAGGACCCGGCCGTGGACGCCGTCCGCCGGACCGGCCGCCGCCGGAAGAGCGCGGTGTGGGCGTCCGGTGCCCCGGCAACCCTGGTGGGGCCCCGGGCCGGTTGTCGGTGGGCGTCCTTATAGTTAGCGCTTCAACTGCTCCGCCGGCCCTCCCCGGCGGCGCCTCCTTTTCACCCGTGGGGAGACACATGCGAAGACGCGCACTGTTCACCGGGCTCACCGCCGCCACCGCACTGGGCGGCTTCATAGCACTGGGTGGCTTCACCGCCGCCACCGCGCACGCGGACGAGACGGTCGGCGACATCAAGATCACCGGCGTCTCCGTCAACGGTGGCCAGAACATCGTGGTCGACACGGCCGACAAGACGATCACCGTTTCGGTGACCGCCACCGACCCGTCGGGCATCTGGGACGCGGACTTCTCCCTCTGGCGCGGCCCCGACGGCGCCGACCCGTACGACAGCGCCACCGACTACGTCGTACCGAACGAGGACACCACGCCCGCGGACTGCGTCGCCTCCAGCGCCACCACGTCCACCTGCTCGAAGACCTTCACCTTCGAACCGGACTGGTGGGTCACCAACGCCGACGCCGGCACCTGGAAGGTGGACGTCCAGGTCTCGGCCAACGACGGCGACCGGGCCGAGCGCTACGCCTACACCACCACCCGCCTCCAGCGGCACTCCAAGCTCACGGTCAACGCGAGCCCGGAGCCGGTCACCAAGGGCTCGGCCCTCACCGTCACGGGCAAGCTCACCCGGGCCAACTGGGACACGCTCGACTACCGGGGCTACACCAACCAGCCGGTCCGGCTCCAGTACCGCAAGGCGGGCACCACCACCTACACGACCGTCAAGACCGTCTACACCTCCGGCACCGGTGACCTCAAGACCACGGCCACCGCCTCGGAGGACGGCTACTGGCGCTGGAACTTCGCCGGTACGACCACCACCCCGGCCGCCAAGGCCACCGGGGACTTCGTGGACGTGCGCTGATCCTGGACGGTCCGGGCCGGCCGCCGCGGCGTCCGCCCTGCTCGGTACGCCGTCCGCCTGCTCGGTCCGCGGTCCGCCTGCTCGGTCCGCGCCGTATCGGGCGCGCTCAGTCCGCGCAGTAGGCGTCCCGCCCCGGCCGCCGGCCCTCCGTCAGGAACGTGGTGACCGCCCGGTCGCCGCAGGCGTTGCCGTTGCCCAGGTAGACGCCGTGACCGCCGTGGCCGACCGTGACGAGGCGGGCCCGGTCGCCGAGCGCCGCGCGCGTCTTCAGCGCTCCCGCGTAGGGCGTGGCCGGGTCGCGCTCGTTCTGGATCATCAGGACGTTGGACGGGCCGTCGGCGGTGATCCGCGTCGGCTCGTCCGCCGGCGCGTGCTTCCAGAAGGCGCAGGGCGTGATGTTCGCGGGCATCCCGGCGGTCAGCGGATGCCGGAGGCGGTCGGCGGCCACCGCCCGCCGGTAGGGGGCGCGGCCGAGCCGGTCCGTCCCCGGGACCGGTCCGTCCCCGTGTCCTGTCCGTCCCCCGGACCGGGGCGGCCTCACCCCGGCGGGGCGATAGGCCGGTGGCCGGCCGGGGCAGGCATCGGACCATGCCCCTGCTCATCGGGACCTCGGGATGGCAGTACAAGGACTGGCGCGGTGTCCTGTATCCGCCCGGGCAGCCGCAGCGGCTGTGGCTGGAGGAGTACGCCCGGCACTTCGCCACGGTCGAGAACAACAACGCCTTCTACCGGCTGCCCGGCACCGACGTCTTCGCCTCCTGGCGGGACCGGACACCGGCGGGATTCGTCATGGCGGTCAAGGCCAGCCGCTATCTGACCCATCTCAAGCGGCTGCGCGACCCGGAGGAGCCCGTACACCGGCTGATGGAACGTACCGAGGGGCTCGGCGACCGGCTGGGGCCCGTCCTGCTGCAACTGCCGCCCAACTTCCGGGCGGACACCGAGGCGCTGGACGCCTGCCTGAGGTGCTTCCCCCGCGCGGTGCGGGTGGCCGTCGAGCTGCGGCACGCCTCCTGGTGGGAGGCGGAGGGCGATCTGCGGGCGGTGCTGGAGCGGCACGGCAGCGCCCTGTGTTGGGCCGACCGGGGCTCCCGCCCGGTGACGCCGCTGTGGCGTACCGCGTCGTGGGGGTACGTACGCTTCCACGCCGGCATCGCCGACCCGCCACCGCGCTACGGCCGTCAGGCGCTGCGGTCCTGGGCCGGGCGCATCGCCGACGCCTGGCCCGACGAGGAGGAGGTGTATGTGTACTTCAACAACGACACCGGTGGGGCGGCCGTCGTGGACGCCGCGAAGTTCGCGCGGGCGGCGGGCGCGCTGGGCCGGACGGTGAGCCGTACGCCGCCGGGCCCGGGTGCGGGACCCCCGTCCTGAGGGCCCCGCACCCGGAGACCGGTTGCTTCTTGAACCGAATGCCTCTTGAAGCCGGTGAGTTCTTCGAGCCGGTTACTTCTTGAAGGCGTAGTCCATCAGCTTCTTCGCGTCCGCCGTGCGGTTGGTGACCGAGGAGGAGGCGAGGATCGTGCCGATGACCGTCTTGCCGTTCCGGGTGGCGGCGAAGACCAGGCAGTACTTGGCCTCCGGACCCGAGCCGGTCTTGACGCCGATGGTGCCCGCGTAACCACCGAGCAGGTTGTTGGTGTTGGACCACGCCATGTAGCGGTAGCCACCGCTCTTCGTCGTGACCTTCTGCTCGGTCGACCTGGTCTTGACGACCGTCCGGAAGGTGGAGAACTTCATGGCGTTGCTGGCGAGCTTCGTCAGGTCGCGCGGCGTCGAGTAGTTCGAGCCGTGCCCGATGCCGTCGAACGAGTCGAAGTGAGAGTTCGTCATGCCCAGGCTCCGGGCGGTGGTGTTCATCTTGCCGATGAACGACTTCACCCGCTCGGCCCGCGTGGACCCGACGCCGAACTTGTCGGCCAGCGCGTACGCCGCGTCGCAGCCGGACGGAAGCATCAGCCCGTACAGAAGCTGACGGACCGTGACCTTGTCGCCGACGATGAGACGGGCCGACGAGGCGGTGTTCGCGACGATGTAGTCGCTGTACGCCTTCTGGATCGTGACCTTCGAGTCGAGGTTCAGATTCGACTGGCCGAGGACCACGCGGGCCGTCATGATCTTGGTGGTGGAACCGGTGGAACGTTTGGTGTCCGCGGCCTTGGTGAAGAGGGACTTCCCCGTGCCGTTGTTCATGACGAAGCCGCCCTTGGCGGCGATGGTGGGCGTGGGGAGCGTGGCGGCCTGCGCCGGAGCGGTGAACGCCCCGGCCGTCAGAACGGCTCCCGCGGTGATGACAACCGCAGACATGCGGCGAATGCCCTTAATGCCGATGTTCAAGATGAATACTCCAAATGCCCGTGCAATGCGGTCTCATGACAACGCCGCCTGTACATGAGACGCACGGGAGGGGCGGATGGATGCGCCCCAAAGAGTCATCTTCACTCGGCCATGTGTGCACCGGGTCCGTCGACCGCCACCCCGAGGCCCCGGCTGCTCCACCCCGCTGATCTACCCCGCCGACTCTTCCGTCTCTCCGGCCCCGACTGACTCTCCGGTCTCTCCGGTCCCGATCAGTGCCAGCGTGATGTTGTCCGGCCCGCCGACCTCGATCGCGGCCTTCCACAGCTCGAACGCCGCCCGGCCGCCCTCGTGGTTCCGCAGCAGCTCATCGAGCGCGTCCGGCGGCACCGGGTCGGTCAGGCCGTCGCTGCACACGAGATAGCGCGCGCCCGCGGAGAGCGGCACGGTGGTGACGTGCGGCGTGACGGCGGTGAAGCGGGGGGCGCCGCCGAGCGCCTGGGTGACGAGGGAGGTGGTGCGCCGGCCCGGGGGCAGCGGCGGGCTGTCGTCGACGCTCAACTGGCGCAGGCCGTCGCGGGACGCCTCCAGCACCCGGCTGTCGCCGACGTTGAAGACCAGCAGCGACGTCTCCAGCACCACGACGCCCGCGACGGTGGTGCCCATCGCGGTCAGCCCCCGGTCGGCGTCGGCCGCCGCGTACACCGCGTGGTTGCAGACCTCCAGCGCGTCGCGGACGGCTTCCTCGCCGTCCAGCGCGGGCCCCAGCTCCGCCAGCCGCCGGACGACCAGGGCGCTGGCCACCTCGCCGCCCGGCTGTCCGCCGATGCCGTCGGCGACGGCTACGAGGAGGGGCTTGCCGAGCCGGAACACCAGGGTCTGCGGGTTCTCGGTGACGGTGCCGCACAGCGTCCACGGACCGGCCGCGAGGCTGTCCTCGTTGTGGTCGCGTACCAGCCCGTTGTGGCTCAGGGCGGTCACCGTGATGTAGGGCATGGAGTGTCCCGCCTCTCCGCGGCGGCAGACGCGTTCCCGCACCACCATTGTGGCGCCGCCCGCGCCCCGTGGCTCAGTGGGAAGCGTCGCCGCCCGGGGTGTGCCGGCGCATGGCGCGGGTGATGTCCCGGGCGGTGACGATCCCCACCAGACGGCCCGCGTCGAGGACCAGCAGGCACATGCCGGTCCGCGGCCTGAGCCGGTCGACCGCCTCGGTCAGCGGCTCCTCGGGGGCGGCGGTGGCGCACTGGGCCAGCGGCACGGCCACCTCGCGCACCCGCAGCGTCTCGCGGCGCGCCGGCGGCACCGTGGCCAGCCCGCGCGTCCGCACCAGTCCGCTGGGCCGGCCCTCGAAGTCGACCAGCGGCAGCACGGAATGGCCGGCGGGCGCCGCCACCTCGTCCAGGAAGTGCTGGACGGTCAGCCAGTCCGCGCCGGTCGCCACCGGCCCGGACATCACCTCGGCCACCCGTACGCCCCGCAGCGACCGCCCCAGCACCGCACGCCGCCGTTCCGCCCCGGCGACGACCATCAGGAACAGGCCGACGAAGACGAGCCACAGCCCGCCCGGCGCCCCGCGCACCACGGAGAACCAGCCGGCGGCCACCAGCAGGACGCCGGTGACCTGGCCGCTCCGGGAGGCCGCCGCCTCCGCGCGCTCCCGGTCCCCCGTACGCCACCACAGCAGCGCTTGCAGCACCCGCCCGCCGTCGAGCGGCGCGGCGGGCAGCAGATTGAACCCGGCCAGGAACAGATTCGCCCAGCCCAGCCACATCAGGACGACCGACGGGACCGCCCAGCCGGACAGCGGGTGCAGGCCGATGCCCGCCCCGAGCGCGGCGCCGCCGATCAGCAGGCTGGCGAGCGGCCCGCTGACCGCCACCGCGAACGCCGCCGCCGGGCGCTGCGGCCGCCCCATCCGCGTCATGCCGCCCAGCGCCCACAGCGTGACGTCCTGGACCTCGATCCGCCACCGCCGGGCGGTCGCCGCGTGCGCCGTCTCGTGCACCAGCAGGCTGCCCATGAGCAGCGCGGCCCCCGCCACTCCGGCCACCGCGTAGACCGCGTCCGAGCGGCCCGGGGTCCACACCGGGAGCGTCTCCCGCCCGAGCCCGTACGCGAACAGGAACACCAGCAGCGGGACGCTCCAGTGCACGCGCAGCGGCACCCCCACCACACGCCCCACCCGGACCGAGCCGCTCATCACCGTCTCCCGCCGGCCCGGCACCCGCTCCACCGCGCGGACCCTCGCCCCGCGCACCGCGTGGACGGGCCGGTACGGCACTCACGCCAATTGTCGCTCCTGTCCCGGTACGGCCGGATGCCGGAGGACGGCCTTAGGCTGGATCAGGCGGACGGCTACGACGGACGGCTCGCGGCGAACGGCTGCGAAGGACGGCTCCCGGCGAACGGCCACGGAGAACGGCTGCGGAGAACGGCCACAGAGCGCGGCCACAGCGAGCGGCTACGACGGTCGGCCGCGGCCGACCGCACCGCGGATCGCACAGCGGACGACCTGGCCGGCACGGCACTGCGGAGGTGCGTCATGGGACGGAGCCACCACTACCACGTGGATGTGGGCGACCACTCGGTCACGGTGAACGTCGGCCCCGGCCGGGACGGCGAGATAGAACTCCTGGTCAACGGCAAAGTGATCAGCTACCAAAGAGAGCACGACCCCGGAATGACCCTCCTGTCCGGCGAACTCCCCGACTCCCCCACCCACCCCTTCCGCATCCGCATCCACCAGGCCCACCTCGTCCCCTCCGCCCCCCGGTGCACGCTGGAACTGGACGGGGTGGAACGACCGATGCCGCAGCGGGCGCTGTGGTGAGCGGCCGGTGCCCCTTGGGGGCGCCGTGTGCGCGGTCCGCTCGGGGACTCAGCGCCTTGCGGCGGCGGGAGTGCGGAAGCGGCGGTCCAGGTGGGAGAGGACGATGGTGTGGAAGCGTTCCACGGACTCGTCGACGCTCCGGATGAAGCCGGATTGCGCGTTGCCGCGAGTGCTGCCCATGCTCTTGAAGAGGGAGAGGCGGAAGCCGGAGATCTGGGAGCCGTCCTTCGGGAGGAGGTCGCCGGGCTCGGGACGCAGTCGCTCCAGGGTGCTGCGCGGCCCGTTCCCCGACCCCTCGATCAGGGTCTCGATATGCAGGTCGGCCGGTGCTTCGGCCAGCTCACGGACCAGACGCTTGGCCCAGGTGAGAGGGGAGCCCTGCTCGGGCGCCGGGAAGTCGGTGGAGGTACGCAGCTTTCCCGTCCGCAGATCGGCTGTGACGGCGAGGATGCTGGACGCGCCCTCCAGGCGCAGTTCGGCGTGGAGACGGCCGTCGAGACAGAGTTGGTCGGCCAGAGCGGCACGGCGCGAGCCCGGATCGGTGCCGCGCCGCGTCCGTTGCACCGGCAGCACCTTCTGGCCGATCTCGCCGCCGAGCCGCAGGCACACCTGGCGGATGAGCCGTTCCCAGCTCTCCACCACGTCGACGGCGCGCCGGTCCCCCTGGCACAGGATCTCCTCGTCGATGCCGTTGCGGACCGCCACCCAGGACGCGCCCATGTTCTGGAAACCATGGCATCCGGAGTTCTCGTGCTGGAGGTAGTGCAGGAGTTCCTGCAGGAGCCAGGCGTGGGCGGCGTTTCCGACGCCTTCGTGGCGGATCAGCATCTGCGCCTGGTGCGTCACCTCGGCCCAGGAAAGGTGCCACAGGGCGACCTTGTGCTTGCGCCGGCCGTCGATCCTGACGTCGACCAGCGGGCTGCCTTCCAGCGCGACGTCGTTGGAGAGGGTGATCACGGCTTCGTAGCCGCGCCGGGCGGCGATGTCCATGTAGTCCTGGACCTGCTCGGCGCGCAGCCGGTTCCCGTTCGTCTTGGTCTCGATCAGCGCCGTCCACAGTTTCCCGGCGCGCTCGACCCGGATCACGCCGTCCGGTCGCTTGGGGGCGTCGCCGTGCGGCAGTGAGACTTCCGTGAAGGTCTCCATCCGGCCGGCCGGCGCCCCGAAGCCCGCGGTCAGCCGCCGTCCGAACTCCGGCACCTGCGCCATCACCGACAGCAGGACCGATGTCGCGCGTGTCTCCCGCTCATGGTCGCTCCGGAGGGAGGAGGCGGGGAACAGCCTGGCCGGGCGCCACGCGTCGCTCTCGGCGAGGGACTTTTTGGCGGCCTTGGGGAGCGTGACCTTCTTCTTCGCCGTACGAGGGCGGGAAGGGCGCTGCGAGGGACGCGCAGAGGGCTCTGCGGCCGCAGGGGACTCCCCACGCTGGGCGGGAAGCACCGGCCCGCCGGTGGCCGGCCGCCCCGGCTCGGGGTCGGTCCCCGCAGCCGGCCCCGGAGCGGTCGTTTCGTCCTCGGTCGCGTCGTCGATGTCGATGCCGAAATCCGTGGCCAGTCCGGCCAGCCCGGACGCGTAACCCTGGCCGACGGCCCGGAACTTCCATTCCTCCCCCCGTCGGTAGAACTCCCCGAAGATGAACGCGCATTCCTCGCCCGCGCCCTGGATGGGAAAGACGAGCAGTCCCTCACCGGACCGGTCCGCGACCGAGAGACGTAAACCGTCCAGGTCGCCGAACCGCGCGGAACCATAACGGCTGGCGGCCACGACGATGCGCGAGACGTCCGAGGGGACCGCGGTGAGGTCGATGCTGACGCGGTCCTCGTTGCCGTCGAGGGTCGGCGACTTGTCGAGCAGTTGCACACTGCCGTCCGCGGCGGCCGGATTGTTGTAGAAGAAGAAGTCCGCGTCGCTGCGCACCTTGCCGTCCGCGCCCAGCAGCAGCACGGAGACATCCGCGTCGCCGTCTCCGGCGGTGCTGCTCCAGCTCAGGCTCACCACGATCGCGTGGGCGTCCGCACTCAGGGCGGCCAGGCCGACGTTGGCCCCTTTGGACATCGTGTGCATACGGCCCCCCCACTGCGCAGCGGCGGCCACGCACCACCCGGACGGCCGCTGAATGACGACGAACGACGAGGAAACGATGAGGAAACGACGAGGAATCACGCATCTCGTACGGAACGCGTGTGAGGGGAACGATAGCGCTCCGGCCACGCGTTCCGGGAGGTGAAGGGACCAAGAGGCATCAAGAGGGATGATGAGGGACCAAGAGGAGCCACAGGGGCCGACGGGGGCCCGTAAGGCGGTGCCCTTTGGCGTCAGGCCCGGGGCCGCGCCCGGAACCGACCCGGCAATCTCACCGGCCACTCCCGCCACTTTCCCCGTGCGCCATGTCTGGTACGCCGCCTACGGGTCGAATATGCATGCCGGTCGGCTGGGGTACTACCTCGTCGGGGGGCGGCCGCCGGGTGGGCGGCGGGTGTATCCGGGGTGTCGGGATGGGCGGGCGCCGGTGCGGTCGGTGGCGGTGATGCTGGTGGGGGTGGTGTATTTCGCCACCGAGTCGCGGGTGTGGACCGGGGGGCGGGCGTTCTACGACCCGGACGGTGGGGGTGAACTGCCCGCGCGGGCCTATCTGATGACGGTGGGGCAGTTCTCGGATGTGGCGGCGCAGGAGATGTACCGGGAGCCGGGGGAGGATCTGGAGCTGACGGAGGTGCTCGGGCGGGGGCGGGCGCGGCTGGGGCCCGGGCGGTACGAGACGCTGGTGTGTGCCGGGTGGCTGGAGGGGGCTCCGGTGCTGACGTTCACGGCGCCGTGGCACCGGGGCGACGTCGCGGTGCGGCCGCCTTCGGGGCCGTATCTGCGGCATCTCGTGGCGGGAATCGTCGAGACGCACGGGTGGAGCGCGGAGCAGGCCGGCGCGTATCTGGCGAGCTGTCCGGGGGCGGCGGGACGGTGGACGGCCGGGGAGATCGCCGCCTTGGTCCGGTAGCCGGGCGGGCGCCCGCTGCGGAGGTCCGATCCCCGCTCAGGCGCGGCCTTCGAGGAAGTCGGGGAGGTCGGCGAAGGAGTCCAGGACGTGGTCGGGGGTGCCGTCGGCCGCGTGGTGGGTTTCGGGGAGGTACTTGCCGGTCTTGACCAGGACGCCCGTGATGCCGTGCCGCTGGGCCGCCAGGACGTCGGATTCGATGTCGTCGCCGATCATGAGGGTCTCGGAGGCGGTGGCGCCGAGGTGGTCCAGGGCGGCGGCGAAGAACGCCCCGGCGGGCTTGCCGGTGATCTCGGCCTCGACGCGGGCGGCGCGCTCCAGGCCCAGGAGGAACGCGCCGGTGTCGAGGTCGAGGCCGCCGGCGGTGCGCCAGTACAGGTTGCGGTGCATGGCGACGAGCCGGGCGCCGTTTTGGAGTTGGCGGAAGACGGTGTTCAGGGAGCGGTAGTCGAATTCGGGGCCGGCGCCACCGAGGATGACGACGTCCACGGCCTCAGCGTTCCCCGCTCCGTTCCCGTTCGCGGACGCGTCCGGTGCCGGGTCGTCGACCAGGGTCACGCCCGCCAGGTCGTCGCGGACGTCACCGCTGCTGAGCAGCAGGCAGCGGGCGCCCGGGTGGTGGGCGCGCAGGTGGGCGGCGGTGACGGCGGGGGCGGTGAGGATGTCGTCGGGGCCGACGGGGAAGCCCGCCGACGCCAGGGTCGCGGCGATCGAGCCGCGGGTCCGTGAGGTGGTGTTGGTGACCAGGGCCAGCGGGAGTCCCGCGGCGCGCAGGCGTTCCATGGCTTCGACGGCGCCGGGCAGCGGTTCCCAGGAGACCGTGAGCACGCCGTCGATATCGATCAGGACCGCTCGGACGCGTCCGCTTCGTTCCATAGGGCAGACGGTAGCGGTGGGCGCGGGCGGTCGCCCGGGGGCCGTCGCCCGAGTTGCGGAACACCGGGGGATGGAGTTGGTTCGAAGGAGAAGCAGGTGACCGAAACAGGCGAGTGCGTATCTCGGTGAGGTATCTCGGTGAGGTATCTCGGTGAGTACGTATCTCTCCGGGTAGAGGGTGAACCGCTGTGCTGTTCACTGACCGCGTGGATGCCGGGCGCCGCCTCGGCGAGGCGCTGAGCGGTCTGGCGGAGGAGAAACCCGTGGTGCTGGGGCTGCCGCGCGGCGGCGTTCCGGTGGCCTACGAGGTGGCTCGGGCGCTCGGCGCCCCCCTTGATGTGATCGTGGTCCGCAAACTGGGCGTGCCCTCCCACCCCGAGCTGGGGTTCGGTGCCATCGGCGAGGGCGGGGTACGGGTGATCAGCGACGACGTCGTACGCCGGGGCCGGGTGCGGCAGGCGGACCAGGTGTCGGTCCAGCGGGCCGAGGAGGCGGAGCTGGCCCGCCGGGCGCGGCGGTTCCGGGCGGGCCGGCCGCGGCTGACGGTGGAGGGCCGGGCCGTGATCGTGGTGGACGACGGGATCGCGACGGGTTCCACGGCGGCCGCCGCGTGCCAGGTGGCGCGGGCCATGGGCGCGGCGCGGGTGGTGCTGGCCACCCCGGTGGCGCCGCCGGACGCGGTGGACTGGCTGCGTACCCAGGTGGACGACGTGGTGTGCCTGGCGACGCCGCTCGGGTTCTCCGCCGTCGGCGAGTGGTACCGGGACTTCTCCCAGACCTCCGACGAGGAAGTCGTCGAGCTGCTCGCGCGGGAGGGGGGAGAGACGGGGGAGGCGGGGGAGGCGGGGGAGACGGGGGAGACGGGGGATCCGAAGGACTCGGAGGACGCGGAGGACGCGGAGGGCCCGACGGGCGGCGTGGGCGGCGGCAGGTTGGGCGACGGTGATGAGGTGGTGGAGATGGCGGTCGAGATCGACGCGGGAGGCGTGCCGCTCGCCGGGGATCTGAGCCTGCCGCCCGGCGCCGGTGCGGTGGTGATGTTCGCGCACGGCTCGGGCAGCAGCCGGCACAGCCCGCGCAACCGCTCCGTGGCGACGGCCCTGAACCGGGCCGGCCTGGGCACCCTGCTGTTCGACCTGCTCACCCCCGCGGAGGCGGCCGAGCGGGCGAACGTCTTCGACATCGCGACCCTGGCCCGCCGGCTGGCCGACGCCACCCGCTGGCTGCGCGAGAGCCACGACTCCCTGGCGATCGGCTACTTCGGGGCGAGCACCGGAGCCGCCGCGGCGCTACGGGCCGCCGCCGCACCGGACGCCGACGTGGGCGCCGTCGTCTCCCGCGGCGGCCGCCCCGACCTGGCCGGGGCACGGCTGGCGGACGTACGGGCGCCGACCCTGCTCATCGTGGGCGGCGACGACACCACGGTGCTGGACCTGAACCGTCAGGCCCAGGCGGAGCTGCGCTGCGAGAACCGGCTGGCGGTCGTGCAGGGCGCCACGCATCTCTTCGAGGAACCGGGCGCCTTGGAGGAGGTCGCGGACCTGGCCCGGGCGTGGTTCACCACGCACCTGGGAACCTCGCACCTGGGCACCGCGCCCCTGCGGGCGTAGAGCGGCCGGCCCGGGCGTAGTGCGGCCGGTCCGGGCGTGGTGCGGCCGGTCCTCGCCGATGCCGGTTGGCGGTCCCGATTGCCGGTCCCGGTCGAAGTCTTCAAGTCCTCCCTGGGGAGGGGCCGTTCTGGACGGGGTGTTCAGGAACGGGTGTTCAGGACGGGCTGTTCACGTCCTGCTGTCCGTCGTGAGTGTCGTCCGTGACTGTCGTCCCGTCGTCTCACCGGCGCGGGGTTGTCACGCGCCGTCGCGTGTGCCGGGTGCCGCCGGACGCCGTCGGCTCAGGCCGCACATCCGGGGCGCTCGCGGCGGCGGGCCGCGGGGATGAGGGCCGCGGGGATCTGGGCGGCACCGTGCGCGGCGGCCGCGGTGGCGAGCGTGGGCAGCGGCTCGACGCCGGTGGTGAGGCGGGTGCGGGAGGTGGGCGAGGCGCCGTGCGCCTCGGCCCGGATGCGCTGCTTGATCGTGGGTGGCAGCAGCGCGCGGCCGGTGACCGGCGCCGGGGCGGAAGCGGCGGGCCCGGCGAGCTGCGCGGCGGGCTCGGCGTACATCGCGGCCTCCCGGCGGGCCGCCGAGGCCGGGGCGGAGACACCCAGTGAGGCCAGCAGCTTGCCGAGTACGGCAAGGCACACCGCCCAGAACTTCCTGATCTTGGTCGCGGCCATGGCTCCTCGCTTTCCGTGGGGATCGGTTCCGCGCTCGAGCCGTCGCGGGGACGATCCGTCGCAGGGTCGATCTGTTGCGTTTTCTTATGATGAGTACGCAATGCGAGGAACCGGGGAATGACGCCGCCGGACCGGCGCTCTTCGGATGAACACCACCCGTACGCAGCAGTCCCCCGACGAGCGGGAGAGCGACCGGACGGCTATAGGGCCGCCCGGTCGCGCCGTTCAGGCAGTCGTCGGGTGGCCGCCCGCGGCCGTTTCCGTCATCATGCGGATCGCCTCGGGCTCGGGGGTGTCGGGCGCGATGAGCAGGAGGTCCCAGCGGCCGTGGCCGTGGGAGACCAGGCAGAGGGTGTCGGGGCCCGGCCGGCCGGTGGTGGTGCGCAGGCGGACCACGTGATCGGCGACGAGTATGTGGCCGGGCAGACGGGACCACCGGGCGCCGTTGACCGTGGCGTGGGTGATCCGCGGCCAGTCGAAGGGCAGCGCGAGCAGCAGCTCGGGGAGTTCGGACACCAGGTCGGTGGTGTGCGGCCACCACGCGCCGTCGATCCGCCGGGCGATACCGCTGGGCGGCGCGATGGCCAGCCGGGAGACGGGGGGCGGCGCCGGGTGTGCCGGGTGGGCGGGACGGGCCCCTTGGACGGTGGTCATGAAGTCTCCTCAGTCACGGAAAGGGTGTGACGGTTACGGAGGGTGCCCCGCGGCGCCGTGGTGGGGCGCCGGGTCACCACACGAACGGAAACGGTGCACGGTCCGGCCCCCTAGGCGCTGCCCGTGTCGATCCGGCGGGCCGCGAACCGGGCCGGATCCGGCCACCGCACGTCCCACACCCAGCCGGCCCGCTCGAAGAGGCGGATGACGGCGGCGGACACATCGATCTGGCCCCGGTCGACGCCGTGCCGGGCGCAGGTCGGGTCGGCGTGGTGCGTGTTGTGCCAGCTCTCGCCGAAGGAGAGCAGCGCCAGCGGCCACAGGTTGGTCGCCCGGTCGTGGCGCCGGGTGCGGAACGGCCGCTCACCGATGACGTGGCAGAGCGAATTGACGCTCCAGGTGACGTGGTGGAGCAGCGCGATACGGACGAAGCCCGCCCACAGTAGGGCCGTCAGCCCGGTGACCCACGTGCCGCCGAGGGCCCAGCCGAGCACGAACGGCAGGCCGAGGGTGAGCAGGCACAGGGCGGGGAAGGCCCGGTCGACGGCGCGGATGCCGCGGTCGGCGAGCAGGTCGGGCGCGTAGTGCTCGTGGGAGGTGGGGTCGTTGCCGAACAGCCAGCCGATGTGGGAGAACACCAGGCCGCGGAGCTGTCCGCGCAGGCCGGTGCCGTAGCGGTACGGGGAGTGCGGATCGCCGGGGCGGTCGGTGAAGGCGTGGTGCCGGCGGTGGGTGGCGACCCAGTCGATGACGTCGCCCTGGAAGCTCAGCGACCCGGCGACGGCGAGCGCGACGCGCAGCGCGGGCTTCGCGGTGTAGCTGCCGTGGGTGAGGCCGCGGTGGAAGCCGACGGTGACGCCGAGGCAGGTGATCACGTAGAAGACGGCGGCGAGCACCAGGTCGGTGAGGTGGACGGCGCTGCCCCACAGCAGCGGGATGGCGACTCCGAGACCCACGAACGGGGCGATGACGATCACCGCGGTGATCGTCACGTACAGGCGCCGGCCTCCGCCGGCCGGCGGCTCGGGGCCGTCGGTGGGAAACGGTGAGGTGCCGTCGTACTCCCGCACACGGTCATGGGGGTGCGGGGTGGTGCCGGTGGCGGCGGTGGGGCCGGCGGTGTCGGTGGAGGAAGTGGGGAACGGTGCTGACACGGGCACTCCAGGTGCCTGGGAGATGGGTGGAGCGGCGGCCGGGCGCCGGGTGATCAACTGCGGTCGTCGGGCCGCGAGCCGTCCGCGGCCTCGCCCGGCCGGTCACCGGGCGACCAGAGCCGGAAGGGCGCCGAGGGCTGGTCGTCGCACGGCGGGTCGGCCTCGCGCAGGGTGTCGACGGTCAGGTGGAGAAGGGTGCCGCTGCCGTCCTCACAGGCGGGATAGCTGCGCTGTTCCTCGCCGGCGAAGGCGCGATGGAGCACCTCGGCGACCTGGCGGGCGGCGTCGGGCGTCGCCGCGACGATCCGTACCTCGGCCAGGCCGGGCGGGGGCAGCGGGTGGTCTGCGTAAGCCGCCAGGACCGGGTCCGGCGGATAGGCGTCCGCGCCGCGGTCCGGGCCCGGGCGTCTGGTGGTGTGCGGGTGGTTCACCGGTCCTCGCCCACCCTTCGGGACGACGGCGGCGAGCCGGCCCTGTGGGTTCCGGGTGGGGCGTCCTCACCCGGCGGCCGTGCCGCGCGGAGGCTGTCGAGGAGCGCGGCCCACCGTGCGTGCCGTCCCCCGGTCCGTCGCGTGGGGCGGTCCGCGGTGTGCGGGCGGTGTGGCGGGTGGGGAGCCGCGTGGCGGTGGGTGGCGAGCCGGCCGGCCTGCTGGGCGTTGACCCGGGCGATGAAGAGCGCCCCCAGGGCCACCAGCGCGAACAGCACGATCACGGTCAGGAGGGTCTGCATGATGCTCACCTCACTCGGGGGCATCGCGGCAGTCATGGCGCGCCCGGTGTTGTGGAGAACCGAGGACGAGGACGGCGTGACTGCCGGCATGCGAAATGCCCTCGGTGCCTCCACCGTACTCCGGACCGGATCCGGAAATCGTCCCGATACGGTCATAGCGCCTGAATCGGTCTCGTCGCGGCGTAAGGGGTGGAACGTTCGAGGGCGGCCGACCGTCAACTTCTACAGAACTGTAGATTTTACTCGCACGTGACCGCGCGTGACCGCGTGGCCGCCACATGACCGTCCGGCCGCCACGCGCGACCGCGCGGAATGACGGGGAACGACAAGGAGAGAACCACATGGCGCTGTGGGACCGGATCAAGGATTCCGCCCAGACGATGCAGACCCAGCTCGTCGCCAAGAAGAACGACCTCAAGAGCGGTGCCTTCCGGGACGCGAGCATGGCGATGTGCGCGCTGGTGGCCGCCGCTGACGGCCACATCGACGCGGCGGAGCGTCAGCGGGTGGCGCAGCTCATCGCCACGAACGAGGTACTGCGCAACTTCCCGGCCGACGAGCTGCGCCGGCGGTTCGACGGCTACCTCGACCAGCTCACCGCCGACTTCGACTTCGGCAAGGTCGCGGTGATGCAGGAGATCGGCAAGGTGAAGAAGAAGCCGGTGGAGGCGCGTGCCGTCCTCCAGATCGGCATCGTCATCGGGGGCGCCGACGGCGACTTCGACAAGGCGGAGCGGGCGCTGGTGCGCGAGGTGTGCTTCGCGCTCGACTTCGCACCGGAGGAGTTCGACGTGTGAGGAGCGGGCGGGGCGGCGGGACCGCGGAGGCCGCGGGCCGGCTGCCCCACCCGCCCGCCGCGCGAGCTGCCCCGCGCCGCCCGCTGAGTAAAATGCTCCGACGTCCCGGCCAGCGGGGCACCTGGCACGACGGGAGGCGGCGGCATGGGCGGCACGCCCTTCGAAAAGCCCCTCGGCGGCAGCGGGCGGGCGCGGCGCCGGCGCGGACAGGGCCAGCTCGAAGCCCAGGTGCTGGCGGCGCTGCACCATTCGGCCGGCCCGGCCACGGCGGCCTGGGTCCAGGAACGGCTCGGCGGCGACCTCGCGTACACGACCGTGATGACGATCCTGTCCCGGCTGCGCACGAAGAAGGCCGTCACCCGCGAACGGTCCGGCCGCGCCTACGTCTGGAGCCCCGCCGCCGACGAAGCCGGCCTGGCCGCGCTGCGCATGCGCCGCGTACTGGACGGCGAACCGGACCGCGACGCCGTCCTCACCAGCTTCGTCTCCGCCCTCTCCGCCCACGACGAGCGGCTGCTGCGCACCCTCCTGGACCGCGCCACCGGCGACGACCCGGCCCCCGGCGAGTCCCCCGCCGGCCCGGACCCGTCCGGCCCGGGCCCCTCCGGCGAAGCGCGCGGAGGCTGACCGGTGGGCGTGTTCGTCTTCCTGCCGCTCGTCCTGCCGCTCAGCGCGCTGCCGATCGCCCGGCTCGCGGAGCAGCATCTCCACCCGCGCCGCGCCACCCGGCTGCTGACCCTGCTGGCCGTCGTGCTCGGCGTGTGCAGCACGCTGTGCCTGGGCCTCCTGATGGTCGTCGGCACGGCCCAACTGCCCGGCAACCCGCTGCCCGACGGCTGGTCGGACCCCGAGGTGCGGGCCGCGGTGCCGTACGCCGAGGTGGCCGGGTCCGCCGCGATCGTCGCGCTGGCCGCCGCCCTGGCCGGCTGCGGCCGGGCGCTGCGCCACGACCGCCGCGTCCGGGCCCGGGCGCACCGGGCGCTGGACGTCCTGCCCGCCGGCGCGGACCCGGCGGTGCTTCCCGACGACGCTCCGTACGCCTACGCGGTGCCCGGCGCCCCGAGGCGGCCCGGCCGCCGCGCCCGCCCGGGCCGGATCGCGGTTTCGCGCGGCATGCTGCGCAGCCTGGACGCCGACGAACGGCGCGCGCTGTTCGCCCACGAGCGCGCGCACCTGAGCTGCCGTCATCACCGCTACCTGCTCGCCGTACGCCTGGCCGGCCGCGTCAACCCGCTGCTGCTGCCGCTGCGTTCGGCGGTCGCGTTCGGCGCCGAGCGGTGGGCGGACGAGGAGGCGGCGCGGGTGGTCGGGGACCGGCGGGTGACCGCCCGGGCCGTCGGCAAGGCGGCGCTGCTCACGCGTCCGGCGCCGTATCCGCTGCCGGCGCAGTTCGCGGCACCCGAGCCGGGGCCCGTGCCGCGCCGGGTGGCGGCGCTCCTCGCGCCGGTGCCACCGGCCCGCGGCTGGCCGCCCGCGCTGACCCCGGCGGGTCTGGCCGCCCTGGTCGCCGCCGCTGGGACGGCCGCCTCCGCGCTGTCCGCGCTGAACGCGGCGGTAGCGCTGTTCGTCGTTCTCAAGGCGGCGACGCCCCTGTGAGGGCACACTGATCCTTGGCTCTTCCGCCCGCGTACCCGGGCTGTGGCCCGACGCGTACCCAGCGACTTCTACAGCGGTGTAGTTGCAGCCGGGTAGAGTTGCGTCCCACCACAGCGCGGCAGGCGCGGCCGGAGGGGGAGATGGCGACGACGTGCGGACTCCTGACCTGGGACTGTCCGCCTCCAGAGGGGGAGGTGCGATGGGTCTATCAGCCCGTGGAGGTCCACCACCCCGACGGCACCTGGCAGTTGGGCCGGATCAGCGCCTGGTGGACGGACGCGTCGGGCGCGCAGTGGTGCCGGCTGCGGACGGTGCCCGGCGGCCGGCGACCGCGATGGCTTCCTTACGACCCCGAGGCCGTACGGCTGCTGCCGAGCGCCGGCATCTGACGCCCCGGCCCGGGCCCGAGCCGCTCCTCCCCGCTCGCCTTCGCCTTCTCTCCTTGCCCGCCGCCGCGCCGCCGTTCGCGGTCGGCGCCGGCGCCGCCCCCTCCCCCACGCAGCACCAGAAGGACCAGAAGGGCCACCGGCGTGCATGACAGACAGACACCTCAGGCGAGGGCCCTCGGGGCGACCGGCGGCTCCGGTGCGGTCGGTGGCTCCGGCGCCCTGCGCTCCGCCGGCGGCTCACGCCGCAAACCGGCCGCGGCCGGCCGCCGCTCCGGTGGCACCCGTAAGGCCGGGCAGGCGGGCGGGGCCGGCGGCCGCCTGCGCATGACCCGCCGCGGCCGCGCCCTGGCCTGGACCGGCGGCGTGCTCGGCGTCCTGCTGCTCGGCACGGTCGGCGCGGGCACCTGGCTGTACCAGCACCTGGACGGCAACATCCACGGAGCGGACATCGGGCTGGGCGGCGACCGCCCCGCCAACCTCAGTCCCGGCTCCAAGAACATCCTGGTCGTCGGCTCGGACAGCCGCGCGGGCGCCAACGCCAAGTACGGCCGGAACCTGACGACCATGCAGTCCGACACCCTGATGGTGCTGCACATCGCCGCCAACCACGAGTGGGCGACCGCGCTGTCCTTCCCGCGCGACTCCTGGGTGCGCATCCCCGCCTGCGCGCGCGGCAACGGCACGAAGTCCGCACCGCACCACTTCAAGATCAACGAGGCGTTCTCGATCGGCGGCGACGGCGGCGACATCGGCAAGGCGGCCGCCTGCACCATCAAGACCGTCGAGCAGAACACCGGCCTGCGCATCGACCACTTCACCTCGGTCGACTTCCAGGGCTTCAAGGGCATGGTCAACGCCCTGGGGGGCATCCGGGTCTGCCCCCAGCACGCCATCCACGACAAGAAGGCCCACCTCGACATGGACGCGGGCTGCCAGAACGTCAAGGGCGAGAAGGCGCTCGGCTACGTCCGCACCCGCTACAGCGTCGGCGACGGCTCCGACCTGGGCCGGATCGGCCGCCAGCAGGAATTCATGAAGGCGCTCGCCGCCAAGGCCCAGTCCAAGCTCACCAGCCCCGGCGACCTCTACGACTTCCTCGACTCGGCCACCAAGTCGATCACCACCGACCGGCAGCTCGCCGGCCTGAAGCCGCTCTACGACCTCGCCGCCACGGTCAAGGACATCCCCAACAACCGCCTCACCTTCCTGACCGTCCCCAACTACTCGCGCGAGGCCGACGTCCCCACCGACAAGGCGAACGTCATCTGGCAGTACCCGCAGGCCGGTGACCTCTTCAGCGACCTCGCCCACGACCGGGAGATCGGCGAGGCCGGCAAGAAGAAGCTCGCCGAGGCCGCCAAGCACCCCGTGACCGCCCGCTCCGTACGCGTCCGCGTCCTCAACGGCACCGGAATCTCCGGTCGCGCCGCCACCGCGGCCGGCGAACTGCGCGCGCTCGGCTTCACGGTCACCACCACCGGCAACGCCCCGGCCACCGCCAAGACCACGCTCACCTACCCCACCGGCCTCCACGACGGGGCCCGGGTCCTGGCCTCCCGCTTCCCCGGCACCAAGATCGCCGTCAGCGCGTCGGCCACGGCCACACCGGGCGAGGTCACCCTGACCCTCGGCCCGGACTTCCCCACCGCCGGCCGCTGACCGCCCGGCCGGACAGCCGGTCTCCCCGGCTTCCCCGGCCGCCCGTCAGCGGCTCAACCGCTCAGCTCCTCAGCCGCTCGACGGGCCTGGCGGTGTGCGACTCGATGTCCTTGGCCGCCGCGTGCAGCAGTTGATGACTGAGGTCGGAAAACGCCCGCGCCACGGACAGCTCGTCCCCGATGGCCGGAACGTTCTCGTCGTTCGGATTGCACCGCGCGGTCCCCTGGCCGACCAAGTGCCCGCCGTCCTTGCCGCGCAGCCGCACCTCGGCCCGGACCTCGCTGCCGCTCTCGGTAATGCTGATCTCCGCGTCCCACTTCTTCGTCTCCGCCACCACAAACCCTCCTCACACACCTCACCGGGCACCCCCGCCACCCCGTACAACGCCCCCACATCGAGCGTCGCACCGGCGCGGACGGGCCGCACCTGGGACGACGACGGGGAGAGCCGGCGGCCGGCTCTCCCCGTGGTCCGTCCTCGTCGGACGGCGGAGCGGAAGGCTCCCGTCAGTCCTCGCCCTCCAGGTCGCCCTCGGTTTCGAGGAAGGCTTCGCGCAGGGCGTTCAGCGTCTCGGGGTCGGGCTTCTCCCACATGCCGCGGGATTCGGCTTCCAAAAGGCGCTCGGCGATGCCGTGGAGCGCCCAAGGGTTGGCGTCCTGGAGGAAGGCGCGGTTTTCCGGGTCCAGCACGTAGGTCTGGGCGAGCTTGTCGTACATCCAGTCGGCGACGACGCCGGTCGTGGCGTCGTAGCCGAAGAGGTAGTCGACGGTGGCGGCGAGTTCGAAGGCGCCCTTGTAGCCGTGGCGGCGCATCGCCTCGATCCAGCGGGGGTTGACCACGCGGGCGCGGAAGACGCGCGAGGTCTCCTCGACCAGGGTGCGGGTGCGGACCGTCTCGGGGCGGGTGGAGTCGCCGATGTACGCCTCGGGGGCCTTGCCGTTGAGCGCCTTGACCGTGGCGACCATGCCGCCGTGGTACTGGAAGTAGTCGTCGGAGTCCGCGATGTCGTGCTCGCGGGTGTCGGTGTTCTTGGCGGCGACCGCGATGCGCTTGTAGGCGGTCTCCATCTCCTCGCGGGCCGGGCGGCCCTCCAGACCGCGGCCGTAGGCGTAGCCGCCCCAGACGGTGTAGACCTCGGCGAGGTCGGCGTCGGTGCGCCAGTCGCGGCTGTCGATGAGCTGGAGCAGGCCCGCGCCGTAGGTGCCGGGGCGGGAGCCGAAGATGCGGGTGGTGGCGCGGCGGGCGTCGCCGTGGGCGGCGAGGTCGGCCTGGGCGTGGGCGCGGATGTAGTTGGCGTCGGCGGGCTCGTCGAGGCCGGCGACGAGCTGCACCGCGTCGTCCAGCAGGCCGATGACGTGCGGGAACGCGTCGCGGAAGAAGCCGCTGATGCGCAGGGTGACGTCGATGCGGGGACGGCCCAGTTCGGCGGCCGGGATGGCTTCCAGGCCGGTGACACGGCGGGAGGCGTCGTCCCAGACGGGGCGGACGCCCAGCAGCGCGAGCGCTTCGGCCACGTCGTCGCCGGAGGTGCGCATGGCGCTGGTGCCCCACAGGGAGAGGCCGACCGAGGTGGGCCAGTCGCCGTTGTCGGTGCGGTAGCGCTCCAGGAGCGAGTCGGCCAGCGCCTGGCCGGTCTCCCACGCCAGGCGGGAGGGGACGGCCTTGGGGTCGACGGAGTAGAAGTTGCGGCCGGTCGGCAGGACGTTGACCAGGCCGCGCAGCGGGGAGCCGGACGGGCCCGCCGGGACGAAGCCGCCGTTCAGGGCGTGCACGGCGTGCTCGATCTCGTCGGTGGTGGCGGCGAGCCGGGGCACGACCTCGCGGGCCGCGAACGTGAGGATGGCGGCGACCTGCTCCCGCTGCGCGTCGGGGACCCGGTCGGCGACCCGCGGCGCGGCGGCCGGGTCCCAGCCGGCGTCCTCCATCGCCTGGACGAGGGCGCGGGCGCGCTCCTCGGTGTCGTCGGCGGTGGTGCGGGTGGCGGCGGACTCGTCCAGGCCGAGCGCCTCGCGCAGACCCGGCAGCGCGGTGGTGCCGCCCCAGATCTGCCGGGCGCGCAGGATCGCCAGGACCAGGTTGACCCGGGCCGGGCCCTCGGGCGCGCCGCCCAGGACGTGCAGCCCGTCACGGATCTGGGCGTCCTTGACCTCGCACAGCCAGCCGTCGACGTGCAGCAGGAAGTCGTCGAAGCCGTCGTCGTCGGGGCGGTCCTCAAGCCCCAGGTCGTGGTCGAGCTTGGCGGCCTGGATCAGCGTCCAGATCTGGGCGCGGATGGCGGGCAGCTTGGCCGGGTCCATGGCGGAGATCGCCGCGTACTCGTCGAGGAGTTGCTCCAGGCGCGCGATGTCGCCGTAGGACTCGGCGCGGGCCATCGGCGGGACGAGGTGGTCGACGAGGGTGGCGTGCACGCGGCGCTTGGCCTGGGTGCCCTCGCCCGGGTCGTTGACCAGGAACGGGTAGATCAGGGGGAGGTCGCCGAGCGCGGCGTCCGGGCCGCAGGCGGCGGACAGGCCCGCGTTCTTGCCGGGCAGCCACTCCAGGTTGCCGTGCTTGCCGAGGTGGACCATCGCGTCCGCGCCGAAGCCGCCGTCCTCCTGGGAGGCGGCGATCCAGCGGTAGGCGGCCAAGTAGTGGTGCGACGGCGGCAGATCGGGGTCGTGGTAGATCGCGATCGGGTTCTCGCCGAAGCCGCGCGGCGGCTGGATGAGGATCAGCAGATTGCCGCGGCGCAGGGCCGCGAGGACGATGTCGCCCTCGGGGTCGCGGCCGGGCTCGCCCACGTGGCTGCGGTCGAGGAACATCTCGCCGGGCGGCGGGCCCCAGTGCTCCTCGACGGCCGAGCGGAGCTCCTCGGGCAGCGTCGCGTACCAGCGCTTGTAGTCGGCGGCCGGGATACGGACCGGGTTGCGGCTGAGCTGCTCCTCGGTGAGCCACTCCTGGTCGTGGCCGCCGGCTTCGATGAGGGCGTAGATCAGCTCGTCGCCGTCGCCGGAGGCGAGGCCGGGCACCTCCTCGGCGCCGAAGTCGTAGCCGTCCGCCCGCAGCCGGCGCAGGAGCGCGACGGCGCTGGCCGGGGTGTCCAGGCCGACGGCGTTGCCGATGCGGGAGTGCTTGGTGGGGTAGGCGGACAGGACGAGCGCGAGGCGCTTGTCGGGCGCCGGGATGTGGCGCAGGCGGGCGTGGCGTACGGCGATGCCGGCCACGCGGGCGGCCCGCTCGGGGTCGGCGGCGTAGACCGGCAGGCCGTCCTCGTCGACCTCCTTGAAGGAGAACGGGACGGTGATCAGGCGGCCGTCGAACTCGGGGACGGCGATCTGGGAGGCGGCGTCCAGCGGGGACAGCCCCTCGTCGTTCTCCTCCCAGGAGGCGCGCGAGCCGGTCAGGCACAGCGCCTGGAGGATCGGCACGTCCAGGGCGGCCAGCGCGCCGGCGTCCCAGGACTCGTCGTCGCCGCCGGCGGAGGCCGCGGCGGGCTTGGTGCCGCCGGCGGCCAGGACGGTGGTGACGATGGCGTCGGCCGGCCGCAGCGCGTCGATCAGCTCCGGCTCGGGGGCGCGCAGCGAGGCGACGAACAGCGGCAGCGGGCGGCCGCCGGCGGCCTCGATCTGGGTGCACAGCGCGTCGATGAAGGCGGTGTTGCCGCTCATGTGGTGGGCGCGGTAGTAGAGCACGGCGATGAGCGGGCGGACGGCCGGGCCGGGGGTGACGCTCGCGTCCGCGGCGGCCGGGCGCTCCAGCTCTCCCCAGGTGGGGGCGGGCGCGGGCGGGTCGAAGCCGTGGCCGGTCAGCAGCACCGTGTCGGACAGGAAGCGGGCGAGCTGGTCGAGGTTGGCGGGGCCGCCGTGCGCGAGGTAGGCGTGCGCCTCGGCCGCGGTGCCGACGGGGACCGTGGACTGCTCCATGAGCTGGGCGTCGGGGGCCTGTTCACCGGTCAGGACGATCACCGGCCGGTGCTGGTCCTCGGCGAGCAGCAGGTCCAGGCCCTCCTGCCAGGCGCGGATGCCGCCCAGGAGGCGTACGACGACGAGGTCGGTGCCGTCCAGGAGGGCCGGCAGCTCGGCGAGGTCGAGGCGGGCGGGGTTGGCGAGCCGGTAGGGCACGGGGCCGGCGGCAGCGCGGGCGCTGAGCAGGTCGGTGTCGGAGGTCGACAACAGCAGAAGCATGCGGGCGCAGGCCTTCCTCGGGGTGTCCGCGCCCCGGGTGGTCGGATGGACGGCGGGAGTTCCTGGCTCGCCCGGCGGTGGCCGGATTCACAGTGGCGGGACCGCGCCGGATTCTCACCGGGCTTCCTCCCTAGGGCCCTGGGACCCTGTGCCGTCTGCATAGTAGATCCTGGCCGGTATCGGGCGGGCGGCCCCCTGGAAGGTCGTGGGTATGCTCGCCGCCATGCCGCCCACCTCGCCGAAACCCCCGGGCCCGGGGACCTCCCCCGTACGGGACCGCGGCGACGCCTGCCCCGGTGCGCTGCGGCTGCACCGGGCCGACGACGGCGCCCTGGCACGACTGCGCGTCCCCCTGGGGTTTCTGACGCCGCATCAGCTCTCGGTGCTGGCCGACGCGGCCGACCGGCTCGGCGACGGCCATCTCGGCATCACCTCGCGCGGCAACATCGAGCTGCGCGGCCTCGGCGACGACTGCGGCGGCGAACTGGCTCGGTTGTGGCGGGAGGCCGGCCTGCTGCCCTCCGAGCGGCACGAGCGGGTCCGCAACATGGTCGTCTCACCGCTGACGGGCCTGGACCAAGTGGGCCGCGCGGACGTGCGGTTGTGGGCCGCGCGGCTCGATGCGCTGCTGTGCGCCGAGGAGTGGACGACGGCGTTGTCGGGCCGGTTCCTGTTCGCCGTGGACGACGGGCGCGGGGACGTGGCGGGGCTCGGCGCCGATGTGACCTTGCTCGCAGCAGCGGACGGGCGGGCGCTGGTAGGCGTCGGGGCCCGGGTGGTGTGCCGGGTGGCCGCGGCCGACGCGCCGCGGGCCGCGCTCGCCGCCGCGGAGGCGTTCCTGGCGGCCGCGCGGGAGGCGGGCACCGGCGCCTGGCGCGTGCGGGAGCTGCCCGATGGGCAGGACGTGGACGTGACGGGACATCTGGGGCGGCGGGGGATCGCCTGCGTACCGGTGACGGGGGCGGCGGACGGGTCGGACGGGTCTCTCGTGACGGACGGGCCGGACGGGCCGGACGGGCCGGTCAAGTCGAACAGGCTCCTCCTGACGGGCAAGCCGCCGCGGCCCGGGATCGTCGGCACCGGTGCCGTCTCGGTCGTCGCGCCGCTCGGCCGGGTGACCACGGCGCAGTTGCGCGCCCTGCTGCCCGCCCCGGCCGGCGAGATCCGCGTCACCCCGTGGCGCGGCTTCGTCGTCCCCGGCTTCCCCGGCCCGGCCGCCGCGCGGGACCGGCTGGCCGCCCTGGACGCCGCCGGGTTCCTCACCCGTACGGATTCCCCCTGGCTGGGCGTCGGCGCGTGCACGGGCCGCCCGGGCTGCGCGAAGTCCCTCTCGGACGTCCGGGCGGACGTCGCCCCGGGCGCCGGCGGCCTGCCCGTCCACTGGTCGGGCTGCGCACGCCGCTGCGGCCATCCGCAGGGCGACTGGGTGGACGTGGTGGCGACCGGCGAGGGCACCTACGAGGTGACCGTCCGGCGCGGCGACGCGGCCCGGCCCGTATCGACGACGCACACCGCACTGCCGGCCGCCGTCTCCCAGGCCCGTAACACCCCGACGAAATGAGCGAGAGCAGAGTGTTCGACTACGAGAAGGACGGCGCGGAGATCTACCGCCAGTCCTTTGCCACCATCCGCGCCGAGGCGGATCTCGCGGGCCTGCCCGCCGACGTCAGCCAGGTCGCCGTGCGGATGATCCACGCCTGCGGCATGGTCGACCTCGTCCGCGACCTGGCCCACACCCCCCAGGTCGTCTCCCGCGCCCGCGCCGCCCTGCGGGCCGGCGCGCCGATCCTGTGCGACGCGCAGATGGTCGCCAGCGGCGTCACCCGCAAGCGGCTGCCCGCGGACAACGACGTGCTCTGCACGCTCTCCGACCCGTCCGTGCCCGCGCTCGCCGCCGAACTGGGCACCACCCGCAGCGCCGCCGCGCTGGAGCTGTGGCGCGACCGCCTCGAAGGGGCGGTCGTCGCCATCGGCAACGCGCCCACCGCGCTGTTCCGCCTCCTGGAGATGATCAGGGAGGGCGCGCCGCGGCCGGCCGCCGTCATCGGCATACCCGTCGGCTTCATCGGCGCGGCCGAGTCCAAGGACGCGCTGACCGAGTCGGACCTCGACCACCTGGTAGTCCGCGGCCGGCGGGGCGGCAGCGCCATGGCCGCCGCCGCGATCAACGCGATAGCGAGTGAGACGGAATGAGCGGGAAGCTGTACGGCGTCGGGCTCGGGCCCGGCGACCCCTCCCTGATGACGGTGCGCGCCGTCGAGGTCATCGCGTCGGCCGATGTGGTGGCGTACCACAGCGCCCGCCACGGCCGTTCCATCGCCCGCTCGATCGCCGCCGCGCACCTGCGAGCCGACCACATCGAGGAGCGGCTGGTCTACCCCCTCACCGTCGAGACCACCGACCACCCCGGCGGCTACCGCGGCGCGCTGAACGACTTCTACGAGGAGGCGTCGGCCCGCCTGGCCGCGCACCTCGACGCGGGCCGCACCGTCGCCGTCCTCGCCGAAGGCGATCCGCTCTTCTACGGCTCCTACCAGCACATGCACAAGCGGCTGGCGCACCGCTACCCGACCGAGGTGATCCCGGGCGTCACCTCGGTGAGCGCGTCGGCGGCGCGGCTGGGCGTGCCGCTCGTCGAGGCGGAGGAGATCCTCACGATCATCCCGGGCACCCTGCCCGAGGAGGAACTGACCGCCCGTCTGGCGGCCACCGACTCGGCGGTCGTGATGAAGCTGGGCCGCACCTTCCCCGCGGTCCGGCGCGCCCTGGAGCGGGCCGGGCGGCTGGAGGAGGCGCACTACGTCGAGCGCGCCACGATGGCGGGCGAACGCACCGCCCCCCTCCAGGACGTGGACCCCGACTCCGTCCCGTACTTCTCGATGGCGGTGCTGCCCTCCCGCATCGACGCCGAACCGCCGGCCCGCGAGAGCGGCGAGGTCGTGGTCGTCGGCACCGGCCCGGCGGGACCGCTGTGGCTCACCCCGGAAACCCGGGGCGCGCTCGCCGCCGCGACCGACCTGGTCGGCTACACCACCTATCTCGACCGGGTGCCGGAGCGCCCCGGCCAGGAGCGGCACGGCTCCGACAACAAGGTGGAGTCCGAGCGGGCCGAGTTCGCCCTGGACCTGGCCCGGCGCGGGCGGCGCGTCGCGGTCGTCTCGGGCGGCGACCCCGGCGTGTTCGCGATGGCGACCGCCGTCCTGGAGGTCGCCTCACAGGACCCGTACCTGGACGTTCCCGTGCGCGTCCTGCCCGGCGTCACCGCGGCCAACGCGGCGGCCGCCAAGGCCGGCGCCCCGCTCGGCCACGACTACGCGACGATCTCCCTGTCCGACCGCCTCAAGCCCTGGGAGGTCATCGCCGAACGCCTCCACGCGGCGGCCGCCGCCGACCTCGTCCTCGCCCTCTACAACCCCGGCTCCGCGAGCCGCACCTGGCAGGTCGCCAAGGCCCGCGAACTCCTCCTGGAACACCGCGCCCCGGACACCCCGGTCGTCGTCGCCCGCGACGTGGGCGGCCCCGAGGAGTCCATCCGCATCCTCCCCCTCACCGACCTCGACCCCACCGAGGTCGACATGCGCACCCTCCTCCTGATCGGCTCCTCCCAAACCCAGTCAACCCACCGAGCCAACGGCCACCAGATCACCTGGACCCCGAGGCGCTACCCGGAGAGCTGACACCTCCCGCGCACCCTTCGCACCCGGGCCGGGACGGCCCTGGGCGAAGGGGGGCGGGGGAGAAGGCTGAATTCACAGCCGTTCTCCTCCGCTCCGCGCGTTGGCTTCCGCCGTCTTCGCCCGCAACTACCGCAGCAGCCATTCCCTGACCGTCGGGACGGACGGGCTGCTGGCCAACTGGGCGCGGGGCGGCCGATTTATCCGGTGAGGTCGGTGGCGTCGCAGATCGTCCGCGTACGTCAGGGCTGGGGCTGGCTGGGCAGCCCTGAGAGGCGGATCGGCGCGGGAGCCACCGCCCGCTTCGGCGCCTGGCAGAGGAGACCTCCGGCCCGCTGTGACGCCTGACCGAACCGGCTGACGGATGACGGTCGCCGGTCAAGCCGCCGCCTCCCGCGCGGTGGCGACCGACGGCACGCCTTCCGGGACGGGCGGGCGGCGGATCACGAGTACGGCGATGCCGGCCTCCCGAGCCTCACTTGGACCAGTAGGGGTCACGCACGTCCGGCGCGTAGTCGGGACCACCATTGGGCGCCTTGGGGAATTCGTCGCCTTCTTCTCCCATTACCGGCCCCCCGGCCCCAGGAGATATGGCGCCAACACCGGCAGAAATAGAAATGTTGCCGTAGCCACCCATCTTGAACTTAATAATGCAACCATCCGAGGCCGTACCGGAAAGCGAAGGCCCAGCGGGATGCACTTCGCCAGTCTTGTACCCCACCGCCCTCCAATGTCGATAGAGGAGTTTCAGCAGCTCGGCGACCTTTACCTTTGACACCTTGGTGCGCACATACCGAGTCCTGCCAACGCTCACTTCCCCATTCGCCATATTCGTGAATGAGTTCCTGCGCTCCGACATGTGAGCCGGACCGTCGCGCCATTTGAGCCGAGGGTGTATAGCCGTGAAAGTGTCGTCCAGAACAGAGTCGATCCGCTTGACGGCCTGATTCACGCTGATGGTCGGTTCGGGATCATCCCCTCGAATGAGCGAACAACCACTGAGGCAGCCGGATAGAACCACCACAACGACAGCCGCCGCAGGAGACTTTCGTCGGCTCATAACCTTACCGCCTCACCTGAAGAGAAACTTTTTCCGGATGGCCGGTTGCAATCGCACCTATATTACTCAGCGAGTCGCCACCCTTCTCACCATCAAAATAATTGGAGTGAGAATCTGTCGGGCTTCCGGGTTCGACACCGAATCGGTTCCCACCGAACTCATTGCTGGCTGGATCCTGTCCGAAGTGCAGTTCGTGCGGATCCGCAATATGTGCAATGGCGCCAATGGCCCCGGGGATCTTTTCTCCGTCAGATGGGGCGTGGGTAACCGGATCACTATCTGCCGCACCTACCCACACGTGACCTGGACCCACCCCAAGCTGCTCGGCCCTCTGGGCTCCAGTACCTGGGCTGCCCACCAAAATGATGTCGTCCGCAGGAATTCCACCCTCGCGCTGGGCAGCCTGCCCCACCGTGAACGATCCATAACTGTGGCCAATGGCCGTCACATGCGGTCGTTCACCCTGATGAGTGGCCTGGATTCCATCCAGGAAGTGCCCGAAGGCCGCGCCACCCTGCTTGCCCCGCTCTTCGCCGGCGACTGAAAGGTCAGTCTCGGAGATCCGGTCCGCGCCCCCCTGGGGAGCGTCATAACCCAGCCAGACAATGGAGGCCGTTTTCTGTTTCCTGTCAGCCTCCTGTGCAGAGTCCCATACATTCATGGCCCGGTTCCCGTCTTCTTCCGCAATATCCTTGAGCTGAGTATTGAACCCAGGCACGTACGCAGCGACATTGTCTGCCGTGTCAGGGTCGCCGTACGACAGGATGGCCCGGCCCTGTCCCTCCGCCCCGATGCCGAGCAGTAGCGGTTCCGGCTCCTTTCCGGAGTCGCGCTCCAGGCGTGCCCTGATCAACTCGAAGCCGTGACGTTGCCGCTGCACAGTTGGCGACACAGGTGTGCCCGGCGGATACGTGTCGATCAATCGGTCAAGGTTGACGCGGTTCGCCTTGTCACGAGTCTTTGCGGGGATCCCGTCGAGGTTTCCGATGACGCTCGGGTTCAGCGCCATCTGTTCTTCCTTCTCCTCCTTGCTCAGACCGTTCCACCAGTCCCGGACCTTTTTCGGGTCCGTGCCCTTCACCGGAGCTGAATCGAGACCGACGGCCACTCCGGCAATCTTGGAAATGTCCGAGGCGTCCCGCTGCGACTCCAGGCCGTTCACGGAAAGCCCCCGGCCGACCCGGAGCCTCGCCAGGGCGACTCGATAGCGGGCGTCTATCTCTTCGGCACCCCGCAGGGCGGCGAATATGCCCTCCTCAAGGGTGCGCCGCTCCTGCTCCTTCTCCGGCGTTCCCGCGTCCGGGTCTCCGGTGGGTATGTCCCCCTCATCCGCGTATATGACCTCACCGCTCGGAGCCACCTGGTATCCCTTCCTGGTGGCTTCGTCCATTGCCTGATGGAGTGCCTTCTGCTGTGCCCGGAGTTCGGTGATGGCCCCGTCCAGGGTCGTCTGGATCAGTGCGCATTCTTCTCCGCCGAACTGAAAATTATCGTTCAGCCTACGCATGCGCTTTTGTGCGGTATTTGCCGCTTCCCCCGACCAGCCATGAGCCAACGGCCGGCGCATGTGGGCGTCCACCCGGTCGGTGTAGCCGCCGAGCCGGCGAGCGATCTGCGCCCATTCATCCTTGGCGCCCTCCAGTGCGGAAAAACGGACGTCTTGGAGATCTCGCACGGTAAGAGTCATCGGGCATCATCCAAAAGGGCTGTCGTAGCGAGCAGCGCTTTGCATCGCCGGGCGGACGGAAACAGAACTTCCAGCAGCGGACCGAGTGAACGACTTGGCGGTTTCCTCGTCGTTCTTCTCGTAGTTGTCCGCAGAGGCCCGGAGCGATCGCGCGGTCTCACCGCACTCCTTCTGGACATCACTGAGGCGGTCATGCCAAGCCTGATGAGTTCTCAGCAGCTCTGCAGCGAATTCAAAGCCCTCCGTCTGCCCCGGCACGGCCTGATGATGTGCGTTCAAACTGCCCAGGGCAGTTGCGACACCGGCCTGCATCTCCTGGCCATGGACGGCGGCCGCGCGCAGCGCAGCCGGGTCGACATGAGTGGTCGACACGTTTCCCCCGATTCCCCGTTTTGTTCAGCACTTCTGGGCCCGGCGTCCGGGAGGTCGCGCACTATCGAGCTCCCCCAGGACTGGACAGCCTGCCACCATACGTGATGGTCCAGAAAGGCCCTTACCGCGACGGCATGAGATCCGGCCAATCTTGTTGTCCAGTTCGCGTTCGTCCCGAGTCGGCCGGTCTTCACAGTGCGCAAGAAGGCCCTCCCGGCGGCGGCTGCGAAGAGCGGAGTGGGGCCGACGGGTTCTTGCTGGGATCACGCTGTCGTCAATATCGGAAGCGGCGCAGCGCCCTGTGGAATGCCGGGAGCGATTCGCGAGGCGAATCGGTTCAGTTTGCTGTGCCGGACCCGTTGAAAAGGCCCTGTAGCCATGCGACCGCCTGGCCCGGGTCCGCTGCCACGGGAACTCCCTCAGGTGTCGGGGGGCGGCGGACGATAACGACCGGTATCCCCGCCTCCCTCGCGGCCGTCAATTTGGCGGCCGTCGCCGTCGCGCCGCTGTCCTTTGTCACCAGGACGTCGATGCGGTGGTCGCGGAGCAGGGCGCGCTCGCCCTCCGGGGTGAAGGGGCCCCGGTCGAGCAGGACCTTCATACGGGGCGGGTACGGGGGCTCCGGCGGGTCCACGGAGCGTACGAGGAACCAGACGTCGGTGAGGTGGGCGAATTGGGAGAGGCCCATGCGGCCGGTCGTCAGGAAGGCGCGGCCGCCGAGGCCCGGGACGGCCGCCGCGGCCTCCTCCAGGGAGCCGACCGGGTGCCAGGTGTCGCCCGCGACCGGGACCCAGCCGGGCCGGCGCAGGGCCAGCAGGGGAACATGGGCGGTGGCGGCCGCCCGGGCCGCGTTGTGACTGATCGTGCCGGCGAAAGGATGGGTGGCGTCGATGAGCGCGTCCACCGCGTGCTCGCGCAGCCAGCGGGCGAGGCCCTCGGGGCCGCCGAACCCTCCGATGCGGACCTCCCCGGCGGGCAGCCTGGGCGCGGCGACCCGGCCCGCGAGGGACGTCGTCACCCGGGGCGCGTCGGCCGGCGCCGTCAGCTCCGCGGCCAGGTGGCGGGCCTCGGTCGTGCCGCCGAGGATCAGCACGTGGCGTGCCGCGCGGGCTGCGTCGTTCATCGGGCGCGGGTCCTTCATCGGTCGCGGGTCCTTCCATGGCTGAAGCGCAACCGAAGGGTACGGGAGGGCGCAGCGCGCAGCTCGCGCACACCGGGCTGCGGCCCGGCTGGACGACCGGCGCGTGCGCGACGGCGGCGAGCACGGCCGCGTACACCGCGCTGCTGAGCGGCGCGTTCCCCGATCCGGTGACGATCACGCTGCCGAAGGGGCAGACACCCGCCTTCGCCCTCGCGGTGGAGGATCTGGCCCCGGCCGGGACCACCGCGATGGCGGGAGTGGTGAAGGACGCGGGCGATGATCCGGACGTGACGCACGGGGCGTTGATCCGAGCGACCGTCCAGGCTCTGCCGGCCGGTTCCGGCATCGTGTTCAAGGCGGGGCCCGGCGTCGGGACCGTGACGCGGCCCGGCCTGCCCCTGGACGTCGGGGAGCCGGCGATCAACCCCGTACCGCGGCAGATGATGCGCGAGCATCTGACGGCGGTGGCCGCCCGCCACGGCCGTGCGGCGGCGGACGTGGAGGTCGAGATCTCCGTCGACCACGGCGAGGAGATCGCCCGCAGTACCTGGAATCCGCGGCTGGGCATCCTGGGCGGGCTGTCCATCCTGGGGACGACGGGGATCGTCGTGCCGTACTCCTGCTCCGCGTGGATCGACTCCATCCGGCGCGGGGTGGACGTGGCGCGCGCGGCGGGGCGGCGGCACGTCGCCGGCTGCACCGGTTCGACGTCGGAGAAGACCGTGGTGGCCGTGCACAAGCTGCCCGAGGACGCGCTGCTGGACATGGGGGACTTCGCGGGCGCGGTGCTGAAGTACATCCGCCGCCACCCCGTCGACCGGCTGACGCTGTGCGGCGGCTTCGCCAAGCTGTCGAAGCTGGCTGCCGGGCATCTCGACCTGCACTCCGCGCGGTCCCAGGTGGACAAGGGCTTCCTCGCCACCCTGGCGCGGCGCGGCGGCGCGGACGAGGCCCTGGCGAACGCGGTGGCCGAGGCCAACACCGGGCTCGCCGCACTCCAGTTGTGCGCGGCGGCCGGTGTCCCGCTGGGCGACCTGGTGGCCGCCGCGGCCCGCGACGAGGCACTCGCCGTACTGCGCGGCGCGCCGGTCGCCGTCGACGTCATCTGCATCGACCGGTCCGGCATGGTCGTGGGACGGGCGGAGCCCCAAGGGCCGCGACCCTAGGGTCCGCGACCGCAGGGTCCGCGACCGCAGGGTCCGCGACCGCAGGGTCCGCGACCGCAGGGTCCGCGACCGCAGGGTCCGCGACCGCAGGGTCCGGGACAGAGCTGGGAGCGGGACAGAGCGGGGAGTCAGACCCCGGCTGAGCCGTCCGTTCCCTCTCGCGGGGCGTCAGATTCCGTACACCGCCGCCACGGAGAACGGCGTCCGCGGGGTCCCCGGGCCCATCGGGCCGCCCTTGTCGAACTGTGAGCGGACCACCAGCAGGCGCCCGCCCTGGCGGACCAGTGTGGTGGGGATCTGAAGGGAGTCGTCGGTGACCTGGTGCACCCTGCGCGCCCTGGTGCCGTCGGCGGAGAGGTGCCAGCGGCTGATCGCGTTGCGGGTGTTGTGGGCCGCCCAGAGGGTGCCGTGCCGCAGTTCGAGGCCGTCAGCGGCGGTCATGCCGCCGCCGGTGAGGGTGACGCGGCGGATCCCGCCGTCGGTGAGATCGACGCGGTAGAGGTGGCCGCCGCTCATGTCGACCGTGAGCAGGTAACGGCCCGAGGGGGCGGCGGCGATGCCGTTGAGGGTGAACGCGCCGGGGGCGTGCGGTGCCAGGGCGCCGGACAGATCGAACCGGGGGGTGAGCGTGCCCCGGCCGGAGCCCTCGGTGGCTCGGGCGAGCTGCTCCGGGGTGACGCGGTAGATCACCGCTCGCGCGCTGTCCGTGAGGTAGGCGCTGCCGTCCGGGGTGAGGGTGAGGTCGTTGACGAAGGACGCCTCCTCGCCCGGCACGTCGAAACGGGCGAGCAGGCGGCGCTGACGGAGGTCGTACACGGCGACACCCGCGGTGGAGTCGGTGACCCACAGCCGCCCGGCGCGGTCCACCTTCAGGCCGTTGGCGGTGGTCCGCCCGTCCGTGCCCGCCGCGAGGAAGACCTTCGCGGCCCGGTGGCCCGGGGTGATCCGGTACACCGCCCCGGTGCTGTACGAACCGACGTAGAGGTCCCCGGTGCGCGGGTCCGCGGCGATGCCCTCCGGGTAGGCCCGGTCGTCCGGGAGGTCGTAGGCGGCCTGGATGCGGGCCGGGGCGGGGTGCTGCGCCTGCGTGGACGGACGGGGGGCCGCCGGTCGGGCCGTGGCCGCCGGCGGCAGGGCGGTGGCGAGGGCCACGACGGCGACGGTGGTGGCTGCGGCTGCCACCACGGGATGGTGCCGGAAAGAACGGGACACGGTGTCACGCGCCTCTCTGCTCGACGATCTCGACGATGACGACAATGACGACGACGGAAATGGTGAGGATGGCGACGACGATCAACACTAACGGTAATTAGAGTTCTAATGGTCGTCAAGGTTCTTAGGGCTAAGGGCTCGTTACGATGCGTGAATGACGTCCATGCCCGCCGCCGAGCGCCTCGGCTCGCATCTCAAGCGTGCCGAACAGGCCCTCAACGCGACCAAGCAGGCCGTGCTCAAGCCGGCCGGCCTGACCGTCCCGCAGTACGCGGCCCTGCTGTTCCTCACCGAGCGGCCCGGCATCTCGGCGGCCGGGCTCGCGCGGGCGTGCGGGGTCACCCCGCCGACCATGAACACCGTGCTGAAGAACCTTCAGGAGCGCGGCCTGATCGAACGCACCCCGCACGAATGGCACAAGAGCGTGCTGGAGATCCGCCTGACGGACGAGGGCCGGTCGGTCATGGCCGATGCCGACGCGCGGGCCATCCGGGTCGAGCGCGCCTTGGCGGACGAGTTCACCGAGGAGGAACGCGCGTCGCTCGTCGCGCTTCTCGGGCGGTGTGTGGACCTTCTCGAATCGGTCAGGCCCGCACCGGCCGGAGGAGCGGGCACGACGACGGGGAGGTGAGGGCGGCGCCCGCTACGGAGCGCCCGCTACACGTATCCCCTACGGAGCGCCCGCTACGCGTATCCCCTACGAGGCGCCCGCCACGGGGTTTCCGCCTGGGCCTGGGGCCGCCCCGGGGCCGGGGCCTACTCCTGGACCGGGGCGGGCGCGTCGCACGCCCCGTGCGGCCGTTCGCGGTCCGCGGAGTAGAGGTGGCTGTCGCGGAACTGTTCGGCGCCGAGAGTGCGGCCCACCATGATGACGGCGGTACGGACGACGCCCGCGGCCTTCACCTGGCCGGCGATGTCGGCGAGCGTGCCGCGCAGGACCAGTTCGTCGGGGCGGGAGGCCATCGCGACGACGGCGGCGGGGCAGTCGGCGCCGTAGTGCGGGAGGAGTTCGTCCACCACCCGGTCGACGTACATCGCCGCCAGGTGCAGGACCAGGAGGGCGCCGCTGCGGCCGAGGGTGGCGAGGTCCTCGCCGTCGGGCATGGGGGTGGCGCGCTGGGCGACGCGGGTGAGGATGACGGTCTGGCCGACGGTCGGGACGGTCAGCTCCCGCTTGAGGGCGGCGGCCGCGGCGGCGAACGCGGGGACGCCGGGCACGACGTCGTAGGGCACCCCGGCGGCGTCCAGGCGGCGCATCTGCTCGGCGACCGCGCTGAAGACGGACGGGTCGCCGGAGTGCAGCCGGGCGACGTCGTGGCCCTCTTCGTGGGCGCGGACCATCTCGGCGGTGATGGTGTCGAGGTCCAGTTGCGCGGTGTCGACGAGCCGGGCGCCGGGCGGGCATTCGGCGAGCAGTTCGCGCGGCACGAGGCTGCCGGCGTACAGGCAGACGTCGCAGGCGGCGAGGGTGCGGGCGCCGCGCACGGTGATCAGGTCGGCGGCGCCGGGGCCCGCACCGATGAAGTGGACGGTCATCGCTCTTGGTTCTCCTGGGGAGGGGGGAGGGAGGGGAGGAAGGCTTACGTGGCCTTGGGCGCGTCGGGGGCCGGAGGGGCGGCCTCGGTCGCGCTCCGCGCCGTGCCCGCCGGTCCGACCACCGGTTCGCCCGCCGGTTCGCCCGCCGGTTTGACCGCCGCCCACTGGGTGACCGGCATCGCCTGCCGCCACCCGGTGAAGCCGCCGACGGGTACGGCGTGCGCGACCGCGAGGCGGACCAGTTCGCCGCCGTGCCGCCGGTACCAGTCGGCGAGCAGTGCCTCGGACTCCAGCGTCACGGTGTTGGCGACGATCCGGCCGCCCGCCGGCAGCGCCTCCCAGCAGGCCGCGAGCAGGCCGGGGACGGTCAGTCCGCCGCCGATGAAGACCGCGTCGGGCGTGGGCAGGCCGCCCAGCGCGGCGGGCGCGGGGCCGTGGACGACGCGCAGTGCCGGTACGCCGAGCGTGCGGGCGTTGCGCCCGATCCGCTCGGCCCGTACCGGGTCGCGCTCGACGCTGACCGCGCGGCAACCGCGGTGGGTGCGCAGCCACTCGATGGCGATGGAGCCGGAGCCGCCGCCGATGTCCCACAGCAGTTCACCGGGCGCGGGCGCCAGCGCGGCGAGGGTGGCGGCGCGTACGTGGCGCTTGGTGAGCTGGCCGTCGTGTTCGTACGCCGCGTCCGGCAGCCCCGGCACGGCCGGCAGCCGCAGCGCGCCCGGCTCGCGGACGCAGTCCAGGGCGATGACGTTGAGCGGGTCGGCGGGCGGGTGCGCCCAGTCGGCGGCGGTGCCCTCGGCCGTCCGCTCCCGGTCCCCGCCGAGCTGTTCGAGCACCCGCATCCGGGTCGGGCCGAAGCCGCGCGTGCGCAGCAGGGCCGCGACCTCGGCGGGGGTGCCGGCGCCGGCGGACAGCACCAGCAGCCGTCGGCCGTCGTGCAGCGCGGCGGCGAGGTTCTCGACGGGCCGCCCGACGAGCGTGACGACCTCGGTGTCCTCCACCGGCCAGCGCAGCCGGGCGCAGGCGTGGGACACGGAAGAGGGGTGCGGCAGGATTCGCAGCCGCGCGGCGTCCTCGCCCAGCACCTCGGTCAGCGTCCGGCCGATGCCGTGGAACATCGGGTCGCCGCTGGCCAGTACGCAGATCCGGCGCCCGGCGTGCGCGGCGAGGAGGCCGGGGACGGCGGGGCGCAGCGGGGAGGGCCAGGCGACGCGTTCGCCCGCGCACCGCCCGGGCAGCAGGGCCAGTTGGCGCGGCCCGCCGATCAGCACCTCGGCCTCGCGCAGGGCGTGCCGGGACGCGGCGGGCAGGCCGTCCCAGCCGTCGGCCCCGATGCCGACGACGTAGAGGGGTGGTGCGGGGCTCACTGCCGAATACCTCGGAGGTCAGAAGGGGACGGGGGCCGGGTGCCGAACTCTACTGACCGGGCGGCCGGGGGCGGTGACCGGGCGGCCGCATCCCGGCAGCCCTTATTGCGTATATGTTGCAATAAGTGTCAGGCTGCAACGAGCGCCGAGGCGACGGCAAGGCGACGCCCAGGGTGACGGCAAAGGCGACGCCCAGGGCGACGGCAAAGGTGAGGACGAGGGGATCGGATCGGTGAGGGGGACCGGATCGGCGGGCACGCCGGTGGTGCTGGGGATCGAATCCTCCTGCGACGAGACGGGCGCGGGCCTGGTGCGCGACGGCAAGCTGCTCGGGCACGCCCTCGCGTCGAGCATGGACGCGCACGCCCGGTTCGGCGGCGTGGTGCCCGAGATCGCCGCCCGCGCCCACGTCCACGCCCTGACGCCCGTCGTGCGCGGCGCCCTGGCCGACGCGGGGCTGCGCGCGGCCGACATCGGCGCGGTCGCGGTGACCTGCGGCCCGGGGCTGTCCGGCGCGCTCCAGGTCGGGCTGGCCGGCGCCAAGTCACTGGCGTACGCGCTCGGCGTCCCCCTCTACGGCGTGCACCACCTCGCCGGGCACGTCGCCGCCGACACCCTCGAACACGGCCCGCTGCCCGACCCGTGCGTGGTCCTCATCGTCTCCGGCGGCCACACCTCGCTGCTGCTCGTACGGGACCTGGCGCGCGACCCGATCACCCACCTCGGCGACACGCTCGACGACGCCGCGGGGGAGTGCTTCGACAAGGCCGCGCGCCTCTTCGGGCTGCCGTATCCCGGCGGCCCGGCCATAGACCGGACAGCGCGCGAGGGGGATCCGCGCGCTGTCCCCTTTCCCCGCCCGCTCACCGGCGGCCCGCCCGCGCACCGCTTCACGTTCTCCTTCTCGGGCCTGAAGACGGCGGCCGCCCGCTGGGCCGAACACCACCGCGCCACGGGCCGGCCGCTGCCCGTCGCGGACGGCGCGGCCTCGCTCCAGGAGGCGGTCGCCGACGTGCTGACCCGTAAGGCGGTGGCCGCCTGCACCGAGCACGGCGTGGGAACGCTGGTCGTCGTCGGCGGGGTGGCCGCCAACTCCCGGGTGCGGGCCCTGGCCGAGGAACGGTGCGCGGCGGCCGGCATCACGCTGCGGGTACCGCCACCGCGTCTGTGCACGGACAACGGCGCGATGATCGCCGCGGTCGGCGACCTGCTGGTCCGCGCCGGCGCCCGGCCCGCGCCCTGGGACGTCTCGATCGACCCGTCGGCTCCCTTGGAGTACGCGGCGCTGCATCCGGTGGCGCGGGAGCCCGCTACCGCCGGGGACCTGCTCCGCGCTCAGGACCGCGCGAAGTCCTCCCCCTCTTTGACGTAGCCGCACCGGGCGCAGACGGAGATGGGCTGCCCGTCCGAATCGCGCTGGCCCCACATGGTGTTGTGACAGCGCGGGCAGCCGCTCGTCCGGATACCGCGCGGGCCGAGCGGTGGCGGGTCAGGGGTGGCGGCGACATAAGAGATGATCTTTTCCCGATCCCGCGCGCTGTCTCCTGCCATGCGCAGCAGGTTCGCCAGCCGTGTGCGCGCTTCGTCGGCGAAGCTACCCATGCTTCGGGAGGGTATCGGGCGACACCGGTCCGCATTGCCGCCTCCGACCGATTTACACCCGAGGGTGGTAGACCGCGCGCGGCGCCGGGCGGCCGTTCGACGGTAATGACAACGGTCACCGGTGCAGCCTTTGGATCTTTCGCCGATGTGCGGTTTGCTTCGCAGCGAGGACCCAGGAAGGAGCGCGCCATGACCGAGCACGCCCACGGGCACGACGGGACGGGGCAGCCCGCACACCCCCATACGCACGGCCACTCCCACGCCGTCTCCCCCGACGCCGACCGCCGCTGGCTGCGCGCCGCGCTCCTGCTGATCACCGTCTACATGGCCGTCGAGGTCGTCATCGGCTTCCTGGCCCAGTCCCTGGCGCTGATCTCCGACGCCGCCCACATGCTCACCGACGCCGTCTCGATCGTGCTGGCGCTCCTGGCGATGCGGCTGGCCGCGCGGCCGGCCCGCGGCGGCTACACCTACGGCCTCAAGCGGGCCGAGATCCTCTCCGCGCAGGCCAACGGCATCACGCTGCTGCTGCTCTCCGTCTGGCTCGCCTACGAGGCGGTCGACCGGCTGATCTCGCCGCCCGCGGTCACCGGCGGCCTGGTGGTCGTCACCGCGCTCTCCGGCGTCGTCGTCAACCTCGTCTGCGCCTGGCTGCTGTCCCGGGCCAACCGCTCCAGCCTCAACGTCGAGGGCGCCTACCAGCACATCCTCACCGACCTGTTCGGCTTCATCGCCACCGCGATCGCCGGTCTGATCGTGCTGACCACCGGCTTCGCGCGGGCCGACGCGATCGCCACGCTCGTGGTCGTCGCCCTGATGCTGAAGGCCGGTACCGGTCTGGTCCGCGAATCCGGGCGGATCTTCATGGAGGCCGCGCCGGCCGGCGTCGACCCGGACGCGCTCGGCGACCACCTCGCCTCCGCCGACGAGGTCGTGGAGATCCACGACCTGCACATCTGGCAGATCACCTCCGGCCAGCCGGCCCTGTCCGCGCACATCCTCGTCGCCCCGGGCGGCGACTGCCACAAGGTCCGCCGCGGCCTCCAGGAACTCCTCAGCGACCGGTACGGCATCACCCACGCCACGCTCCAGGTCGACCACGTGGGCGAATGGGCCCCCGCCGACGAACTCCTCACCCTGAGCCCCGGCCCGGCCCCCGAGCCGCCCCCCGCCCCCCACTGCGAGGACATCCACGGTCCGGTCCACCGCCCCGGCCCGCACGAGCACTAGGCCCTCACGCGGTCCCCTGCCCCTCGAATCCGCCCGCCACGACGGCGGCCCGGAACGCGGCCCACGAGCCCGGCACGAGCCGGAGCACGGGGCCGCCGGGGTCCTTGGAATCGCGTATGCCGACGGTGCCGGGGATGTTGGTGGCCACCTCCACGCACTCGTTGTGAGGGTCACTGAAGCTGGACTTGAGGAACTCGAATTCGGTCATCGCTCACAGTTCTTTGCTGAGGCTGCTGATGAACGCTCGCGACTCGTTGTCGCCAAGCGCTTGCTGTGCGATTTTCTCGAACAGGTCGTCATTAAGGAAGTCGCCATCGGCAGCCCCCTCTCCGCCCTCGATCCACAGCGGCATACGCGGGAGCTCGGCGTAGACCACTTCCATCGCTCCCGGCTCGGCGAAGGAGAGAACGCTGAAGCCGCAGCCCAGGCCCAATCGCGCACCGGCACTGAACGGAAGCACCCGGACGCTGACGTTCGGCATCTGCGCCATCGCGGCGAGGTGCTCAAGCTGTCCACGCATCACGGCCGCGCCGCCGACCAGATTCCTCAGAACGGATTCGAAGACGACCGCCTGCAACCGAAGCGGCGGGTCGTCCGTGAGCCGGCCCTGGCGAGCCAGCCTCGCGGTGACGAAGTGGTCATCCGGGTTGAGCGCCCGTACGTAGTCGGAGGTTTGCAGCAGGCCCGGGACGAAGGCGATCTGCCAGGTCTTGATGGCCTTGGCGGCGCTCTCCAGGACGGAGTACTCCTTCATCGACGGGGAGAAGGGCGCGTCGTTCCACCAGCCTTTGGCCTTGCGGCGTTCGCGGTCAACGCGGGCCAGTTCCAGCAGCCCGCCCACGACCGTAGGGTCCTCCACGCCGTACGCCTCGCACAGAGCCCGGATGTCCGGATCCCGCACGGGGACCCAGCCGCCCTCCATCTTCGCGACCTTGCCCGTGGAAGCGGTGAGCACCTTCGCGGCCTGGGTTTGTGTCAGACCAGCCGCGGTGCGGTGCCGCATGAGCTCCCCACCGAGCCTCCGCCCCAGGACAGTTGAGGTGCGCCCCGCTCGCGGACGACGTACGGCTGCTGGTCTCCGAGCTGGCCACCAACGCGCTGGTGCACGGTGCCGTGCGCGGCCGCCTCTTCCGTGTGCGGCTCCTCCTCACCACGGGCTCGCTGCGGATCGCGGTGACCGATGCCCGTGGTGAGCGCCTGCCGTACGAGAGCGAGCGCGCGCCGGACGCCACGTACGGACGGGGGTTACTCCTGGTCCATACGCTCTCCGCCCGGTGGGGAGTGCACCTGCTGGGCGTCGGCAAGACGGTGTGGTGCGAGCTGGAGCTACGGGTGGACGGCGCCCGCTCACCCGGGTGAGCCCGCCGACCCGCCGACCCGCCGACCCGCCGCCCGGTCACCCGTTGGCACCGGCTCCGGTCGCGGGCGGGGTGCGCGGGGGATTGTCTGAGAGGTGGCCGCAGCCGCCGTTCAGGAAGGATCCGGACGCGATGTCAGCGAGCGCACCCGAATGCGCCGGCGGTCGGGCGGCGGAGGCGGACGGCGCGCCGCAGCGGCCCGGGCGGCCCGGACGCGCGTTCGGTGGGGGCTTGTTGTTGCTGCTCGCGGCGCTGCTGCTGCCGCTGAGCGTGGTGGCCGTGTGGGCGCGGACCGAACTCGCCGACACCGACAGCTACGTGACGGCGGTCGCCCCGCTCGCCGGGCACCGCGCCGTCCAGGACGCCATCGTCGCCGACGTCACCGACGGAGTGATGGCACAGGTCCGGCTCGACGGGCTGCTGGCGGCCGTCCCGCGCGCCGAGCGGCCCGCGCTGCGCGCGCGGTTCTCCCGTGGGATCCGCGAGTTCGTCGGCGAACAGGTGCGCCGGGTCGTCACCGGACGGGCCTTCCCCGCCCTGTGGGCCGATGTCCACCGCAGCGCCCACCGGGCCCTGGACGGCACCCTGACGGCCTCCGGGGACGGTCCGGTGACCGTCGATCTCGCGCCGGTCGTCGAACGCGTCAGACACCGGCTGTCCACGAACGGCCTGGGCATCGACATCGCCCGGCGGATCCCCGTCGCCGGGCGCGAGTTCGTGCTGCTGAGGTCCCCCGACGTGCCACGGGTCCGGGCCGTCTACCAGGGCGTGCGTACGGCGGCGCTGTCGCTGCCCCCGGCGGCGGCCCTGTGCCTGGCGGCCGGACTGCTGCTGACCCGCCGCCGGCGGCGCGCCCTGATCTGCGCCGGGGCGGCCTGCGCGACGACCACCGCCCTGCTGGCCACCGCCCTCGCCGCCGCCCGCACCCGCCTCCTCAACGCCCTGCCCACCGCGATCTCCCGCCCGGCCGCCGACGCCTACACCGACGCCCTCACCGCCCCCCTGCGCACCGCCGTCTGGCTCCTCCTGACCGCCGCACTCCTGACCGCCACCGTCGCCGCGGCGGGACCACCGGCCGTACGGGCACTGCGGCGCGGCGGGTATCGGTGACGGCGGCGCGGCGCAAACGTCCGGCGGCCTTCCGCTATCCGCCGTCCGCCGTCCGCCGTCCGCTGTCCGCTGTCCGCCGTCCGCTGCCTTTTGTCTGTCGCCCCCCACCGCCCACCGCCTCAGAGCGTCAACACCGTCTTCCCCTGTGCCCGTCCCGTGCGGCTTGTCGCGAGGGCGTCCGGGGCCTCCTCCAGGGGGACCTCGCGGCCGACGAGGACGGTCAGGCGGCCGGCGTCGACCTGGCCGGCGAGGATTTCCAGGAGTTGGGGGGAGGGGCGGTTGGCGAAGTTGAAGCCGCGGAGGTTGTGTTCGGTCAGGATGTCCGCGTCGGCGGAGCCGATGGTGGAGACGGCCGTGCCGCCGTCGCGTACCGTCCGGGTCAACTCCACGAAGTCCTCCGGCCCGCTGACCAGGTCGATCAGGACGTCCACACCGTCGGGGCGGGCGGCGAGCACCTGGTCGGCGACCGGGGCCGCGGTGTGGTCGATGGTCTCGGTGGCGCCCAGCGCGTGCATCAGGTCCGACTTGGGCGGGCGGGCGGTGGCGATCACCTCGGCGCCGCGGCCGGCCGCCAGTTGGGTGGCGAAGGTGCCCACCCCGCCGGTCGCGCCGACGATCAGCACCCGCCGCCCCTCGCTGACCCGCGTCTCCTCGACCAGGTTGTAGGCGGCCGTCCCGGCCATCGGGACGGCCGCCGAGGCGGCGTAGGTCACGCTGCGGGCGGCCGGGGCGATGGACCGTTCGTCGGCGAGGGCGAGTTCGCAGTACGAACCGCCGCCCCGCTCCGGCCGCTGGAACTGGCCGAACACCGCGTCGCCGACCGTGAACCGTCGCACCCCGGTCCCGATCGCGAGCACCTCGCCCGCCCCGTCCGAACCCAGGATGAGGGGGAAGATCGCGGGCACCGCCGCGCCGAGCAGGCCGTCGGCGAGCTTCCAGTCGACGGGGTTGAGCCCGGCGGCCGACAGCCGCACGAGTACCTCACCCGGCCCTGGTTCGGGCTGTGGCAGATCCATGAGCTGCGGCTGTTCACCGAATGCGCTGACTGCTACGGCTCTCATCGTGCGTTCCTTCCACCCTTCCGAACCGGGGGCCGGAGTGGATCGTAAGCACGCCGGTGGTGCCGGACGCGGCAGGAGGACAGGCGGTGCCCCTTAAGCAACTCGTACGGCCCCCGTGCCGGCCCGGTCCGGCCGCCGCCGAACGTGTGGCCGGGTCCTGGGAGGAGCGGACGGCGTGACCGGGCCCGCACCTCGTGAGCCGCGTGGGCCGGGCCCGGTCCTCGTGGACCGCGTGGGCCGGGCCCGGCCCGCCGCCGGTCCTACGCCGCCTGGAGGGCGAGCGTGGGCGAGAGGCGGGCGGCCCGTACGGCCGGGTAGAGGCCGGCGACGCAGCCGATCGCCAGCGTCGCGCCGAAACCGCCGCCGACCGCCCAGGGCGGCACCACCCACGGCATGCCGCCCGCGGCCGCGAAGACGTAGGTGGCGGCCGCGCCCAGGACGATGCCGGCGAGCCCGCCCAGGCCCGACAGCAGCAGGGACTCGGTCACGAACTGGAGGCGGATCTGGCCCCGGGTGGCGCCCATGGAGCGGCGCAACCCGATCTCGTGCCGGCGCTCCAACACCGAAATGATCATGGTGTTGGCGACCCCGACCCCGCCGACGAGCAGGGCCACCCCGCCCAGCCCGAGCAGCAGATCCGTGAACGCGCCCGCCGCCTGCGCCTTGGCCTGGAGCGCCGAGGACGGGTCGGTGACCTGCACGTTGCGCGGATTGCGCGGATCGACGGTGCGCGGGATCAGGTCGCGTACGGCGTGCACGGACGCGTCGGTGGACCGCTCGTAGACGGCCGTGGGGTGGCCGTCGAAGCCGAGCAGGTCGCGCGCGGCCGACCAGCCCACCAGGGCGGACCGTTCGATCTCGGGGGCCAGCGGCAGCGGGCCGAGGATGCCGACGACGGTGAAGTAACGGCCGCCGAGGTGGACCTGCTGGCCGGGCCGGGTGATGCCGAGCCGGTCGGCGCTGACGTCGCCGAGGACGACGGAGGGGTAGCGGCCGTTGGCGCGGTTGAGCCAGGAGCCGGCCGCCATGGTGCCGCGCAGCGTACGCAGCAGGCCCTCGTCGGCGGCCTTGACCGTGATACCGCCGGTCTCCTCCCGGGGGATCTTCTCGTTGCGGCGCACGACGGCGGACAGGTCGCCGGTGGCGCCCACCTGCCGCACCCCCTCGATCCGCCCGACCCTTCCCGGCGCCTGTCCGTCCAGCTTCACCTTTTCCCCGAACATGCCCTGACCGGGCGTGACGACCAGCAGGTTGGTACCCAACGTGTCGAGCTTGCGCAGGAGTTGGGCCTTGCTGGAGGCGGAGATGCCGACCACCGCGATCATCGTGGCGATGCCGATGGCGATGCCGAGCGCGGACAGGACGACGCGCAGGGGGCGGGTGCGCAGGCCGGCGGAGCCGACGTGCAGGACATCGCGCGGGCCGAGGGGGGAGGGGGCGAGTTCGGCGGCCGGTCCCTTGTGCCTCACCGCTCCGCGCTCCGGGGCGCGGTGGTGTGCCGCTCGTCCGCGACCACCCGGCCGTCGCGGATCCGTACCTGCCGGGGCAGCGCGGCGGCGATGTCGCTGTCGTGCGTGATGACGGCGATGGTGGCGCCCTCCTTGTTGAGGTCGTGCAGCAGGGCCATGACCGCCTCGCCGGAGGCGGAGTCCAGCGCGCCGGTCGGTTCGTCGGCCAGCAGCAGATCGGGTTCGCCGACCACCGCCCGCGCGATGGCCACCCGCTGCTTCTGACCGCCCGACAGCTCGTGCGGGCGGTGTCCCATCCGGTCGGCGAGCCCGACCCGTTCCAGGGCGTCCGCCGCCCGGCGGCGGCGGACGGCCCGCGGCAGGCCGGAGTACAGCAGGCCCTCGGCGACGTTGTCCCGTGCGCTGATGCCGGGCACCAGGTGGAAGGACTGGAAGACGAAGCCGATGTGCCGGGCGCGCAGTGCGGACAGCCGGCGGTCGGTCAGCGCGGCCACGTCGTGGCCCGCGAGGGTGACCGCGCCGGCCGTCGGGCGGTCCAGGGTGCCGACGATGTGCAGCAGCGTGGACTTGCCGGAGCCGGACGGGCCGACGATGGCCAGCAACTCCGCGCGCGCCACCCGGAGGTCGACCCCGCGCAGCGCGGCGACCCCGCCGGGGTACTCCTTGGTGACTCCGGCCAGTTCTACGACGTAATCGGTGACGACGTGATCGGTGGGGTGGGGGGTGGGGGGTGGGGCGGCCGGCAGAGTGGGCTCTGCGGTCGGGGGGCCGTTCATGACGCCGGCACCCCGACCTTCGTGCCCGGTTTCAGGCCGCCGCCGGTGACCTCGACCCGGCCCTGGCCGAACATGCCCAGTTTCACCCGCACTTCGCGGGCCCTGCCGCCCTCGACAACCTGGACGCCGAAGCCGCCCGAGGGCAGGGCGAGCAGCGCGTTGACCGGCACCGTCAGCACGTCCTCGCGTACCTCGCCGACGAGGTCGACGGTGACCGGCGACCGGTCGAAGGCGGTGACCTCGCCGGGGTCGGTGAAGGTGACCCGCGCGGTGATCTTCGGGGTTTTCTCCTGGCCGTCGCCACCCTCCTCGGTGACCGTCCGGTCGACCGAGGCGACCTTGCCGCCGGCGGTGGTGCCGTCCGGCAGGTTCACCGTGACCTCGGTGCCGGGCTCGGCCAGAGCGGCCTGCGCGACATCGAGCTTGACCCGGACCTCGCGCGCCGAACCGGTGACGGACAGCACCGGCCGGCCGGGCGCGGCCTGGTCGCCGACCGCCGCCGCTCTCGCGCTGATCCGTACGGCGCCGGGCTGGAAGGAGATCTGGTCCGGGCCGGTGGTGCCGCTCTGTTTCAGGCCGTGCGCCTTCTGCCAGCGCTTGACGGCGTCGGTGGTGCCCGCGGTGAACTCCTCGTCCGTGGCCAGTTGGTCGCCGTAGCCCAGCGCGCGCAGGTTCTCCTTCAACTGCTGGACGTCCTCGCCCTCGTCCCCCTGTTTCAGGGGCCGGTACATGGGTTTCGGGCCGTACATCAGCCGGACCGGGTGGCCGTCGGCCTCGTAGAGCGCGCCGTCCCGCCGCACCGTGGAGCCGGTGGCGGGCAGCCACGTCAGGGTGCCGCTCGCACCGGCGTTGATCCTGCGTTCCTTGGCGTAGCCGAGGGTGCCGTCGACCTGGGTGCTGTTGCTGAGGTCCTGGCGCCGGACGGTGTCGGTGGCGGGCGGCAGGGCGCCCCCGCCGCCGTGCCGCGCTCCGGTGTCCGCCCGGCCGGTGAACGAGCCGAGCGCCGCGCCGCCGCCGGCCAGCAGGGCGACGACGGCCAGTGCGCAGAGCACGGAGGTCTTCGCGCGGCCGCGGCGGGCGTCCGGCCGCCGCTCGTCAGCCGGCATTCTGGCCGCCGCACGCCGAGTTGGCCTTTTCGAACTTCTTTTCCTGGCCCTTGGGAATGCCCATCGCCTTCTGCATCCCGTCGCCGCCGAACTTGGGGTCGGGCATGTGGAATCCGTTCTCGCGCATACAGCGGGCGTACGCGAGCGCCTTGTCCTTGTCCGCCTGGCTCGGCCCGTCCTGACCGGCGCCCGGACCGCTGTCCTGGCACGCCTTGAACGCCTTCTTCATCTTGGCCGGATCGGTTTTCTGATCGCCGCCGACGACCATGCTGCGCGGGTCCTGCCCCGGCTTGGGCTCCTCGACCTTCACCCCGTGTTCCCGCAGGCACTGGCGGTGCTTGTACGCCGCGTCCGCCGCCTTGCCCTTCCCGCCCGCGCCGGAGCCGCCGCCCGCGCCCTTGTCCGCCGCGCCGCCCCCGCCGGAGCAGGCGGTGGCGAACACCGCCAGGCCCGCCATCAACGATGCCGCCGCGAGTGACGCCTTGCGCTGCCTCATGGTTTTCCTCCGTGCCGAATTCGGATGTGACCGACGGCGCAGAGGCTGGCAGGGGGCGGCATTTCGTTTCTCTAACCTGTCTCCGAAACAGGTCTCGCCTGTCTGGGAAACAGCTCTCGCCTGTCTCCGAAACAGGTCTCGCCGGCTGGGCCGCGCCCGGCGGCCTCCGCGTTTACACCGCCGAAAGGTGCCTGTCGGGTACACATGACCCATGCGCGTTCTGGTGGTGGAGGACGAGGAATTCCTCGCGGAAATGATTGCCGAGGGGTTGCGCCGTGACGCGATCGCGGCGGATATCGCCCATGACGGCCGGGAGGCGCTGGGCAAGCTGCGGCTCGGCGCGTACGACGTGCTCGTCCTGGACCGGGACCTGCCCGGAATGCACGGCGACGAGGTCTGCCGGCAGGTCGTCGGGCAGCGGCTGCTGACCCGGGTGCTGATGCTCACCGCCTCCGGCACGGTCCGCGACCGGGTCGACGGCCTCGGCCGGGGCGCCGACGACTACCTGACCAAGCCGTTCGCGTACGAGGAGCTGCTCGCCCGGGTCCTGGCGCTCGGCCGGCGCGCCCGCCCGGCGCTGCCGCCGGTCCTGGAGCGGGCGGGCGTGAGCGTCGACACCGCGCGCCGGCTCGCGCTGCGCGACGGCCGCCCGCTGGCGCTGTCGCGCAAGGAGTTCGGGGTGCTGGAGGTGCTGCTGCGCGCCGAGGGGGCGGTGGTCAGCGGCGACGACCTGATCGAGGAGGTCTGGGAGGAGCACACCAGCTACCGCACCAACGCCGTCCGCGTCACCCTCAGCAAACTGCGCGCCAAGCTGGGCGAGCCGCCGGTGATCGAGACGGTCCCGGGCGCGGGCTACCGGATGAGCGAGGGGCCGGACGCACCAGAGGCACGAGCCGCGCGATGAGCGCTTCCCCGACCGGCCGCCGCCGACTGCCCGGCGGCGAACGCCTGCGGCTCACCGCCCTCTACGGCGGACTGCTGGTCCTGGCCGGCACGATGCTGACCGGCCTCGTCTACGTCCTGCTGCGGCGCGGCCTCTACTCCACCCTCAGCCTGGCCGTCACGACCGCGGCCCCCAGCCGGCCGGGCCCGCTCGCACCGGCCGGCACCGCCATACCCTCCCCCGGCCCCACCATGACCCCGGCCTCGCCGCTGCCCTCCCCCGCCCGGCAGCTCGCCGACGGCGGCCTCTACAGCGTCACCAGGAACATCACCAGTGCCGCCGAAGAGGCCGCGCTCAGCCGCCTGGTGACGGTCTCGCTGACCGCGCTGCTGGTCTTCGCCGTCGTCTCCGTGGCGCTGGCCTGGTGGATGGCCGGGCGGGTGCTGCGCCCGGTGTCCGTCATTACCCGCACCGCCCGCCGGCTGTCCGCCGCCAACCTGCACGAACGCATCGCACTGGACGCGCCGCCCGGCGAACTCAAGCACCTCGCCGACACCTTCGACGAAATGCTCGACCGGATCCAGCACCTGGTCTCCGCGCAGCAGCGGTTCGCCGCCAACGCCGCCCACGAGCTGCGGACCCCGCTGGCCGTGCAGCGCGCCGCCGCCGAGATCGGCCTGGCGGACCCGGACCCGGCCAACGTACGGCGCATCCGCGGCAAGCTGATCGAGGTCGCCGAGGACAGTGAGCAACTGATCGAGGGTTTGCTGCTGCTGTCCGTCTCCGACCAGGGGCTGCAACGCCGGGAGCCGGTCGCGCTCGGCGCGCTCGCCGAGTCCGTGGCCGCCGAGTACGCCGACGACGCCTGGCGGCGCGGCCTGACGCTCGCCACCGACGTCCTCCCGCTGACCGTCGACGGCGACCCGGTCCTGCTCGCCCATCTGGTCCGCAACCTCGTGGCCAACGCCGTACGCCACAACCGTCCCGACGGTCGCATCACGCTCAGCGTCCACGACCGCACCCTGGAGATCAGCAACACCGGTCCGCCCGTGCCGCCGGAGTCCGTCCCCTACCTCTTCGAGCCCTTCCGCCGCCTGGAGGAACGCCGGCACGCGCCCGGCGAGGGCGCCGGCCTCGGACTGTCGATCGTCGCCTCGCTGGCCCGCGCGCACGCCGCCTCGGCCACCGCCCACGCCAACCCCGGGGGCGGCCTGACGGTACGGGTGACGTTCCCCGCCCGGTTGCCCGCCTGATCGCTTCGCGAGCGCGCCCTGAACGGGCCGCCGATGCCTTACACACCCCATGTATACATCCAGTGTGTACTTGCTATGTATAGTCCGCCGCATGTCGAAGAAGAAGAGGTCCGCGGGCCACCGCACGTCCATAGCCGGGCTGCTGACGGCCGCCTCCCTGGCCATGGCCCTCAGCGGCTGCGCGACGTACGACGTCACCGCACCGGCCGACGCCCGGGACGAGGCCCCGCCGGCCGCCGTCGAAGCGAAGGACGCGCAGGACGGGAAGAACGGGAGGCCGCGGGACGGCGGCGGCGGCGCCGGCCGGGACGTCGACTGCCGCAAGGCCAAGTGCGTCGCCCTCACCTTCGACGCGGGCCCCAGCGAGAACACCCCCCGGCTGCTGGACATCCTCAAGCGCGAGAAGGTCCACGCGACGTTCTTCATGCTCGGCAGGAACCACATCGCCGAGCGTCCCGAGGACGTGAAGCGGATCGACGCCGAGGGCCACGAACTGGCCAACCACACCTGGTCGCACCAGATCCTGACGGACATCGCGCCCGCCGAGGTGAAGAAGGAGCTCTCCCTGGTCCAGGACGCGGTGCGCGACCTCACCGGCAAGACGCCCCGGCTGATGCGTCCGCCGCAGGGCAGGACCGACGGCGAGGTCTCCAGGATCAGCGAGGAGCTGGGGCTCGCGCAGGTCCTGTGGAGCGTGACCGCCAAGGATTACCAGACCAACGACTCCGCGCTGATCACCGAGCGGGTGCTCGAACAGACCGAGCGCGACGGCGTCATCCTGCTGCACGACATCTACAAGGGCACCGTGCCGGCCGTCCCCGGCATCCTCAAGGAACTCAAGAAGCGCGGCTATACCGTCGTCACCGTCTCCCAGTTGCTGTCCCCGGCGAAGCCGGAGCCGGGGATGGTCTACCGGCCGTAGGACCGCTCACAGGACCGCTCGCAGGGCCGCTCGCAGGGCGTCGGCCGGCGGACCACGTCGAAGGGGGGCGCCGGACAATCCGGCGCCCCCCTTCGACGATCCTCGCGGCGTCAGCCCCGCGACGGCTCCGCCTCTACCCGCTTGCGGTCGGCGGCCCCCGGCGACGCGGTCGGCGCCTTCGGCCCACCGGGCGCACCCGCCGCACCGGACGTCGGCTTGCCCGGCCGCGCGATGGCCTCCGTGTCCTGCGGGAACGTGAGCTGCCGACTCTGCCACTCCAGCGCGGGCACGACCTCGCGCCGCCACGTCGTGAACTGGTGGCTGCCCTGCGGCAGGATGATCGAGTCCACCGTCATCGGCGGCTTCGCCGCGCGGACGAACCGCATGGTGGGGCCGTAGCCCTTCTCGCCCTTGCGGCTGCTGGCCACCAGCGCGGAGATCTGCGGTGCGGGCAGGTGCTCCAGACGCCACAGCAGATCGTGCTCGCGCTCGCGCCGCGCGCCGTCCTCGCCGCTGCCGAAGAGGCTGCCGGTGGTGAGGTCGTCCTTGATCGCGTAGTCACCGGAGAGGGACACGGCCGAGGTGTAGATCCCGGGATTGCGCATCGCGAGCTGGAGCGCGCAGGTGCCACCGGACGAATAGCCGAACGCGCCCCAGGCGCTGGGGTCGCGGCCCACCCGGTACGCCGACTTCATGGCGTCCGGCAGGTCCTTGGTGAAGAACGTCTCGGCCTGCGGTCCGTCCGGCACGTCCACGCACTCGGTGTCCCGGGGCGGCGCGATGGTCGGCCGCACCATGACGATCACGGTGGGCTGCATCTTGCCCTGCGCGATCAGCCGGCCGGCGTTCTGCGGCACCTGGAGGTGCTGGGCGAGGTTCATGATGCCGCCGGGGTAACCGCTGATGACGACCATGACGGGGAACCGCTGGCGGCGGAACTGCGGCTGGAAATACTGCGGCGGCAGATAGACGAAGCCCGGGTTGATGGCGCGCGTCCGGCGGCCGATGATGCGGACGGACTCGATCTTGCCGACCTTGTCGGCGGGGCCCTGGGGAAGGCCGGTCACCCGGTCGAGGCCCTGCGGGCCGGCCGGCTGGACCAGGCCGCCCTTGGTGTCGCCGACGGAGGCGTACTGCCCGCCGCCGTTGCTGACCGACACCGGTGCCTTCTCCTCGTTGCCCAGGAGGTCGTCCCAGGTGCCGTAGAACTCGAAGCTCGAATTCACCGCGAGGGCGAGGGCGCACAGGATGGAGAGCTGCGTGACCGCGATGGCGCCGAGCCTGCCCAGGACGGGCCGCAGGCCGCGCCGCGACAGCCGGGGCCAGAGCCAGACCGTGGCGGCCACGCTGATCAAGGCCAGCACGATCACCGTGTATTCGAGCGACTGACTGGTCAGCCCCATGCGCCCACATCTCCCGTCACCCTCGAAAGGGTTCTTGCCTTTTTAACGGCCGCCTAGAGGCACAACGGGCGGCTCCGGACAATGGTCACCGGAGAAGAGGGGCACACCTGCGAATCGGATACCTGAACGACTTACTTCTTACCCAGATCTTGCCTTCCCGTTTCCGCGGCGTGATGTGGGGCGCCCCTTCCCCCGGCAACAGGGGCGCCCCGGCTCACGTGGCAGCACCGACGCGACGGGCCGTGCGCGGGGCTCCGCGACCCCACCGACGCCCGCCCGCGCGGCTTTTACGCCCCGATGTCCCGCCCGTCCTCGCGCCACACGCCGACCACCGACGGCCGCACCAGCTTCCCGGGCCCGTCCGGCCAGAGCGACGCCGGCCGCTCCACACTCGCGCCGTCCACCTCGCCCGGGTGCTGCACGGCGACCAGCACCCGCCGGTCCTGCACGATCGGCCCGCACGTCTCGGCACCGGTCGGCACGGTCAGGAACTGCCGGACCTCGCCCCGCCGGGCGCCGGCCGTCGCCACACCGAACAGCCCGTCATGACTGCCCAGCGCGTTGCCGTCCGTCGAGATCCACAGGTTGCCGTACGCGTCGAAGGTGAGGTTGTCCGGGCAGGAGATCGGGCTGACCTGGTCCTTGGGGAAGCCGCCGAAGTACGTCGAGGGGTCCTCGGGGTCGCCGCACACCAGGAACAGCCGCCAGTGGAAACGGCCCGCCGCCGGGTCGTCCCGGTGCTCGGCCAGCTCCAGAACCTGCCCGTGCTTGTTGGCGTTGCGCGGATTGGCCTCGTCGGCGGGCGCCTTGCCGGCCTTGCCCCGGTCGCCGTTGTTCGTCAGCGCGATGTAGACGCGGCCGGTGCGCGGGCTGGGCTCGACATCCTCGGGTCGGTCCATCTTCGTGGCGCCCACCTTGTCGGCGGCCATCCGCGTGAAGACGTACACCTCTTCCGCCGTCATCCCCGGCACATGCGAGGTGGTGCCGGTCGCCAGCGGGATCCACCGCCCCGACCCGTCGAACCGCCCGTCCTCCGGCAGCTTCCCGGAGCCGTCGATCTCGTCCGCCGGGCTGTCCCCCGTGAACTTCGCGACGTACAGCGTCCCCTCGTCCAGCAGCGTGCGGTTGTGCTCCCGGGCGGCCCGTCCGCCGCCCCGCTTCATCCGCTTGCCGGAGACGAACTTGTAGAAGTAGTCGAACTTCTCGTCGTCGCCCATGTAGAGCACCGGCCGGCCGTCCGCCGTCAGCCGCGGCTCGGCCGCCTCGTGCTTGAAGCGCCCCAGCGCCGTCAGCTTGCGCGGTGTCGACTCGGGGTCGTACGGGTCGATCTCCACGACCCACCCGAACCGGTTCGCCTCGTTGGGCTCACGCGTCACATCGAAGCGCCGGTCGAACCGCTCCCACTTGCGCTGGCTCGCACCCCCCGTGATCCCGTACCGCTTGAGCCGGGCCGCGGCGGCGGGATCGGTGACGGATCCCCCGTTGGCGAAGTACTGGTTGAAGTTCTCCTCACCGGAGAGCACCGTGCCCCACGGCGTGATGCCGCCGCCGCAGTTGTTGAGCGTGCCGAGTACGCGGGTGCCCTCGGGGTCGGCGGACGTCCTCAGCAGTTCGCTGCCCGCCGCCGGGCCGGTGACGTCGAACGGCGTGGTGCCGGTGATCCGCCGGTTGAGGTGGTGGCGGGTGACCGCCGTCAGCTTCCCCGTCCGCCGCTCCTCCTGCGCCACGAGGACGGACAGCCCGTGCGCGGCCCAGCCGATCTCCGCCTGTTCGCGGGTCGGGTTCTCCGCGTCGTAGCCGGCGAACATGAGCTGCTCGTCGGTGTACTCGTGGTTGATCACCAGCAGTTGCCGGCCGCGCTCGCCCGGCACGTCCAGCACCGCCATGTAGTCGTTGTTGTAACCGAACTGACCCGCCTGCGCCGTGGCCGACTGCCGTTCCGGGTCGAAGGCCGGCGCCCCGCGCAGAATCGGGTCACCCCATCGGATGAGGACATTCTGCGCATGCCCGTCCGGAACGACCACCGCGTCAACGGTGTTGGGCGCGACCGTCGGGAACCGCAGCCCCCGCGCCGCCTTGCCCGTCTTCCCGCCGGCCGCGCTCGCGGCGTCGTCGGCGGTGGCGGCCGCGGCCTCGGGCGCACCCGCACCGGCCAGGGCGCCGCCCGCGGCCGCCGCGACCGTCACCACGGCCGCCGCCCGCACCACCGACCGACGCGAGAGGGCCCCCGCGATGACCTCACCGACGTACTCGTTGCCGCTCACATTGGGCGTGTCGTGAAAACACGCGTCGCCACAGCGGTACCGGCAGGTCATGGCCGAACGCCCGCCCGGATGCGAGCCGATCAGTGGCAGAAACTTGCGCACGCTTTCCCCTCCGTATGGATCCGTGCGGCCCTTCCCGGGAGCCGGACGGCATCGAACGCGACCGTTCGATTCGCCGTGACGCTATGGGCGCCGCCCCGCCTCCCGGCATCGCAAACATGAACGCCCGGTGAATCCGACACCACGACAAGTCCGCGCGGCACGGTACGAACGGTCAACCCGGGCTCTGCGGAGGCATGTCCTCCCGGCCGACGGAGCGGGCCGGATCCCTGGCGAACGGAGCGGCCCAACTCCCCGGTCCACGCACCGAGACGGCGCCCGCCCCGTCACGAATGTCCGAGGGCCGAAACCCCCTCCCATCCACACAGACCCGGATGGCCCAGCAATCCCCCACCACACGAGGCGCGGGGTCCCACGATGAGCCCGGTGCAGGCCGCTACCCTTACGTATCCGTCCTGGTCAGGGACATGTCTGTGCTTCACGGACATACGCCGCACCCACCACACGCTAAGAGAGGTTCGCCGATGGGCATTCGGAGTCTGCTGCGCAACGCTTTCGGTCGCTCCAAGGCGACCCGTGAAGAATCCGGCGCGGCACCGACCGGCGCCGATACGCCGGAGTCGGCAACGATCCCGGAGGCCCGCGAGGAGTCCGCCCCGGCATCGACCACCCCGGCCTCGGAACCCGAGGTCCCCGCCGCCCGCACGGCGCCCACCGAGCCCACGGCCCCCGAGCCGGCCCCGGCGGCGACCCTGCCGACCCAGGGCACCCCCTCGGAGAGCACGGGCGACGGCGCGCCGGTGAGCGCGGACCGGCCGGAGGCCGAGGCGCGCGTCGAGGCCCCGGCCGAGCCCACGCCCGTCAAGGCCGAGGTGGCCGACGAGCCCGACGCGGCCGACGAGGCCCCGCGGGGCGACAAGGCCGTCCAGGTCGAGGAGAGGGCCGAAGCCGCCGAGGCAGCCGCCGACCCGGTGGACGCGGCCCCCGCCGACAACCTCTCCGACCTGGTGAGCCGGGCCTTCGACAACCCGGCCCCGACCGCTGTCACCGAGGCGGCTCCCGAGCCGGCGAAGGCCGAGACCACGGAGGCGGAGCCCGTCGAGGCCGAGGCCGTGGAGCCCGAGACCGTTGAGCCGAAGGCCGTTGAGCCGAAGGCCGTTGAACCGAAGGCCGTAGAGCCCGAGGCCACGGTCGAGGCCGCCGAGCCCGCCCCGGCCCCCGAGGCCGAGCAGGAGCCCGCCTCCGCCGCCCTCTCCCTCTCCAAGGTCGAGGCCACCGCCCCCGGGCTCGTCAGCCTCTACAAGTCGGCGTCCGCCACCCTGGAGAAGCACGGGCTCACCACCCAGCGCGCCGCCGTCTACCTGGTCCTCGACCGCTCCGGCTCGATGCGCAACTACTACAAGGACGGCACGGTCCAGCACCTCGCCGAACAGGCCCTCGGCCTCTCCGCCAACCTCGACGACGACGGCACCGTCCCGGTCATCTTCTTCTCCACCGACATCGACGGCTCGGCCGACCTCGACCTGACCAACTACGAGGGCCGCATCGAGGAACTGCACGCGGGCCTCGGCCACATGGGCCGGACGAACTACCACTGGGCCATCAACGCCGTGGTCGACCACTACAAGAAGTCCGGCTCCACCGTCCCCGCGTTCGTCATCTTCCAGACCGACGGCGCCCCGACCTCCAAGCCGGCCGCCGAAAAGGCCCTGTGCGAGGCGGCCCAACTGCCCATCTTCTGGCAGTTCGTCGGTTTCGGCGACCCGGACGCCAAGGGCTTCGACTTCCTCCGCAAGCTCGACGACCTGGCCGTCCCGGACAAGCGCGTCGTCGACAACGCCGGCTTCTTCCACGCCGGCCGCGAGCCCCGCGGCCTCTCCTCCGACGAGCTCTACCAGCAGCTCATGGTCGAATTCCCCGAGTGGCTCACCGAGGCCCGCAGCGCCGGCGTCCTCAAGGACAACTGACCCCTCCCACCCCGTCCCCACCCACCGGCCGCGGCCGGGCCCCCGGGCCCACCGCGGCCGGCGCCGTTCGGGTACGGGCGGCGGCCGCCGGCCCGCCGCCCACCAGCCGCCCGTACGCGTCCCCCCGCGGGCTCCCCATCAGGAGGCGAGGTCGCCCCCCGCTGCCTAACCTGAATGGGTGAAGCGCTCCGGGTTGCCCCGGTATGCGCGGGTGGCCGTAGGCGGGGTTCCGGCGGAGGCGGGTCGTGATGAGTCGAGCGAGCCAGGCGGAAACACCCTCGAACCCTCCGAGCTGGGCGGCGGAGAAGGAGCCCGATCCGCGGCGGTGGTGGGCGCTCGTGGTGATCGCCATCGCCCAGTTGATGGTGGTGCTGGATGCGACGATCGTGAACATCGCCTTGCCGTCGGCCCAGCGGGATCTTCAGATGTCGGACGCCAACCGGCAGTGGGTGATCACCGCGTACACCCTCGCGTTCGGCGGGCTCCTGCTGCTCGGCGGGCGGATCGCCGACCTGGTGGGCCGGAAGATGACGTTCGTGATCGGCCTGATCGGGTTCGCGGTGGCGTCGGGTCTCGGCGGGGCGGCGACGAATCCGGGGCTGCTGTTCGGGGCCCGCGCGCTTCAGGGGGCCTTCGGCGCGCTGCTGGCGCCCACCGCGCTGTCACTGCTGACCACGACCTTCACCATCGGCAAGGAGCGCAGCAAGGCGTTCGGGATCTACGGCGCCATCGCCGGTGGCGGCGCGGCGATCGGACTGATCGCGGGCGGTCTGCTGACCGAGTACCTGGACTGGCGCTGGTGCCTGTACGTGAACATCCCGATCGCGGCCGTCGCACTCGTCGGCGCGCTCGTCCTCCTGCACGACAAGCCCGTCCGCGGCCGCTCCCGGCTGGACGTACCCGGTGCGGTGCTCGGCTGCGCCGGTCTGGTCGCGATCGTCTACGGGTGCAGCGAGGCGCAGCCGCGTGGCTGGAGTGACGCGCGGGTCATCGCTCTGCTCGTGGGAGGCGGGGCGCTGCTGGCGGTCTTCGCCTGGTGGCAGACGCGGGCGCGTCACCCGCTGCTGCCGCTGCACATCGTCCGGGACCGCAACCGCGGCGGGGCCTTCCTCACGATGGGACTGGCGTTCATCTCGCTGTTCGGGATGTTCCTGTTCATGACCTATTACCTCCAGGTCGTGCTCGGGTATTCACCGGTCAAGACGGGACTGGCGTTTCTGCCGATGACCGGGGCGATCATCGTCGGATCGACGCAGATATCGGCCCGGCTGCTGCACCACCTGGCGCCGCGCCTGCTGATGGTGCCGGGCGCGCTGCTGGCCGCGGTGGGGATGTATCTGCTGACGTATCTGACCGCCGAGCCCGCCTTCGTCTCCCACGTCCTGCCCGCGGAGCTCCTGGTCGGCCTGGGGATGGGCCTGATCTTCATGCCGGTGATGGCGACGGCGACGTCGGGGGTGGCGCGGCACGATTCCGGTGTCACGTCCGCGACCGTCAACACCGCGCAGCAGGTGGGCGGTTCGATCGGTACGGCGCTGCTCAACACCATCGCGACCTCGATCAGCGCCACGTACGTCGCGTCGCACCTCGCGGACGCCGCGCGCCGGAACGGGGGCCGGGTCCCGCCCGGTGTGCGCGACGGCATCGTCAAGGACGGGGTGGTGGACGGGTTCACCGTGTCCATCGGCGTGGGGGCGGCGATCATGTTGCTGGCCGCGGTGATCGCGGGGCTGATGATCACGGCCCGGGCACCGAAGGACGGGCCGGTCCCGGCGGACGGCGGCGCGGAGTCGGCGGACGCGGCGGCGTAGCCCCCGCAGACGGTGGGGCGGCGGGCCTCAGAGACCGCCGCTCCAGTGTGGTGCCCTCCCTTCCCACTCCCCGAAACGCCTAGCCGTGGCCCTCGGCCCGTCCAGTACGATATTGACGTTCCGTAAAGCAAATCCTCACTTTCCGTAGCGACTTGGGAGCAGCCGGCAATGGCTCGACACCTCATCACCAGCGCCCTTCCGTATATCAACGGGATCAAGCACCTGGGCAACATGGTGGGGTCCATGCTCCCGGCCGATGTCTACGCCCGGTATCTGCGCCGGCGCGGGCACGACGTGCTCTACATCTGCGCGACGGACGAGCACGGCACGCCCGCCGAGCTGGCCGCGAAGGCCGCCGGCCAGTCGGTGGACGCGTTCTGCGCCGAGCAGCACGACAAGCAGAAGGCGATCTACGACGGCTTCGAGCTGGACTTCGACTACTTCGGCCGGAGCTCGTCGCCGGAGAACGTCGAGCTGACGCAGCACTTCGCGCGCAAGCTCCACGAGAACGGCTTCATCGAGGAGCGGGCGATCCGCCAGGTCTTCTCGATCGCCGACGACCGCTTCCTGCCCGACCGCTACATCGTCGGCACGTGTCCGCACTGCGGCTACGACAAGGCGCGCGGCGACCAGTGCGAGAACTGCACCCGGGTCCTGGACCCGACCGACCTGATCGACGCCCGGTCGGCGATCAGCGGCAGCGGTGAGCTGGAGGTGCGGGAGACCAAGCACCTGTTCCTGCTCCAGTCCAAGCTCCAGCACGAGGTCGAGGGCTGGCTGGCGGAGAACGGCAGCAAGGAGTGGCCGACGCTGGCCTCCTCCATCGCCCACAAGTGGCTGACGGAGGGCCTCCAGGACCGCGCGATCACCCGCGACCTGGACTGGGGCGTGCCCGTCCCGGCCGATGTGTGGCCCGAGCTGGCGGCCGAGGGCAAGGTCTTCTACGTATGGTTCGACGCCCCGATCGAGTACATCGGCTCCACGAAGGAGTGGGCGGACCAGGCGCCCGAGGAGCGCGACTGGAAGTCGTGGTGGTACGAGGCCGACGACGTGCGCTACACGGAGTTCATGGCCAAGGACAACGTCCCCTTCCACAGCGTGATGTTCCCGGCCACGCAGCTCGGCACCCGTGAGCCGTGGAAGAAGGTCGACTTCCTCAAGGCGTTCAACTGGCTGAACTACTACGGCGGGAAGTTCTCCACCTCCCAGCAGCGCGGCATCTTCACCGACGCGGCGCTGGAGCTGCTGCCGGCCGACTACTGGCGCTACTTCCTGATCGCCAACGCCCCGGAGTCGGACGACACCTCCTTCACCTGGGAGCTGTTCTCCTCCTCGGTCAACAAGGACCTCGCGGACACCCTCGGCAACTTCGTCAACCGCGTCCTGTCGTTCTCGCGCAAGCGCTTCGGCGACGAGGTGCCGGCGGGCGCGGAGGCCGGCGCCGCCGAGCGGAAGCTGGGCGAGGAGATCGCCGGGCTGCTCGCGGAGTACGAGGGCCACATGGAGGCCCTCCAGTTCCGTAAGGCGGCGGCCTCGCTGCGCGCCCTGTGGAGCGCGGGCAACTCCTACCTGGAGGAGAAGGCCCCGTGGCTGGAGATCAAGACCGACAAGGACGCGGCGGCGCTGACGCTGCGCACGGCGATGAACCTCATCCACCTGTACGCGGTCGTCTCCGAGCCGTTCATTCCGGCGTCGGCGCGGGCGATGCGCGGTGCGTTCTCGCTGGAGAACGACACGGCGGCGTGGGTCTCCCAGGAGGAGGCGAAGGCCCTGGCCTCGGTGCCGGCCGGGACGCCGTTCACGGTGCCGCCCGTGCTCTTCGCGAAGATCACCGAGGAGGACCTGGAGTCGTACCGCGCACGCTTCGGCGGCGGTGACGAGGCGTAACGACCGCCTCCCCGGCCCCTGACACCCGCACGCCCTCGGACCGCTCCCGGTCCGGGGGCGTCGTCGTACCCGGACCGGACGTGCGCCCGGGAGCGTTGTCAGTGGCGGGTGGGACGCTGAGCGAGTGACCTTCACCGAGCGTTCCGTGCCGCCCATGACCGCCGACGAGCGCACCACCCTGGAGTCCTGGCTCGACTTCCACCGTGCCACCCTGGCGGCGAAGTGCGCCGGTCTCGACGAGGAGGGAGCCCGGCGGGCGTCCGCCGGGCCCTCGCCCATGACGCTGCTCGGGCTCGTCCGGCATCTGGCGGAGGTGGAGCGGACGTGGTTCCGGCGCGTACTGCGGGGCGCCGAGCTGCCGACGATAGGGGGCGACGCCTACGACCCGGCCGCGCCCGACGGCGGCTTCGCGCTGACGGACGACGCCACGCTCGCCGGGACGCTCGCGCTGTGGCGGGAGGAGGTCCGTGCCTCGCGGGCCGCCTGCGCGGGAGTGGGCCTGGAGGCGACCGGTGACTTCCGTGGCGCGCCGGTCTCACTGCGCTGGATCTACGTCCACATGATCGAGGAGTACGCCCGGCACAACGGGCACGCGGACCTGATACGCGAGCGGGTGGACGGCGTCACGGGCGTGTGAGGCGGACAGCGTGAAGGGCCCGTAGCCGTCCCCGGCACGGGCCCTTCACGGACGGCGGTCGGGCCGCCGGCGCCGCTACTTCACCTGCGGCTTGCGCAGCGACAGGTGCAGTTCCTTCAGCCGCGCCTCGTCGACCTCGCTCGGGGCGCCCATGAGCAGGTCCTGGGCGTTGCCGTTGAGCGGGAAGGCGATCGTTTCGCGGATGTTGGGCTCGTCGGCGAGCAGCATGACGATGCGGTCGACGCCCGGGGCGATGCCGCCGTGCGGCGGGGCGCCGAACTTGAACGCGCGGAGCATGCCGCCGAACTCCGCCTCGACGGTCTCCTTGTCGTAACCGGCGATGCCGAAGGCCTTGTACATGACCTCGGGCTCGTGGTTGCGGATCGCGCCGGAGGACAGCTCGACGCCGTTGCAGACGATGTCGTACTGCCAGGCCAGGATGTCCAGCGGGTCCTTGGTCTCCAGCGCCTCCAGGCCGCCCTGGGGCATGGAGAAGGGGTTGTGAGAGAACTCGATCTTCCCGGTGTCCTCGTCCTTCTCGAACATCGGGAAGTCGACGATCCAGCAGAAGCGGAACTCGCCGTCGACGAAGTGGCCGGCGCGCTTGGCGGCCTCGACGCGGACCGCGCCCATGATCTTGGAAACCTCGTCGAACTCGCCGGCGCCGAAGAACACGGCGTGGCCGGGCTGGAGGTCCAGGGCCGTGACCAGCGACTTGACGTCGTCCTCGGTGAGGAACTTGGCGATCGGGCCGCTGAGGGTGTTGTCGTCGCCGACGCGCACCCAGGCCAGGCCCTTCGCGCCCTGCTGGACGGCGAAGTCACCCATCTGGTCGAAGAACTTGCGCGGCTGCCCGGCGGTGTCCGGGACGGCCAGGGCGCGGACGTGCTTGCCCGCGAAGGCCTTGAAGCCCGAGCCGGCGAACACGTCGGAGACGTCCACCAGCTCCAGCTCGGCGCGCAGGTCGGGCTTGTCGGAGCCGTACTTGAGCATCGACTCGCGGAAGGGGATGCGCGGGAAGGGCGAGGTGACCGTGCGGCCGTTGCCGAACTCGGTGAAGAGCTCGGTCATCAGCTTCTCGATCGGCTGGAAGACGTCCTCCTGCTCGACGAAGCTCATCTCGACGTCGAGCTGGTAGAACTCGCCCGGCGAACGGTCCGCGCGGGCGTCCTCGTCGCGGAAGCAGGGCGCGATCTGGAAGTAGCGGTCGAAGCCGGCGATCATCAGGAGCTGCTTGAACTGCTGGGGGGCCTGCGGCAGCGCGTAGAACTTGCCGGCGTGCAGGCGGGAGGGGACCAGGAAGTCGCGGGCGCCCTCGGGGGAGGTCGCGGACAGGATCGGGGTCGCCATCTCGTTGAAGCCGAGTGCGGTCATCTTGTGCCGGATGGCGGAGATGACGGCGGTGCGCAGCAGGATGTTGCGGTGCATGCGCTCGCGGCGCAGATCGAGGAAGCGGTATTCGAGGCGCTTCTCCTCGTTGACACCGTCGTCGGCGTTGATCGTGAAGGGGATCTGGTCGGCGGCGCCGAGCACCTCGACCTCGGTCACCTCGATCTCGATCTCGCCGGTGGGCAGGTCGGGGTTGACGTTGTCCGCACCGCGGGCGCTGACCTTGCCGTCGACACGGACGACGGTCTCCTTGGTCAGGTGGCTGAGCGCCTCGTTGGCGGGCGTGCCGGGACGGGCGACGAGCTGCACCAGACCGTAGTGGTCGCGCAGATCGATGAAGAGGATGCCGCCCAGGTCACGTCGATTGTGCAGCCAGCCGCTGAGGCGGACGTCGGTGTCGACGTCCGCGGCTCGGAGCTCGCCGCAGTTATGGGACCGGTACCGATGCATCGCTCATCCAAGTCGTCGCGAGTCGAGGTGGGGAGTTGTGGGGATACGGGAAAGGCGGGAGCCACGGCGTTCGAACGTAGAGATCGACCGCCTGGTGGATCACCCGGCGCACCCGGATCATCCGAAAGACCACCCCAGGATTGGCATATCCGCTCCAGGTTACCGTCCCGGCCCCCGGCACTCGTTGACATATACGCATCACAGCGCCCTGAGGTGAGCGCGGGGCGCGCGGCTGGGACGATGGTCACGTCCGGCTCGCTGGTCGGGCTCCGTGAAACCCACATAAAGTGATGCAATGCGCACCAAGGACCTCCTGGCCGCCATCGCGACCGGCCTGTGGCGCTGGGACAACGCGACGGGTCGGGTGACCCTCGACGCGGAAGCGGCCCGGCTGCTCGGGCTGCCCGCGGAACCGACGGAGCTCAGCGAGGCCGCCGTGCGCTCCCGTTTTCATCCCGTCGACTTCGCCGAGATCAACGGCGTCATCAACCTGGCCCTCGCCGAGGAGACGCTCGCCGAGTCGCGGCTGCGCATCGTGGACGAGCGCGGCAGGGTCCTGCGGATCGTCCGTTCCCGCTCCCGCCCCCTGATCACCGACGGCGACTTCGAGCTGGTCGGCACCCTCCAGGAGGTCCCCGAGCCGCAGCCGGGCACCTCCGCCGCGCACACCCCCATCACCGGAGACTGGCGCCGCTCGCGCGAGGCGTTCCTGCTGGACGCGGGCCGGGCGCTGGCCGAGGCCGAGTCGACCGCCGAGGTGCTGCGGGTGGCGGCCGGGCTGTCCATGCCCGGGTTCATGCCGGACGGCCTGGCGGTCTTCGGTATCGAGGGCGACCGGGTGTCGGTCATCGGTCACCACGGCCACGAGCCCGGTGACGAGCGACCGTTCCTCGACATGCCGCTGGGCACCGGCTATCCGGCGGCCGAGGTGATAAGGACCGGCCGGGCGATCTACCTGCCCTCACCCGAGGAATACCGCCGCCGCTACCCGGCCACCTGGCCGCTGGCCGCCCGCTTCCGGCGCACCTCGTGGGCGTTCTTGCCGCTGGTCAACGCGGGCCGGACGATCGGTGCGTGGATGGCGGGGTTCAGCCAGCCGGTCGCCTTCACCCCCGACGAGCGGTCGGTGCTGACCACCGTCGCCCGGATGCTGGCGCAGGCCCTGGCCAGAGCCGGTGTGCAGGAGTCGCAGCAGGAGCTGGCGGTGGGCCTCCAGCGCAGCATGATGCCGACGGTGCAGCCGGACATCCCGGGGATGAAGGTCGCGGCCCGTTACGTCCCGACCGGCGGCGGGCTGGAGGTCGGCGGCGACTGGTACGACATGATTCCGCTGCCGTCCGGCCGGATCGCGCTGGTCATCGGCGATGTCCAGGGCCACGACGTACGGGCCGCGGGCCTGATGGGCCAGTTGCGGATCGCGCTGCGTGCCTACGCCTCCGAGGGCCACCACCCCGACGCGGTGCTCTCCCGCGCCTCCCGCTTCCTGGCCGGCATCAACGAGACGGAATCCCGCGGGCACGGCGAGGACCAGCGCTTCGCGACGTGCCTGTACATCGAGGTGGATCCGGCGACGGGGCTGCTGGACATCGCGCGGGCCGGCCACCCCGACCCGGCGATCCGGATGAGCGACGGAACGATGCTGATCCGCCCGACCTCGGGCGGTCTGCCGCTGGGCATCGACCCGGACAGCGACTACCCCACCACCCGGCTCGTCCTGGAGCCCGGCGAGACGATGCTGGTGTGCACCGACGGGCTGATCGAGACCGGCGGCCACGATCTGGAGACCGGCTGGGCGCGGCTGCGCGACATCATCGAGGCGCATGACGGCGGCGAGGACGGCGCGGCGCTGGAGCGGCTCGCCGACACCCTGGTCCAGGCCGTGCACGGGCCGTCATCGCACCACACCACCGGCCCGCTGGCCGACCGCCGCGAGGACGACATCGCGATGCTGCTGCTGTGCCGGGAGGGCGGAAGCTGCGGGGTGGGCACCGGCGGCCGGCTGGCGCAGCGGCCCGTACGGCGCACGGTCCTGACCGTCGCGCAGGCCGAGCCGGAGCGGATAGCGGAGGCCCGCCGGCAGGTGCGGGACGTGCTGCACGACTGGGCCGATCCCGACCAGGTCGACTCGGCGGTCCTGCTGGTCTCGGAGATGGTCACCAACGTCCTGACGCACACCGACGGGGACGCGCTGCTGGTCGCCGAGATCTCCGGGGAGCAGGGCGTCCGGCGGCTGCGCGTCGATGTCGCCGACGGCAGCGACGAACTACCGCACCGGCGCAGCCCCGGCGAGCTGGCGTCGTCGGGGCGCGGCCTGCTGCTGATGGACCTGCTGGCCGGCGCGTGGGGGGTCGATCCGCGCGGGGACGGCAAGTCGACGTGGTTCGAGATCTACGAGGACGCGGGCGTGGCGGCTCAGACGGCGCCGGACGGTTCCGGGCGGCGAGGACGGGCCGGTCAGGACGCGCCGGCCGGGTCCGGCGGGCTGTCCGGGCCCTCCGGTCCGGACGGGGCGCCGGACGGTCCCGGGGAGTCGGTCCCCGAGTCCGCCGCGTAGTGTCCGCGCAGTTCGTGGAGCACGCCGGAGACGGCCGCCGTCAGCGGCACGGACAGCAGCATGCCGAGGATTCCGGCGACGCTCGCGCCCGCGGTGATCGCCAGCATGACGGTCGCCGGGTGCATCTGGACCGTACGGCTCTGGATCATCGGCTGGAGGACATGGCCTTCGAGGACCTGCACGGCGAGGACGACGCCGACCGCCCACAGCGCGATGACGAAGCCGCGGTCGGCCAGTGCCACCAAGATCGCCACCGCACCGGAGATGAAGGCGCCCAGGTAGGGGATGTAGGCGCCGACGAAGACCAGCGCGCCCAGGCCGAAGGCGCCCGGCACCTGAAGGATCAGCAGGCCGACGGTGATGCACACCGCGTCGATCAGCGCGATGAAGGTGGTGCCGCGCATGAAGCCCTCGATGGCCTGGAAGCCGCGGCGGGCCATCCGCTCCAGTTGCGGCGCGGAGCCGCCCGGCGACCAGTCGTGCAGCGCGCGGACGGCCTTGGGCGAGTCCCGCAGGAAGAAGAAGGTCAGCAGCAGGGCCAGTACGGCCGCGGCGATGGCCTGCCCGACGATGCTGACCCCGGTCAGCAGGCCGGAGGCCGCCGTGCCGCCGAACTTGCCGAGCAGTTCCTTGGCGTTCGAGGCCAGGTCGTCCAGTGAGGTGCCGGCCGTCCCGAAGTGCTTGGAGAGGTCCTTGGCGGCGTCCTTGAGCGAGGCGATGATCTGGTCACCGGTGTCGACCAGCGCGCTGACGACGATGTAGCCGGCGCCGCCGACCACGATCAACAGGACCGCGCAGGTCAGCCCGGCCGCCAGCGACCGGTTGAGTCGCATCGCCACCAGTCGCCGGTAGAGCGGGCCGAGCAGCGCACTTCCCAGCAGGGCCAGCAGCACGGGTGTGACGGCCGCGCTCAGCGCGACGCACAGCCACACGCCGAGCGCCACCACGGCCGCGACCAGCAGCCCCACCGCGCACCAGGCCGCGGCGCGGCGTGCCTCGATCGGCAGCAGCGGCTGCTCGGGCAGCGGCCGGCCGTGGGGGGAGCCGCTCCGGTCGTGATCCGAGTCGTTTCGCACCCGGACAGTCCACCACGACCGCCCGCCGGCCAGCCGGTTTTGGCGCCGCGCGACCGCACCGAACACCCCGGGCACGCCGTGAGGGGCGGCGTTTCACGTGAAACGCCGCCCCTCCCCCCCCGCCGGCCTCTCAGCTCCGGCTCCCGCGCGGCATCAGGTCGCGTCGACGGGGATGGTCCCCAACCGGCCCGCCTGGAAGTCCTCGAAGGCCTGGGCCAGTTCGGCGTGGGTGTTCATCACGAACGGGCCGTAGTGCATCATCGGCTCGCGGATGGGCCGGCCGCCCAGGAGGACCACCTCGAAGTTGGGGCTGCGGGATTCCTGGATCTCGTCCGCACGGATGGTCAGTGAGTCGCCCGCACCACCGAAGACGACCGACTGGCCCATCCGGAAGGGCCGTCCGTCGGAACCGGCGGTGCCCCGTCCGGCCAGTCCGTAGGCGAGGGCGTTGAAGTCCGCGCGCCAGGGCAGGGTCAGTTGGGCGCCGGGGTTCAGCGAGATGTGCATCATCGTGATCGGTGTGTGGGTGATGCCGGGGCCCTGGTGGCCGTCGAGATCACCGGCGATCAGCCGGAGCAGCGCGCCACCGTCGGCGGAGGTGAGCAGTTTGACGTTGCCGCGGCCGATGTCCTGGTAGCGGGGCGCCATCATCTTGTCGCTCTTGGGCAGGTTGACCCACAACTGGAGGCCGTGGAAGAGGCCGCCGCTCGTGACGAGTTCCTCCGGCGGGGCCTCGATGTGCAGCAGGCCGGAGCCGGCCGTCATCCACTGGGTGTCACCGTCGTTGATCACGCCACCGCCGCCGTGCGAGTCGCGGTGCACGAAGGTGCCGTCGATCAGATACGTCACGGTCTCGAATCCGCGGTGCGGGTGCCAGGGCGTGCCCTTGGGCTCTCCGGGCGCGTACTCCACCTCACCCATCTGATCCATCATGATGAACGGGTCGAGGTGCTGGTAGTCGATACCGGCGAACGCCCGGCGGACGGGGAAGCCCTCGCCCTCGAAGCCGCTCGGAGCGGTGACCACGGCGAGGACGGGACGCGTGCGGGCCGCGGCGGGGGCCGCCACACGGGGCAGGGTCAGCGGGTTCTCTACGGTCACAGCGGGCATGACGGCCTCCTCGGTCGTTCGTCATCCAAGTTAGTTGAACTCTGAACAACCTGCAAGGCGTGCCGCATTCCCGCCCGCGTTCACGCAGGTCAGACAGGGTGGTGCCGGGATCCACGGCCGCGGCAGCGCGACGGCCCGGCGGCGGCTCAGCCGTACATGCGGCGCATCGCGAAGTCGACCATCTGCTCCACGGCCTTGGCGTCGAAGACCATCCGGTGGTCGCCCTCCATGTCGAGGACGAAGCCGTAGCCGGTCGGCAGCAGGTCGAGCACCTCGGCGCCGGTGATCACGAAGTACTTGGACTCCTTGCCCGCGTAACGGCGCAGCTCCTTGAGCGAGGTGAACATCGGGATCACCGGCTGCTGGGTGTTGTGCAGCGCCAGGAAGCCGGGGTTCTCCCCGCGCGGGCAGTAGATCTTGGACGTGGAGAAGATGCCCTGGAAGTCCTCGGCCGACATGGAGCCGGTCGTGAAGGCGCGCACCGCGTCGGCGAGGGAGGGCGGGGACGGCTCGGGATACAGCGGCTGCTGGCCGTAGCCCCCGGGGGCCGGTTGCTGCGGCGGGGGCTGCGGCGCACCGTACTGCTGCTGCCCGGCACCCGCGTTCTGGTCGTAGCCGTACATGCGGCACAGCGTACTGAGTCGGCGGGGCCCGCACCGGCCGCCGGCCGAAGCCGGCCGGGATCGGACCGGCGGCCCACCGGGGGAGGAACCGCGCCGCCGCCCGGCAAGGGACGCTCGTCACAGATGTGCGGTTAGGGGTTGCTTCTTATTACCCGTGGGTAGCATCATCGTAGCTACTTGCCGGTATTGCGTTTTGAGGTCCCTCCTCCCGAGCCTTTACGGAGCTGTACCCATGGGCCACTACAAGTCGAATCTCCGCGACATCGAGTTCAACCTCTTCGAGGTGCTCGGCCGCGACAGCGTGTATGGCACCGGACCGTTCGCGGAGATGGACGTCGACACCGCCAAGAGCGTGCTCGCCGAGATCGCGCGACTGTCCGAGAACGAGCTGGCGGACTCCTTCGCCGACGCCGACCGCAATCCGCCGGTGTTCGACCCCGAGACCAACACCGCGCCGGTTCCGGACACGTTCAAGAAGAGCTACCAGGCGTACATGGACGCCGAATGGTGGCGTCTGGGCATCCCGGAGGAGATCGGCGGCACCACCGCGCCGCGCTCGCTGCTGTGGGGCTTCGCCGAGACGATCCTGGGCTCGAACCCGGCCGTGTGGATGTACTCCTCCGGCCCGGCGTTCGCCGGCGTGCTCTTCGAGGAGGGCACCGAGCAGCAGAAGCACATCGCCAAGGTCGCGGTGGACAAGGGCTGGGGCTCCACCATGGTGCTGACCGAGCCCGACGCGGGCTCCGACGTCGGCGCCGGCCGCACCAAGGCCGTCAAGCAGGAGGACGGCTCCTGGCACATCGAGGGCGTGAAGCGCTTCATCACCTCCGGCGAGCACGACATGTCGGAGAACATCCTTCACTACGTCCTCGCCCGCCCCGAGGGCCACGGCCCGGGCACCAAGGGCCTGTCGCTCTTCCTCGTCCCGAAGTTCGAGTTCGACTTCGAGACCGGCGAGCTGGGCGCCCGTAACGGCGTCTACGCGACCAACGTCGAGCACAAGATGGGCCTGAAGGCGTCCAACACCTGCGAGATGACCTTCGGCGACCGCCACCCCGCCAAGGGCTGGCTCATCGGCGAGAAGCACGACGGCATCCGCCAGATGTTCCGGATCATCGAGTTCGCCCGGATGATGGTCGGCACGAAGGCCATCGCGACCCTGTCGACCGGCTACCTCAACGCCCTGGAGTACGCCAAGGAGCGCGTGCAGGGCCCGGACCTGGCCGCCTTCACCGACAAGAGCGCGCCCCGCGTCACCATCACCCACCACCCCGACGTGCGCCGCTCGCTGATGACGCAGAAGGCGTACGCCGAGGGCATGCGCGCCCTGGTGCTCTACACCGCGACGGTCCAGGACGAGATCCTGATCAAGGAGGCCGCGGGCGAGGACGCCAGTGCCGAGAACCGCCTCAACGACCTGCTCCTGCCGATCGTGAAGGGCTACGGCTCGGAGAAGTCCTACGAGCAGCTCGCGCAGTCGCTCCAGACCTTCGGCGGCTCCGGCTACCTCCAGGAGTACCCGATCGAGCAGTACATCCGGGACTCCAAGATCGACACGCTCTACGAGGGCACCACCGCCATCCAGGGCCAGGACTTCTTCTTCCGGAAGATCGTCCGCGACCAGGGCCAGGCGCTGACCGTCCTGTCCGAGGAGATCAAGAAGTTCCTCGCCGACGGCGTGGGCGGTGCGGAGCTGGAGCAGGCCCGCGGCGAGCTGGCCAAGGCCGCCGCCGACCTGGAGGCGATCGTCGGCACCATGCTGACCGACCTCGCCGCCACGGAGAAGGACGTCAAGTCCATCTACAAGGTGGGCCTGAACACCACCCGCCTGCTGATGGCCTCCGGCGATGTCGTCATCGGCTACCTCCTCCTCAAGGGCGCGGCAGTCGCCCACGAGAAGCTGGCCGGCGCCTCGACGAAGGACAAGTCCTTCTACACCGGCAAGATCGCCGCGGCGAAGTTCTTCGCCCACAACGTCCTGCCGGGCGTCTCCGTCCAGCGCGGCCTGGCCGAGTCCGTCGACCAGTCCCTGATGGAGCTCGACGAAGCCGCGTTCTAGAAGAACCCGCGATCCCGGCGCCCTGACGATCTTTCTTAGAGGTCTCTCAGAATCGGCGTCCAGACTGACGGTGCCCGTCTCCCTTCCCCCGGGGAGGCGGGCACCGTCGTCTGCGTGAAGAGCCGGCGCCGCCCGGCCCGGCCGCCCCGAGCGGCGGAATCCCGTACTCCGCCGGTGATTTCGGTGTGCGATGCAGCGATCGTGGCCGGAAGGGAGCGGCGTCACGTACCGCGGGCGCGGGGAATGGGGGGTCTTCCTCCTTATGCTGAATCCATGAGCCACTCCGCCCGCTTCGATCGCGGCCACACCGACGACCTGATGTCCTTCCTCGCCGCCAGCCCGTCGCCGTACCACGCGGTGGCGAACGCGGCGGAGCGGCTGGAGAAGGCCGGCTTCCGGCAGGTGGCGGAGACCGATAGCTGGGACGGCGAGAGCGGCGGCAAGTACGTGCTGCGCGGCGGCGCGATCATCGCCTGGTACATCCCGGAGGGCGCCGGCCCCGCGACTCCGTACCGGATTGTGGGGGCTCATACCGACTCTCCCAATCTGCGCGTCAAGCCGATCCCGGACACCGGCGCCCGCGGTTGGCGGCAGGTCGCCGTCGAGATCTACGGCGGCACCCTGCTCAACACCTGGCTCGACCGCGACCTCGGGCTCAGCGGCCGCGTCACCCTGCGCGACGGCGGCAACCGGCTCGTCAACGTCGACCGCGCCCTGATGCGCGTACCCCAACTCGCCGTGCACCTCGACCGATCGGTGAACGCCGACGGGCTCAAGCTCGACAAACAGCGCCACATGACGCCGATCTGGGGCCTGGGCGAGGTCTCCGAGGGCGATCTGATCGCGTTCGTCGCCCAGGAGATCGGCGTGCCGGCCGACGACATCCGCGGCTGGGACCTCATGGCGCACAGCATCGAACCGCCCGCCTACCTGGGCCGCGACCACGAACTGGTCGCCGGCCCCCGGATGGACAACCTGCTGTCGGTGCACGCCGGTACGGCCGCGCTCACCGCCGCGGCGGCCGGCGGCGAGCTGACCACCATCCCGGTACTGGCCGCCTTCGACCACGAGGAGAACGGCAGCCAGTCCGACACCGGCGCCGACGGCCCGCTCCTCGGCACCGTCCTGGAGCGCTCGGTCTTCGCGCGCGGCGGCTCCTACGAGGACCGGGCCCGCGCCTTCGCCGGCACCGTCTGCCTGTCCTCCGACACCGGCCACGCCGTCCACCCCAACTACGGCGAGCGGCACGAGCCGGGGCACCACCCGATGCCCAACGGCGGCCCCATCCTCAAGGTCAACGTCAACCAGCGCTACGCCACCGACGGCAGCGGACGGGCCGTGTTCGCCGACGCCTGCGAGCGGGCCGGCGTGCCGTGGCAGTCCTTCGTGTCGAACAACTCGATGCCGTGCGGGACGACCATCGGCCCGATCACCGCCGCCCGGCACGGCATCGCGACCGTCGACATCGGCGTCGCGATCCTCTCCATGCACTCGGCGCGCGAACTGTGCGGCTCCGAGGACCCGTACCTGCTCGCGAACGCCCTGACGGCCTTCCTGGAGGGCTGAGTTGGAATTCTCACTGCTGGGCCCGATCGCCGTGGCGACCGGCTCCGGGGAGCTGCCGCTCGGGCCCGCCAAACGGCGCAGCGTCCTCGCGCTGCTGCTGTTGCAGCCCAACACCACCGTCCCGCTGGAGCAGTTGATCGACTCCCTGTGGGAGGACGAGCCGCCCGAACACGCCCGTACGGTCGTCCAGGGGCACGTCTCGCGGCTGCGCGCCACCCTGGCGGAGGGGGGCGCGGACGCGTACGGCATCGAGCTGGCCACCCACGGCTCGGCGTATCTGCTGCGGCTGCCCGAGGAGCTGATCGACGCCCACCGGTTCGGTGAACTGGTGGCGCTGGCCCGGCCCGAGGCGGCGCCGGCCGACGCCGTGCCGCTGCTGCGGGAAGCGCTGGGGCTGTGGCGCGGCCCGGCGCTGACCGGCACGGTCACCAGCCCGCCGTTCGCCGCCGCCGCGCACGCCCTGGAGGAGCGCAGGCTGACGGCCGTCGAGGCGCTCGCCCGCGCGCACGGCGCACTCGGCGACCACGAGCAGGCCGCCGCCATCCTCTACTCCGCCGCGGTCAACCACCCGCTGCGGGAGGGGCTGATCGCCGCGCTGATGCGGGCGCTGTTCCAGGCGGGACGGCAGTCCGACGCGCTGGAGTGGTTCCACCGCACCCGCCGGCTGCTCAGCGAGGAGCTGGGAGTCGACCCCGGGGAACGTCTCGGCGGCGCGTACGAGGAGATCCTGCGGGCGGAGGCGGCGGACCGGCGCAAGGCCGCGCCCGGGCCGGCGGCGGGAGGCGGGGCGCGTGCGGCTCGTACGCCGGCGGCCGACGGGGCGCGGACGGCTGGTACTCCGGCGGCCGACGGGGCCGGTCCCGCCGCCGATGAGGGGCGGGTGCCGGTGCAGGGCGGCGCCGGCGCACGCGAGACCGCCGGACGCGCGGTGGCCGCGCCCCGGCTGCTGCCCCGTCCGCCCGCCCGCTTCCTGGGCCGCGAGCATCAACTCGCCGCGCTCAGCGAGGCGTTGACGGACCGCGGCACGGGCGAGAGTCCGCTGGCGGTGGTCGCCGGGCCGGCCGGCGTCGGCAAGACCGCCTGCGCCGTGCAGTGGGCGCATCTGCGCGCCGCGGCCTTCCCCGACGGGCAGCTCTTCGCCGACCTGCGCGGATTCGGCGAGGGCGACGAGGCGGCGCCGGCCGAGATCCTGCGCGACTTCCTGCTCGCCCTGGGCACGCCGCCGGAGCGGGTACCGAACTCGGCACAGGCCGCCTCGGCCCTGTTCCGGTCGCTGGTGGCCGACCGTCGGCTGCTCGTCGTCCTGGACAACGCCCGCAGCTCCGCACAGGTCCGCCCGCTGCTGCCCGGCGGCCCGCGGTGCGCCACGGTCGTCACCAGCCGCAGCCGGCTCGACGGCCTGGTCGCCACCGACTGCGCCCGCCCGGTGGGCCTCCAGGTGCTCGGCCACGAGGAGGGCGCGGCGCTGCTCGGCGCGATGCTCGGGCCGGAGCGGGTCGCCGAGGACCCGGCCGCCGCCCGGGAACTGGTCGCGCTGTGCGACGGCCTGCCGCTGGCCCTGCGGGCCGCCGCCGCCCAGCTCACCGCCCGGCCGCGCTGGCGGCTGGCCCGGCTGGCCGCGGCACTGCGCGACGAACGGCGGCGCCTGGCGCTGCTGTCGGCGGAGGACACCGGGATCGCGGCGGCGCTGCGGATGTCCGTCGCCCGGCTGTCGGCGGATGACGCGCGGCTGCTGTCCGCCCTGGCGACCAGCGCGGACGGGCACCTGAACGCGTCCGTGGCGGCGGCGCTCGCCGGTTACGACCCGGAGCGGACCCAGGACGGCCTGGACCGGCTCGCTGAGATGCACCTGGTGGATGAAGAGGCCACGGACGTCTACACGATCAGCACGCTGACGCAGCTTTTCGCGCGGGACGAGCGGGGGGAGACGGGGGAGCGAGGGGAGGGGGGCCAGCGAGGCGATGGGTGAGCGGGGCGTTAGGCGGGCGTTAGTGGCGCGGCAGCGGTGGTCGGCAGTCTTGGGCCACACCGCACCCACGCCATCGCCTCTCGGGGGAGACCGAAATGCCCGCACGCACCACTCGTACCGTCCGCCGCCGCACGCCGCTGATCGCCGCCGCCGGTCTGACCGCCGCCGCCGCGCTCACGCTCACCGCCTGCGGGGGCCAGTCCGGCAGCCCGCTCAAGACCACCGACGCCAAGCCGTACCACCCCGCCTCCCAGGGCGAGGCGAAGCAGGCGTCCACCGGTCACGGCGGTGCCGGGCGCGGTGACAACGACAACGGCCAGGGCGTGGCCGGACAGGGCACAGCCGGTCAGGGCGCGTCCGGCCCGAGTGCGTCCGGACAGAGTGCGGGCCGTCGGACCACGGGCGCCGAGGACGCGGGCGTACGGCACGCCGCCTGTGACGCCACGAAGATCCGCATCGTGGCGAAGCCCCTCAACCGGCCGGTCAATCACCTGCTGCTGGTGGCCACCAACACCTCCGGCGCCACCTGCGACCTCTACGCCGCCCCCTACCCGCGCTTCGACGCCGCGCAGTCCCCGCTGCCCGGCCTCCCGGAGAGCAAGCCGCAGGCCGTCGTCACCCTCGCCCCGGGCGCGTCCGGTTACGCCGCCGTGATGACCTCCGCCGCGGACGGCTCCGGCCGCCACGGGCGCAACGCCACCTCTCTGACGGTGAGCCTGCCCGGCCGCGACGGCAAGGGCAGCATCGGGGGCCCGGCACGGGTCGCGCTGCCGGGCGGCTCGGCGTACGTCGATGACAGCGCCTGGGTGACGTACTGGCAGACGAACGCGAGCGACGCCACCACCTGGTAGGCCACCGGGACGGTGGTCCACCCCCTCGAAAACCCACTCCTCGAAGGGCCACTCCGGGAGGCCCACCCCCGAAAGTCCGCTCCTCGAAGGTCCGCTCCTCGAAGGTCCGCTGCCTCACATCAGGGCGCCCGCACCCCGCGCGGGCGCCCTTTCGCGTCCCCGCCGGCCCCACGGACGTCCCGTCATGTCCCACCAAGGCACCGCCGACGTCCCGTACTCGCCCCCGCCCGGTCAGGTCTTCGCAGGTCAGCGGCCTCGCGCGGGCGCGGGATGTCCCACGGGACACCGATGCCGCGGTCGGCGGCCGATACCCGTCCCACTATGAATCCGCCGCTTCGGCGAGGACCGGACCGGTAGGGAAGGGACCGGACCGGTAGGGAGAGGACTGGTATGCACGAGCGCAGGAGCACGCGTTTCCCCGCGCGCCGCACAGCCGCCGCGGGCGGAGTCACCGTCGCCGTCGCCGCGTTCGCGACGTTCGCGGGGTTCGCCGACACCGGGGTCGCCGGATTGGCCGGCACCGCCCGTGCCGCCGACGCCGACGCCGTAGGGCGGGCGGCGGCCGACTTCCCCACCTGGGGCACGCGGTGGGTGGTGCACGCCACCGCCGACACCCGCTCGCCCGCCGTCGGCATGCTCAACACGTCCGGCGAGGGCCAGGACCGGATAACCGCCGACTACCAGGTCGACACCGGGCGCCGGGCGTGCGAGGGCAGCGCCTGCTCGACCTTCATGGCGCACATCACCGGGCCGGTCAGCGGCTTCCTCAGCGTCGTCGCGGTGGACATACCGCAGGACCGGCTGCCGGGCGTGCCGGTACGGGGCGGCGAGCCGCCGCGGCCGCCGCGCCCCGGTGGGTCCCGCCAGGAGACGCTCGCCCGGGCCGCCACCTGGCTGACCGCCGACCACGGCGCCCAAGTGCCGTACAGCCAGGCCGAGATCTGGAAGGACGGCTACCGCCAGGACTGCTCGGGCTATGCGGCGATGGCGCTCGGGCTGCCGGCGCCCGGCACGAACACCGTGGGCCTGGCCACCGACCGCGCCCTGACCCGCCCCATCGCGGTGAGCGAACTGGCGCCCGGTGACCTGCTCATCGACGCGGCGGGCGACAGCGACAACCGGCATGTCGTGATCTTCGAGAAGTGGAACGACGACGCGCACTCGTCCTACACGGCCTACGAACAGCGCGGCGGCCACGGCACCGACCACCGGACGCTGACCTACGGACTGCCGGGCGGCGACGCCGCGTTCACGCCCTACCGGCCCGTGCTGTTCGGCGACTGACCGGCCTCGTCCGGCCCGGGCGCCCTCGCCAGCCCGGTCGCCCTCGGCAACCCGGCCGGCTGAACCGGCTCACCGGCCGGCCCGCTTCGGCGCGGTGAATTTCACGGACTGATCCGGTTCCGATCCGGATCGTGTAACGAGGGGCACTTCCGCCACAGGGGAGCGGAAGTGCCCCTCGCGCGCGCATGGCCGCTGTGCTGGAATGCCAGACGTGCCCGGCAATCCGAATCACGCCGCAAATGCCCGTCGTAAGCCCCTGGCCCCACTCCCCGACGATCTGTCCGGACCCGTACGGGACTTCGTCGCCGCCCTGCGCCGCATGCACGGCGAACTGGGTTGCAGCCTCAAGGAATTGGAGAGCCGGCTGCCCGCCAGCCGGTCCTCCCTCTCGCGCTACCTGCGCGGCCAGAGCCTGCCCGACGAACGGCTGCTGGTGCGGTGGTGCAAGCTCTCGTTCACCGGCGAGGACCGGCTGCCGGCCCTCGTGGAGCTGCTGCACCGCGCTCAGGAAGCCGCCCCGCAAGGCACACAAGTCACACAAGGCGCACAGGCCACACAAGCCCCGCAGACCACGCAGACCGAGCAGACCGAGCAGACCGAGCAGACCGAGCGAGCCACGCAGACCGCGCACCCCGCGCCACCGTCCGCCCGGCGGCGGCTGCCGCTCGTCCTCGCCGCGGTCGGCACCACCGCCGTCCTGGCCGCCGCCGCGCTCGCCGTCCCGGCACTGACCGGGTCCGAGCGGGACGCCTCGCCAGGCGGCGGCCGGGCCCCGGACGCGCGGACCGCGTCCACCGGCTCCGCCCGGATCACCGTCCACAACATCGAACGGGCCTGCCGCGGCAGCCGCGCCACGGAGTGCGGCCTCGGCCTGGCGCGCGACCCGTATCTGCCCTACCGCCGCTCCAACGTGGCGGGCCGTGTCTGGCACGGCGAGGTGCTGCACGCCCTGTGCCGCATCGCCGACGGGACCACGATCACCGACGAGGTGGGCGGGCACAGCAGCATGTGGTTCCGGATCGCACACGACGGCGGGCAGCTATGGGTGCCGGGCATCAGGATCCGCCCCGAACAACTGGAGAACACCGCACTACCCCGCTGCCCGAATTGATCTTGCTCCCTCCGCACCCGCCTGACCTGCACCGACGCGGTGTTCGCAAACCCGCCCTGGCGGATCGGACGCCACTCGATATCGTGGCCGTGCCATGACACACACGCTTCGCTGAACGCAGTGACCCACTGGGGGACCCACCCATGACCGCACGCCGCTCCCGCCGCCGCTCCGCCGCGTACGCCGCCCTGGCCCTCGGACTGGCCGGCTCGCTCGCGCTGACCGGCTGCAACAGCCACTCCAAGAAGTCGAAGAAGAGCTCGTCCTCATCGACGTCGAAGAGCAAGAAGCGCAAGATCATCGGCGGCGGCGCGGCCGCGGCGGGCGCGGGCGCGGGGGCTGCGTCGCGCAGGACGACCGCCTGCACCACGGGCACCTCGGGCAACTTCAGGTTCACCACCCGGACCGACCCGAGCCACGTCATCCTCAAGTTCCACAACAACAAGAGCCGCTCCTGCTACCTCTACAACTCCCCGATGCTGTACTTCGGCACCGCGAAGGAGCCGCTGGGGTACTACGAGGGCGCGCCGTCGTTCGGGGACACCCAGCGGATCGAGGTCCCGGCGGGCGGCAACGCCTACGCGGCGATCCCGACGACGACCGCCGCGACCAAGGGCAGCAAGCAGAACGTCGTGAAGATCGGCTTCATGAACTCCTCGGAGCCCACCGTCCGCGGCCTGACGACCATCCTGCACTTCTCGCAGTACGACAGCCTGCCGTCGGTCGGCAAGACCGCCAAGGTCAGCGACTGGTACCTCTCCGACACGCTGGCCGAGCTCAAGACCGGCACCGAGAAGTGACCGGCGCCGACCGCTGACCGGTTGGGTGGCGGGGAGCCGACCGCACCGGCCCCCGCCGACCCGGTACCGAGCCTGCTGCCGCCGACCCGGTACCGAGCCCCCGCCACCCAATACCGCGCCCCCGCTACTCGGTTGTCGCGTCCAGCCCCGCCAGGACCAGCGCCAGCCGGGCCGTCCCGTCCTGGGTGACCTCGACCGGCACGCCCCAGTCCTGCTGGTGCACATGGCAGGCCGGGTACTCGATGTCCGGGTCGTCGTCGCAGGACGCGGCCATCGCCGAGACATGCAGCACGCCCTCGGTCACGCCGTCCGCGAGCACCAGGTCGCGGGCCAGGTCGGTGTCCGCGCCCGCGCCCCCGGCGAGCAGTTCCGGCGGCGTCGCGCTGACCAGCAGCCGGGTCGAGGGGCCGTAACGGGTGTCGAGTTTCTGGCCCGCGGGGGCCTGGAAGACGATCTCCAGGCGGAGCTTGCCGGAGGCCACTTCGGTGGCCGCGCGCCGGGTGCGGTGCGCCACCGACTCGACGCGTACGGCTTCCTCGGGGAGCCGCAGCCGGGTCAGCCGGTGCCGCGCCGACTCCACCACCACGATGTCGCCGTCGGCGAGCACCGCGGCCGAGGGCTCGCGCAGGTCCGTCGCCAGGGTCGTCACCTCGCCGCTGGCCGGATCGAAGCGGCGCAGGGCGTGGTTGTAGGTGTCCGCGACAGCGACCGAGCCGTCGGGCAGCGCCGTCACGCCCAGCGGGTGCTGGAGCAGCGCCTGGTCGGCGGCGCCGTCGCGGTGGCCGAAGTCGAACAGGCCGGTGCCGACGGCGGTGTGGACGACGTAGCCGTCGCCCTCCTCGGCGGGCGCCACCCACCGCACCGCGCTGGTCTCGGAGTCGGCGACCCACAGCCGGTCGCCCGCCGCCGCGAGGCCGGACGGCTGCGCGAACCACGCCTCGGCGGCCGGGCCGTCCACCAGGCCCTCGTTGGTCGTGCCGGCCGCGACCTGGACCGTGCCGGCCGCCGGGTCGTACGTCCAGAGCTGGTGGACGCCGGCCATCGCGATCCACAGCCGGTCCTGCCACCAGGCGACGTCCCACGGCGAGGAGAGATCCACCTCGCGCGCCGGACCGGAGACCGGCGAGCCCTGCCACCACTGCTTGCCGGTACCGGCGACCGTCTCCAGCGTGCCGTCGGCGGGGTCGAACACCCGGATGGCGTGGTTGACGGTGTCCGCGACGGCGACCCGGCCGTCGGGCAGCAGCGCCAGGCCCTGCGGCTCGTTGAACGCGTCCGGGCCCAGCCCCCGCTCCCCGCTGCCGATGCGGCGCACCACGCGCTCGCCGTCGGCGGCCAGCTCCACGAGCTGGTGCCGGGTGGTGTCGGAGACGAGGAACGTGCCGGCCGGGAGCCGCAGCGCCTTGCCGGGGAAGCGCAGGTCGGTGGCGACCGGCTCCGGCGGGACGTACGGGCCGTCGCCGCGCCGCAGCGTGCCCTTGGCCTCGTGCTCGGCCTGAAGCTCGCCCACCAGCTTCTCGATGGCGTGGGCGTGGCCCTCGCCGGCGTGCTGGGCGACGACATAGCCCTCGGGGTCGATCACGACGAGCGTCGGCCAGGCCCGCACGGCGTACTGCTTCCAGGTGTCGAGGCGCGGATCGTCGAGCACCGGGTGTTCGACGCCGTAGCGCTCGACGGCGTCCACGACCGCCTGGTGGTCGGCCTCGTGCACGAACTTGGGCGAGTGCACCCCGACGATCACGACCGTGTCGCGGTGCCGCTCCTCCAGCTCCCGCAGCTCGTCCAGAACATGCAGGCAGTTCACACAGCAAAAGGTCCAGAAATCGAGGATGACGATGCGTCCTCGCAGGTCGGAGAGGGTCAGATCCTTGTTGCCGGTGTTCAGCCAGCCGCCCTCGCCGATCAGCTCGGGGGCCCGGACGCGCGCTCGTGAAGCCATGTGGACATTCAACGTCACTCCGGTGCCCGCGCATTCCGCAGGGGCCCCGGGGAACACCTCAACCCATGCCGCACTCTCCGGGGTCACGCCCCGCCCGCCCCCACACCTACCTCGTCCGCGACCGGATCTTCGGCATCGGCGACGACTACTGGATCGATGACGAGCACGGCCGGCACGCCTTCCTGGTGGACGGGAAGGCGCTGCGGCTGCGGGAGACCTTCGAGCTGAAGGACCTCGACGGGCGGGTGCTGGTCACCCTCCGCAAGAAGATGCTCAGCCTGCGGGACGCGATGACCCTGGAGCGGGACGACCGGCCGCTCGCCACCATCAAGCGCAAGCGGCTGTCGCTGCTGCGCAACCACTACCGCGTCGAGCTGGTGGACGGCACGGAGCTGGACGTCAGCGGCAAGATCCTGGACCGGGAGTTCGCCGTCGAGTACGAGGGTGAGCTCCTGGCCGAGATCTCGCGGCGCTGGCTGACCGTCCGCGACACCTACGCGGTCAACGTCGTGCGGGAGGACGCCGATCCGGCGCTGATCATCGCTGTCGCGGTGTGCGTGATCCGGCTGGCGGAGCGGGAGCGCGGCGAGGACTGAGGGGAACGGTGGGGAGGGGTGCGGGGTGGGCACGGTGGTGCCCCCCTTCCCCGGCCGGCTGCGGGCCCTTACGGCCGGTCGAGGCCCAGGACGCGGTCGCGCAGGACGGGGAAGTCCGCGCGGGTCTTGGCGACCTTGGCCGGGTCCAGGTCCACGGTCAGCACCTCTTCGTCCGGCCCGGCCTCGGCCAGCACCTCGCCCCAGGGGTCGATGACGACGCTGTGGCCGGCCTGTTCCACCCCGGCGTGGGTGCCCGCCGTGCCGCACGCGAGGACGTACGCCTGGTTCTCCACGGCGCGGGCACGGGCCAGCAGCGACCAGTGGGCGCGGCGGCGGGCCGGCCAGCCGGCCGGTACGACCAGCAGTTGGGCGCCGTCCGCCACGAGCTGCCGGAACAGTTCGGGGAAGCGCAGGTCGTAGCAGGTGGCCAGGCCCAGGGTGGTCTCCGGCAGGGGGACGGTGACGACCTGGTCACCGGCGCCCAGCAGGACGGCCTCGCCCTCGTCGAAGCCGAAGCGGTGGATCTTGCGGTAGGAGGCGGCGAGCCGGCCGTCGGGGGAGAAGACCAGGGAGGTGTTGTAGAGCGTGCCGTCGGCGGCCCGCTCGATGACGGACCCGGCGTGCAGCCACACTGCGGCGTCCCGGGCGGCCGACGCCATCGCGTCGTGCGTGGGGCCGTTGAGCGGTTCCGCCTCGGTGGCGAAGAGATCCGACGCGAACGCGCCGACCGGCCACAGCTCGGGAAGGACGACGAGGTCGCTGTCCGCCTGCTCGCGCACGAGTGAAGCCACCCGTCCCCGCCGGGAATTGACCGATTCCGCCGGGTCCACACCGATCTGGATCAATGAGGCGCGCACAGTACCACCGCCTAAGCTTTCGAGCCGCTCCGCCGTCAAACATCCGCCTACGATGGTCACCCGAAAGCACTGCCGGGGTGCCCGTGCGCAGCGTAACTTAACTGCACAGACAGCAGCCCGCGTACGAACCGTCCGAGGGGTCCCGTGACCGTCCATCCCAGCCTTCAAGCCGCCATCGATGCCTGGACTCACTCCATAGAAGCGATAGCCGAGCTGGTGACACCGCTCGCCGAAGGCGAATGGAGCTGGGCGACGGACCTGCCAGGGTGGTCCGTCCGCGATGTCGTCTCGCATGTCATCGGCGTGGAATGCGAGATGCTCGGCGACCCGCGGCCGATCCACACCCTGCCGCGCGATCTCTACCACGTGCGCAGCGAGTTCGCCCGCCGGATGGAGGTGCCGGTCGATGTCCGCCGCCACCACACCGCGCCGGAGATGATCGGCGAGCTGGAGTACACCGTCATCCGCCGCTCGCGGCAGTTGCGCAACGAGACCCGTCAGCCGGACGCCGTGGTGCGCAGTCCGCTCGGCGAGGAGCGCACGCTGGAATTCGTGCTCCAGCAGCGGGCCTTCGACGTCTGGGTGCATGAGCAGGATCTGCGCCGCGTGCTCGGCAAGCCCGGCAATCTCGACTCCCCCGGCGCGTATGTGACGCGCGATCTGCTGATGAAGGTGCTGCCCGGCATCGTCGCCAACCGGGCGCAGGCACCCGCCGATTCGGTGGTGGTCTTCGATGTCAGCGGGCCGGTGGAGTTCATGCGCACGGTGCGCGTCGACGCCGAGGGCAAGGGCACGGTGGACGGCAGCGTCTCGCTCGGTCCGACGGTGACGCTCGCGCTGGACTGGGAGACCTTCGTCCGGCTGGCGTGCGGCCGGATCCGCCCCGCGGCCGTCGCCGAGCAGATCAAGGTCGACGGAGACCACGCGCTGGCCCAGGCGATCCTGGACAACTTCGCGGTGACGCCGTAGCGGTAGCCGGGGAGGGGAACGTCTGTTTCACGTGAAACGGCGCCTCCTCCCGCACCGCTCTTCCTGCGGTCGGTTCTCCCCCGCCGCTCTCCCGCCGCTTCACACCGGCACGTGCACGGCCTCGACTCGGCTGACGACCAGCCGCTCCCTCTCGCGCCGTGCCGCCCGGCCGCGCAGTCGCAGGATCTGCGAGACGCCGACCGCCTCCAGGACGAAGACCGAGGCGAAGGCGATGCGGTAGTTGTCGCCGGTGGCGTCGAGCAGCACCCCGACGGCGAGGAGGGTGGTCATCGAGGCGGTGAAGCCGCCCATGTTGACGATGCCGGAGGCGGTGCCCTGCCGCTCCGGCGGGTTCGCCGGCCGGGCGTAGTCGAAGCCGATCATCGAGGCGGGTCCACAGGCGCCCAGCACCACGCAGAGCGTGATCAGCAGCGCCATGGGCGCGTGCGCGGCCGGCCAGGTCAGGGTGAGCGCCCACAGCAGGGCGGTCGCCGCGACGGTGCCGAGTGCCAGCGGCGTACGGGCCGCGTGGTGGCGGGCGATGACCTGGCCGTAGACCAGCCCGACGGCCATGTTGGAGAGCACGACGAGGGTGAGGAGTTCCCCGGCGGTGCCACGGGACAGGCCCTGTGACTCGACGAGGAACGGCAGTCCCCACAGCAGCAGGAAGACCATCGCGGGGAACTGGGTCGTGAAGTGCACCCACATGCCCAGCCGGGTGCCGGGCTCGCGCCAGGCGTCGGCGATCTGCCGCCGTACGAATCCGGCGCCGGTGTGCCCGGCGGGGGCGGGGGGCGGTTCGAAGCCCTGCGGATGGTCCTTGAGGAACAGCAGCATCAGGCACAGGACGACGATGCCGCCCACCGCGCTGGCGGCGAACGTCGGGGTCCAGCCGAAGGTGTGCAGCAATCGGGCCAGGACGAGCGTGGAGATCAGGTTGCCGGCCATGCCGACGAGCGCGGCGATCTGCGCGATCATCGGGCCCCGGCGGGCCGGGAACCACCGGGCGCCCAGCCGCAGCACGCTGATGAAGGTCATGGCGTCACCGCAGCCGAGCAGCGCCCGGGAGCCGAGCGCCATGGCGTAGGACTCGGACAGCGCGAAGCCGAACTGGCCCAGGGTGTAGAGCACGACCCCGATGGTCAGGACCTTCTTGGCGCCGAGCCGGTCCACCAGCAGGCCGACGGGTATCTGCATGCCCGCGTAGACGAGCAGTTGGAGGATCGAGAACGTGGACAGCGCCGAGGCGTTGATGTGGAAGCGCTCGGCGGCGTCCAGGCCGGCCACGCCCAGACTCGTGCGGTAGGTGATGGCGACGAAGTAGACCGCGACACCGATGCCCCAGACCGCCATGGCCCTCCGGCCGCCGGGCGGGTCCGCGGGCAACGCCCGGGACGCGCTGCCGCCGGCCCCGGTACTCCCGCTCATCGCACGTCTCCCTGCGCGAGGTTGCGGACCCAGCTCACGTGCCGGTGCACGGCGTCGGCCGCCGCGTCGGCGTCGCCGTCCCGCAGCGCCTGGAGGATCTCCGCGTGCTCGGCGATGTTCTTGGCGATGCGGTCGGGATGCGCGTGCATGACGGCGACGCCCATCCGCAGTTGCCGGTCGCGCAACTGCTCGTAGAGCCGGTCGAGGATCTGGTTGCCGGCGCTGCGCACGATGGCCGCGTGGAAGGCACGGTCGGTGACGGAGACGGCGGCCAGATCGCCGGCCTCGGCCTGGTGCCGCATCGTTTCCAGCAGCCCGGCGAGCTCGTCGGTCAGCGCCTCGCCCGCGGGGACCGCCTTGGCCGCCGCGTGCTTCTCCACCAGCAGCCGGGTCTCGACGACATCGGTGATCTCCTGCGCGGAGACCGGCAGCACCAGCGCGCCCTTCTTGGGATAGAGCTTGATCAGCCCTTCCACCTCCAGCCGCAGCAGGGCCTCGCGCACCGGCGTCCGCGACACCCCCACCGCCTCGGCCAGCTCCCCTTCGGTGAGCAGCATCCCGCCCTCGTAGCGGCGCTCCAGCACGGCTTCCTTGATGTGTGCGTAGACCCGCTCGGCGGCGGGCGGCTGTTTGGCGGCCCGCGGGGCTTCGCCGGTGCCGGACGGCGCGGCGGTGGGGGCGGCGGTGGCCGGGGTGACGGTCGAGGACGCGGAAGGCATGCGCACAGGATAGATACAACAGAGATACGTGCGGCATCCTGTTCCGCGATGCGGACGAGCGGGGGGGCGGGCCGACGGCGCGGGCACCCCCGTCCCGGGGGCGGTCCGAAGCGCGGTGTCTGACCGAAGGGGGAGGGCGGGTCAGACTCAAGGCTGACCCGAGGTCCCTACCTGACGCGTACGAAACCGCCCGGATTCCATGGGTGAATGGAGGCATGGAGCCGAGGAGGCTCCGCCATTCAAGGGGAGTTGACCATGCAGACCAGGACGAACGCCGGCCGTCGTACCCGGAACGCCGTCGTGGTGGCACTGATCGTCGCCGCCCTGTGGGCGGGCACCACACTGACCCGGGGCGCCGCACACGCCGACCCGTCCGCCCCGACCGGCCCGGTGGCGCACTTCAGCCGCGCCGTGGAGCTCATCCGCAGTTGAGCGGCCGACGACAGGCCCGCACACAGACCGGTGGCCCGCCCGCACGAGCGGGCGGGCCACCGCCATGAGCACAGCGCCCGGCGCACCGGAACCCCGGACAAGAGGCCCGGCCAGGCGCTCAGCCCCAGGTGATCAGCCGCTTGGGGCGCTCCAGCACCGCCGCGATGTCCGCGAGGAGCTTGGAGCCCAGTTCGCCGTCGATCAGGCGGTGGTCGAAGGACAGCGCCAGGGTGGTGACCTGGCGGGCCTTCACCTTGCCCTTGTGCACCCAGGGCTGGAGCCGGACCGCGCCGAAGGCGAGGATCGCGGACTCCCCCGGGTTCAGGATCGGCGTACCGCTGTCGACGCCGAAGACACCCACGTTGGTGAGGGTGACCGTGCCGCCGGACATCGCCGCCGGAGAGGTCTTCCCCTCGCGCGCGGTGGCCACCAGCTCGCCCAGGTCCGCGGCGAGTTGGGGGAGCGTCTTGGCGTCCGCGTCCTTGATGTTGGGGACGATCAGCCCTCGCGGAGTGGCCGCCGCGATTCCGAGGTTGACGTAGTCCTTCTGGACGATCTCCTGGTTCGCCTCGTCCCACGTGGCGTTGACCTCGGGGTGCCGCTTGATGGCGACGAGGAAGGCCTTGGCGACGAGCAGGAGCGGGTTGACGCGCAGGCCGGCCATGTCCGGGTCCTGCTTGAGCTCCTGGACCAGCTTCATCGTGCGGGTCACATCGACGGTGATGAACTCCGTGACGTGCGGCGCGGTGAAGGCGCTGGCCACCATCGCCTGCGCGGTGGCCTTGCGTACGCCCTTGACCGGCACCCGCCGCTCGCGGGCGGCGGTGTCGACCGTGGCGGCCTGCGCCTGCGCCGGGATGGCTTCCTCGGCCGGGCTGACTGTTTCACGTGGAACCAACGTCGCCGTCGACGCCGCGGCGTGCACGTCCTCACGGGTCACCACGCCGTCGGGACCGGTCGGCGTCACCGTGGCCAGGTCGATACCGAGGTCCTTGGCGAGCTTGCGCACCGGCGGCTTGGCCAGCGGCCGTCCCGCGGACACCGGCGCCGCAGGAGGCGCGACCGACGTGACGGGGGCGGCGGGCTTCGCGGCGGTCGCCGTCCGACCGTTGAGGGTCGCCCGGGGCACGGCGGGCACGGGCTCCGGCCGGGCCGGCTCCCCCTGCTGCGGCTTGCGCGGACGGCGCTTGGTCGACGACGGCGCGGCGCCGTAGCCGACGAGCACCGCCTGCCGGCCCTGCGGCTCCGCCTCCGCCGCGGTCTCGTCCTCGGTCACGGGGGCCGGCTGCTCCCGCTCCGGCGCCTCGGCGGGCCCGGCGCCGGGGTCGGTGTCCACCGTGATGATGACGGTGCCGACATCGACGGTGACGCCTTCGCCGAAGCGCAGTTCGTGCACCACCCCGTCGTAGGGGATGGGCAGTTCGACGGCGGCCTTGGCGGTCTCGACCTCACAGACGACCTGGCCGTCGGTGACGGTGTCGCCGGGCTGGACGTACCACTTGAGGATCTCGGCCTCGGTGAGCCCCTCGCCCACGTCGGGCATCTTGAACTCGCGGAAGCGCTGATCGTTGGCGGTACTTGCAGTCATGGTCACGACTCTCCTCAAACCCCTCAGTACGCCAGCGCGCGGTCGACGGCGTCGAGCACCCGGTCCAGTCCCGGAAGGTACTCGTCCTCCAGCCGGGACGGCGGATAGGGAGCGTGGAACCCGCCGACGCGCAGCACCGGGGCCTCCAGGTGGTAGAAGCAGCGTTCGGTGATGCGGGCGGCGATCTCCGAGCCCGTACCGAGGAACACCGGGGCTTCGTGGACGACCACCAGCCGGCGGGTCTTCTCCACCGACGTCTGAAGCGTGTCGAAGTCGATCGGGGAGAGCGAGCGCAGGTCGACGACCTCGACCGACTTGCCTTCCTCGGCCGCGACCTTGGCGACATCGAGGCAGACCTTCACCATCGGGCCGTAGGCGGCCAGCGTGAGGTCTGTGCCGCTCTGCGTGACGCGGGCCTTGTGCAGCGGGTCGGGGATCGACTCGGTGTCCAGGCGCGACTTGTCGTGGTAGCGGCGCTTGGGCTCGAAGTAGATGACCGGGTCATCGCCCGCGATGGCCTGCTGGAGCATCCAGTAGGCGTCGGAGGAGTTCGAGGGGGAGACGCACTTGAGGCCCGCGACGTGCGCGAAGAGGGCCTCGGGCGACTCGGAGTGGTGCTCGACCGCGCCGATGCCGCCCGCGTAGGGGATACGGATGACGACGGGCACCTTGACCTTGCCCAGCGCCCGCGCGTGCATCTTGGCGAGCTGGGTGACGATCTGGTCGTAGGCGGGGAAGACGAAGCCGTCGAACTGGATCTCCACGACGGGACGGTAGCCGCGCAGGGCCATGCCGATCGCGGTGCCGACGATGCCGGACTCGGCGAGCGGGGTGTCGATCACCCGGTCCTCGCCGAAGTCCTTCTGAAGGCCGTCGGTGACCCGGAAGACGCCGCCGAGCTTGCCGACGTCCTCGCCCATGACCAGGACCTTGCTGTCGGCCTCCATGGAGGTCCGCAGCGATTCGTTGATCGCCTTCGCGATGGTGATCTTCTCGAAGACTGCCATGGTCAGTTCCCCTCCGCGGCGGCATCGGCGTCGGCGAAGGACGCCTGGTACGCGGCGAACTGCGCGCGCTCCTCATCGACGAGCGCGTGCCCGTCGGCATAGACGTTCTCGAAGATCGCCATGGTGTCCGGGTCGGGCATCGCCCGTACGACGTCGCGGACCCGCTTGCCCAGGGCCTCGCTCTCCTCATCGATGGAGGCGAGGTAGGCGTCGTCGACGATGCCCTCGGCCTCCAGGTACGTCCGCAGCCGCAAGATGGGGTCCTTGGCCGCCCAGGCCAGCGTCTCCTCGTCGGCCCGGTACTTCGTCGGGTCGTCGGAGGTGGTGTGCGCGCCCATGCGGTACGTGAACGCCTCGACCAGGGTGGGGCCCTGCCCGGTGCGCGCCCGCTCCAGCGCCGCCTTGGTCACCGCCAGACAGGCCAGCACGTCGTTGCCGTCGACCCGTACGCCGGGGAAGCCGTAGCCCTGGGCGCGCTGGTAGAGGGGGACGCGGGTCTGCCGCTCGGTGGGCTCGGAGATCGCCCACTGGTTGTTCTGGCAGAAGAAGACCACCGGCGCGTTGTAGACCGCGGAGAAGGTGAAGGACTCGGCGACATCGCCCTGGCTGGAGGCGCCGTCACCGAAATACGCGATGACCGCGGAATCCGCGCCGTCCTTCTGCACACCCATCGCGTAGCCGGTCGCGTGCAGCGTCTGCGAACCGATCACGATGGTGTAGAGGTGGAAGTTGTTGCTGTTGGGGTCCCAGCCGCCGTGGTTGACCCCGCGGAACATGCCCAGCAGGTTCGTCGGGTCGACACCGCGGCACCAGGCCACGCCGTGTTCGCGGTAGGTCGGGAAGACGTAGTCGTCATCGCGCAGCGCGCGGCCCGAGCCGATCTGGGCGGCCTCCTGGCCGAGCAGCGAGGCCCACAGGCCCAGCTCGCCCTGGCGCTGGAGGGTGGTCGCCTCCGCGTCGAATTTCCGCGTCAGCACCATGTCGCGGTAGAGACCGCGCAGTTCTTCGGGGGAAAGATCGATCGCGTAATCGGGGTGCTCGACCCGCTTCCCTTCCGGGGTCAGCAGTTGTACGAGCTGATGCTGCTCCGCCTGGTCCGCGCGGCCGGTGTTCGCGGCCTCGGCCGACGTCGCCTTCTTGGCCGGCGTCGCCTTCTTGGCGGTGGTGCGCTTGCTGCCGGCGCGGGTGGTTTTCCGCTGGGCAGTGCCTTCCACGGTCACGTGCTGCTCCTCCGTCTGTCCGGCCCCCGGGGTCCGCCGGTGGCCGTATTGCGGCTCACCCGGTATCCGATACGGCGCACGGGGTGGGTGCGAACGCGGCCGGATCCGGGTGGAACAAAGCGTCCCGGACAGTGGCCTGCTCATTGCACGTTACCCACTGTCAAAGCCTAAGTGGAAACGGCGCTGACCTGCGATTTTGCTTGGATTTCCAAGTAAACCGCGAAGGCTGGTAACAACTCCTGGTCACAGCGTTGCAGGCCGCCGGAACAACGGCACGTTATATCGGCGACCTGGAGCACGGGAAGACTTCGTGTGTGAGACTGTGCCGGTGCGCGAAGACGGAAAAATCACGGTATTCCTTCTCGATGATCACGAGGTCGTCCGCCGCGGTGTCCACGAAATGCTGTCGGTGGAAGCGGATATCGAGGTGGTCGGCGAGGCCGGTACCGCCGCAGATGCCCTGGTCAGGATCCCTGCGACGAATCCGGACGTGGCGGTGCTGGACGTCCGGCTACCGGACGGCAGCGGAGTCGAGGTGTGCCGCGAGATCCGTTCACAAAACGAGGACATCAAATGTTTGATGCTCACCTCTTTCGCGGATGACGAGGCGCTCTTCGACGCGATCGTGGCCGGCGCGGCCGGGTACGTCCTCAAGGCCATCCGCGGCAATGAGCTGCTGTCCGCGGTCCGCGACGTCGCCGCCGGCAAGTCGCTGCTCGATCCCGTCGCCACCGCCCGCGTCCTGGAACGTCTGCGCGAGGGCAGCGGTACCAAGGGCGACGACCTGCTGGCAAGCCTGACCGAGCAGGAGCGCCGGATCCTCGACCTGATCGGCGAGGGCCTGACCAACCGCGCCATCGGTGAGCGCCTCCACCTCGCCGAGAAAACGATCAAGAATTACGTCTCCAGCCTCCTCTCCAAGCTCGGCATGGCCCGCCGCTCACAGGCCGCCGCCTATGTCGCCCGCCTCCAGGCCGAACGCCGCTGACCCTCCCGCACGCTCTCGACCTGCGGTTCCGGTGTCGCGGCCGGGCTCGCCTCCACGGCCTTCGGGACCAACGTCCCGCCGCACTCGGGGCCGCCGCCCCTACTTCCCGCGCGCCCGGACCGCCAGGGTGAGAGCATGCCCAGCGACGACGGCACCGCCCGCCTGGCGCGCCCCACCCCCGCCGAGCGAGGGCTCTTCGGCCGCACGCCCCGGCTGGCCGACGGCGACCCGTTCGACGCGGTCTTCCTCCGTATCGAGCCCCGCTTCGTGACCCTCCACCGCCTGACGGAAGTGCCGGTCTTCCGCCCCGCCCACTCTGCGTAAGGCCTTGCGGCACACCCGCTTCGATTGATCACGGTGATCTAACATCTGGCGCGTGCTGCGCTCATCTGTAGCCCGGATGGCGGCGACGCCCGACGGGCACACCCTCGGATCCCTCCTGCGCCACCACGACGGCGCCGGAGAGCCGCTGTCGTGCGAACCCGTCGCCGAGGGCCTGCTCAACCACGGCTACTTCCTCGCCACCACCCGCGGCCGGTACTTCCTCAAGCACCACCTCGACGGCGACCGCCCCGCCATCATCCGCCAGCACCACGCCACCCTCCGGCTGGCCGCCCTGGGTCTGCCGGTCGCCCCGCCCGTCGCCGACGCCGACGGCCGTACGGTCACCGTCCTGGACGGCCGCTGCTACGCGCTGCACCCCTGGGTCGAGGGCCGGCACTTAGGAGGGGCCGCGCTGACCCGCGGCCAGTCCCGCCGGCTCGGCGCCCTGCTCGGGCTGGTGCACACCGCCCTGGAACAGGTCATGGCGGACGAACCTCCACCACCACGGCCGCCGTACGCGGACGCCGCCGCCGACCCGGCCCGCACCTTCGAAATGATCGACGAGCTGCTGGTACTGGCCCGCGGCGCCCGCCCGCGCACCAGCTTCGACGAGCTGGCCGAGCACCGGCTCCTGGAGCGCCGGGCCCTGCTGGAGCGGCAGGCCCACCGACGTCCCGCGCCCGGCAGCGAAGGGGCCACCGGCTGGGTGCACGGCGACTTCCACCCGCTCAACGTGCTCTACCGCGGCGCGGAACCGGCCGCGATCGTCGACTGGGACCGGCTCGGAGTCCAGCCGCGCGCCGAGGAGGCGGTCCGCGCCGCGGCGATCTTCTTCGTCCGCCCCTGCGGCACGCTGGACCTGCCCAAGGTGCGGGCGTACGCGGGTGCCTACCGCAGCGCCTGCGGGGCCGGGGCCGGGGAGCTGGCCGCGGCCGTGCACCGGGTGTGGTGGGAGCGGCTGAACGACTTCTGGATGCTCACCTGGCGCTACCGCCTCGGTGACCGCCGCACCGATCCGCAGTTTCCGGCGGCGGCCGCCCTGGCGGTGTGGTGGACGCGCGAATACGGGGCGGTGCGGGAGGCGTTCACGGGGTGAGGCGGCCGGGCCGGGAAGCGCGGGCGGGCCCGGTGGTTCGGGCTCGCCCCGGTGCCGGGGTGTGCGCGGTCCGGCACCTCGCGTCGTGGGGGAACGAAACGGCGGGCCGGGCTCCTGGTGCGAGGAGCCCGGCCCGCCGGGGCCGTTGAGCCGGGACTGCTGAGCCGGGGCCGCCAACGCCGTACGTCAGCGCGCGGCCGGCGCGGACGGTGCGGTCAGCCGGTGGTGTTGACCGGGCCGCCGTCCGTGCCGCTGGTGGTGGTCCCACCGGTGTCCGTGCCGCTGGAGGTACCGCCGGCGTCGGTGCCGGTGGTGGTCCCGCCGTCCGCCGTCCCGCCGTCCGTGGTGCCACCGTCGGTGGTCTCGCCGTCCGTGCTGCCGGTGGGCGGCTCGGAGGTCGGCGGCTCCGACGTCGGAGGCTCCGAGGTGGGCGGCTCGGACGTGGAGGGCGTGGTGGGCTGCTCGGTCGGCGGCGGGGTGTACGTGCCCGCGCCACCGTCGCTGCTGCCCGGCTGGGTCTGCGGCGTGGTCGGCTCGTCCGTCGGCGGCTCGGAGGTCTTCTCCTCCTTGGACGCCGACGGTGTGGGCGATTTGGTGGTGCCCGGGTCCGTCCGGCCGTCGCCGGCGTTCTTCAACGCGAAGGCCACACCGAGCGCGATGGCGATCACGGCGAGCGCCGCGATCAGCCAGACCCTGCCGCGGCCGCTCTTGGCGGGGCGGTGGCCGCCTTCGAAACCGCCGTCGTCCGGCCGCATGCCGGAGGGCAGGATCGGGCTGGCCATCGTGTGCCCCGACTCGGGGTGGGGCAGCGCGGTGGTGGCGGCGGTGCCCATGGCGGGCGTGCTGCCGCCCTCGTGCATGCCGACCGGCCCGGTGTTCCAGGTGCCGGTGTGGCCGCCCTGCTCCTGGAGCATCTGCAAGGAGTACTGGACCAGGCCGCGCATCTCCTCCGCGGTCTGGAAGCGGTCGTCGGGGTCCTTGGCCAGCGACCGCATGACCAGGCCGTCCAGCTCCGGCGGCACCGAGTCCGCGACCTCGGAGGGCGGCACCGGCATGTCCTGAACATGCTGGTAGACGACCGAAAGCGGCGTCTCGCCGGTGAACGGCGGGCGCAGCGCGAGGAGTTCGTAGAGCAGGCAGCCGGTGGCGTAGAGGTCGGAGCGGGTGTCGACGGTCTTGCCGAGCGCCTGCTCCGGGGAGAGGTACTGGGGGGTGCCCATGACCATGCCGGTCTGGGTCATGGTGGACGCGGCGCCGTGCAGGGCACGGGCGATACCGAAGTCCATGACCTTGACGGCGCCGCTGTGCGTGATGATCACGTTCGCGGGCTTGATGTCGCGGTGCACGATGCCGTGCTGGTGGCTGTAGGCCAGCGCCTCCAGCACACCGGAGACGATGATCAGCGCCTGGTCCGGGGGCGGCGCGTCCGCGTTGAGCAGCAGGTCGCGGATGGTGTGCCCGTCGACCAGCTCCATGACGATGTACGGCACGGTGTTGCCGCCGACGAAGTCCTCGCCGGAGTCGTACACGGCGACGACGGCGTGGTGGTTCAGCCCGGCCACGGACTGGGCCTCACGCGTGAAGCGGGCCTTGGACACCGGGTCCTCGGCGAGATCCGAACGCAGCAGCTTCACGGCGACGGTACGGCCCAGCCGCACGTCCTCGGCGGCGAACACCTCCGCCATGCCGCCCCGGCCCAGTCGGCGCGTGAGCCGGTAGCGGCCGTCGCCGACCAGCCCGCCGTTGCCCCACATCTCCGGTGCGTCGGGGCTATTGGAGCCGGTGGCGTCAGGATCGGACGGGCCCTGTGGGCTCTGCGTCGGTGCCATCGGTCCTCGCCGTCGATTCGGTCCGCGTGTAGCGGTAAGGTCTCGGTCTTCGCTAGAGCACGCTACAGGCTCCGGGGCACCCACCGGTCCGTCGTGGACCGGCCATCAAACCTCTCGGATACCAAAGGTCGCAAGTTCACCTGGGACGATAAGAGCCCAAAAACGTCTCGGCACCGTGCCGGGATCTTGCACATCTGGTCACGGAACGGGCACACGGCTTGACGTGTCCGGGCCCTGGGGCAGACTTGGCTGCGGAATTCCAGATTTTGATCGCTATGCATGTGGGCAGTGCGCCTAGGGGGAAGCGGAACGATGAGCCAGGACGGCGCTCAGGGCCAATTCGAGGGCCGTTCGGTCGGCGGGGGACGCTACCAGCTTCGTGATCTTCTCGGCGCGGGCGGTATGGCTTCCGTCCATCTCGCCTATGACAGCGTGCTCGACCGCGAGGTCGCGATCAAGACCCTGCATACCGAGCTCGGCCGCGAACAGGCATTCCGCGAACGCTTCCGGCGCGAGGCGCAGGCGGTGGCGAAGCTCACGCACACCAATATCGTCTCGGTCTTCGACTCCGGTGAGGACGAGCTCGACGGCGGCATGGTGCCGTACATCATCATGGAGTACGTCTCCGGGCAGCCGCTGCGTTCGGAACTCGACGCCGACATCGCCCAACACGGCGCGATGCCGACCGAAAAGGCGCTGAAAATCACCGCCGACGTACTCGCCGCTCTTGAGGCGAGCCACGAGATGGGCCTGGTCCACCGGGACATCAAGCCGGGCAACGTCATGATGACCAAGCGCAATGTCGTCAAGGTGATGGACTTCGGCATCGCTCGCGCCATGCAGTCCGGCGTGACGTCCATGACCCAGACCGGCATGGTCGTCGGCACCCCGCAGTACCTCTCGCCCGAGCAGGCGCTGGGCCGGGGTGTGGACGCCCGCTCCGACCTCTACTCCGTCGGCATCATGCTCTTCGAGCTGCTGACCGGGCAGTTGCCCTTCGACGCGGACTCCCCGCTCGCGATCGCCTACGCGCATGTGCAGGAGGAGCCGCCGGTTCCCTCCAGCATCAACCGCTCGCTGCCGCCGGCCGTGGACGCGATCGTGGCCCGGGCGCTGAAGAAGAACCCCAACGAACGGTTCCCGACCGCCGAGGCGATGCGGGACGAGTGCCTGCGCATCGCCGGATCCGCGCAGTCCGGCGCCACCCCGCTGATCATCAGCGAGGGTCCCCGGGCGCGCACCAGCGGTTCCTCGGTCTCCTCCGCCGTGTTCCCCGCCGCGAGCGGCAACCCGCACACCCCGGCGCCGCCGAGCGTCCAGCAGCCGTACCAGCCGACGCAGGTGCCCGGCTTCGGCCCGACGACGCCCCCGCCGCCGAACAACGTCTACCCGACGCCGGTGCCCGGCCCGGCGCCCGCGCCGTTCAACGCCGGTGGGTTCCCGGCTCCGCCGCCGGCCTACACCCCGCCGCCCGTGACGGCCTCGATGCCGGCCGCCGGCGGGCCCGGTGGGCGCAAGAACAACACTCCGGTGATCGTCGTCTCGGCGATAGTCGGCGTGGTCGTGGTCACCGCCATCGCGATCGGCATCGGGTTGAGCGCGGGCGGCTCCAGCGAGGACATCGGCGGCGATGACACGCCCACGTCGACGTACACGCCGTACTCCTACACCCCGTCGCCCACCGGCAGCACCAGGCCCGAGGACAAGTCGGCGCGCAGGATCCCGACGTCCGACTGCACCGACGCCGACCATCCCTACAGCGAACCGTCCAAGGTCTACTTCCCGTCGTTCCGGTTCAAGAACCTGGAGTCGGTGGAGGCGTGCCTGAAGGCGGCGCACTGGAAGTACAAGATCACGGAGGAGGACGGCCCGCTCTGGGGCAAGAACACCATCACGGACCAGACGCCGGGCGCCTTCACCCAGTGGGACCCCAAGAGCGGCGAGACGATCCAACTGACCGTCGCGACCGGGCGCGACAAGTAGCGCGCCACCTCACCTGATCACAGGCATGACGGAGGGGCCGGCACCGGGTGCCGGCCCCTCCGGTCGTCAAGCGGCGAGCCGGGCTCAGAGGTAGGGGCCCGAACGGGCGTTTCCGTGGCCGGGGTGCTCGCCCTCGGCTTCCAGCGGGCCGGCGCCGGGCGGCAGCGCGCGACGCATCGACTCCAACTGGGCGCGGGCCGCCATCTGCTGGGCGAACAGCGCGGTCTGGATGCCGTGGAAAAGTCCCTCCAGCCAACCCACCAACTGAGCCTGGGCGATCCGCAGTTCCGCCTCGGTGGGCACCGACTCATCGGTGAACGGCAGGGAGAGCCGCTCCAGCTCCTCCACCAGCTCGGGCGCCAGCCCGTCCTCCAGCTCCTTCACCGAGCTGGAGTGGATCTCCTTGAGCCGGACCCGGCTCGCCTCGTCCAGAGGAGCGGCCTTCACCTCCTCCAAGAGCTGCTTGATCATGCTGCCGATGCGCATGACCTTCGCAGGCTGTTCGACCATCTCCGTCACCGGAACCTCACGGGGCTCGTCGCTGTCGTCCCCGCTACCGGAGCCGGCGCTGCCCAGCGCCATGCCATCCGGGCCGACAACCAGGACGTGCGGGCTCTCCTGCGACCGTTCGTTCATCGGCATATCCATGCCGCCATTCTCTCGTACCGACGCTCAAGAACGGTGGTGCCCCCAGGAGACGATGATCCACCCCCGCGGGAAGGGTCTGCCGTGTCTCTGTGCCCGACCGGCGGTACCGCGCGCACCGGCTCGGGGGTGTTCACGTGGAACACCGCTCAATGCCGTTTCACGCGGAACGCCCGATCCACGATGTTTCACGTGGAACACCCGCTCGAAGCCGTTTCACGTGAAACGGGGTCGCGTCAGCGGCGGCGGAGCCGGAAGCCGAGGAAGGCGAGGCCGAGGCCGGTCAGGGCCAGGCCGGCGCCCATCGGCAGGACCCGTTCGACGCGGGCCTCCGGGGCGTCGAAGACGTACGGGTTCCCCGTGCTCCCCGTGCCGGTCGCACCGGTGCCCACGGCCTCCGGATCGGCCTGACGCTGCGTCTCCGGCGAGGGAGGCGTCCGAAGCGGCACCGGCTGCTCGTAGGCAGGACGAGGGAGCCGACCCCCCGCTTCGGAACCATGCGGAGGCCGTGCGGGGCCGGGGCCGGGCACGGCTTCCAGGGGCCGGGCAGGAGCGTCCGACACCGCGGGCGACGGCACGGGCGGGAGCGCCGGGGGCTGCGTGCCACCGGCCTCGGACGGGCTCTGGGAAGCGGACGGCTGCGGGCCGTCCGGCTCCGCCACCTCGATCGGCTCCTCTCCCGGCGCCGACGCGGAGGCCGAGGGCAAGGCGGAGTCGGCGTCGGGTGATGGGGACTGCGGTGGCGAGGCGGACGGCACGGCCGGGGCGTCCGGCGGGCGGTCCCGGAAGCCCGCGAGCAGGTCCGTCAGGCCGGGGAAGTCCAGCAGCCCGGGCAGGGCGTCCGAATCCGGGACTCCCGCCGGCGCACCGGGGTGGCCCCGACCCAGGCCCGCGCGGCTGCCGGCCAGCGGGAGGTCGCCCGTAGAGCTGTCCACCGGCTCCCGCCGAGACGCGAGTTCCGGGGGCCGGTCCGCCGGGGTGACCCGCTCGTCCGAGGCTGTGGCGCTGCCGGCCAGGATCGAGACGGGCAGGACGGTGGCGAACACCAGCAGGCCGGTGGTGAGACGCGAACGCGATGCTGGTGCCACGACCGTGCCCCCCTCCCGTACCGCGCCGTCGAGTGACGTGATCAGCGTCACATGACGTCACCTGTCCGGCATCCCGGACAGGCTGTTCGGGTGAAGCGCCCGGGCCTGGGGGCGGCACGGGACGAGGCGGGGGCGGGACGCCCGGCGCGGGGAGCGGCCGGCTTCTCCCCGCGCCCCTACGCCGGCCGACCGACGCGGCTCAGACCGTCAGGACGACCTTGCCGACATGCACGCTGGCGTCCACGACCCGGTGAGCCTCGGCGGCGTCCGCCATCGGCAGCGTCCGGTCCACGATCGGCCGGACCTGGCCGTTGGCGATCAGCGGCCAGACGTGTTCGCGTACGGCCGCGACGATGGCCGCCTTCTCGTTCAGCGGGCGGGCGCGCAGACCGGTCGCGGTGATCGCGGCGCGCTTGGACATCAGCGCCGCGAGATTGAGCTCCGCCTTCACCCCGCCCTGCATCCCGATGATCGCGAGCCGTCCGCTGACCGCCAGCGCCTTGACGTTCCGCTGGAGGTACTTCGCACCGATGATGTCGAGGATGACGTCCGCGCCCTTGCCGTCGGTGGCCTTGCGGATCTCCTGGACGAAGTCCTGCTCGTGGTAGTCGATGAGGATGTCCGCACCCAACTGCGCGCAGTGCGACAGCTTTTCGGGACCGCCGGCGGTGACCGCGACCCGCGCGCCGACCGCCTTGGCGAGCTGGATCGCCATGGTGCCGATGCCGCTGGAGCCGCCGTGGACCAGCAGCGTCTCGCCGGGCCGCAGGTGCGCGATCATGAAGACGTTCGACCAGACGGTGCATGCCACCTCGGGCAGCGCGGCGGCCGTGACGAGGTCGAGGCCCGCGGGCAGCGGCAGGACCTGCCCGGCCGGGACGGCGACCTGTTCGGCGTATCCGCCGCCCGCCAGCAGCGCGCACACCTCGTCGCCGACCGCCCAGCCGTGTACGCCGGGGCCGAGCGCGGTGATCCGTCCGGAGCACTCCAGACCGGGGTACGGGGAGGAACCGGGCGGCGGGTCGTAGAAGCCCTGACGCTGCAACAGGTCGGCGCGGTTGACGGCGCTGGCCGCGACCTCGATCAGCACCTCGCCCTCGGCGGGCTGCGGATCGGGCACGTCAGCCCAGACAAGTGCTTCGGGGCCACCGGGCTCGGGGATAGTGATCGCTCGCATGGGCGCGAGGCTACTCGCCGTCCGGGCGCGGGGCGAAGGGGCGGGGGCACGGTGTGCGCCGAGCCGCCTCCGCGCCCGGAGTTACTCGTCCGCCCGGCGCATCGGGGAGACGCTGGTCCCCGGGAGGGTCGGCCGGCGGTTCGGCTGCTTGCCGTTCGGCTCCGAATCCTCCGTGGGGGCGGCGCGGACGATGGTGATCAACCGGTCCGCGGACTGGAGCGGACCGGCCGCCGGATCGTCATAGCCGAGGAGACGGTGGCCGCGCAGGACACACACGACCAGGTCCTCGGTCTCGCGGACGGACTTGCCGACCTCGGCCTTCACCACCGGCCGTTCGATGAGGTCGAGGCCGCTGCCCTGCTGAATGAGGTCTTCCATGACGGTGCCCGCGCTGGGGCTGAGGACGGAGAGCCCCAGCAGGCGGCCCGCCGCGCTGGCGGAGGTGATCACGGAGTCGGCGCCGGACTGCCGCAGCAGCGGCGCGTTCTCCTCCTCCCGTACCGCCGCGACGATGTTGGCCTTCTTGTTGAGCTGACGGGCGGTCAACGTGACCAGGACCGCGGTGTCGTCCCGCTGCGTGGCGATGACGACCTGCCGGGCCCGCTGGGTCTCGGCGCGCAACAGCACGTCGCTGCGCGTCGCGTCACCGACCACCCCGGCGAACCCGTCGGCGACCGCCGAGTCGATCACCTTGGTGCTCGGATCGACGATGACGATGCGGTCGCGGCGCAGGCCCGTGGCACAGAGAGTCAGGACGGCGGACCGGCCCTTGGTGCCGAATCCGACGACGACGGTGTGGTCGCGCAAGGCGGTTCTCCAGCGTTTCAGTTGCCACTGCTCACGGGTGCGCTCGGTGAGCACCTCCAGGGTGGTGCCGACCAGGATGATCAGGAAGAGCACGCGGAGGGGCGCGATGAGCACGATGTTCAGCAGCCGCGCGCTGTCTCCGTACGGAACGATGTCGCCGTAACCGGTCGTGGAGAGCGTGACGGTCGCGTAGTAGAAGCAGTCGAGGAAATCGACCGAGCCGTCGGCGTTGTCGTGGTACTCGGCGCGGTCGATCCACACGATGAACACCGTCACGAGCAGAACGATCAAAGCCATCAGCAGCCGGCGGCCGACCTGCCGCAGCGGCGGCAGGGGCGTGCGGCGCGGGAGTATCACCCGGTGGGAACGGTCCTCGGGGACCTCGTGCGCCGCCGCGTCCTGGGACGGCAGTTTCACGCGCCGGTCCCCTGCGGGCGTGCGGGCGACTCCGAGTGGGCGCCATCGGCACCGGTTCCGGGCGGTTGTTCCGGGGTCGGCGGGTCCGCCGACCAGTCGCCGGACCAGGGCGCCGACCAGGGGAGTTCCAGGATTTCGGTCTCGGCACCGAGGTCCGCGCCACCGGGCGGGATGACGGCCAGCGCGTCGGCGGCGGCGATGCCTCGCAACATCGCCGGGCCGTGATAGCGCAGCGGCTCCGCCAGCAGACCCTGCCGGTCGTCCTCGCGATAGGTCACCGGGACCAGCCGGGTGTCGTGCGGATGCCCCTGGACGGCGGCGGCCAGCGGTGTGCGCAGCGGCGGCACCGGACGGCGGGCGGTGAGCGTACGCAGCAGCGGTTCGGCGAGGGTCAGCAGCCCGGAGACGGCGGCGAGGGGGTTGCCGGGAAGGCCGACCAGATGGCGGCGCGGCGCGAGACGGGCCAGCAGCATGGGGTGTCCCGGCCGTACGGCCACGCCATCCACGAGGATGTCGGCGCCCAGGCGGCGCAAGGTGGGATGGACGTGGTCGACGGGCCCGGACGCGGTTCCGCCCGTGGTGAGGACGACGTCGGCGGTGGACGCCGCGAGGGCGGCGTGGAGCGTGTCGGCGTCATCCGCGAGCGGGCGGGGCGGCGCCACGTCGGCGCCGAGGGCCCGCAGCCACGGGCCGAGCATCGGTCCCAGCGCGTCCCGGATACGTCCCTCGTGGGGCAGGCCGTGGCGCAGCAATTCGTCACCGAGCACGAAGACTTCGACGCGCGGGCGGGGGTACGTCACCAGCTCGTCGTAGCCGGCGGCGGCGGCCAGGCCGAGCACGGCGGGCGTCACCAGCACGCCGGAGGGCAGGAGATGGTCGCCGCTGCGGCACTCCTGGCCGCGCGGGCGGATGTCCTGCCCCGGTGACGCGGGCCGCGGCGCGTACAGCCGCGCCCGTCCGTCACCCAGATCACGGACCTCCCCGTGCTCACTGCGCAGCACGGCGGTGGCACCGGCCGGGAGGCGCGCCCCGGTGGCGATCGCGATGGCGTGCCCGTCGGGGAGCACATCGGTGGGGGCGTGCCCGGCGAGGATGCCGTGGGCGGAGCGGGAGGCGGCGCCGGCGGGGCGGTCGAGGCGCCAGGGGCCGGGGCCGGAGACGGCCCAGCCGTCCATCGCGGAGGTGTCGAAGGACGGCAGATCGGTCAGCGCGGCCAGGGGTGCCGCGAGCGTACGGCCGAGCGCATCGGCGAGGGGGGCGGACTCGGGCGCGGGCGGCCCCGGCACGGCTCGGGCGGCGAGCTCACGCGCAGCCTGCCAGGCGGTGGCTTCGTGGGGGCGGTCCTCGGGTGAGCCGGGGAGGTCTTGCGCGCCGGGGGTGCCCGGGGAGGGGGAGAAGCCGGGGGACTCGGGCGAGTCGACGGTGGTGCCGCTGGTGTCGGCGGCCGGGCCGCGGTGACCGACCGACGCGGGGCCTGGGTCCTGGGCGGCGGGGTCCGGGGACCGGTTGGGATCGGCGGGATCGCAGGGACGGCCGGAGGTGAACGCGTCGTCGGAGCCGAATGCGTCGCCGGTGGCGGACGCGTCTCCGGCGCCGGACGCACGGCGGGTTCCGGACCCATCAAAAGCTCCCGGCACGATCACCGCATCGAAATCGAAGACCTCTGACGGATCGGGGAAATCGGCGTGGCCGGAGGGATGAGCGGAACCGGCGTCGGACGCGCTGGTGACCCCGGACGCGGCCGAGGCCGACGGGCCCGATGGGGCCGACGCTGTCCCCGTCGTCGCGTCTCCGTCCCGGTCAGGCGCCCGGCCGTCCCCGGGCCGCTCCCCGCGCGCCGGTGCCAGGCCGTTGGCCAGCGCGAGCGCGTCCTCCAGCGCGGCGTCGAACTCCCCGTCGTTCATTCCGCGCGCTTCGCTTCGGCACCCGCTGCGCCGCCGGCACCGTTCGCGCCCTCGGTCCCCGATTCCTCGGCGCTCTCCGCGGCCCAGCGGTTGGCCAGCGCGGCGGCCTTGCCGGCCAGCTCGTTCACGTCCCGGCCCTGCTGTCCGGCCGCGTAACCGATGAGGAACGTCGTCAGCGGCGCGGCCGGGCGGGCCACGCCGTGTGCCGCGTCCCGCGCGAGGTCGAGGAGTGCCGCCGTGTCGACATCGAGTGCGATGCCCAGTTCGGCCTTGACTGCGGTGATCCATTCGTCCAACACGTTCCCATGCTCCCTGATCCGGGCCCGCGCCGCGCTGAGGTCTTCCCAGGTGTCGCAGTCGAAGGACGCCCCGGCGGTGACATCCGGGACCCGTACGAGCGTCAACGCGGACGTCAGGGCGCGCAGCGGCAGACCGGCCAGGGTGCCGTGGGCGGCGCGCAACACGGCCAGCTCGCGGCGCAGCGCCTCGGCCCGGTAGGCGGCCACCAGCGGCTGGTCCCGGCCCTGCGCGTCGCGCAACACCGCCCCGTCGGGCGATCCGGCACGGCCCGCATCCGTCCCCGCGGTCCCCGCATCCGTTCGCTTCGCCGCCCCCAGCAGGGCGTCGACGGTCGCGGTGGTCAGGAACGGCAGGTCCGCCGACAGGACGAGGACGGTCGGGGCGGTGGTGTGCCGCAGACCGGCCTCCAGCGCGGCGAGCGGACCGCCACCCGGCGGGTCCTCCAGGGCCCGGACGACGGGACGGCTGGTCGGTCGCGCCGGGCCGACGACGACGGTGACCGCGGCGTCGGGGCAGGCGGCCAGCACCCGGTCCAGCAGGGGGCGGCCGCCGACGGACAGGGCGGGTTTGTCCGCCCCGCCGAGCCGGCGCGCCGCCCCTCCGGCCAGCACGAGGGTGTCGTAGTCGGTGTGGTCGCTCACCCCATGAGTATCACCGGACGCATCGCCCCCACACAGGGTTCATAGCGCGGATCACAGAGATCACAGAGGCCACAGACAGCCGGGGAGATCAGCGGAGATCGGCGGAGATCAGCAGAAGTAACGGTGAGGACCCCAATCGGCACGGCCGAGACCAAAAGGCCATGCCGGGATCAAAAGGCATGCCGGGATCAAGCGGTCACGGGAGCGACCACAGCCGGCTCACAGCGTGCGCAGCAGCAACGCCGGCTGTTCCACGCAGTCGGCGACGAACCGCAGGAAGCCGCCGGCCGTGCCGCCGTCGCACACCCGGTGATCGAAGGTGAACGAAAGCTGGACGACCTGCCGGACGGCCAACTCGCCGTTGTGCACCCAGGGTTTGGCGGCTATGCGGCCGACGCCGAGCATCGCGGCCTCGGGGTGGTTGATGATCGGCGTGGAGCCGTCGACCCCGAAGACGCCGTAGTTGTTGAGGGTGAACGTGCCGTGGGTCAGCTCGGCGAGCGACAGGCCACCGGAACGGGCGGTCTCGGTGAGCCGGGCCATCTCGGCGGACAGGTCCTCGACCGTACGGGCGTGCGCGTCCCGCACCACCGGCACCACTAGGCCGCGATCGGTCTGCGCGGCGAATCCGAGATGGACGGCGGGCAGCCGGACGATCTCCTGGGACTCGGTGTCGACGGTCGCGTTCAGCTCGGGGAACCGGGCGAGCGCGGCCGTGCAGATGCGGGCCAGCAGCGCGAGCAGCGAGACCTTGGGTGCGCCCGGCACGTTCATCGCGGCGCGGGCGGCGAGGAGTTCGGTGGCGTCGGCGTCGACCCAGCACGTCGCGTCCGGGATCTCCCGGCGGCTGCGGCTGAGCTTCGTGGCGGCGGCGCCCCGCATACCGCGCAGCGGGATCCGCTCGCCGACGGCGGCTCCGGCGCTGTCCCCCAGCCGTCCGGCTCCGGAGACCGTGCGGGCCCCGGTCCTGGTGGCGGTCGCGGCCCCCACCGCGTCCCTCTCCGCGATCCGGGCCGTCTCCTGCCGCTCCCGGAGGGCCTCCTCCTGATCGGCGCGTTCCCGGATGGCCCGCTCGACGTCCGTACGAAGAATCAGCCCGTCTCGGCCGGACCCCCGCAAACCCCGCAGATCCAGGCCGTGTTCGCGGGCCATCCGGCGCACCAGGGGCGAGATGACGGCCACCGCCCGCCCGTCGGCCGACTCCGCCTCCGCGCTCACGGGCCGCTCCTCCCCGGCAGCCGCCGCGAAGGCCGGCTCCACCGTGGCCGGCTCCACCGTGGTGGGCGCCGACGACTCGGACGCGGCGCCGGCGGTCCGCCCGCTGCGGGGGCCCTCACCGGGCGCCTCGTCCCGCGCGGTCCCGGCCGCACGCGGCGCGCCCGCCGCGGGGCCCACGCCGCCGGGCCGGATCCTGCGCCGCCGTGCCGCCGACGTGCTCGTGCCATACCCGACCAGCACATTTCCCGATCCCGAGTCCGCCGAACCGGAGTCCGCCGGCGCGGAGTCGGCGGCCGACTGCCCCGACCGCGCCGCCGCAGGTCCGGAAGCCGCCGCTCCCTCGGGCGCCGAGGTGGCCGCCGCACCAGCCGCGCCGGGCTTCGTGCCGTCCGCCACCAGGTCCTCCGGCACCGCGCCCACCGCGACCGTCACCAGCGGCGTGCCCACGGGGACTTCGTCCCCCTCCGCCCCGAAGCGGGCGGTCACCACGCCTCCGTAGGGGCACGGCACCTCCACCATCGCCTTGGCGGTCTCCACCTCGACGACCGGCTGGTCGACGGCCACGACTTCGCCGACCTCGACCAGCCAGTGCGTGATCGTCGCCTCGGTGAGGCCCTCCCCCAGGTCGGGGAGGGTGAATTCACGGACCACGGCCATCACTCACCACGTCCCTCGGTCCAGTCCGACTCCCACTGGAGACGGGCCACGGTGTCCAGAATCCGGTCGACCCCGGGCAGATGGTGCCGCTCCAGCATCGGCGGCGGATAGGGGATGTCGAATCCCGCGACGCGCAGGACCGGCGCCTCCAGGTGGTGGAAGCAGCGCTCGGTGATCCGTGCGGCGATCTCCCCGCCGGGGCCGCCGAAGCCGCCGGACTCGTGGACGACCACGGCCCGCCCGGTGCGCCGCACCGACGCGCACACCGTCTCGTCGTCGAACGGCACCAAGGAGCGCAGGTCGAGGACTTCCAGGTCCCAGCCTTCCGCGCGGGCCGCCTCGGCGGCCTCCAGGCAGGCCGGCAGCGACGGACCGTAGGTGATCAGCGTGGCGTCCCCGCCGCGGCGCCGGATCTCGGCGCGGCCGATGGGGGCGACCGGTGTGGGGTCGTCGGCCGCCCAGTCGGCCTTCGACCAGTACAGCCGCTTGGGTTCGAGGAAGACCACCGGGTCGTCCGAGGCGATGGCGGCGCGCAGCAGCCCGTAGGCGTCCTCGACGGTCGCCGGGGTGACGACATGGAGGCCGGGCGTGGCGAGGTAGTACGCCTCGGAGGAGTCACTGTGGTGTTCGACGCCGCCGATTCCGCCGCCGTAGGGGACGCGGATGGTCAGTGGCATCGGCAGGCCGCCGCGGGTGCGGTTGCGCATCCGCGCGACATGGCTGACCAGTTGCTCGAAGGCCGGGTAGGCGAACGCGTCGAACTGCATCTCGACGACCGGCCGCAGGCCGTACATGGCCATGCCGACGGCGGTGCCCAATATGCCCGCCTCGGCGAGGGGCGTGTCGGCGCAGCGGTCCTCGCCGAACTCCTTGGCCAGGCCGTCGGTGACCCGGAAGACGCCGCCCAGGGCGCCGACGTCCTCCCCCATGACGTGGACGGTGGGGTCCTCTGCCATGGCGTCGTGCAGCGCGCGGGTCAGTGCCTGCGCCATCGTGGCGGGTTTGCGGGCGGTCACCGGAGCGGTGGTCGTCATCGTCGGGCCCCCTCGGCGGACTCCTCGGCAAGGGCAGCGCGCCCGGAGGCCGCGGTATTCCCGCCGCTCGCGTCAATCTCGGCGTCTTCTGTGCCTTCTGCGGCTTCGGCGGCCAGCTCGGCGCGCAACCGGTCGGCCTGCTCCCGCAGTTGGCCGGTCTGCTCGGCGAAGACATGGGTGAACAGGTCCATCGGGTCCAGGACCGGGTCCTGGTTCATCCGCTCCCGCAGGTCCGCCGCGAGCTCCTCGGCAGCGGCCTTGGTCGCGTCGGTGAATTCGCCGGTCAGCAGGTCACGGTCCGCCAACTCGCGCTCCAGAAGGGCTATCGGGTCGTGTGCCCGCCAGGCCCGCACCTCGGAGTCGGTGCGGTAGCGGGTGGCGTCGTCGGCGTTGGTGTGGGCCTCGATGCGGTAGGTGACGGCCTCCACCAGGGTGGGGCCGCCACCCCGGCGGGCGCGTTCGACCGCGTCGGTGAGGACTTCGTGCACCGCCGGCGCGTCATTGCCGTCGACCAGGCGGCCCGGCATGCCGTAGCCGACGGCCTTGTGGGCGAGGGAGGGCGCGGCCGACTGCTTGGCGAGCGGTACGGAGATCGCGAAGCCGTTGTTCTGGACGAGGAAGACCACCGGCGCCTGCCACACGGCCGCGAAATTGAGCGCCTCGTGGAAGTCGCCCTCGCTCGTGCCGCCGTCGCCGACGAGCGCCAGGGCCACGACGTCGTCGCCCTTGAGCCGGGCGGCGTGCGCCAGGCCCACGGCGTGCGGGAGTTGGGTTGCCAGCGGGGTGCACAGCGGGGCGATGCGGTGCTCGCGCGGGTCGTAGCCGGTGTGCCAGTCGCCCCGGAGGAGGGTCAGGGCCTGTACGGGGTCGAGGCCCCGGGCGACCGCGGCGAGGGTGTCGCGGTAACTGGGGAAGAGCCAGTCGCGGTCCTTCAGCGCCAGCGCGGCGGCCACCTGGCAGGCTTCCTGCCCCGTGGAGGACGGATAGACCGCCAGCCGCCCCTGCCGGGTCAGGGCCGTGGCCTGCGCGTTGTACCGGCGGCCGCGGACCAGCTCGGCGTACAGCCGCCGCAGCAGGGCCGGGTCGAGCCGGCTCGCGGCGTCCGTCCCCAGGACGCGGTACGGCTGCGCGTCCGGCAGGAGGGGCGCGGGGTCGACGCGCGGCCGCCAGGCGGGCGGCGGGCCGGACAGGCCGCTCTTGTTCCTGCTGCTGCCGGGCTGCTCAAGGACCGTCATGACGAGCACCTCCTCGAATCGAAGGGGTGGCGCGAAGCGCCTCATATGGGGTGGGGGGCGGACGACGGACGGGCAGGATGGAACGGGTCGGGGCGGGTAGCCCTTCCCTACCGATTGTTCGGTCGCCGGTGCAATTTGGCTACAGGCGGGCCCAGCCTGTGGACAAACGGTTCTCCACAGCATGAGATGAAGCCCGGGCGTCCACAAAGGGGAGGCGGGACCATATGCAGGACGAACAGATGGCCAATCCCGGCGGGTCACCGGGGGCGGTCACGCCACCGTCCACGACCCCGCCGCCGCCCGTCGTCCGCCCGCTCGACACCATCGACCGCTCGATCCTGCGCATGCTCCAGACCGACGGCCGGGCCTCCGTCCGGTCCGTCGCCGAGCGGGTCCACGTCTCGCGTGCGAATGCCTACGCGCGGATAAACCGCCTGATCGACGACGGCGTCATACGCGGCTTCAGCGCCCGCGTAGACCAGGAACGCGCAGGTCAGGGCGCCTCGGCCTATATCACGCTGAAGATCGTGCAGAACTCCTGGCGGACGGTGCGCAAGCAGTTGACGGCGCTGCCGGGGGCGTCCCACATCGCGCTGGTCAGCGGCGATTTCGACGTCCTGTTCCTGGTGCACACCCGGGACAACCGCGAGCTGCGGGAACTGGTCCTCACCCGCATCCAGTCGATCCCGGAAGTCCTCAGCACCCGCACCCTGCTGGTCTTCGAGGAAACCGACCTCGGGACGGAGCAGCAGTAAGCACCGGGTGACGGGTGGCCGGGCGGTGACGGGCCGCGGTCCCGGAACCCCGCAGGCCCCGGTGGCGGCCGCGCTCCCGAAACCCCGCAGGCCCCGGTGGCGGCCGCGCTCCCGAAACCCCGCAGGCCCCCGTGACGGGCCGCGCTCCCGAAACCCCGCAGGCCCCGGTGGCCGGAATGACCTCAGCGGCCCCGGTGGGCCTAACGCCCCCGGCAACCCCGCCGACCCCTCAGGACTTGCGCAGACCCACGAAGGCCGTCCGCACCACGGCCTCGGCGACCTCGTCGCGGCTGGCCGCGCCCCCGCGCCCCGGCCGGTACCACTCCACGATCGAGTTGATCATGCCGAAGAGCAGCCTCGTGGCCAGCCGCAGATCGACGTCGTCCCGCAGGTCACCCTCGGCGGCGGCCTGCTTGAGCAGGTCGGCGACCTCATGGTCGAACTGGCGGCGGCGCTCCATGGCCCACCGCTCGGTGTCCGTGTTCCCCCGCACCCGCAGCAGCAGCGTGACGTAGGGAAGTTCGTCCATCAGCACCTCGGCCTCGCGCCGGGTGACGTACTCCAGCCGCTCGATCGCCCGCCCGCCGACCGCGCCCGGCTCCTCCAGCACACCGAACAGCCCGTCCAGGGCGCGGCTTATCGCCCGGCGCAACAGCTCTTCCTTGCTGCGGACGTGGTGGTAGATCGAGGACTTCGAGATGCCGGCCGCCTTGGAGAGGTGCTCCATGGAGGTGCCGTCGTACCCGCGCTCGATGAACACCTCCACGGCGACCGCGAGGAGCGAATCGGGCGTGTAGGTGTCGCGCTTGGCCATGGTCATGATTAGAACACCTGTCCTTGGAGTTCCGCACGGCGCCGCAGCGCCCAGGACGGTGCGTAGCGTCCACCGGCATTCTGGTGCATGGCCTCCAGCAGGTCCCACACCCACTCGGCACCCAGCCGCTCCGCCCACTCCAGGGGGCCGCCGGGGTAGTTCACGCCCAGGCGCATCGCGGTGTCGATGTCCTCGGGGGTCGCCACGCCGCGGCCCGCGGCGTCCACGGCGAAGTCCACGATCATCGCGACGGTCCGGGCGACGATCATGCCCGGTACGTCCTCGATGACGCTGACCTGCTTGCCCAGCGCCTGGAACAGCCCGACCGCCTCCGCGACGTCCCCCTCGGAGGCCGTCACCGAGGCGGCGAGGGCGATCCGGGTCGCGGCCCGGTAGTCGAGCGAGAGGTCGAACCGGATGTGCTTGCCGTAGACCACGCTCGTCGCCGGATTGCCGTTGGTCAGCGCCAGCGCGGCCCCGCCGGGCAGCCGGATGAAGCCCTCGGGCCCCGGGGCGCGGTCGCGGGTGACCTTGATGCCGGCCTCTTCGATCATCTCCCGCAGCACCTGGGCGGGCCCGGGCAGCTCGGCGTGCACGGCGACGGCGTCCGGGGCGGGGCACGGAGCGGCGGTGTGCGGCGCGGGGCGGGCGGCGCCCTCGGCGTAGTCGTACCAGCCCCGCCCGGACTTCCGGCCGAGCAGACCGGCCTCGACCAGCCGCCGCTGCGCCAGCGAGGGCGTGAACTTCGGGTCCTGGAAGAAGGACCGCCACACCGACTGGGTGACCGCTTCGTTCACGTCCTGGCCGATGAGGTCGGTCAGTTCGAAGGGGCCCATCTTGAAGCCGGCGCCCTCGCGCAGCACCGCGTCGATGGTGGCCGGATCGGCCGCCCGCTCCTCGTAGACGCGCAGGGCCTCGGCGTAGAACGGGCGGGCGACGCGGTTGACGATGAAGCCGGGGGTGTCCGCGCAGCGCACCGGCGTCTTGCCCCAGGCCGCGGCGGTCTCGTACGCGGTCGTCGCGGCCGACTCCTCGGTGGTGAAGCCGCTGATGACCTCGACCAGGGGGAGCAGCGGCGCGGGGTTGAAGAAGTGCAGGCCCACGCAGCGGCCGGGGTGGCGCAGCGGGCCGGCGACGGCGGTCACCGACAAGGAGGAGGTGTTCGTGGCCAGCAGGCAGTCCGGCGCGACGATCTCTTCCAGGGCGGTGAAAAGCTCCTGCTTGGCGGGCAGTTGTTCCGCGATCGCCTCGATGACCAGCGCGCTGCCGGCCAGGTCGGTGAGCGCGGCGGCGGGGGTGAGACGGTCGCGTGCGGCGTCCCGCTCGACCGCCTGGATCCGGCCTTTTTCGACGAGCCGATCCAGCCGCCGCACGATCTCCGCCGCGGCCTGCCCGGCCCGCCCGGGCACGGCGTCGTAGAGGCGCACGGGATGGCCGGCGACCAGCGCCACCTGCGCGATTCCCTGACCCATGGTGCCGGTGCCCACTACTGCCACGGGGCTGCTGGCCTCGATTGCCGTCATGCCGACAGATCCTTCCCGACCGACTTGTCCACAGGTTCGCCGGGCCCTCTTGCCCCGACCGATCGTTCGGTTACTCTAACTCCGTTGCCCTGTCCGCTCCCACTCCCGCGCGGCACGCGAGAAGGTGCGCCGCTCGGGGCCCGGAAAAGATCGCCCCGGGTCGCCCTTCCTTCTCTTCCCGCTTCCGCCGCTCTCCGCCCCATCCGCTCATCCCTTTCCGTTTCGCTTTCCGTTTCGCCTTTCGTTTCGCCTTCCGTGTTCCGCCCCATCCGCTTTCCGCCCGGCTCGACGAGGAGTTGGTCATCGATGGCCGCCGAAATGACCACAGCGCAGTTGATCGAGAAGCACCGCCCGACCCTCGATCAGGCGCTGGAGGCAATCCGCACCCGCGCCTACTGGTCCCCCCACCCCGAGCACCCGAAGGCGTACGGCGAAAACGCCGCGCCGGACGGCCTGGCCGCCTTCGAGGCGCTGCGCGGCAAGCGCTTCGAGCTGGACCAGCCGGGGACGGACGCCTGGACGGGCGGCGAAGTATCGCCCTACGGCCCGGAGTTGGGCATCAGCTACCCGCATCCGGATGTGGACGTGCTGCTGCCGGCCATGCGGGACGCGATCCCCGCCTGGCGTGCCGCGGGCCCTGAGGCGCGTGCGGCGGTGTGTGTGGAGATCCTGGCGCGCATCAGCGCCCGCACCCATGAGTTCGCGCAGGCCGTGATGCACACCAGCGGGCAGGCGTTCATGATGGCCTTCCAGGCGGGCGGGCCGCATGCCCAGGACCGCGGCCTGGAGGCGGTGGCGTACGCCTACGCCGAGCAGATCCGCACCCCGCAGCAGGCCCCGTGGTCCAAGCCGCAGGGCAAGCGCGATCCGCTGGAGCTGAGCAAGAGCTTCACGGCCGTGCCGCGCGGTGTGGCGCTGTTGATCGGCTGCAACACCTTCCCGACGTGGAACGGCTATCCGGGCCTGTTCGCCTCTCTGGCCACCGGCAATCCGGTGCTGGTCAAGCCCCACCCGAGGGCCGTCCTGCCGCTGGCGTTGACGGTCAGGGTGGCGCGCGAGGTGCTCGCCGAGGCCGGTTTCCCCGCCGACCTGGTGTGCCTGGCCGTCGACAAGCCGGGCGAGGGCCTGGCCAAGACCCTCGCCGTCCGCCCCGAGGTCCGCATCATCGACTACACCGGCTCGACGTCCTTCGGCGACTGGCTGGAGACGCACGCCCGCCAGGCGCAGGTCTTCACGGAGAAGGCCGGCGTCAACACCGTCGTCATCGACTCGACCGACGACTACAAGGGCATGCTCGGCAACCTCGCCTTCTCGCTGTCCCTCTACAGCGGCCAGATGTGCACCACACCGCAGAATCTGCTGATCCCGCGCGAGGGCATCAGCACGGACGCCGGACCCAAGTCGTACGACGAGGTGGTCAGCGATCTCGCGGGCGCGGTGAGCGGGCTGCTCGGCGATGACGCGCGGGCCAACGCGCTGCTGGGTGCGATCGTGAACCCGCAGGTCAAGGAGCGGATCGAGGCGGCTTCGGGGTTCGGCGAGGTGGCCTTGGCCTCCCGGGAGGTGACCCACCCGGAGTTCCCCGGCGCCACGGTCCGTACGCCCGTGATCGTCAAGCTCGACGGCGCCAAGCCGGACTCCGAGGCGGCCTATCTCTCGGAGTGCTTCGGCCCGGTGTCCTTCGCGGTGGCCGTCGACTCGGCGGCGGACGCGGTGGAGCTGCTGCGGCGTACCGTCCGGGAGAAGGGCGCCATGACCGTCGGCGCGTACACCACCTCCCCCGAGGTGGAGCAGCTCGTCCAGGACGCCTGCCTGGAGGAGTGTGCGCAGCTCTCGCTGAACCTCACCGGTGGCGTCTATGTGAACCAGACGGCGGCGTTCTCCGACTTCCACGGCTCCGGCGGCAATCCGGCGGCCAACGCGGCGCTGTGCGACGGCGCGTTCGTGGCCAACCGTTTCCGGACGGTGGAGGTGCGCAGGCCCGCGTAGGCGGCCGAGGAGCTGGGCGCCTTACGGGGCGCCCGGCGCCTCGATGCGGGCGTGGCGGCCTATCCAGGCGTGCATGGCGATGGCGGCCGCCGCCCCCGCGTTGATCGAACGGGTCGATCCGAACTGCGCGATCGAGCAGACCACGGAGGCGTGCCGGCGCGCTTCCTCGGTCAGCCCCGGTCCCTCCTGGCCGAACAGCAGCACACAGCGGCGGGGCAGCGCGGTCGTCTCCAGCGGCACGGCGCCGGGGAGGTTGTCGATCCCGATGATCGGCAGCTCTTCGGCGGCGGCCCAGGCGGTGAGGTCCGCGGTGTCCGGGTGATGGCGGACGTGCTGGTAGCGGTCGGTGACCATCGCGCCGCGGCGGTTCCAGCGGCGCCGGCCGACGATGTGGATCTCCTGGGCGAGGAAGGCGTTGGCGGTCCGGACGACCGAGCCGATGTTGAAGTCGTGGCCCCAGTTCTCGACCGCCACATGGAATTCGTGGCGGCGGGTGTCGAGGTCGGCGACGATCGCCTCCCGCGTCCAGTAGCGGTACTGGTCGACGACGTTGCGCCGGTCACCGTGCGCGAGCAGCTCGGGGTCGTAGTGGTCGCCCTCCGGCCAGGGCCGCGGATGCGGGCCGACGCCGATCTCGGGGCCGTAGCCCTCGTCGTACTGCACCGGCTCGGCGGGACCGGCCTCCGCGAGGGCAAGGGCGGTCGCGACCGCCCCGGGCTGGGCGTTCACGGCCTTGGGGGCGGTGTGCGGCCCGTCGGCGGCGGTCCGCACGCCGCCGACGGCCGTGATCTCGCCGCCCGGGGCGGTTTTCTCGCTGCTCACCCGACGAGGGTATGGCCATCGCCGCCGCCGCGCGTACCGGCCTCCTGGTCACCGCCCGGGGACTCGTGGCCGGGGCGGGGGGAGCGGCCGCGCCCGAACAGCCGCACGCGCAGTGCGGAGGCCCGCTCCGAGAGCCAGGTCAGGAAGTTCGTCGGCAGGAAGACCGCGTCCGCCGCGATCATCGCGAGGGAGAAGAACGGCAGGCCGAGCAGCACCGCGATCGAGAGGTGCTCGCAGATCATCACGACCAGCAGGACGTTCTTCAGCCGGCGGTTGAAGAGGGTGAAGGGGAAGGCGACCTGCACGATGACCGTGCCGTAGGTGATCAGCATGACGACCAGCCCGTTGCCGCCCAGCAGCTCCGAGAGGGCCGGCCAGGGGGAGAAGTAGTCCAGGTGCATCGGGTAGAAGACCGCGGTGCCGTCCTGCCAGCGGGAACCCTGGATCTTGTACCAGCCCGCGGTGGCGTAGATCAGGCAGACCTCGACCATGATCACCAGCAGGGCGCCGTTGTGCAGGAGCTTGGCGAGGGTGTCCATGACGATCCGGGGCTCGCCCGGCGCGTAGCGCCGCACCGCCCACCACAGCCCGTGTCCGGCCCACAGGGTCCACAGGGCCAGGCTCCAGCCGATGTGCGGGAACGGGCCGTTCTCGAACCAGGTCAGGCCGTAGCGGCCGAGGATCTGCGCGAGGGCCAGGCCGAGGCCCAGCACGCTCCACAGGACGACGCCGGGCACGTCCCGGGGGGCGGCGGGGGCGGCGGGGGCGGCGAGGGGACCCTCGCCGTCCTCGGCCGCCGTCCGCGCCGCTGCCGCCCGCTTCGCGCGGCGCGCGTCCAGCGACCACACCTGCCCACAGCGGGTCAGCACGAGGTAGAGCGACATCAGGTGGATGACGTTGTCGCCGCCGTCCCCGATGAAGACGCTGCGGTTCTGCAGGGAAAGCACGCCGACCATGAAGAGGACCGACATCGTGCGGGTGCGCCAGCCCAGCATCAGCAGGGCGCTCGCCACGATGGCGAACAGGTAGACGCACTCGAACCAGCCGGGGCTGTCGGACCAGGGCAGTACGGAGAAGGCGTGATTGCTGTCGAAGAGGCGGCGCGCCATGTCCAGGGTCCACGGGCTGTCGGGCCCGTAGAGCTCGTGGCGGTGGGGCCATTCCCGCAGCAGGAAGAGCAGCCAGGTGGCGGAGAAGCCGATCCGGATGACGGCGGTTTGGTACGGGGCCATCGCCCGGGCGGTGGCGCGTACGAAGCCGCGGCCGATGGCCCGCTCGATACGGGTCTCCTCAAGAGAGTCGGCCGGCGCGGCGGGCGCCGGCGGCTCCGGTGCTTCCGGGGCCTGGGGGTCGGGCGTGTGCGGTGCGTTCGGCCGCGAGTTCGTCGGCCGCTGCGGCGTGGGTGAGGTCACTTGTTCGTCGCCCCCTTGGGCAGGTCGTCTGCGGTGACCTGCCACCAGGGCAGCACGCGGTACACGGGCTTGGTGCTGATCTTCTCGGTGCTCCACGGCGGCGGGCTGACGGCCGTCGTCATGGAGCGGACCTGTATCCGCTCGACCCGGCCACCGCTGCGGGCCCACTCGGCGCCGAGCCGGGCCATCATGACGCGGCGGATGTAGCGCTCGGAGAGCTCGCCGCGCGGGCCGGTGGCGCGGTTCTGCGCGGTGTGGGAGTTGAGGTAGAACTCCCAGCCGCGGCGCAGTTGGTTCTGCTGGGTGTGGCTGGGCAGTGGGTTGTGGAGGATGGCCTGGCCGTCGCGGGCGGTCACATCGGTCCACCCGGTCGTCCGTCCGGCGCCGTCCCCGGTGCGCAACTGGGCTCTGACCTGCACGGCGATGTTCTGCTGGAGGGGGTTGGGCGCGAACAGCTTCCAGTTCTGCTCGTACTCGGGATACACGTAGTCGCCGATCAGCGAGCCCTGCTGTCTGCTGAGCGTGTTCGGCGGCGCGACGTGCAAAAACATCATCGCCAGATGAATCGCGACGGCTACCGCGACGGCGCAGGCCGCTGTGCCTATGACGATTCGTGAGGGTAGCGAGAGCGCGGCCAATGGCCGCGATTCGTCCCCGTATGACTGCATTCCCGCCCCGTTTCCAGAATCCGGTCGACTGACTCCGCTTCGGAACCGTACCTACGCGCCGACACCGGGCACACCCTCCCCCGAGTTATCCACAGCCTTGACACCGGCCGCCCGCCCACTCAACATTGAACCGAACGATCGGTCGGTCGGGAGCGAGGGGGCACCACATGACGACGATCGCGCCGGAAGATACGGCCTCCCAGGCCGCATTCGACGCCACCGTGGCCGCGGACGAGCGCATCGAACCGCGGGACTGGATGCCGGACGCCTACCGCTCATCGCTGGTCCGCCAGATCGCGCAGCACGCCCACTCCGAGATCATCGGCATGCAACCGGAAGCCAACTGGATCACCCGGGCGCCCTCACTGCGCCGCAAGGCGATCCTCATGGCGAAGGTGCAGGACGAAGCGGGCCACGGCCTGTATCTCTACAGCGCCGCCGAAACCCTCGGCACCAGCCGCGACGAGCTGCTCGACAAGCTGCACTCCGGCCGCCAGAAATACTCCTCGATCTTCAACTACCCCACCCTGACCTGGGCCGATGTCGGCGCCATCGGCTGGCTGGTGGACGGCGCGGCGATCACCAACCAGGTCCCGCTGTGCCGCTGCTCCTACGGCCCGTACGCCCGCGCCATGGTCCGCGTCTGCAAGGAGGAGTCCTTCCACCAGCGCCAGGGGTACGAACTGCTGCTGGCCCTGAGCCGGGGCACCGAGGCGCAGCACGCCATGGCGCAGGACGCGGTCGACCGCTGGTGGTGGCCGTCGCTGATGATGTTCGGCCCGCCCGACGACGAGTCGGCGCACTCCGCGCAGTCCATGGCCTGGAAGATCAAGCGGCATTCCAACGACGAGCTGCGCCAGCGCTTCGTCGACATCTGCGTCCCGCAGGCCGAAGCCCTCGGGCTCACCCTGCCCGACCCGGATCTGACGTGGAACGAAGCCCGCGGGCACTGGGATTTCGGACCCATCGACTGGGACGAGTTCCGCGAGGTGCTCAAGGGCAACGGCCCCTGCAACGCCGAGCGGATCGGCCGCCGGCGGCAAGCACACGAGGACGGCGCCTGGGTGCGCGAGGCAGCAGCCGCCCACGCGGCCAAGCACGGGGAGACGAACCGATGACCACACCCCTACCCGCGCAGCCCCCTACGGGCACGGCCGCGCCGACCGCCGAATGGCCGCTGTGGGAGGTGTTCGTCCGCAGCCGGCGCGGTCTGTCCCACACCCACGCCGGCAGCCTGCACGCCCCCGACGCCGAGATGGCCCTGCGCAACGCCCGCGATCTGTACACCCGCCGTTCCGAGGGCGTCTCGATCTGGGTGGTGCCCTCCGCCCAGGTCACCGCGTCCTCCCCGGACGAGAAGGACACGTTCTTCGAGCCCGCCGGCGACAAGCCCTACCGCCATCCGACCTTCTACGAAATCCCGGACGGGGTGCGACACCTTTGATGAACGTCACGCGCACCCCGGCCCTGGCCCTCGGGGACGACGCCCTGGTCCTGTCCCATCGCCTCGGCGAATGGGCCGGCCGCGCGCCGGTCCTGGAGGAGGAGGTCGCGCTCGCCAACATCGCCCTGGACCTCCTCGGCCAGGCCCGCGTCCTGCTCTCCCTGGCCGGCGACGAGGACGAGCTGGCGTATCTGCGGGAGGAACGGCAGTTCCGCAACGTCCAGCTCGTCGAGCAGCCCAACGGCGACTTCGCGCACACCATCGCCCGCCAGCTTTGCTTCTCCACCTACCAAGAGCTGTTGTTCGGCCATCTCGCCACCGCCGACAGCGAGTTGGCGCCGCTGGCCGCCAAAGCGGTCAAGGAGGTCGCCTACCACCGCGACCACGCCGAGCAATGGACGCTCCGCCTGGGTGACGGCACCGAGGAGAGCCACACCCGTATGCAGCAGGGTCTGGACGCCCTGTGGCGGTACACCGGCGAACTGTTCGAACCGGTCGACGGCCTGGACGTGCCCTGGTCCACGCTGCACGACACCTGGACGACCCGCGTGACCACCCTCCTCACCCGCGCCACGCTCACCGTTCCGCAGGGTCCGCAGCGCGGTGCCTGGACGGCGGGCGCCGGGCGCCAGGGCCTGCACACCGAGCCGTTCGGGCGCATGCTCGCCGAGATGCAGCACCTCCACCGCAGCCATCCGGGGGCGACATGGTGACCGACACGGCCCTGGAAGAGGAACTGCGCGCCCTGGCCGGCTCCGTGCCCGACCCGGAGCTGCCGGTCCTCACCCTCGCCGAGCTCGGCGTGGTGCGCGACGTGCGGCTGACGGCCCCCGACCACGTCGAGGTGCGGCTCACCCCCACTTACACCGGCTGTCCCGCCGTAGAAGCCATGTCGGCCGACATTGAGCGCGTCCTCCACGACCACGGCATCGCCGAAGTAGTCGTCCGTACGGTCCTCAGCCCGCCCTGGACCACCGACGCGATCACCGCCGAAGGCCGCCGCAAGCTCGCCGAGTTCGGCATCGCGCCACCGCGGCCCACCGGCCCTGCGGGCGGGCCGGTGGCCGTCGACCTCGCCATCCGCTGCCCGCACTGCGGGTCGACCGACACCACCCTGCTGAGCCGCTTCTCGTCCACGGCCTGCAAGGCCCTGCGCCGCTGCGAGTCCTGTCGCGAGCCTTTCGACCACTTCAAGGAGTTGTGATGTTCCACCCGCTGCGGGTCCGGGAGATCGAGCGGCTCACGGACGACGCGGTGGCCGTCACCTTCGCGGTCCCGCCCGAGCTGCACGAGACATTCCGGTACGCCCCCGGGCAGCACATCGCCCTGCGCAGAACGGTCGACGGCCAGGAGATCCGCCGGACCTACTCCCTGTGCTCCCCCGCCACCGACCCGCCCGTCCTGCGGGTGGGCATCCGCCTGGTCGAGGACGGCACGTTCTCGACGTACGCGCTCAAGGAGCTGGCGGTCGGCGACACCGTCGAGGTCATGGCGCCGGCCGGACGGTTCACGCTGGAGCCGCGGGCCGGTCATTTCGTGGGCATCGTCGGAGGCAGCGGCATCACTCCCGTGCTGTCCATCGCCGCCACCCTGCTCGCCCAGCGGCCGGACGCCCGCTTCTGCCTGATCCGCAGCGACCGCACGGCGGCCTCCACGATGTTCCTGGAGGAGGTGGCCGACCTCAAGGACCGCTATCCCGAGCGCTTCCAGTTGATCCAGACCCTCACCCGCGAAGAACAGCAGGCCGGTCTGCCCTCGGGACGGCTCGATGAGGAACGGCTGCGCGCCCTGCTGCCGGCGCTGCTGCCCACCGAGTCGGTGGACGGCTGGTTCCTGTGCGGCCCCTTCGGCCTGGTCCAAAGCGCCGAGCGGGCCCTGCGGGCCCTCCGCGTCCCCCGGGGCCGCATCCACGAAGAGATCTTCCACGTCGAGGACGGCACCGCCCTGGCACCGGCCGCCTCCACCCTGCCCACTCCCGCACACAGCACGGTGACCGCCACCCTGGACGGACGCTCCGGTAGCTGGCCCGTACAGGACGGCGAATCGCTGCTGGAGGCGGTCCTGCGCAACCGCGCGGACGCGCCGTACGCCTGCAAGGGCGGGGTGTGCGGCACCTGCCGGGCGTTCCTGGTCTCGGGGGAGATACGCATGGACCGCAACTTCGCGCTGGAGGCCGAGGAGGTCGACGCCGGTTATGTGCTGGCCTGCCAGTCGCATCCGGTGACCGAAAAGGTGGAGGTGGACTTCGACCGCTGAACCACCTCGGCACGCCGGCGCCATTCCCAATTCCTGCAACCTGTTCTACCTTGACGCTTCGTCAGATCGACGCGGCGCGTGGGAGGACAGACCAGTGGACTTCACCTTCACCGAGGAGCAGCAGGCCGCCGTCGAAGCGGCGAAGGCCGTCTTCTCCGGAGTCGCTCCCGATGGCGTACCCAGCCCGGCGCTCACCCCGGGAGCCGTCGCCGACGACTTCGACCGCGCCCTGTGGCACAAACTCGCCGACGCCGACCTGCTGAGCCTGCTCATCGCCCCGGAACACGGCGGTGCGGGACTCGACCCCCTCGCGCTCTGCCTCGTGCTGCGCGAGTCCGCCAAGGTGTTGGCACGCGTTCCGCTGCTGGAATCCGGCGCCGCCGCCCTGACCCTCCAGCGCTACGCGTCCGCCGAACTCCGCGCCGAGACACTGCCCCGCATCGCCACCGGCGACCTCGTCGTCACCGTCGCCTCCGGCGGCCGCACGGGGCACGATCCGGCAGAACTGGCCGTCGAAGCCCGCCAGGAAGCCGCCGACTGGATCCTGGACGGCTCCCACACCACCGTCCCCTGGGCCCAGGCCGCCGATCGCCTCCTGCTCCCCGCCCACACCCCCGACGGCCGGGCCGTTCTCGCTCTCGTCCCCCGCACCCACCCCGGCGTCACCCTCGACGACCAGGTCTCCACCAACGGAGAGCGCTACGCCGAGGTCCACCTGGCCTCCGTACGCGTCAGCGCCCGCGACACGCTCACCGACCCCGCCGCCTGGGAGTCGCTGCGCGACCTGCTCACCCTCGGCACCTGCGCGCTCGCCCTGGGCCTGGGAGAGCGCGTACTCACCATGACCAGCGACTACACCAGCAAACGCGAACAGTTCGGCTACCCCGTCGCCACCTTCCAGGCCGTCGCCGTCCAGGCCGCCGACCGCTTCATCGACCTGCGTGCCATGGAAGCCACCCTCTGGCAGGCCGCCTGGCGCCTCACCACGGACGCGGCCGGCCCGCTGCCGCCCGCCGGCGATGTCGCGGTCGCCAAGATCTGGGCCGCCGAGGGCGTACGCCGCGTCGTCCAGACCGCCCAGCACCTGCACGGCGGTTTCGGCGCCGACACCGACTACCCCCTGCACCGCTACCACGCCTGGGCCAAGCAGCTCGAACTCTCCCTCGGCCCCGCCGCAGCCCACGAGGAGGCCCTCGGCGACCTGCTCGCCGCGCACCCACTGGGCTGAGGCCGCTGAGGCATCAGCGGCCTCAGCGGCCACGACGCCACCGCAACACAGGCCCGCCCGCCCGCCGGCGGGCCACCGAAACGGCGGCGGGACGACCGGTCGAGCGACCCGGTCCCGCGCCCCGGTGAAGGCCGGCTAGATGACCGCGCCGGGGCCGCCCTGGGCATCCGTGACGGGACGGCCGGCGGCCTCCCACGCCTGCATGCCGCCGTCGACATTCACCGCGTCGATGCCCTGCTGCACCAGATACTGCGCCACCTGCGCCGAACGGCCACCGACCCGGCACACCACATAGACCGGCCCGCCATCGGCGGGAACGGCCTCGGTGAGCTCACCGAGGCGGGCGACGAACTCACTCATCGGGATGTGCAGCGCGCCCTCGGCGTGCCCCGCCTCCCACTCGTCGTCCTCCCGGACGTCCAGAAGGAAATCCTCCGACGTCAGAGCGTCGACACCGACCGTGGGCACAGAACCAATTCGCATACTTGCGACGCTACCCGACGAGCTGCGCGAGGTACGCCTCACGTTCCGCGACATCGGCGAGCAGCTTCTCGGCGATCTCGTCGAGCAGGGCGTCCGGATCCTGCGGCGCCATCTTGATCATCGCACCGATCGCACTCTCCTCCAGCTCCGCCGCGACGACAGCCAGCAGCTCCTTGCGCTCGGCCAGCCACTCCAGCCGGGCATAGAGCTCCTCACTCTCACTGAGCCGCTCCTCGACAGGCGCCGGACCGGCCTCCCACTCCCGCGCCAGTTCCCGCAGCTCCGCCTCGTCGCCCCGGCCGTACGCCGCGTTGACACGCGCGATGAACTCGTCCCGCCGGGCCCGCTCCGCGTCGTCCCGCGCCAGGTCCGGGTGCGCCTTACGCACCAGATCGCGGTAGGCCTTACGGGCGTCCTCGCTGGGCCGCACCTTCTGCGGCGGCCGCACCGACTGCCCGGTGAGCATCGCCTGCGCCTCCGGGAAGATCCCCTCGGAGCCGATCCACCCGTGGAACAGCTCCTCCACGTCCGGCATGGGCAGTACCGAGGCGCGCGCCTCGCGGGCCTTGCGGAGGTCCTCCGCGTCTCCCGTACGCGCCGCGACCGCCTCCGCGATCTGCGCGTCCAGCTCGTCCAGCCGCGCGTACATGGGGCCGAGCCGCTGGTGGTGCAGGCGGGAGAAGTTCTCCACCTCCACGCGGAACGTCTCCACCGCGATCTCGAACTCGATCAGCGCCTGCTCGGCCGCCAGCACCGCCTTCGCCAACCGCCGTGTCCCCTCATCCAAGGCAGCCTGATCGGCGGCCCTGGCCTCGGCATCGCCCTCCTGGTGCCGCCGGTCCTCCTGACCGCTGCCCGGGTCCTCCGGTGCCGGTGTGGCGTCCGGGGCCTGGGCTGCGGCCGGAGCTTGGGCGGCGGCCGGGGCGGACGGTGTGTCCGGCGCGTCCGGTCGTTCCTGGCCGTCCTGCGCGTTCTCCGCGTGCGAGTTCGTCACCCGGTCAGCGTACGGCCCACAGCGGGGAGCACTGTCCGCGTCCGGACGGCTCCGGACAGTGCCACCCCTACGTCACCGAGCGCCCACCCCCAGGACCAGCCCGTCGACATCCTGTGCTCGGGCACGCCCGCGTACCGCCCGTACCCACGCCGGAACACGTACCCGTACATGCACCGCTGCCGCCACGGCATCCGACGCGCGCACGCACCGGTGCCCCTACGCACACCGGCACTCGCACCGGCCACCCACCGCTTCGGGGACCGTCCCTCATACCCCCATTTCGGCCGCTATCCGGCCGCTCTTGACCGCCGCGATCAGGTCGGCGTGATCGGCTTCCGTACGGTCCGCGTAAGCCACCGCGAAGTCCGCCAGCGCCACGTCCAGCTCTTCCCCCTTGCCGCAGTATCCGGCCACCAAGCGCGGGTCGGCGCTGTGGGCATGGGCACGCGCGAGGAGCGCGCCCGTCATCCGTGCGTAGTCGTCCATCTGGTCGCCGGACAGTTCCGCCGGGTCCACGCTGCCCTTGCGGTTCCGGAACTGGCGGACCTGGAACGGCCGTCCCCCGCGCCGGCCCGCCCCGGCACGGGCACCGGCGCGGGACGCCGCCACGCCCGGCACATGCGCCGTGTCCCGCCCGGCCCCCGCCTCCCCTACGTCGGGCACGGTCGTCCAGCCCAGCAGCACGTCGCTGACGACCTGCATCCTGCGCTGTCCCAGCACCACCCGGCGCCCCTCGTGCGCCACGGGAGGCACCACGAAGCCCACCTTCTCCACGAACGGCGCCAGCACGGAGGCGCGGGCCTCCTTCACCTGGAGCACCAACGGCTCGCCCCGGTGATCGAGCAGCAGCACCACGTAGGAGCGCAGCCCCACGCTGCCCGTCCCGACCACGCGGAATGCCACGTCGTGCACGGCGTACCTGGCCAGCAGGGGCAGCCGGTCCTCCGGAAGCGTCTCCAGATAGGACGCGAGGGAGGAGGCAACGGCTGCCGCCTCCTCGTCCGGCACCCGGCGCAGCACCGGTGGCGCGTCGACGAACCGCCGCCCGCCGTCCGGGGTCTGTTCCGTCGCCTTCGCCGCGAACCGCGCGCTGGTGTTCTTCCGCGCCTTCGCCGCCACCCGCTCCAGCGTCCCCAGCAGATCCCGGGCGTCGGTGTGCGAGACCAGGGCTTCGTCGGCGATGGCGTTCCACGCCTCGGTCACCGGCAGCTTCGCCAGCAGCCGCATGGTGCGGCGGTACGCGCCCGCCGCGTCCTGGGCCGCCTTCCGGCAGTCGTCCTCGCTCGCGCCCGCTTCCCGGCCGGCGAGGACCAGGGAGGCGACGAGCCGCTTCACATCCCATTCCCACGGGCCGTGGAGGGTCTCGTCGAAGTCGTTGAGGTCGATGACGAGGCCGCCCCGGGCATCGCCGTAGAGGCCGAAGTTGGCGGCGTGCGCGTCGCCGCAGATCTGCGCCCCTATGCCAGTCACGGGACCTGCGGTCAGGTCATGCGCCATCAGGCCCGCGGATCCGCGCAGGAAGGCGAAGGGGCTCGCCGCCATGCGCCCGACCCGTATCGGGGTCAACTCCGGTCGGCGCCCGGCGTTGGACGCCTCGACCGCGGCCACCGCGTCCGGCCTGCCGGCCGGGACCGACAGCACCGCCTGCCGCGAACGGGACAACCGCTCCCGCAGCGCCCGGCCGACTGCCTTGGGCGACGGCCCGTCCGCCTCCGGCCTCGCGAACCCCGGTACGTACGGCACACGCGACATCGCGGCCACCTCCCCCTTCGCAACCTGCATCACCCGGCCTGCCGACCGGCACCGAATCCTTCCGACCCGGCTGCGCATGACGTTACAGAGAGTCCGGCCGCGCGGCAGAGGGCTGTGGATAACTCTCCGTGCGGAGCGGAAGGGGTGGACGGAGGGAGCGGGCGGGGAGGGGGAGTTGAGGGAAGTTGAGGGTAGGTCAGGGCACGCGGCCCGGCTTCGCGACCGGACCCACCCGACCGCCCCAAATCCCAATCCCCGCCCAACGCCCCAACGCCCCTTACACCCCTACACCCCCACAGCCTCCTCCATCTCCTCCTCCGCAGCCCCCCGCTCCGGCACCGTAGCCACCCCCGTAGTCGCCGCCCCCAGAGCGGCCACCCCCGCAGCCGCCACCCCAGTAGCACGCGCCACCGCCTCCGCCTCGGCCACACGCCGCCGCTTCTCCGCCACCGACGCCGCGCCGACCATCAGCAGACCGGCCACCAGCCACCACACCAGGGTCCAGACGTGCCCGGCCAGGCCGTACCCGTCGAAGTAGACATGGCTTCGGGTGCCCTCGACGAAGCCCGCGCCGTTCCAGAAGGCGTGCAGCGCCGCGAAGAACCCGTTCTGCATCTCGGGCCGGAAAATCCCTCCGGAGGACGTGAAGTTGAGCATCACGAACAGCGCCATCACGCCGAGCGTGGTCCACCGTTTGAGGAAGGTGTGCAGCCCGGTGCCGATCAGCAGGATGCCGGCGGAATACAGCCAGGCCATGCCCCACAGCCCCCACAGGCCGTGGTCGACAAGGTGGAAGACCGGCCCGGCGAACGCGGCCCCGATGACGCTGACGACGAGGGACGTGCCGGCCGCCAGCATCACCCGGAGCCGCAGGGGAAGGACGGCTCCGGCGCCGCCGATGACCGCGACCGAGGCGTAGGAGCCGATGCTGATCGCCACCAGCAGGAAGAAGATGCCCTGGCCGGTCGGGTCGTCCTCGGCGGTCGGCGCCACATCGGTGACCTTCAGCGGCGCGCCGTGCTGTGCCGCGATCGGCGTGAAGACCTTCTGCACCACCGAGGCACTGGTGTCGGATCCGGCGGTCGCCACGACCAGTTCGGGGTTCGGCTTCGCGCCCTTGGGGGCGTTCATCACGTAGGCGCCGAAGATGTCCTGGTGCTTGAGCCGGTCGACGGCGGCGGCGCGGTCGGGCAGCGTCCGTACGGTCAGGTCGCCGCCCGACGCGTCGTTGAGCGACTGGGCGAGCAGTTGGGCGCCACGATCCGAACCGACGACCGCGACGGGCAGGTGGTGCGGCGCGGGGTCAGCGAACGCGCCCAGGTAGGCCAGGCCCATCCCGACGCACATCAGCAGCGGGGTGATCAGGTGCGTCAGCACGTGACGCAGGCCGGCGGAATGGGTGGCGCGGTGGTCGTGGCGGCCGCCGCGCGCGTCGCTTCGGGGAGCGGTGGGTGGGACCGGACTCATGGGGCAGGCCCTCTCGGCTGGTCGGCTCAACTGCCGCCGGTAGCGGGCCACCGCGCACACAGTTGGTAATTACAACTCTCAATCTATGTTGTACTATACAACTAACTTCAGGAAAGGCAACCCGATGCCGCACCGCGATGACGCCGTCGAGACCATCCAGCAGGAGATGACCGCGTTCGCCCGCCGGGCCCGCGCCGCCGCCGCCCGCATGCACCCCGAACTGTCCCTGGTCTCCTACACCCTGCTCGCGCACCTCGACGACCAGGGCGGATGCCGGGCCACGGACCTCGCGGCGCACTACCTCCTGGACAAGTCCACGGTCAGCCGGCAGATCGCCGCGCTGGAGAACCTCGGCTTCGTCGAGCGCCGCGTGGACCCCGGCGACCACCGGGTGCAGGTGCTGCACCCCACCGCCAAGGGCGCCGAGGTGCTCGCCGACGTCACCGCGAGCCGCCGCCGGGCCTTCCGCGAACGCCTGGCCGACTGGGACGAGGACGACCTCGACCGCTTCGCGTCCTATCTGGTGCGCTACAACGCCGCCCAGCACAGGACCGGCTGATCCGACCGGCGCGCGGCGGACACCGAACGCCCCTCACCCGGCGACGCCCACAACCGGGCCACCATCCCGGGAACGCTCTCACTTGCGCTCACTTACGGAACCGATCCCCTTACGGAACCGATCCGCCTTACGGAACCGATCCGAACACTTACTTACGGAACCGCTCCGGACACTGCCCGCCTTCGGTGAGATACGTCTCCGCCCAGCGCGCCAGCTCCTTGAGCGAGGGCTCCATCGCCCGGCCGGCCTCCGTCAGCCGGTACGCGACGCGCAGCGGCGGCCCGGCGTCCACCTCGCGGACGACCAGGCCCGTCCCGGCCAGTTCCATGAGGCGGTCGGAGAGCATCCGCTCGCTGATCCCGGGGATGGCCCGCCGCAGATCGGCGAAGTGCACGGGCCCCGGCATCAAAGTGGCGACGATCAGGCCCGTCCAGCGCTTCCCGAAAAGCTCGAAAACGCGCGTCATGCCGACGTCGACCTGCCTGCACATCGCCTCACCACGGTCCGCCATGACACCAGCGTACCGCCCTCCCGTACGGTGCTGCGGAAAAGTAAGCTCCTGTGTTATACATAGTGGCATACGGAATTCAACCAACGTGCCGCGTCTCGTCCGGCCGCGAACCGAAGGACCGATCCTCATGGCCACGCTTCTGCACATCGACTCCTCCGTCTTCCCCGAGGGCGGCTCCGCCTCCCGCTCGGTCACCGCCGCCTTCCGCACGGCATGGGAGGAGCAGCACCCGGACGGCACGGTCATCTACCGCGACCTCGCGGCCGACCCGATCCCCCACCTCGACGGCGCGGGCGCCGGCGCGGCCTTCTCCGACCCCGCGACCCACACCCCCGAGCAACGGGCCGCCTACGCACTGCGGGTGGAGCTCGCCGAGGAGCTGGAGCGGGCGGACGCGATCGTCATAGGCGCGCCGATGTACAACTTCACGATCCCCTCGACGCTCAAGGCGTGGCTCGACCAGGCGATCATCATGGGCCGCACGGCCGGTGCGGAGCCGAGCGCCAAGGGCACCCCCGTCACCGTCGTCGCCAGCCGCGGCGGCTCGTACGCGCCGGGCACCCCGCGCGAGGGCTTCGAGTACGTCCAGAACTACCTCCAGGCCGTCCTGGGCGGCGGGCTCGGCCTCGACGTCGAGTTCATCGTCCCCGAGCTGACCATGGCGCCCTCCAACCCGGCGATGTCGGACCTCATCCCGAAGTTCGAGGCGTCCCGCGACAAGGCCCACGCGGACGCCGCGCTCAAGGCCAAGGCGTACGCCGAGCGCCTGGCCGCCTGACCCGCCGCCCTTCGCGGTCGCCCTTCGCGCCCGCCCCGGAAAGCACAGCCACACGGGGCGGGCCGGCCACCGGCGCGCACAGAGCGAGCCGGATGTGACGTACACCACGCACAACCGATGCCCCACCCCGCACCCCACGGGACTCCCCGCACCACAGGCAACAAAAAGACCCCCGGTCTCCGGATTTCTCCGGAGACCGGGGGTCTCATCTGTGCGCGAGGGGGGAGTTGAACCCCCACGCCCTTTCGGGCACTGGAACCTGAATCCAGCGCGTCTGCCTATTCCGCCACCCGCGCATGGGTGCTGCCGATCGATTCTCTCACGCGATCCGGGCTGTTCCGTCCGGGTCTTGTGCGAGCGCCTGCCGACATCCAGAAGATTAGCACGCTGTCGAGGGTGCCTTCACACGCCTTTCCCGAGGCCCCGGCCGGGCCCCGCACCGCGGCGCACGTCGAGGTGGCCGGCCGCCGCACGGCCGCCGCCGGCCCGCCGGCGCCCCCAGGGTTCACACTCGCGGTGTGCGCCAACGGAGATCGCCGCGCCCGCCGCGGGCCCCCCACCCACCGGAGCGGGTCGGCGGTTGCGGGACACTGTCGTCGGGGCACATCTACGATCGCAGTGCACAAGTGGTGAGCAAGGAGAGAGAAGCACCGGGCAACCCTGTGAGGGGCGACACTCGTCCTCCAGGCGGGAAAGGGGAACCAGCCGATTTCCCGACGCGTGGATACGATCAGTAAGCAGTATGAGGACGACCCCGACGAAGACTGAGGAAGGAGGTGCCCCGTGGGAGTACTGAAGCGTTTCGAGCAGCGTCTCGAAGGTCTCGTCAACGGCACCTTCGCCAAGGTGTTCAAGTCCGAGGTGCAGCCGGTGGAGATCGCCGGCGCGCTCCAGCGCGAGTGCGACAACAACGCCACCATCTGGAACCGCGACCGTACGGTCGTCCCCAACGACTTCATCGTCGAACTGAGCACCCCCGACTACGAGCGGCTCAGCCCCTACAGCGGGCAGCTCGGCGACGAGCTGTCCAGCATGGTGCGCGACTACGCCAAGCAGCAGCGGTACACCTTCATGGGCTCGATCAAGGTGCACCTGGAGAAGGCCGACGATCTCGACACCGGCCTGTACCGCGTCCGCAGTCGCACCCTCGCCTCCAGTTCGTCGCAGGAGCCGGGCCAGGCGGCCGACCGGCGCGCCCCCGCGGCGCCCCACGGCGGCCGGCCCGTCGGGGGCCACGTGGGCCCGCCCCCCATGCCCTCGTCCCCGCCTCCCGGCGGCGCGCAGCCCGTACCCCGTACGGCACCGCCCGGTGCAGGACCCCAGCCCTACGCGCAGACCCGGCGCTGGATCGAGATCAACGGCACCCGCCACCAGATCTCGCGCCCCACGCTCGTTCTGGGCCGCAGCACCGACGCTGACGTACGGATCGACGACCCGGGTGTCTCCCGGCGTCACTGTGAGATCCGGGTCGGAACGCCCCCCACGATCCAGGATCTGGGTTCCACGAACGGCATCGTGGTAGACGGGCAGCACACCACTCGCGCTAATCTCCGCGACGGCTCGCGGATTGTCGTGGGCAGTACCACCATCGTTTACCGGCAAGCCGAAGGGTGAAGCGGGGGCAATGTCAGAGCTGACCCTCACGGTCATGCGGTTGGGTTTCCTCGCCGTACTGTGGCTGTTCGTCATCGTGGCCGTTCAGGTCATCCGCAGCGATCTGTTCGGCACGCGCGTCACACAGCGCGGAGCCGCCAGGCGCGGCGGGCAGGAACCGCGCACGCAGCGCCAGGCTGCCGCGCCACCGCCGCAGCAGCGCCGCCAGGAAGGCGGCCGCGGCAACAACCGTCAGCGCCGAGGGGCCCCCACGAAACTGGTGGTCTCCGAGGGCACGCTGACGGGCACCACCGTCGCCCTCCAAGGCCAGACGATCTCGCTGGGTCGTGCACACGACTCGACGATCGTGCTGGACGACGACTACGCGTCGAGCAGGCATGCCAGGATCTACCCGGACCGTGACGGCCAGTGGATCGTCGAGGATCTCGGTTCCACCAACGGCACGTATCTGGACCGGACCCGGCTGACGACCCCGACACCGATTCCTCTGGGAGCCCCGATCCGCATCGGCAAGACCGTCATCGAGCTGCGGAAGTAGTACGACAATGAGCGAGCGGAGCGAGCGAGCCGCGGCGGTCCACTCGGCGGACCCGAGCGTGCTCCCGACCGGAGGGTGGGCACCGTGCGGATGTACCCCGAACCGACGGGTGAGGTGCGCATGAGTCTGTCACTGCGCTTCGCCGCCGGATCGCACAAGGGCATGATCCGGGAGGGCAACGAGGACTCCGGCTATGCCGGGCCGCGCCTGCTCGCCATCGCCGACGGCATGGGCGGCCAGGCCGCCGGCGAGGTCGCCTCCTCCGAGGTGATCTCCACCCTCGTCCAGCTCGACGACGACGTCCCCGGCTCCGACATCCTCACCTCCCTGGGTACGGCCGTTCAGCGCGCCAACGACCAGCTCCGCGTGATGGTCGAGGAGGACCCGCAGCTCGAGGGCATGGGCACGACCCTGACCGCCCTGCTGTGGACCGGTCAGCGGCTCGGCCTCGTGCACGTCGGCGACTCGCGGGCCTACCTGCTGCGCGACGGCGTGCTCACCCAGATCACGCAGGACCACACCTGGGTGCAGCGGCTCGTCGACGAGGGCCGCATCACCGAGGAAGAGGCGACCACCCACCCCCAGCGCTCCCTGCTGATGCGGGCGCTGGGCAGTGGCGATCATGTCGAGCCGGACCTGTCGATCCGCGAGGTGCGGGCCGGCGACCGGTATCTGATCTGCTCGGACGGGCTGTCCGGCGTCGTCAGCCACCAGACGCTGGAAGAGACCCTCGCCAGCTACCACGGGCCGCACGAGACGGTGCAGGAGCTGATCCAGCTCGCGCTGCGCGGCGGCGGGCCCGACAACATCACCTGCATCGTCGCCGACGTCCTGGACGTCGACGGCAATGACACGCTGACCATCCAGCTCAACGACACCCCCGTCATCGTGGGCGCCGTCGCGGAGAACCAGCACCAGCTCAGCGACCCCACCACGCTCCAGACGCCGGCCGCGCGCGCCGCCGAACTCGGCCGCCGCGACGGGCCGCCCGCGCCTGCCGGCGGTGCCTTCGGGCCGCCCGGCAGCGGTGACCTCGACGTCGGCGGGCCGCCCCACGGGTCGTTCGGGGCTTTCACCGACGAGGACTTCCTCAAGCCGCGGCGGCGCGGGAAGTGGCTCAAGCGGTCGCTGTTCGGCGCCCTCGCGCTGGCCGTCGTCGGCGGCGGGCTGTACGCCGGTTACCGCTGGACGCAGACGCAGTACTTCGTCGGCGCCAAGGACAACCACGTGGCGCTCTACAGAGGTATCAGCCAGGACCTCGCGTGGATCACGCTCAACGGCGTGGACGAGGACCACCCCGAGATCGAACTCAAGTACCTGCCGCTGTACCAGCGCAACCAGGTCAAGGAGACGATCGCGGTGGACGACCGCGGCCAGGGCGCCCAGAAGGTCTCCGAGCTCGGCAAGCAGGCCGGCGCCTGCCGCTCCAAGGAGCAGCGGGAGGCCGCCGAGCGCGAGGCCGCGCGCCAGAAGGGCGAGGGCCAGGCCGGCGGTACGGCCGGCGGCAAGGCGGGCGGGAAGACCGCCGCGCCGGGCGACAAGACCGCCAAGCCCTCGGCCACCACCCTGCCGGGCACCCTCGCCGCGGGCCCGTCGGCCACTCCCACACCCACCACCAGCCAGGCCCCCTCAGAGGAGCAGCAGAAGCTGGAAAAGAATTGCAGCACCCAGCAGTGAGGGCGTAGGGGGCCGTACATCTCATGAGCAGCACCACCAACACCACCACCATCGGCACCATCGGAGCCCCGAGCCGCCGCAACACCGAGCTGGCGATGCTCGTCTTCGCGGTGCTGATCCCGGTGTTCGCCTACATCAACGTCGGCCTGGCCAAGGACGGTTCGGTGCCCGCCGGCGTGCTGGGCTACGGCATCGGCCTGGGACTGCTGGCGGGCGTCACGCACCTCGTCGTCCGCAAGTGGGCGCCGTACGCCGACCCGCTGATGCTGCCCATCGCCACCCTGCTCAACGGCCTGGGCCTGGTGTTCATCTGGCGGCTCGACCAGGAGCCGCAGATCACCACCAAGAACCTGGGCGGCGCGATGGCGCCGGGCCAGATGATGTGGTCGACGCTGGGCGTCGCGCTGTTCCTGGGAGTGCTGGTCTTCCTCAAGGACCACCGTGTCCTGCAGCGCTACACCTACATCTCCATGGTGACGGCCCTGGTCCTGCTGATCGCGCCGGTGTTCTTCCCCGCGAAGTTCGGCGCCCGCATCTGGATCACGATTCCCGGCGTCGGCTCGCTGCAGCCCGGTGAGTTCGCCAAGATCGTCATCGCGATCTTCTTCGCGGGCTATCTGATGGTGAAGCGGGACGCCCTGGCGCTGGCCAGCCGCCGCTTCATGGGCCTGTACCTCCCGCGCGGCCGCGACCTCGGACCGATCCTCGTCATCTGGGCGCTGAGCCTGATGATCCTGGTCTTCGAGACGGACCTGGGCACCTCGCTGCTGTTCTTCGGCCTGTTCGTCGTCATGCTGTACGTCGCCACCGAGCGCACGAGCTGGATCGTGTTCGGTCTGCTGCTCAGCGCGGGCGGCGCGGTCGCGGTCGCGACGTTCGAGTCGCACGTCCAGACCCGTGTCCACAACTGGCTCAACCCGCTGGAGCTGAACAACGGAGGCGTCACCGAGACCGCCCAGGCGATGTACTCCTTCGGCTCCGGCGGCATCCTCGGGTCCGGCCTCGGGCAGGGTTACTCGCGTCTCATCGGCGGTATCGCGCCCAAGAGCGACTACATTCTCGCCACCGTCGGCGAGGAGATCGGTCTCGCCGGGCTGATGGGGATCCTGCTGCTGTACGGCCTGCTGATCGAGCGCGGAATCCGTACGGCGCTGGCCGCCCGCGACCCGTTCGGCAAGCTGCTGGCCATCGGCCTGTCCGGCGCGTTCGCGCTCCAGGTGTTCGTCGTCGCCGGCGGTGTGACGGGCCTGATCCCGCTGACCGGTATGACGATGCCGTTCCTCGCCCAGGGTGGTTCGTCCGTGATCGCCAACTGGGCGCTGGTCGCGATCCTGCTCCGCATCAGCGACACCGCGCGGCGGCCCGCACCGGCCCCCGCCCCGTCCACCGACGCCGAGATGACCCAGGTGGTCCGCCCGTGAACAAGCCCCTGCGCCGGGTCGCGATCTTCTGCGGCCTGCTCGTCCTCGCTCTGCTCGTCCGCGTCAACTGGGTGCAGTTCGTCCAGGCCGACGAGCTGAAGAACGACCCGCACAACCGCCGTGTCGCCATCGAGCGCTACAGCACGCCGCGCGGCAACATCATCGTCGACGGCAAGGCCGTCACCGGCTCCACCACCACCGACAGCGGCGACTTCAAGTACAAGCGGACGTACAAGAACGGTCCGATGTGGGCGCCGGTCACCGGCTACGCCTCGCAGGCCTTCGACGCCAACCAGCTCGAGAAGCTCAACGACGGCATCCTCTCCGGCACCGACGACCGGCTCTTCTTCAGCCGCACGGTGGACATGTTCACCGGCGGCAAGCAGAAGGGCGGCAACGTGGTGACCACCCTGGACGCCAAGGCCCAGAAGGCCGCCTTCGAGGGTCTCGGCGACAAGAAGGGCGCGGTCGCCGCGATCAACCCGGAGACCGGCGCGATCCTGGCGCTGGCCAGCACTCCGTCGTACGACCCGTCCAGCTTCGCCGGTATGAGCGACAAGGACGCCGAGGCGTACAACGCGCTGCAGAAGAAGAACAACCCCGACGAGCCGATGCTCAACCGGGCGCTGCGCCAGACCTACCCGCCCGGCTCCACCTTCAAGGTCGTCACGGCCGCCGCGGCCCTGGAGAACGGGCTCTACAGCGACGTCGACGCCAAGACCGACTCGCCGCTGCCCTACACGCTGCCGGACACCTCGGGCGTCGAGCTCAAGAACGAGGGCAACATCCCGTGCGAGGACGCCAGCCTGCGCGAGGCGCTGCGCTGGTCGTGCAACACCGTCTTCGGCAAGATCAGCGCCGACCTGGGCAACAGCAAGATGAAGTCCGAGGCGGAGAAGTTCGGCTTCAACGACCCGAAGATCGACACTCCGGTGCGCGCGGCGGAGAGCATCTACCCCAAGGACAACCGGCCGCAGAACGCCATGGCGGGCATCGGCCAGGCGTCCAACCGGGCCACACCGCTCCAGATGGCGATGGTCGCCTCGGCGGTCGCCAACGGCGGCAAGCTGATGAAGCCGTACATGGTCGAGCGGCTCGACGCGCCGAACCTCAACGTCGTCCAGCAGCACACGCCGCAGGAGATGAGCCAGCCGCTCAAGCCGGAGAACGCCCAAAAGCTCCAGGACATCATGCAGACCGTGGTCCAGAAGGGCACCGGCACGAACGCCCAGATCCCCGGTGTCACGGTGGGTGGCAAGACCGGCACGGCACAGCACGGCGAGGACAACAAGGACAACCCCTACGCCTGGTTCATTTCCTACGCCAAGACCTCCAAGGGCACGCCGGTCGCGGTGGCCGTCGTGATTGAGAGTTCCGACACGATTCGCGACGACATCGCGGGCGGCAAGCTCTCCGCTCCCATCGCCAAGCGCGTTATGGAGGCGGTACTCGAAGGCGAAAGGTGACCCCGGTGATGGCAGTACCGGTCGGATATCAGGTTGCGGCTGCGGCCCGGACCGGTACGGCGTGCCGGGTACCGTATGCCCGAACAGCACACCGCCGGACCACACACCGGTGCGGTCGGGACTGACGGAGAGGGCTGGAGAAGCTTATGGAAGAGCCGCGTCGCCTCGGCGGCCGGTACGAGCTGGGCTCGGTGCTCGGCCGCGGTGGCATGGCGGAGGTCTACCTCGCCCATGACAGCCGCCTTGGCCGCACCGTGGCTGTGAAGACGCTCCGGGTGGACCTCGCCCGTGATCCGTCCTTCCAGGCCCGGTTCCGCCGGGAGGCCCAGTCGGCCGCCTCGCTGAACCATCCGTCGATCGTCGCGGTCTACGACACCGGCGAGGACTACGTCGACGGCGTGTCGATCCCGTACATCGTCATGGAGTACGTCGACGGCTCCACGCTGCGTGAGCTGCTGCACTCCGGCCGGAAGCTGCTGCCCGAGCGGTCCCTGGAGATGACCGTCGGGGTGCTCCAGGCGCTGGAGTACTCGCACCGGGCGGGGATCGTCCACCGTGACATCAAGCCGGCCAACGTGATGTTGACGCGCACCGGCCAGGTCAAGGTCATGGACTTCGGTATCGCCCGCGCGATGGGCGACTCCGGCATGACGATGACCCAGACCGCGGCGGTCATCGGCACCGCGCAGTACCTCTCGCCCGAGCAGGCCAAGGGCGAGCAGGTCGACGCCCGCTCCGACCTGTACTCCACCGGCTGTCTGCTCTACGAACTCCTCACCGTGCGGCCGCCGTTCGTCGGTGACTCGCCGGTCGCGGTGGCCTATCAGCACGTCCGCGAAGAGCCGCAGAAGCCCAGCAACTTCGATCCCGAGATCACGCCCGAGATGGACGCCATCGTCCTGAAGGCGCTGGAGAAGGATCGCGACTACCGCTATCAGTCGGCGGACGAGATGCGCGCCGACATCGAGGCGGCACTGGACGGCCAGCCGGTGGCGGCCACCTCCGCCATGGGCGCCGCGGGCTACGGCCAGGACCAGCCCACCACCATGCTGCGGGCGCAGGACCCGGCGGGCCAGACGGCGATGCTGCCGCCGATGAACCCGGACGACGGGGGTTACGACGGCGGTGACCGGCGGCGGGGCGGCAAGAAGAGCAACGTCTCGACGATCCTGCTGGTGGTCGCGGCCCTCCTCGTCCTGGTCGGTGCGATCTTCATCGGCAAGGCGATGTTCAGCGGCGGCGGCGCCGCGGGCAAGGTGACGGTGCCCAGCCTGCAGGGCAAGACGCTGGCCCAGGCCAAGAAATCCGGGGAGAACAGCGCCTTCAAGGTCGCCGAAGGCGGCCGGGAGGCGTGCGACGACGTCAAGAAGAACCAGATCACCAAGCAGGACCCGGAATCCGGCGCGAAGATCGACAAGGATGAGACGGTCACCGTCACGCTGTGCACGGGCCCGCAGCAGATCACCATTCCCAGCGTCAAGGGGCTCACCGAGGACCAGGCCCGTTCGGATCTGGAGGACAAGGGCTTCACGAACATCGTGACCAGGAACGAGGTCTCCGACCGTGACCCGGGCACCGTTGCCCGGCAGAACCCGGAGCCGGGCGCCAAGCGGGCCAAGGACGCCAAGATCACGCTGTTCATCGCGCAGGAGTCGCCGAAGACCCCCGTCCCGAACCTCGTCGGGCAGGACTTCGAAGCGGCGAAGAAGCAGCTCAGGGATCTTGGTCTGCAGGTGTCCAAGCAGGAGCAGGAAGTCACCGATCCGGCGCAGATCGGCAAGGTGACGGCCATGGACCCGGCGGGCAACAGCCAGGTCGAGAAGAACTCGACCATCACGCTCACCGTCGGCAAGGCGGCGGCGCAGACGCCGGTGCCCCAGGTGGTCGGCCAGAAGGTGAAGGACGCCAAGCAGGCGCTCCAGGAGGCCGGCTTCACCAACGTCCAGTTCGCGCCCGGCAGCGCGACGGACGACAACGCCCGCGTGCTCAGCCAGGACCCAGCGGCGGGAACGCCGTCCGATCCCAAGACCACCACCGTGACCCTGACCACCGTCCCTGGTGGCGATGGGGGTAACGGCGGCAACGGCGGCAACGGCGGCGATGACGGTGGTGGCTTCTTCGGCGGCCCCTGGGGACGCGACTAGCGAACGGATGCCTCCCGGCCCGCGCCACGGCGTGTGACGGAGCCCCGGCAGCCCTTGGAGGGCGGCCGGGGCTCCGTCGTGTGGGGTGCGGTGTCGCCGTGCGGCGACGGCCTAGCGGATTTCCTCGGGAAGGGTGCGGTCCGCGTCGACCTTCTCCGTGCGCTCCAGCTCGCCCCAGACGACGTAGCGGTACGTCGAGGTGTAGACCGGGGTGCAGGTCGTGAGCGTGATGTAGCGGCCCGGCTTGCGCTTGCCGGACTCCTTGGGCACGTCGCTGAGGACATCGACGTTGTACTTCGAGGTCTCGGCGAGGGTCGAGTAGACCTTGTAGACGTACCAGGTGTCCTGCGTCTCGAAGACGATCGGGTCGCCGTTCTTGAGCTTGTCGATGTTGTGGAACTTCGCGCCGTGGCCGTCGCGGTGCGCGGCGAGCGTGAAGTTGCCCTTCTTGTCCTTGGGCAGTGCCGACTTGACCGGCTCGGTGTAGTAGCCGGCGACCCCCTCGTTGAGGACCTCGGGGTCGGTGCCCTTCTTGACCAGCACCTCGCCGCTGGTCATCGCCGGGACGTGCAGGAAGCCGATGCCGTCCTTGGTGTCCAGCTCGCCCGGGCTCCGGGAGCCGCCGTCCGCCCAGTGCCGGCGGACCTCGTCACTCTGCTTGTGGGCCTCGCGGTCGGCGAGGACGTTGGTCCACCACAGCGAGTAGGCGACGAACAGGCCCAGGATGAGTCCGGCCGTGATCAGCAGTTCGCCGATGACGCTGACGACGGAGGCGATGGCCCTCCGCACCCGGCGCGGTTTGGGTGACGGCGCGGACCGGTCGGTGTCCTCGTCGTATCCGGTGGCAGTCACCGCGTTGTACCCCTTTATGTTCGCTCAACTGGCGAGCGCATCCGGTTTGCCCTTGCTCCGCGGCCGCTCCTCGACCATCTTGCCCCAGACGATCAACCGAAAGGTACTGGTGAATTCCGGGGTGCAGGTCGTCAGTGTGATGTAGCGGCCCGGGCCGGTGAAACCGGAGCCGGGTGGCACGGGGCCGATCACGCTGGTGTTGCTGGGAGAGGTCTGCGGGAGGATGCTCTCCATCTCGTACGTGTAGTAGGCGGCCTTGGTCTCAACGATGATCTTGTCGCCCTTGGTGAGCCTGTTGACATAGCGGAACGGCTCGCCATGAGTGTTGCGATGGGCCGCCACCGCGAAGTTGCCCTTCTTGTCCCAGGGCATGGCGGTCTTGATCTTGCTGGTCTTGTCGTAGTGGCCGATCATGCCCTGGTCCAGCACGGAGTGCTTGTCGATGCCCTCGGCGATCGGCGCCTTCATGTCGAGCTTCGGGATGTACATGATCGCGAAGCGCTCCCCGGTCGCGAGGTTCTTCTTCTCCGCGCCGCCCTTGTCCCACTCGTGGCGCAGGGTGTTGGCCGCGCCGCCCGCCTCCTGCTCGGCCAGTACGTTGGTCCACCAGAGCTGGTAGGTCACGAACAGCAGCATCAGCACGCCCAGGGTGATGAACACCTCGCCCACCGCACGGCTGATGATCAGGCTGGGGCTGTCCTTGGCGGCACGGGCGGCGCGCCGCGCCTCCAGCCGGGAGGTGGGCGCGGGGGGCGGCAGCGTCACGGAAGCGGCGCCGGCGGCCGTGGCGGCCGTGGCGGCCTGGGTGGCCGTACTGGCCGCTCCGCTGTGGCGACCGCGCCTGCCGACCCTTCTGGCGGTCTCCTGAGCGGCCTTGCGTCGGGCCGCCCGTCCACCGAGCGCCGGCGCCGCGTCGCCTTCGCCGGTTTCCCGTGAATCGGTTTCACGTGAATCCGTTTCACGTGAAACCGCGGCCGCACGGCGTCGTCCGGCGCGCGTCGTGGCGGGCTCCTCGGCCTGCCGGAGCGCCATGGTCTCGTCGTCCAAGCGCGGCTCGGTGGCCGGCGACGGGGCGGGGGACGGAGCCGGGGAGGGTGCGGGGGACGGGACGAACGGCGGGCGGCGGGCCGGCGCGGCCCGGTCGGGCGCGGGGGCCTGCGGGCTCTGGGGCGCCGCGTCGTAGGCCGGCGACTGCTGCGGGCCCGCGTCGTAGGTCTGGGGCCGCTGCGGGCCCGCGCCGTACGCCTGGGGCCCTTGCGCGGCGGTGCCGGAGGCGTGGGACTGCCGGGGCACGGCGGGCCCGTAGGAAGGGGGCTGGGCCGCCTCTGCCGGGTCAGGGTCCTGGTGCGGTCGGAACCACGGTGACCCCTGGCCGCCCTGAGCCGGCGGCGCGTAAGGGTCGGGCGCCGGAGCCGGAGCCGGGGCGGGGGCCGGCCGGCCCGGCAGCGGATCGTTCAGCGGGTCGTCGAGCTGCCCCACCGCCGCCTCGAACGCGTCGGGGCTGCCGTACGGATCCTGCGGGCCGTACGGCTCCCGCGGCGCGTACGGCTCGTACGGTCCGCCGGGTCTCCCTTCACGCTCCGGGCGCGGGTCGGTCACGCTCCGGCCTTGCCGACCACCGGGGCAAGTCCCGTCGAGCGCTCCACCGCTCCTTCGTCGCCGCACTCGACCAGCCAGTTGGCGAGCATCTTGTGGCCCCACTCGGTCAGCACCGACTCGGGATGGAACTGCACACCCTCCACGGGCAGTTCGCGGTGCCGCAGCCCCATCGCGATCCGTCCGCCGGCCTCACCGGGGGCGCCCGGAAGCTCCGTCCAGGCGGTCACGACCAGCTCGTCGGGGACGGTGTCCGGCTCGACGGCGAGGGAGTGGTAGCGGGTGGCGGTGAAGGGGGAGGGCAGGCCGGAGAAGACGCCCGAGCCCTCATGGATGACGGGCGAGGTCTTGCCGTGCAGCAGCTCGGGCGCGCGGTCCACCACGCCGCCGTAGGCCACCGCCATCGACTGCATGCCCAGGCACACCCCGAAGACCGGTACGCCGGTGTCCGCGCAGTGCCGGACCATGTCGACGCAGACGCCGGCCTGCTCCGGCGTGCCGGGGCCGGGCGAGAGCAGGACGCCGTCGAAGCCGTCCTGGGCGTGGCCGAGGGAGACCTCGTCGTTGCGCAGCACCTCGCATTCGGCGCCGAGTTGGTAGAGGTACTGCACGAGGTTGAAGACGAAGCTGTCGTAGTTGTCGACCACGAGAATGCGCGCGCTCATCGGACGGCCGCCATCCCTTCGTCCACAGTGACGTCGTTGAAGGGGAGCAGCGGCTCCGCCCACGGGAAGACGTACTGGAAGAGCACGTAGACGACGGCCAGCACGAGCGCGAGTGAGAGCAGCGCCTTCACCCATGCGTTGCCCGGCAGATGCCGCCAGATCCAGCCGTACATGCTGTCGCTGTCCCCTTGCCGATGCCGATGACGTTGTCGATTGCCTCACCAGAGTAAGGGGCGGAGGCGGGCGCCGGTGGGTCAGCGGGTCAAAGCCGACGGCCTTCCCCGCGCCACGGGTTGGGTGGAATCCAGGTGGGCCCAGGCGATCAGGCGGTGGCTGTGGCCCCACTCCGGTTCGCAGGTCGTCAACGTGAGGTAGCGCCCGGGGCCGCGGTAGCCGGATTTCCGCGGCACGGGGTCGATCACGCCGACGTCGCCGGGCAGCGTCGTGTAGGGGCGGTTGTCGACGCGGTAGGTGAACCAGGTCGTGCCGTCGCTCACGACCACGGCGTCGCCGGGCCGCAGCCGGGGGAAGTCCTTGAAGGGGTCGCCGTAGGTGCGGCGGTGCCCGGCGACGGCGAAGTTGCCGGTCGCGCCGGGGCCGGCGGTGCGGGCGTAGTGGCCCAGGCCGCGCTGGAGGGTGGCGGTGGCGGTGCCTTGGAGGACGGGCTTGGCCCAGTCGGCGCCGAAGCGCGGGACGTACATGACGGCGAAGGGCTCGCCGTCCTCGGGCGCGGGCCGGGGCCGCGGGCCGGCGGTGGCGTCGCCGGCGGCTTCGGCCGGAGGCTCCCCGGGGTCGGGCGCCGGCCGGGACGACCACCTGTGGTGGAGCGCGCCGATCTCGCCGTCCATCGCGCTGTCGGCGCGCACGCCGGTCCAGAAGAGCACGTAGACCACGAACAGGACGATGAGGGTGCCGGCGGTGACGCAGATCTCGCTGGCCGTCCGGACGAGCAGGCGCACCGCTGCCGTCCGCCCCCGCACCGTCATCGGCCCCCGCCCCTTCCCGCCGCCCCGCGCGGTGCGGGCCTACGGCTTCACAGGCTGTGCGTAGTGGTGCTCCACTGTGCCGGAGTAGCCGGGCAGAGTCACCGCTTCGTGCTGGTCGACTTTCCAGCCCAGGCCGTAGGCGTTGACGTACTGGAGGTAGTTCTGGATGGCGGGGGAGGCGGTCAGCGCGCGGTTGAGCGCCTCGCGGTCGCCGACCGCGGTGACCTTGTAGGGCGGGGAGTAGACGCGGCCCTGGAGGATCAGGGTGTTGCCGACGCAGCGGACCGCGCTGGTGGAGATCAGCCGCTGGTCCATGACCCTGATGCCCTGGGCGCCGCCCTGCCACAGGGCGTTGACGACGGCCTGGAGGTCCTGCTGGTGGATGACGAGGTCGTTGGGCTGCGGCTCGGGGATGCCGGGGATCTTGGCGGTGGCGTTCGGCGGGGCGTCGGTGAGGGTGACGCTCACGCCCTGGCCCGCCAGCTTCTTGGTGCCGGCGCTCTTCTCCAGGGCCCTGAGCTTGGCGTCCTCGGCCTTGGAACTGCCGTTGTCGCGCTGGGCGAGCGCGTCGACCTCCTCGCGCAGCGTGGCGTTGCGGTCGTCCTGGGCGCCGTTTTTGTGGCTGCGCTCCTGGATGAGGTCGGACAGGCGGAGCATCGAGTCGTCGGAGCGCAGGTTGGTGCCGCGCGCGGTGTCGAAGCTCAGCCAGAACAGCAGTCCGGCGAGGGCGAAGACGGCGAGTGTGAGAATGCGTACGGGCCGCAGGTGGGAGCGGGCCGGGCGGCCGGAGGAGTCAGCGGAATTGCTCAACGTACCCTTACTCCTTACGACGCCGCGGAAGCACTACGCTAACGGACGCCCGGGCGAGGAAACGCTCCCCGTCGCTTCCCCCCTGGCCCCCGTCCCGTTTCATCCCCCGCGCGGTCAGCGCATCGACAGGAGAGTTCCTCGTGCCGAAGTCACGGATCCGCAAGAAGGACGACTTCACGCCGCCGCCGGCGAAGCAGACGACCAGTCTGAAGATGAGTTCCGGCCGTAGCTGGGTCGCGCCGCTGATGCTGGCGATGTTCCTCATCGGGCTGGCCTGGATCGTTCTGTTCTACGTGTCCGAGGGCGATCTGCCGATCAAGTCGATGGGCAACTGGAACATCGTGTGCGGTTTCGGCTTCATCGCGGTGGGCTTCGGCGTATCCACCCAGTGGAAGTAGCGCAAGCCCTGCCCAAGGCCATCCACACCGTTATCCACAGCCGGGGAAAACTTCAGAAGATCTGTGGATAACCCACTGGAGGTTGACGCCGGTGTGATCGGCGGCAACCTGCTCCCGGCCTCGGCTTCCCCCGATTTTCCTGGGGAAACGCAGGTCAGCGCGGACCGGAACGGACGTTCCCCACAGCTTGCACAAGATCGGGCACCCGCTGTGGACAACTTGGCGGACGCGGCCCTTCAGCCAATGAGCTGAAGGGTCCGTACCCACACCACCGCGACGATCGCCAGCAGCGCCACCGCGCACGTCACGCCCTGCACCAGCGCCCGGCGCTCACGCGGCGCGTGCACCATGCCGAACGCCACCGCCGCGCCCACCACGAGGCCGCCGATATGGGCCTGCCAGGCGATGTGCGGCCACAGGAATGTGAAGGCCAGGTTGAGGCCGAGCAGGATCAGCACCGGCTTCATGTCGTAGTTCATCCGGCGCATCAGCACGGCGGTCGCGCCCAGCAGCCCGAAGATCGCGCCGGAGGCACCGAGCGAGGGCTGGTCCGGTGACTCCAGCAGATACGACAGCGCGCTGCCGCCCAGACCGGCGAGCAGATAGAGCGCGAGGAAGCGGACGCGGCCCAGTGCCGCCTCCAGCGGCGGGCCCAGCCACCACAGCGAGAGCATGTTGAAGGCGATGTGCGGGATCTCCTGGTGCAGGAACATCGCGGTGAACAGGCGGTACCACTCGCCCTCGGCGACACCCTCGGGCAGAAACCCCGGCGGCGTACGGCCGAGCATCACCAGATCGCCCAGGAGCCGGTCCTCGGTCAGCTTCACCACGATGAAAACGGCCAGGTTGAGACCCAGCAGGATCTTGGTGAGCAGCCGCGGGTCGGCGGCGATCGAACCGCCCGCGAGGGTGCGCGGGGCCGTGGCGCGCGCCGTGTTGCCGGCGCCGTCGCCGCCGCGCACGCAACTCGGGCACTGGAAGCCGACCGAGGCGCTGACCATGCAGTCGGGGCAGATCGGCTTCTCGCAGCGGGTGCAGCGGATGCCGGTCGTGCGGTCCGGGTGGCGGTAGCAGGCCGGCGGGCCGTCGTCGCCCCGGGCGTCCTGCGGCTCCTGCGGGCTGCCTGGCACCTGATCCATCGGTCCCCTCGTCCTCTTCTCGTGCGGGCGCGCGAGCGCACCACCCGTCGCCCGGCCGTCTCCCCTGGACGAGCTGCGCGCCCCGCCTTGTCTACGACCGGGCGGGGCGCAATGGTTCCCTCGGGCGGGGCGAACGGGCCGGTCCGCGGGCGAACCGTCCGGTCAGCGGCTCTCGATGACGACCGACTCGATGACGACGTCCTGGAGGGGACGGTCGGTGCGCGGGTTGGTCTCGGTGGCGGCGATCGCGTCGACGACCTTCTTGCTCGCGTCGTTCGTGACCTCACCGAAGATGGTGTGCTTGCCGGTCAGCCAGGCGGTGGGCGAGACGGTGATGAAGAACTGCGAGCCGTTCGTGCCCGGGCCGGCGTTGGCCATCGCCAGGAGGTAGGGCTTGGTGAAGGCCAGGTCGGGGTGGAACTCGTCCCCGAACTCATAGCCGGGGCCGCCGGTGCCGTTGCCCAGCGGGTCGCCGCCCTGGAGCATGAAGCCGCTGATCACCCGGTGGAAGACCGTACCGTCGTACAGCTTGTCGGTGGACTTCTTGCCCGTCGCCGGGTGGGTCCACTCCCGCTCGCCCTTGGCGAGCTCGACGAAGTTCTTGACCGTCTTGGGCGCGTGGTTCGGCAGAAGCCGAATCTCGATGTCGCCCTGGTTGGTCTTCAGGGTGGCGTAGAGCTGCTCAGCCACGATCTACCTTCCATAAGTCTTCACTGACGGTCCCCGATCCTCGCATGGACCGGCCCGCCCGTAGTCCGGCCGCCGCCCGACGACACTCTTCGTACGGATTTCCTCGGCTCGGGCCGCTCCGGACCGACGCGGCGCGCGGATCGGCGGAGCCGGGTAAAGCGTGCCATTGTCGTCATAAGGACCTGAAAAAGCCGCCATGACCCGGATGCCCGCTCTCACATGCCGTGCGAAGCGTGAGCAGGCATGATCTTCAATCGGGTGGACAGGCGACACAACAGACATGGGGGACCAACCCCCAGAGCCCCGGACACGCCACCGAGGAGGAGGATCCCGTGACCCGCAAGGACAGCGTGCGCGCCGCGACCGGTACGGCCAGGGACAGCGTGCGGCACGCCGCGGAGGTGGTGGCTCCGTATGCCGGTACGGCCAAGGACACCGCCGCGCATCTCGCTCATGAGGCCCGCTGCCGCGTGGCCCCCAAGGTGGCCGTAGCCGCCCACCAGGCCCGTTCGCAGTACGACGCCCATCTGCAGCCGCGCCTGGAGCACGCCCGCGGTGCGCTGCCCCCCAAGGTGGACGCGGCCGCCACCAAGGCCGCCATCCGGACCCGTAAGGCGGCGCGGCAGGCCGCCGACTACACCGGCCCGCGCCTGGAGCACGCCGTGGTCAGCGCCCGGGCGGCCGCCGAGCCGGTGCGTGAGGAAGCCGTCGCCCGCACCACCGCCGCGCTCGCCGCACTGCGCGGCCAGGTGACGGCCGCCGAGATCGAAAAGCTCGTCAAGAAGCACCAGCGCCGGTCCAGGAACGGCCGGGTCGTCAAGCGGCTCGCGGTGATCGGCGTCGTGGCCGGCGGCGCGGTCGCGGCCTGGAAGTGGTGGGACAAGCAGGCCAACCCGGACTGGCTGGTCGAGCCGCCGGCGCCCACCGAGGTCGGTGACCGCGGCCGGTTGGACGCGGTCGACGGCAGTGAGGGCGCCTCCCTCGACCCGGAGGTCCAGGCCAAGCAGGCGGAGAACGAGTCGGACGAGCGCGGGCGCGGCACCACGGCCTGATACCACGCGGCGCACCGGCGGCACAGCCCTGGCAGCACCGGGGGGGGGGGGGGGGGGGGGGGGGGGGGGGGGGGGGGGGGGGGGGGGGGGGGGGGGGGGGGGGGGGGGGGGGGGGGGGGGGGGGGGGGGGG
>NZ_JBVIHH010000016.1:0-79097 GCF_055570395.1 Streptomyces sp. NPDC031210
TGGGCCCAGCGGAGGTAGAGGTTGAGGGAGCGGTGTTCGACGACGACGCCCTTGGGGTTTCCGGTGGAGCCGGAGGTGTAGATCACAAACACCGGATGAGACGTCTTCGCTTCACTCAACCGATCGCCGTCAGCGATGTTCGTGGCAGCGAGACCGGCGGTGTGTTCGGTGAGGGCCGGGGTGTCGAGGGTGAGGGTGGCCAGGGGAGTGTCGGGCAGTTGGGCGGCGGTGGTGGTGTCCGTGAGGAGCAGGGTGGGCTGGGCGTCGCCGAGGATGTAGGCGATGCGGTCGGCGGGGTGACCGGGGTCGATGGGGAGGTAGGCGGCGCCGGTTTTGGTGACGGCGAGGATCGCCACGACCACGTCGATGGTGCGGGGCAGGGCCAGGGCGACGGTCCGCTCCGGGCCGACGTTCTTGCTGATCAGGTGACGCGCGAGCTGGTTTGCGCGGGTGTTGAGCTCGGTGTAGGTGAGCTCGGTGCCGTCGTGCTCCACGGCAGGCGCGTCAGGGGTCCGGGCCACCTGCGCCTCGAACAGCTCCGCCAGCGTGGTCTCCGGGACGTCGTGCGCGGTGTCGTTCCACCCGTGGAGCAGCAGCTCCCGCTCCTGCGCGGAGAGCACTTCCAACTGCCCGATCGGCCGTGAAGCGTCCTCAACGGCATTGCGCAGCAACCGCTCCAACCATGCCGCGATGCTCTCGGCGGTCTGCCGGTCGAACAGGTCGGTCGCGAACTCCACCGACCCCCGCATACCCGACGGCACACCGCTGCTGTCGTGCTGTTCCTCCACGTCGAAGGAGAGGTCGAACTTGGCCGACGCGAGGTCCAGCGCATAGTGCCGCGCTGTCAGTCCGGGCAGTTCCAGTTCGGCGTCGTTGTTCTGGAAGGTCAACATCACCTGGAAGAGAGGGTGATGCGACAGCGAGCGCGTGGGATTGACGATCTCCACGAGCCGCTCGAAGGGCACGTCCTGATGGGTGTAGGCGGCGAGGTCCGTCTCCCGCACCCGCGCCAGGAGTTCGGCGAAGGTCGGCTCTCCGGACGTGTCGGTGCGCAGCACGAGCGTGTTGACGAAGAAGCCGACGAGGTTGTCGAGGGCGTCGTCGTTACGTCCGGCGATCGCCGAGCCGATCGGGATGTCCGTACCCGCGCCGAGCCGGGTCAACAGCGCTGCCAGCGCCGCCTGGACGACCATGAAGACGCTTGCCTGGTGTTCGCGTGCCAGGCGGGTGATGCCGTGGTGGAGGTCGGTGTCCCAGGTGAACGGGACGGTGTCGCCTCGGTGTGTGGCCACTGCCGGCCGGGGTCGGTCGGTGGGGAGTTCCAACTGCTCGGGGAGTGCGGCCAGCGCGGTGCGCCAGTAGTCGATCTGGCGGGAGATGACGCTGTTCGGGTCGCTCTCCTCGCCCAGGACCTCACGCTGCCACAGGGTGTAGTCGGCGTACTGGACCGGCAGCGGCGTCCACTGCGGAACGACGCCGTCGCAGCGGGCCGAATACGCGGCCGACAGGTCGCGAAGGAGCGGGTCCATCGACCAGCCGTCACTGGTGATGTGATGGGTCAGGACCAGCAACACATGATCAACCGGCGACGTCTCGAACAGCCAGACACGCAGCGGGATGTCGGCGGACAGATCGAAGAGGTGCGCGGCCGCTTCCTCGATCGCCGCGCCCACGCCGTCGGGGGTGGTGGGGACGACCTCGAATTCGGGCCGGACGGCGTCGCCCGTCAGCACCCGCTGGTACGGGACACCGTCGGTCTCGGGAAATACGGTACGCAGGCTCTCGTGGCGGTCCACCAGATCGGCCATCGCCCCGCGCAGCGCGTCGAGGTCCAGTGCCCCGGACAAACGCAACGCCATCGGCAGGTTGTACGTCGCGCTCGGCCCCTCCAACTGGTGCAGGAACCACAGCCGCCGCTGCGCGAACGACAGCGGCACCCGCGCGGGCCGCTCCACCGGCACCAGCGCCGCACGCGCCCCGGCCGCGTCGTCCAGCCGGTCGGCGAGAGCGGCGACCGACGCGGCCTCGAAGAGATCACGTACCGCGAGTTCCGCACCGAACGTGTTGCGGATGCGGCTGGTGAGACGGGTGGCGAGGAGGGAGTGCCCGCCGAGGTCGAAGAAGTTGTCGTCGATCCCGACCCGGTCCACCCCGAGGATCTGGGCGAAGAGCCCGCACAGGATCTCCTCCCGCGCGTTGCGGGGCCGGCGCGAGGTGGGCGCGGCGGGCAGCTCCGGCGCGGGCAGGGCCTTGCGGTCCACCTTGCCGTTCGGGTTGAGCGGGAACGAGCCGAGCTGGAGGAAGGCCGAGGGCACCATGTACGCGGGCAGCGCCTGGGCCGCCCTGTCGCGCAGACCGGTCACGTCCAGCCGCTCGTCCCCGTCGACCGGAACGACGTAGGCGACGATGCGCTGGTCACCGGGCCGGTCCTCACGGACGATGACCACACACTGCGCCACACCCGGGTCCGTGACGATCACGGACTCGATCTCGCCGAGCTCGATGCGGTAGCCGCGGACCTTGACCTGGAAGTCGACCCGGCCCAGGTAGTCCAGCTCCCCGTCCGGCCGCCACTTCGCGAGGTCGCCCGTGCGGTACATGCGCTCACCGGGAGCACCGAACGGGCTCGCCACGAAGCGCTCGGCGGTCAGCCCCGGCTGGTTCAGGTATCCCCGGCCCAGTCCGTGCCCGGTGATGTAGAGCTCCCCCGGCATGCCGACCGGGACCGGGCGCAGCTCCGAGTCCAGGACATGCATGTGCATGTTGCCGATCGGGCGGCCGATGGGCGCGGCCCCCTCACCGGTGACGTCCGCGAGGGTGGACCAGACGGTCGTCTCCGTCGGGCCGTAGAGGTTGGTGACGCTCACCGCGAGCTCGGTCATCCTGCGCGACAGGGCGGGCGGCATCGCTTCGGCGCCGACGAGGATCCGCAGACCGCGCAGGGCGTCGGGGTACTGGGAGACCAGGCCCTGCCAGAGGGACGGGGTCGCCTGCATGAGGGTCACGCCGGAGGTGGTGAGCAGTTCGGCGAGCTGTGCGGCGTCGCGGACCTGCTCGGACGTGGCGATGACCACCGAGGCGCCCGAGATCAGCGGCAGGTAGAAGTCCAGGCCCGCGATGTCGAAGGCGACCGTCGCAACGGCGAGGAACCGGTCCGAGGGCTTCGGCGCGAAGGAGTCCTTCATCGCCGCCAGGAAGTTGACCAGGCTTCCCGCCGAGATCACCACGCCCTTGGGACGTCCGGTGGACCCCGAGGTGTAGATGGCGTACGCGGGGTGGCCGAGCGAACGGGTCCCGGGCCGCTCGCTGTCCGTCAGATCGGTGCCCGGCAGAGCCGCGATCGCGGCCCGGGTCGCGGCGTCGTCGGTGACCAGGAGGCGGTCGGCGTCGACGGGCAGGTTCGCCACGGTGCTCGCGGCGGCGAGCACGCAGACGGGGCGCGCGTCGGAGAGGATGTGGCCGATACGGTCGGCCGGGTGCTCGGGATCGACGGGCAGATAGGCCGCACCGGTCTTCACGACGGCCAGCAGGGCGACGGGCAGCTCCACCGTCCGGGGCAGGGCCACCGCCACGTAGTCCTCGGGCCCGACACCGCGGGCCAGCAGCCGGCGCGCCAGTCGGTTGGCCCGGGAGTTCAGCTCCGCGTACGACAGGCGTTCGGTGCCGCAGAGCACCGCGTCGGCGTCCGGCGTCAACGCGGCCTGGGCCTCGAACAGTTCCCGCAGACCCGTCGCCGGCACCTCACGTGCCGTGTCGTTCCACTCGGCCGGCACGTGCGGGAGCTCAGCCGAGTCCATGGGAGAAAGCTGCCCGCCCGGCAGATCTGAACCGTGCATCGATGCTTCAGCCATGCCGCTGACTCCTAGTGCAGTACGTGATGAGGCCATGGGCGCGTGTGAGGAATCGGCCCGCGGAGTGGTGACCCGGCGCGGCACGAAGGGCCTCGCCACGTCGCAAGTCCCCGCGTATTACGCCAGTCTGCGAAGGTAAGTGGCTCAGCTTTCGTCTCGTTATCGCTGGCACTTCGCTCCGGACCCGCCTGACCTGGCGTTCGTACGGTTTAGACGGGCGATACGCCGCCGATAGGTCCGCCCCCTAACCTGCCGCGCATGCCTCTCTCTTCTGGCTCGCTCCCCGCGCGGTGGCTGCGTACGTTCCAGCCGGTGGCCGCACCCCGGCTGCGGCTCATCTGCTTCCCGCACGCCGGCGGCTCGGCGAGTTTCTTCCGCACCTGGCCCCAGCAGCTCCCGGCCGACTGGGAAGTGAGCGCCGTGCGCTACCCGGGCCGTGAGGAGCGCATCGCCGAACCCGGCATCACGAGCATGGCGGAGCTCGCCGGTCGGATAGCCGACGGACTGGCGGGCCACATGACGCCCCGCACCGTCTTCTTCGGCCACAGCATGGGCGCGTCCGTGGCGCACGAGGTCTCCGCCCTGCTCGCCGCGCGCGGGGTGGCGGGTCCGGCGGCGCTCCTCGTCTCCGGCCGAGCCGCCCCCCACCGCCTGCGGCGCATCAGCACCGGCGACCTCACCGACGAGGAGTTGCTGACCACGGTCACCGGGCTCGGCGGCCCGGGGGCGGAGGTGCTGCGGGACCCCGAGCTGCGCGACCTGGTCCTGCCGCCGATCCGCGCGGACTACGCGCTGCTCGAAAAGTATGTGGCGGGACCCAAGGCCCCCGCCCTCGACATCCCCGTCGTCGCCTACTACGGGACCGACGACCCCGGCCCCACCCCCGACGACGTCCGGGCCTGGGCGGAGCTGACCTCGGCCCGCTGCGACACACGCGCGTTCTCCGGGGGGCACTTCTACCTCGTCCCCCACGAAGCCGAGCTGGTCCGCGACATCCGTGAGCGGCTCGTCGCCCTCGGGTAGGCGGGGCGGCGGGCGCCCGGCGCGCAGCGAGCTGCGGCGCCGGGGCCCGACGGGCCCGAGAAGAGTCATCCACCGCTGAACGAAGGAATGAGAAACGTGTACCGGACCATGATGAAGTCGAAGATCCACCGGGCCACCGTGACCCAGGCGGATCTGCACTACGTGGGCTCTCTCACGGTGAGTGCGGACCTCATGGAAGCCGCCGACCTCCTCCCCGGCGAGAAGGTGGACATCGTCGACATCGACAACGGCGCGCGCCTGTCCACCTACGTCATCGAAGGCCCCCGGGACTCCGGGATCATCGGCATCAACGGTGCCGCCGCCCGGCTCATCAGCCCCGGCGACCTCGTGATCATCATCGCGTACGCGGCCGTGGAGGACGCGGAAGCGCGTGAGCTGCGGCCGCGGGTGGTCTTCGTCGACGAGGAGAACAAGGCCATCAGCCTCGGCGACGATCCCGCCGAGGTGCCCGCGGGCTCCGGCCTGAAGCGGGGGGATGTCGTCTCCGCATAGCGGCACCGCCTTCGGCCGGCCTCGTGGACGACGGAACGTGGCCGGCCCTTCCTCCGCCATCGGACTGCGAAGCCCGCCTCGCCCCTCGCCCCGTCTTCGCCCTCGCTCAGAGGCGAGCGCGGCGAGCGCGGCGAGGGCGAGCGGCAGACGACGCGGTACCCAAGGCCCTTGACGCGCCAACAAGGCCCTCGACGCGCCGATAGGGCCCTTGACCCGCCGATAGCGCGGCGATAACCGCGCGATAACGGCGTCTGCCAGGGTCTTCGACGACCGCTGCCCCGAGCTGCCCAGGGGTGCTCGTCGTACCCGAAAGCTACGGACTAATGGTTCTTGAGCGTGATGCCGACCGTCGGCGTGCCTGCCCCGCTGCGGCTGCCCTCCGTGCACGCCGGAACCCCGCGGGTGCGGTACGCGGCCCCCGCCTGAGCGGAAGAACCTTCCCTCCAGCCCGCGAAGCGACGGACCTGCCGTGGAGATTTCCGGCGATCCGGCCCTGATGCCGCGTGGTTCTCCGCGGCCAAGGCCCTCTGACGGGCGACAGCCCGCTGCGGGAGACGCCCGCCTCGACCCTGTTGTCGCAGGCCCTGCCGCCCCGTACCGCAGCAGCGAGCGCCCCGGATGTGTCGTTCCCCTGAACCAGTGTCCGTTCTCATCAATGCGCAATATCCCGGTGGAGGGAAAATGGAAGCTATAACCGTCGAGCACATCAGCGGCCTGTACGCGAAGTACCAGGAGGAATTGCGGGTGGTACGTGACGCCCAGCGAAAGTTCCTCCGGGACCGGGGCAAGGCGATGAAGGCGCAGCTCGACGACTACGAGGCGGAGATCACGTATCTGCTGCTCCGTGACCTGCGCCCCGAAACCGTGGTGGAGGTCGGGACCTTCTACGGCTGGTCGACGATGTGGATCCTGAGCGCGCTGCGCGACAACGGGACCGGCCATCTGCACTCGTTCGACATCGTCGACAACGTGGTGCGCAACGTCCCGGCCGAACTCTCCGCGGACCGCTGGACGTTCACCAAGGGCGACATCCAGCAGCACCCGGAAAAGGTCCCCGCCCGGACCGACTACCTCTTCATCGACGCCGACCACGGCTCCCGCTTCGCCCACTGGTACATCGACAACCTCTTCCCGGCCGTCCCCGCGCGCACGCCCACCAGCGTCCACGACGTCTTCCACGGCCGCCGCCCGAAGCCGTTCAGCGAGGGTTCCGTCATCGTCAAGTGGCTGGCCGAGAAGAACATCGAGTTCTTCACGCCGTCCACGGCGAAGGCCCCCCAGGTGACGGAGCAACTCGCCGCCGTCAAGAAGGACTTGGGGCTCGACGAGCCGGTGCGGAACAGCGACCACAACCCGATGATCTTCTTCACGCTTCCGTAGTCCTCACCGAAGCGAAAACGTCCGCCGGCGGAGCAGGATTTCCTGCTCCGCCGGCGGACGTTCGCGTTCCGGGGCCCCGGCGCGTTCACGGACCGCCCCCCGCGTGACCTCGGCGATCACACGGAACCAACACCTCATGTCGACCCGGAACCAATGCCTCATGTCCACCCGGAATAGCGACCATGAAACTTCGATAACGAAAGAAAAACCGGACCTGACTAACTTCGCCCCAGGCCGACCGTCCAGCCCTCGGCGGGCGTTGCCAGCACGATCCAGCTCTCATCCCTGACTAGCTGGTCCCGGTTCTTCGACGCAGGAGTTTCAGCGTGATCAAGTCAGTTGTCATTGTCGGTGGTGGTACCGCGGGTTGGATGAGCGCCGCATATCTGAAAGCGGCGTTCGGGGACCGCATAGACGTGACGCTGGTGGAATCCGACCGGGTATCCACCATCGGTGTCGGAGAGGCGACTTTCAGCACCGTCCGGCATTTCTTCGACTACCTCGGCCTCGACGAGAGCGAATGGCTTCCGGAGTGCGCGGGCTCCTACAAGCTGGGAATTCGCTTCGAGAACTGGCGGAAGCCCGGCCACCACTTCTACCACCCCTTCGAGCGGCTGCGGACCGCCGAGGGATTCACGCTCGCCGACTGGTGGCTGCTGGAGGGGGACCGCAGCCAGCCCTTCGACCGTTCCTGCTTCATCACGCCGGCGCTGTGCGAGGCGCAGCGCTCGCCGCGCCTGCTCGACGGCTCCCTGTTCGCGGGCGACCTCGACGGCTCTCTGGGCCGCTCGACCCTCGAAGACCAGCGCGACCAGTTCCCCTACGCGTACCACTTCGACGCCGGCCTGCTGGCGAAGTTCCTGACCAAGTACGGGACCGACCGCGGCGTACGGCACGTCGTGGACGACGTGGTCGACGTCGCCCGCGACCAGCGCGGCTGGCTCAGCCATGTCACCACCCGCGAGCACGGGGAGCTGTCCGGCGACCTGTTCATCGACTGCACGGGCTTCCGCGGTCTGCTGATCAACGAGACCCTGGAGGAGCCCTTCGAGTCCTTCCAGGACGTGCTGCCGAACAACCGCGCGGTCGCCCTGCGCGTCCCGCAGCCCGACCAGGCCACCAAGGGCATGAACCCCTACACCACCGCGACGGCGATGGACGCGGGGTGGATCTGGACGATCCCGCTGTTCGGCCGCAACGGCAACGGCTACGTCTACTCCGACGAGTTCTGCACCCCGGAGGAGGCGGAGCGCACCCTGCGCGAGTTCGCGGCGCCCGGCAAGGACGACCTGGAGGCCAACCACATCCGTATGCGGATCGGCCGCAACCGCCGTTCCTGGGTGAACAACTGCGTCGCCATCGGCCTGTCCAGCGCCTTCGTCGAGCCGCTGGAGTCCACCGGAATCTTCTTCATCCAGCACGGCATCGAGCAGCTCGTGAAGAACTTCCCCGACGAGCACTGGGACCCGTCGCTGACCAAGGACTACAACGACCGCGTCGCGCACGTCCTGGACGGCGTGAAGGAGTTCCTGGTCCTGCACTACCGCGCGGCGCAGCGCGAGGACACCCCGTACTGGAAGGAGGCCAAGGTCCGCCCCATTCCCGACGGGCTCGCCGAGCGGCTGGAGACGGCCTCCTCGCACCTCCTGGACGAGCACACCATCTACCCGGCCTACCACGGCTTCGAGCAGTACTCGTGGATCACGATGCTGCTGGGCCTCGGCCACGAGCCGGCGCGGCCGCGTCCCACGCTCGCGCACATCGACCCGGCCGGGGCGCGCGCGGAGCTGGCGGCGCTGAAGGCCGACACGGAGCACCTGGTCAACTCCCTGCCCAGTTGCTACGAGTACCTTGCCTCGATCAACAAGAACCGCTGAGCGCGGGCCTTCCACAATCTGCCGATGCCCGTCACCCACCCCCGCGGGGACGGGCATCGGCGCCGTACGCACCCGTATGCCGTCCCCTCTCGTATGCCCACCCCTCTCTCCTGAAGGGCAACCGCGCATGGTCAGCCGCCTGCCCGTATCCCCCTCCCCAGCACCCACTGCCCCGCGTCCCCTCCGATGGGAGACGACCGAGCAGCTCCGGGCGCCGGTGCCCACCGACGGCTTCCGGTCGCTGATGAGCGCCTTTCCCGCCGGGGTCGCGGTGGTCACCACCTACGGCCCCGACCTCCGCCCCCGCGGCCTGACCTGCACCTCTCTGGCCAGCGTCACGGCTGATCCGCCGATCCTCTCCGTCTGCCTCACCACTCGGGGGGAAACCCTCCAAGCCCTGCGGACCCACGGCATGTTCGCGGTGAACCTGCTGCACGACCGGGCCCGGCACACCGCGGAGACCTTCGCCAAGCCGGTGGCGGACCGGTTCGCGCGGACCGCCTGGCAGCCCTCGCCGAAGGCCGGCCTGCCATGGCTCACCGACGACGCCTTCGCGACCGCCGAATGCCAGGTGGCCCACCTGGCGGAGGTGGGTGACCACACGGTGGTCCTGGGCCTGGTGACCGGACTCGTGCAGGTGGCGGGGACACCGCTGCTGTACGGGGCGCACCGGTTCGCCTCCTGGCCGGGCGGTGAGATCCCCGCGCCGCAGCGTGTGCCCGGGACGCCCCCGAGACCGGCCGACGTCACGGACCCGTCATGTTGACGGCGAGCGAACTGGCCGCCCCCAGCGGCCAGACCGCGTTCGATCCAATGGCGCGCTTCCTGCTGGCCGTCGCCGTGATCGTGCTGCTCAGCCATCTGCTGGGCATGCTGCTCGGCCGGCTGGGCCAGCCTCTGGTGATCGGCGAGATCCTCGGCGGCCTGCTGCTCGGCCCCTCGGCGCTGGGCTGGATATGGCCGGAGGGGCAGGCATGGCTGCTGCCCCCCGAAGTCACCTCCACGCTCAACATGGCCGCCCAACTCGGCCTCGTGACCTTCATGTTCCTGCTCGGCTGCGAACTGCGCATGGAACAGACGCACCGCACCGGGCGCAAGGCACTCGGCGCGGCCGTCGTCGGAGGGATGGGCCTGCCGTTCCTGGCCGGCCTCGGCATCGCGGCCGCCGCGCCCGCCATGCTGCGCGGCTCGGCGCCCCAATTTGCCGGCTATCTCTTCTTCTTCGGGCTGGCGATGTCGATCACCGCCCTGCCGGTGCTCGCCAGACTCCTGGTCGACCTGGGCCTGGACCGTTCACCACTCGGGTCGTTCTCGCTGGCCACCGCCGCCGTGGGCGACGGCGTCGCCTGGCTGGGGCTGACCGTCATCCTCGCGGTGACCGGCACCGGCGGCACCCTGCACATCGCGGGAACCGTCGGCATCACCCTGGCCCTCATCGGGCTCACCGCACTCGTGGTGCGCCCGCTGCTCGCCCGAATCGTGGCGAAGGCGGAGCGACGGCCGGGCGGAGAACGGCTGCTGCCCCTTCTGCTGGTCGGCGCCATCGGCTACGCCGTCATCACCCACCTGCTGGGCCTGCACGCTGTGATCGGCGCGTTCCTGTTCGGCACGGCGGTACCCCGCGGCTCCACGGTCACCGCCCGGATGAACCAGCAACTCCAGGGCTTCACCCTCACGGTGCTCCTGCCCCTGTTCTTCGCCGGCGTGGGCCTCAACGTCTCGATCGGCGCACTCGGCCTGAACCCCGGGCCCTGGCTGGTGTTCGCGGGCATCCTCCTCGCCGCGACCCTCACCAAAATCATCGGCGCCGGCGGCGCCGCACGGGCCATGGGCTTCCCCCGCGCCGACGCCCTGCGCTTCGGCGCCCTGATGAACTGCCGCGGCGTCACCGAACTCGTGGTGGCGGGAATCGGCTGGCAACTCCACCTGATCAGCGCGTCCGGCCTGACGGTCCTCGTCCTGATGGCCCTGATCACCACCGCCATAACCGGCCCCCTCCTCAAGTCCCTGGACCCAACCCCCAAGCCCACACCCACCCCACTCGACACTCCGCTGGCGTCCCTTCCCTCTCGATAACACCGGAGAAGCCGGAGACGGAACCGCAGCGGAGGACTCGGCCGGGGCTCGCCGCCCGACCCGCCCCACCGACCGACAACCGACAGGCCCGCGCCCGCGGAAGTTCTCGGCCGTGGTGGCGGGAAAGCGGAAGGGCAAATTCAGCGCGGATGGGGTGGCGGAGTGCGCTGGCGGCTCCGTTGGGGGAGTTTGCGCGCCCCCCCTCTGCCTGGGGCTGGGGGATTCTCTGCGGTGCAGCTCGAAACGTTTCGTCGGAGAGTGGGGGTGGGAGCGGTGGGGTGGGGCGGGATTGTTCGGGTGCGGCATGACGGGGCGTCATATGAGTGCGGCATCTCATTAGTCACACAATCGGACTTCGGCTCGGGGTGTTGCGTCCTCCCGGTGCGGGGCGTCTAGCGTCTGCCCCACGCCTCGTCTCCCTGTTCCGGGCTCCGGATGAGTCAGGGCAGGGGTGGCACGGATCCGGTATTCCGGCTTCGGGCCGCCCGGGGAGACCGTGGCGAAAACCGCACCGAGGAGACGTCATGAAGAAGTCCTATGAGGCACCGACGCTCGCCCGACTGGGGTCCTTCCGCAAGAAGACCGGGCTTCTCCAGAGTTCCGGAAACGACCGTCTGATCCTGAGCAAGAACTGACGGCGACGGTTCGTTGATTCGAAGCCATGACTGAAACGCACGAAAGTGCGGGTCCGGGCCCCGGCGACGCGCATTTCGCGGTCTTTCCCGACCGTGCGGATGCCGCCGCCGTGGCCCGCTCCTTCGCCCGCCCGGGAACACGCACCCTCCCACACGCCTCGGGACGGCCCTGGCTGGTCGGCCGGTGGCACGACGAGGAGCTCGTGACCGCCCGCGTCGGTACGGCCGCGGTCGCCCTGGTCGGCTGCTGCCCGATCGACGCCGCCGGACTCGAACGACGCGTGGGCCAACTGCGGGATCTCGCGGAACTCGACACAGCGGCACGTACGCTGCCCGGCAGTTGCCATCTGATCGCCGCGCTCGACGGGCGGACGCGGGTACAGGGCACCGCCTCCGGGCTCCGGCTGGTCTTCCACGCCGACATCGGCGGTGTGCGGGTGGCCGCCACCAGCGCCGAGGTGCTCGCCGCCGCGCTCGGCACCGAGCCCGACGAAGAGCAGTTGGCGGTACGGCTGTTGTGGCCGGTCCCGCACCCGCTGGCCGAGGCATCGCTCTGGCACGGCGTCACGGCACTGCCGCCTCAGGACGCGCTGATCATCGCGGCGGACGGACGTACCGCGCGCCGGTCCCGCTGGTGGACGCCACCGGAGCCGGACCGGCCGCTCGCCGACAACGCCCCCCTCGTCCGGGACGCCCTCACCGAAGCCGTCGACGCCCGTACGCGGCAAGGCGGCGTGGTCAGTTGCGACCTGTCCGGCGGCCTGGACTCGACCTCCATCTGCTTCCTGGCCGCACGGGGCCCGGCCCGGGTGGTGGCCAGCACCTGGCCCGGACGCGACCCCGCCGACACCGACCTGCACTGGGCCCAACAGGCGGCCCGCTTCCTGCCGGACGTCGAGCACGTCGTCTGGGACGCCGACGCCTCACCGCTGGTCTACACCGACCTGCTCGACATCGATGACCTGCTGGACGAGCCGACCATCGGCGTCATGGACCGGTCGAGGGTCCTGCACCACCTGCCGGGACTGGCGGAGCGGGGCAGCCGGCTGCATCTGACCGGCATCGGCGGCGACCACGTCGCCTGGTGCTCCGAGGCGTACTACCACCGGCTGTCGCGCACCCGCCCGCTGTTCGCACTGCGGCAACTGCGCGGATTCCGCGCCCTGTGGCAGTGGCCGCTCGGCGGGATGGCGCGCGCCCTGGCCGATTCGCGGCCGTACGGCAAGTGGCTGGCGGACTCCGCCCACCGGCTGCGCGACCCGCTGCCGTCGTCCGTCAGCAGCGGCCTCGGCTGGGGCATGTCGCCCCGTCTGTTCGACTGGGTGACGCCCGACGCGGCACGGATGGCCGGGCGGGTGCTGGACGAGGCGGCGGCGGGCGCGGTGCCGCTGCACCCCGACCGCGGCCTGCACGCCGACCTGGACCAGATCCGCTCCACCACGCGCGTCATCCGGCAGTGGGACCGGATGTGCGCGCGGGCCGGGGTGCCGATGGCGTCACCGTTCTTCGACGACCGGGTGATCGAGGCGTGCCTGGCGGTACGCCCGAGCGAGCGGGTGACGCCCTGGCGGTACAAACCCCTCCTGACCGCCGCCATGAGCGGCATCGTGCCCGAGGTGTGCCTCCAGCGGAACAACAAGGCCGCGGCCTCCATGGACGCCGCCAACGGGCTGCGGGAACACCGCGGTGACCTGCTGGCGCTGTGGGAGGACTCGCGGCTGGAGAGGCTCGGCCTGGTGGACGGCGAGGCCCTGCGCCGGCTGGCACAGCGGCCCGCGACCCCCGGGCTGGGCGACGCGATCTTGTACTCGACGATCGCGTGCGAGGTGTGGCTGCGCTCTCTCTCGCGCGCCAAGGAGAGGTACGGGGCACCGGCCGCTTCCTGACACGGGCGCCACGTCCCGGCCCTCCGGCCTCGCGGCTCACCGGCGTACGTCCAAGTCCAGGACCGACGGCGGGTAGTCAAGGCTTCCGGTCAGGGCTCCCGGTCAGGGCTCCCGGTCGGGACCGGCGGTCAGGGCCCACGGTTCACGCTCACGGCAGAAAGGTAAGACACACCATGGCATTGCGGTTCGGCGCGGATGTCTCCACGGCGGAGACCGACTACGGCACGGTCCTGCTGGACGAACGCAGCGGAAACTACTGGGAGTTGAACCCCACCGGCACGCTGGTGGTCCGGACGCTGCTGGCGGGCGCCGAGGAAGCGGCGGCGGTCGACGCGCTCGTCACGGAGTTCGACGTCGACCGCGACCAGGCGGCACGGGACGTCGCGGCCCTGGTGGACGAGCTGCGCGCTTCGGGGCTGGCCGCATGACGACACCGAGCGCGCTGGAACGGCCGATCGGCGTCCCCCTGGCCCGGCGGCTGGCCGCACTGTTGGTCCTGGTGCCCGCCGTCGTCCTGTCGCTACTGCCGCCGCGCCGGATCCGCGCCGTGCTCGGCGTCGTGCGGCGCGGCGCCACGCCGGCCTCCGCCGCCCAGGCCAAGGACGCGCGGGACGCCATGTGCGCGGTCAGCCTGCGCTGCGCGGGGCCGCGCGGCTGCCTGCCGCGTTCGCTGGGCGCCGCGCTGCTGTGCCGGCTGCGGGGAAGCTGGCCCACGTGGTGCACGGGCGTCCGCGTGGTGCCCCCGTTCACCGCGCACGCCTGGATCGAGGCGGAGGGGCGCCCCGTGGCCGAGGGCGTGCCGGACGACTACTTCACCCGGCTCATCACCGTGGCCCCGGTGCGCCGGCCGGCACCGTGACCGGCAGCCGGGCGGCGGCGGACGCGGACGCCACCGCCACCAACGCTGACGCCGCCACCGACGCGGACGCCACCACCGACGCGGACCCGGACGCGCCCGCCGGCGCCCGCCCCGGCACCGCCCCGCGCGACGGCGCCCCGCCCGCCCCGGCCCTCGGCACGGCGCCCCCCGACCGCTCGACCCGGGCCGCCGTCGCCACCATGTACCGGCTGACGGCCCGCCACCGGCCCGCCATCGTGCTCGCCACCGTGCTCACCCTGATCGGCTCCGGCCTCGGGCTCGCCCAGCCGCTCGTCGCCAAGCACGTCGTGGACGCGAGCGGCCGCGGACCGGTGTTCTGGCCGCTGCTGCTGCTCCTGGCCGTGCTGTTCGTCACCGAAGCGGCGACGGGCGCGGTGGGCCGCTTCGTACTGGAGCGCATGGGCGAGGGCGTCGTCCGCGCGCTGCGGCACGGTCTGGTGGCGCGGCTGCTGCGGCTGGAGATGCGGGAGTACGACCGGCACCGCAGCGGCGACCTGATCTCCCGGGTGACCGCCGACACCACCCTGCTGCGGGAAGTGGTGGCCCAGGCCCTGGTCGACCTGGTGACGGGGGCCCTGGTCGCGGCGGGGGCGATCGTCCTGATGGTGTGGATCGACCCGCTGCTGCTGCTCCTGGTCGCCTTCACCGTGGCCACCGCGGCCGTGGTCGTAGCCTCCCTGCTCAAGGGCATCCGGACGGCCTCCGAACGCATGCAGAACTCGGTCGGCGCGATCGCCGCCGACCTGGAACGGGCGCTGGGGGCCCTGCCGATGGTCCGCGTGCACCGCGCGGAGGAACGCGAGGCGCGGCGCATCGGGGAGCGTGTGGAGACGGCGTACGACGCGGGCGTGCGGACCGCGAAACTCGCGTCCGTGATGAGCCCCGCGGTCGAACTCGCCGTCCAGGGTTCCTTCCTGCTCGTCCTGGTCATCGGCGGCCTGCGGGTCAACGGTCACGCCAACTCGCTCGGCGACCTCGTCGCGTTCCTGCTGTACGCCTCCTACCTCGTACTGCCCCTGTCGTCGGTCTTCCGCGCGGTCGGCCTGATCCAGCGCGGCATGGGCGCCTACCAGCGCGTCGAAGAGGTACTGGCCCTGCCCGCGGAGCCCACCGGGGCGGTGGGGGCGCCCGGGGACGCCCGTACGGCGCGGGGTGCCCGGGAGCACCCCGGGCACACGGAGGACGCGGCGCCGGCGCTCGCCCTGTGTGACGTCCGCTTCGGCTACACGCCGGACCGGCCGGTGCTGCGCGGTGTGTCCTTCACCGTCCCGCACCGGCAGCAGGTCGCCCTCGTCGGCCGGTCCGGCGCCGGCAAGAGCACGATCTTCGCCCTGGTGGCCCGCTTCTACGAACCGCAGGCGGGGACCCTGGTCTTCGACGGGCGGCCGGCGGCCCGGCTCAGCCGCGACGAGTGCCGGGCACGCATCGCCGTCGTCGATCAGAACACCCACGTCGTGCGGGGCTCGCTGCGGGACAACATCACCTACGGCGCTCCCGGCGCCACCGACGCCGAGGTCCACCGCGTCGTCGCGCTCGCCCAGCTCGAAGGGGTCGTCGCGCGCCTTCCCGGAGGGCTGTCCGGCCGGCTCGGCGAGCGCGGCGGCACCCTGTCGGCGGGCGAACGCCAGCGGGTCGCCCTGGCCCGCGCCCTGCTCGCCCGCCCGTCCCTCCTGCTGCTCGACGAGCCGACCTCCCACCTCGACGCGATCAACGAGACCGCGCTCACCACGGTGCTGAAGGGCGCCGCCCAGGAGTGCTCCGTGCTGGTCATCGCCCACCGGCTCTCCACGGTGCGGCACGCCGACCGGATCGTCGTCCTGGAGGACGGCCGCACCGTCGCCTGCGGACGCCACGAGGACCTGCTCGTTACCAGCCCCGCCTACCGCGATCTGGCCGCCGGACAGATGCTCCGGCCACCCGCCGCGCCCCCGGCCCCGTGAGGCCGTTCTAGCCTGGAGGCATGGGCACCGACCCGGTCACCGTCTTCCTCTGCGGAGACGTCATGCTCGGTCGCGGCGTCGACCAGATCCTGCCGCACCCCGGTGACCCGGCGCTGCGGGAGCCGTACGTGCGCGACGCCCGCGGCTACGTCGCGCTGGCGGAGGCGGCGAACGGACCGATTCCGCGCCCGGTCGCCTACGCGTGGCCGTGGGGGGACGCGCTGCGGGTGCTCGACGAGGCCGCGCCGGCGGCCCGGGTGGTCAACCTGGAGACCAGCGTCACGCGCGTGAGCGAGTACGCGGCCGGCAAGGAGATCCACTACCGCATGAACCCCGCCAACCTCCCCTGCCTGGCCGCCGCCCGCCCCGACGTCTGCGCGCTGGCCAACAACCACGTCCTGGACTTCGGCCGCCGCGGACTGGCCGAGACGCTCGACACCCTGGCGGGCGCGGGAATCGCCACGGCCGGGGCGGGCCGGGACACCGACGCGGCGCACCGCCCGGCGATCGTCCCCCTCGACGGCGGCGGCCGGCTGCTGGTCTTCTCCTTCGGGCTGCCCACCAGCGGCATCCCACGGTCCTGGGCGGCGACCGCGCACCGTAGCGGGGTGGCCTTCACGGCCGCGGCGACGGCCGCCGCCGCGGCCGAGGTGACCGGCCGCGTGCGGCTGGTCAAGCGGCCGGGCGACCTGGCGGTGGCCTCCGTCCACTGGGGTTCCAACTGGGGCTACCAGGTGCCCCGTGACCAGGTCGCCTTCGCCCATGCGCTGATCGACGGCGGCGCGGACGTCGTGCACGGGCACTCCTCGCACCACCCGCGCCCCCTGGAGGTCTACAGAGGAAAGCTCATCCTCCACGGTTGCGGCGACTTCATCGACGACTACGAGGGCATCACCGGCTACGAGCACTACCGCGACGACCTGCGGCTGCCGTATCTCGTCTGTCTGGAGCCGGACACCGGCCGGCTCCGCGAGATACGGATCGCCCCGCTACAGGCGCGCCGGATGACCCTGCGGCCCGCCCCGCACGCCGACACGCTCTGGCTGCGGGACCTCCTCGACCGGATCGGCTCCGGCTTCCGCCCGCCCGTCCACTCCCGCCCGGAGGGCACCCTCACGCTCCGCCCGTCATGAGGACGCCGCCCCGTCCCTGCCGGCGGGCTCCGGACGAGGTGCCGTCCGAAGCCCGCTGGAGGCGGCGTTACGGGTGATCTGCCGACTCCCTCAAGGGAGTTCCGGCCTACGAGAGCGCCAGCCTACGAGTGCACCGGCCTACGGGAGCCACGCCCTACGGGACGATCCGGAGGAGTTTGTCGGGGGAGCCGCTGCCGGGGTTGGTGACGGCTCCGGAGGTGGCGCCGTTCGTCAGGGCCGTGGCGACCTGGGCCGGGGTGGCGTTCGGATGACCGGCGAGGTAGACGGCGACGGCGCCCGTCACGTGCGGGGTGGCCATCGAGGTGCCGGAGATGGTGTTGGTGGCGGTGTCGGAGGTCTTCCAGGCGCTGGTGATGCCGCTGCCCGGCGCGAACAGGTCAAGCCGGCTGCCGTAGTTGGAGTAGCCGGCGCGGGCGTCGGTGGAGGTCGTCGCGCCGACGGTGAGCGCCTCGGCGACCCGGGCGGGCGAGTAGTTCTGCGCGTCCGCGCCCGAGTTGCCGGCGGCGATGGCGTAAGTGACGCCGCTCTTGATGGAGTTCCGTACGGCGGTGTCCAGGGCCGCGTCCGCGCCGCCGCCCAGGGACATGTTGGCCACCGACGGACCGCTGTGGTTCCTGGTCACCCAGTCGATGCCCGCGACGACCTGGGCGGTGGTCCCGGAACCGGAGTTGTTCAGCACCCGCACCGCCACGATCTTCGCCTTCTTGGCGACACCGTAGGAGGTGCCCGCGGCGGTCGCGGCGACATGCGTGCCGTGGCCGTTGCCGTCCTGCGCGGTGGAGTCGTTGTCGACGGCGTCGTAGCCGTTCGTGGCGCGCCCGCCGAAGTCCTGGTGGCTGACGCGGACGCCGGTGTCGATGACGTAGACGGTGGCGCCGGAGCCCGCGCTGTCGGGATAGGTGTACTTCTGGTCGAGCGGCAGTCTCGCCTGGTCGACGCGGTCCAGGCCCCAGGAGGGCGGGTCGGTCTGGGTGCCCAGCGCGTGCAGGGTGCGGTCCTGGTAGACGCGGTCGACGGCGGGGTCGGCGGCCAGGCGCGCGGCCTGGCCGGGGGAGAGGGTGACGGCGTAGCCGTTGAGGGCCGCGGTGTAGGTCCGGCGCACCGTGCCGCCGTAGTGGGCTATCACGCCTCTGCCGTCCGCCGAGGCCGACTTCAGGCCGCTGCCGGGCTTCAGCGTGACGAGGTAGCTGCCGGTCACGGCGTCCGCCGCGCCGGCTCCCACGACGGTGCCGCGGGCCGGGGCCGCGTGGGCGGGGAGGGAGAGGGCGCACACGGTGGCGGCGGCCGCCGTGGTCGCGGTGAGCGCCGCGGCGAGCCGTAGCCGGGCGGGCCTGCGGGTGGTGGAGCGCGGGGTGGTGGAACGCGTCACTGCCATCGCGAGGGGTCCTCCTCATCGGTGGCGCGCCGGTGCGCGCGCTGGGGGGTGATGGGCGTACGGGTGGTACACGGCGGGCGGCCCGAGGGGTGTCGCTGACCGCCCGTCAAAAGAGTCGGGGAGCGAGGGGTGCGTAGCAAGGCTTCGGCCGAGATGTCATATGCACGTCATGAGGCGGTGACGCGGCGGTGGGAAGCGCCGTGCGTCGGCGGAGGTCTGGTGAAGGCCGCACCATTCTTGGCATGGACACTTCCGACGTCACGGGAGTCCTGCTACCACGGAAGAGGCAGAGACCCTGCTAAGGGAGGTTCCATGAGACTGTCCCGATTCGCGGCCATGACGGCTGCCTTCTTTGTCACCACGGCGCTCGCGCTCACCGGCGCGAGCGCCGCCGCGTCCGCCCAACTCTCCACCGCCACGGGCTATGTGGCCCTCGGCGACTCCTACTCCTCGGGAGTCGGCGCCGGTAGCTACGACAGTGGCAGCGGCGCCTGCAAGCGCAGCACCAAGGCCTATCCGGCCCTCTGGGCGGCCACGCATTCACCCTCGTCGTTCACGTTCACCGCCTGCTCGGGTGCCCGTACGGGTGATGTTCTGAGCGGTCAGCTCGCCCCGCTCAACTCCTCCACCGGCCTGGTGAGCATCACCATCGGCGGCAACGACGCGGGATTCGCCGACACCATGACCACCTGTGCGCTCAACTCCGAGAGCGCGTGCCTGGCCCGCGTCGCCAAGGCCGTCGAGTACATCGACAACACCCTGCCCGCCAAGCTCGACTCGGTCTACAGCGCCATCGGCCAAAAGGCCCCGGCCGCCCGCGTCGTGGTCCTGGGCTACCCGCGCTTCTACAAGCTCGGCGGGAGCTGCTTCGCCGGCCTGTCGGAGAAGTCGCGGACCGCCATCAACGGCGCCGCCGACGAGATCAACGGCGTCACCGCCAAGCGCGCCGCCGACCACGGCTTCTCCTTCGCCGACGTCAACACCACCTTCGCCGGACACGAACTGTGCTCCGGCAGCCCCTGGCTGCACAGCGTGACCTACCCGGTCGAGTCCTCCTACCACCCCACCGCCGCCGGCCAGTCCAGCGGCTATCTGCCCGTGCTCGGCTCCGCCGCGTAAACCCCCACCCGACCGACACCGAGGAGGGGCCGCGGGCCGGACCCTCCTCGCCCATACGGTGGCCCGTCAGGCCGCCCGCCACCGCGTCCGACGGTCACTCAACTCGCCCTGGTCGGTGCCCTCTACGGGGAGTTCCGTATCGTGTTCGTCAACGTCGAGGCGGGACAGGTGAATTCGTTGGCCGGTCTGCACGTGTGTCCTCCAAGAGAGATAGGGTTACCCTGCCCGGGCCGGGTGCCCTCGTACGGGTGGGGAGAGTCATGGAACAGATAACAGTGCGTAGCAGGGCGCGAGTCCCTGCCATCAAATGCGGAAGCGGCGCGTCGAGTGCGCGTCTGGACCGCCATCTCGCGGTGCTGGGTGGTCCCGCCATCCCGCAGCGTGAGGCCCAGGGCGCGACGTCGTTGATGCAGGAGCTCACCGCTCGTGATCACTCGCGCACGACGAAGAGCCGCGGTGCACGGGTGTCGCTGTTCGCGCCGCTGCGCAGGCTGCGGCGGTCGCTGTTCGGCGGTCACGGCTGACGGTCGCGTGAGGCGGTACCTCAGGCGACACACCGTCCCGGCGCAGCGCTGCGATCCCCTCGCCCGTCAGTCCGAGGGCTCGGTAGCGCTTCGGTGTGCTCGCCGGAGGGCAGGGTTCCCTGTCCTCCGGGGGCCGCACGGCTCTCCCCCCACCCACCACCCGCGCCCGACACCGGCCACCCGTCTCCCCGCGACGGGTGGTTTTTCGCGTCCGGCCACGGTCGGCCGCGCCCGCCCGCCCGGCTCACCACAGGGCGAACTGTCCCTCCGGCCCCTCTTCGTGATGGTCGAGCACGGACGCCGGGCGGCGCGCGGCCGCCGGCGCGGGAAGGACGCCCGCCGCCCGCAGCGCGTCCGCCCCGATCCGCGGCCCGTCGGCCGTCCGCCGCCGCAACTCCCCGACGCCCGGGCCCAGTTCGGACAGCAGGGCCAGGACGGTGATCAGCTCCAGCAGCTCCGAGGTCCACGCCTGCGGCCAGGCCGCGGGGCGCAGAGCGGCGAGCGAGTCCGGCGCGGGCGGCTCGGTGCCCGCCGGGCCCGCCGCGGTCCGCTCCTCGCACCAGGCTTCCAGCACCCGCACCCCGCCCGCGTGGAAGTCCCAGGCGCCCGGCGGTACCGGCGCGATCCGGCCGCTGCCGAGCAGCAGCGCCTCCTCGGCGCGGTCGTAGACGACGCCGTGCGGCAGGCCGCGGTCGGGGAGCGCGGCGCGTACGTAGGGGCGCCGGCCGCCGGGCAGCCGCGGCCGCTCACCGGCGGGCCCGGCGCCGGTGGGGGCCTTGGTGGTGGGCCCGGCGCCGGTGTGCGCGTATCCGCCCCGGGTGTGCAGCCACCGCAGCCGTTCGCCGAGCGCGACGCCCTCGTCCCACAGGGCGGGGTCGGCGGTCAGCGGCACGGTGCAGCCGTCGGGGGAGTGGTGGGCGCTCGCGGTGATCCAGGCGAGGATCTGGGCGGGGCCGGGCCGCCGGTCCAGGGTGCGGGCGAGCAGCTCGGGCAGGCCGGGCGTGAGGTTGGGTTCGGCGCCGCCCGGCCGGCGGTAGAGCGGATGGATCCGCCCGGGGCGGCCGGCCGGGGACCGCCCGTCCGGCAGCAGCGCCGAGCACACCACCGCGGGCCCGGGCGCCTGTGGCACCTGCGCCAACTCCACGGCGAACACCTGCCGTTCGTCGGCGACCCGCCACAGCTCCGGCCGCGCCGCGTCGATCAGCCGGTGGTCGGGCAGCAGCCACTGCTGGTCGAACGGCCCGTGCAGGACCCGGACCGGCTCCGGGCACGGGCCGCCCGCCCGGGCCAGCCGGCCGGTGGGGGTCGCCTGCCCGGGCAGTTGTCCGACGGCGGAGCGCAGGGTCCGGGCCCGGGACGGGCGGAACAGCCGCTCGCGGGTCGCCGGGTCGCCGGCTTCCACCAGCCGCCGCCAGCGGGCGCGCAGCACCGCCGGATCCGGCCCCATGACCCAGGAACGGCCGAGCCGCGGCGGCGCCACCGACCACGGCATCAGATCGGACAGCCGTGGCGCGTCCTGCTTCGCCGTCACGCGGAGCCCCTCCCGGACCGTTCGGTTGACCCCGGCATGGTAACCACGGCCCCCGCCACCGCGCCGGTCACCGGCCCGCCCCGTACCGGCCACCCGCCCGGCCCCGCACCGGGCGCCCTTTTGCCAACTGATCTTGGGGCGGTACGGTCCACGCCGTACGCCCCAAGCGCGGGCGCGGACGTGCGCCGCCCCGTGCCGGGACCCGCTCAGGGGAGGACCGACATGACGGACACCGTCTCCCCCACGCCTGGACGGCGCGGGGGGACCCCCACCGGCGCCCGGGTCGCCGCACGGCTCGATCGGCTGCCGCCGTCCGGCTGGCACCGCCGCCTCACCCTCGTCGTCGGCATCGGCGCCTTCTTCGACCTCTACGAAATCTTCCTCGGCGGGGTGCTCGCCGCGGTCCTCGCCGAACAGTGGCACCTCGGGCACACCGCGAAAGCCTGGGTGATCGCCGCCGCATTCCTCGGCATGTTCGCCGGCGCCAACGTGCTCTCCGTGCTCGCCGACCGCTTCGGGCGGCGCCGGATGTTCCTGGTCAACCTGGGCGCCTACGCCCTCTTCTCCCTCCTGTGCGCCGCCGCCCCCGACCTGCGCTGGCTGCTCGTCCTGCGCTTCGCGGCCGGTCTGGGGCTCGGCGCCGAACTGGTGCTGGTGGACACGTATCTCGCCGAGTTCCTGCCGCGCGCGGTCCGCGGCCGCTACATCGCCTACGCCTACACCGTCGGCTTCCTCGGCGTCCCGGTCGCCGCGCTGCTCGGCGCCCGGCTGGTGGCCGGGCAGCAGTTGTTCGGCGTCGACGGCTGGCGCTGGCTGCTGGCCGCCGGCGCGCTGGGCGCCGCCTTCCTCCAACTGATGCGCACCCGGCTCCCGGAGTCGCCCCGGTGGCTGGTGCTGCACGGGCGGGGCGAGGAGGCCGGGCGGATCGTGACCGGGATCGAGGAGCGGGTGGCGCGCGAGACCGGCGAGAGCCTGCCGTCCGTACCGGAGGCGGAGACCGTTCCCGAGCGGCGGGTGCCGCTCGGGGAGATGTTCCGCGGGGACTTCCGGCGGCGCACGGTCATGTGGTGGATCTTCCAGGTGCTCCAGACCGTCGGCTACTACGGCTTCGGTTCCCTGGCGCCGGTGGTGCTGACGGCCAAGGGCCACACCGTCACCGCGTCCCTGCTGTACGCGGCGCTGACCTTTTGCGGCTACCCGATCGGCTCGGCGCTGTCCGTCACCCTCATCGACCGGATCGAGCGCCGCACGCTGATCATCGCCTCGGCGCTCGCCATCGCCGCCTGCGGCCTGGCGTTCGGCTTCGCCTCCGCCCCCTGGGCCGTCGTCACCTTCGGTGTCGCGCTGACGGTGAGCAGCAACGTCTTCTCCAACGCCTTCCACGTCTACCAGACCGAGCTGTTCCCCACCGGCCTGCGCAGCAGCGCCATCGGCATCACCTACTCGCTGTCCCGGCTCACCTCGGTCGTGCTGCCGTTCGTCGCGCTGAGCGTGCTGACCGACCTGGGGCCGGCCGCGGTGTTCGCCGGCTCGGCGGCGCTGATGGTGCTGCTGTGTGTGGACGTGGCGCTGCTGGGGCCGCGGAGCACGGGGCGGAGCCTGGAGCGCATTTGAGGGGCCGGCGACGCTCGCCGGGCCGTCGGGCCCGTCAGTGCGCGTCGAGGGTGACCGTGAAGGAGAAGCGGTCGCCGCGGTAGTGGATACGGGCGACGTCGACCACCCGGCCGGCGTCGTCGTAGGTGATGCCCGTGTAGTGCAGGATCGGGCTGAGCAGCGGGACGTTCAGCAGCCGGGCGGTCTCCGGGTCCGCCAGCCGCGCCTCCACGGTGTCGGTGATCCGGCTGATGCGGACGCCCACCGCGTCCCGCAGCACCTTCGTCATCGGCCAGCGCTCCAGGTCGGCGAGGTCGATGCGGGCGGCGATGTCGGGGCGGACGTAGTTGCGCGCGTGGTTGGTCGGCTCGGCCGTCTCCTCGTCGCTGCGCAGCCGGCGGAAGCCGGCCACCTCCGCCAGATCCGGGAAGTACTCCGACAGTTCGGGCGGTACGGGCACCGGGCCGTGCTCCAGCAGGGCGGTGCTCATCCCGGACTGCTGGGCCACGATGGCGTCCACCGATCCGAGCAGCCGCACCGGCGCGCCGGGCCGCGCGCTCGGCTCGATGAACGTGCCGCGGCGCCGGTGCCGGCTGATGAGGCCCTCCGCCTCCAGTTCCTTGAGGGCCTGGCGCATGGTGAGCACGCTCACGCCGTAGTGCGCGGCGAGGGCGTCCTCGGTGGGCAGCCGCAGCGGTGCCTGCGGGGAGCGGCCGAGTATGGAGGCGCGCAGCGACTGCGAGACCTGGTACCACAGCGGCAGCTTGCGGTTCAGGTCGAGCGAGTCGGGAGCGAAGGTGGTCACGAGACGGTCCCCGGTGTCACGGGCGGAAGTGGCGTTGGAGACCCTGCCATACGTCGTCGTAGCCGCGCTGAAGGTGTCCGGCGTCCCGGGCCTGCTCGGTGAGGGTCAGCGGCCACCGGGTCTCGAACATGAAGGCCAGGCCGTCGTCGATCTTCTGGGGGGCCAGCTCGGCCGCGCTCGCCCGGTCGAAGGTCTCCCGGTCGGGGCCGTGCGCGGACATCATGTTGTGCAGGGAGCCGCCGCCCGGAAGGAATCCCTCCGCCTTGGCGTCGTAGGCACCCTCGATGAGCCCCATGTACTCGGTCATCACATTGCGGTGGAAATAGGGCGGCCGGAAGGTGTCCTCGCCGACCAGCCAGCGCGGCGCGAAGACGACGAAGTCCACGCCCGCGAGCCCGGGGGTGTCCGACGGCGAGGTGAGGACGGTGAAGATCGACGGGTCCGGGTGGTCGTAGCTGATCGACCCGATGACGTTGAAACGGCGCAGGTCGTAGACGTACGGGACGTGGTTGCCGTGCCAGGCGACGACGTCCAGCGGCGAATGGTCGTAGGTCGCCGTCCAGAGGTTGCCGCAGAACTTGTTGACGACCTCGACCGGTCCCTCGACGTCCTCGTAGGCGGCGACCGGTGCGCGGAAGTCCCGGGCGTTGGCCAGGCCGTTGGCGCCGATCGGGCCGAGGTCGGGGAGCTGGAAGGGCCGGCCGTAGTTCTCGCAGACATAGCCGCGCGCGGTGGCGTCCAGCAGCTCGACGCGGAAGCGCACGCCGCGCGGGATCAGCGCCACCTCGCCCGGCGCGGCCCGCAGCAGGCCGAATTCGGTGCGCAGCAGCAGCCCGCCGCGCTCCGGCACGATCAGCAGCTCGCCGTCCGCGTCGCTGAACACCCGCCGGTCCATGGAGGTGTTGGCGTGGTACAGGTGCACGGCCATGCCGGTGCGCTGGGTCGCGTCGCCGTTGCCGCCCAGCGTCCACAGTCCGCCGAGGAAGTCGACGGGGCCGGCCGGGTCGGGGAGCGGATTCCAGCGCAGCCGGTTGGGGTCGGGGACGCAGTCGGTGAACGGCGCGGAGCGGATCGCGCCCCGCTCGGCGCGGACGAACGGCGGGTGCGCGGCCGAGGGGCGGACGCGGTAGAGCCAGGAGCGGCGGTTGTCGCGGCGCGGTTCGGTGAACGCCGATCCGCTGAGCTGCTCCGCGTACAGGCCGAGCGGGGCGCGCTGGGGGGAGTTGCGGCCCACCGGCAGCGCGCCCGGGACGGCCTCGGAGCTGTGTTCGTTGCCGAAGCCGGTGGCGTAGGCCAGCCCCGCGGCCGTCTTCTGCGCCTGTTCGTTTCCCGTACCTGTCATCGCGCGCTCCCGCCGCTCAAGGAATCCTATGCAAGACATTAGGATTCGCATCGGGGCTCGTCAACGCCAGGGTCCCGGCCGCCGTGGCGGAAAACGGCCGACTCGACACCGCCCGTCCGCAAGGGGGCAGGATGGCCGGGTGCAGCAGCCGACCCCGCCGCCCGATCCGCCGCCCACCGCGCTCCGCCGGGCCCCCGTCCAGCGGCGCAGCGCCGAGCGCCTGGCCCGCATCCTGGACGCGTGCGCCGAACTGCTGGAGGAGACCGGCTACGAGGACCTGACCACCCGGGCCGTCGCCGGACGCGCCGGGGTGCCGATCGGCTCCGTCTACCGCTTCTTCCCGCACAAACGCGCCCTGGCCGAGGCGCTCGCCCGCCGCAATCTCGACGCCTACGCGGACCGGGTCACCGCCGGCCTGACCGCCCGCCTGGCCGCCCGGGAGGAGCCGGTGGCGTGGCCGGGGGTGGTGGACGTGGTGGTCGACGAATACCTCGCCATGAAACGGACGGTGGCGGGCTTCGCCCTGGTGGAATTCACCGTTCCCGCCCCGCGCGAGAGCCGGCGGGCCAACTACGCGGTCGCCGACCGGCTGCTGGCGCTGCTCGCCGGCCCGCTCGGCCTGGACCCCGCCGACGCACGGCTGCGCACCGCCTTCCTGGTCGCGGTCGAGGCCGCCGACGCCCTGCTCCAGCTCGCCTTCCGTACGGACCCGGCGGGCGACGCGGTCGTCGTCGCCGAGGCCAAGCGGCTGCTGCGGGCGTATCTGGCGGGATATCTGGACGGGGCGGAGGCGGGGCGGCCGGCGGAGGCGGGACCGGCCGAGGCGCGGCGGACCCCGGAGTGAGACCGGCGGAGGCGGGGCGGGCCAGGGAGTGACACCGGCGGATTTCCGCCACCGGGGTTCCCTCATGCGTACTGGTCGGTATGGTCGGACCGTACGCGCACCTCCCCCAAGGTCTCGGCCTCGCCTGAGCAGGGGGGACCCCCGTCACCGGAACGTCCCCGGGAGGGACCGATGAGTCGTACCGCCCTGCGCATCTGCCCGCTGTGCGAGGCCACCTGCGGGCTGAGCGTCACCGTCGAGGGCGGCACCGCCGGGACGGGGGCCGCCGACGGCGGCGGCGCCCCCGGCCCGGGGCGGATAACGGCCGTCCGGGGCGACCGCGACGACGTCTTCAGCCGCGGGTTCATCTGCCCCAAGGGCGCCGCCTTCGCCCAGGTGGACGCCGACCCCGACCGGCTCACCCGCCCCCTCGTGCGCCGCGACGGGGAACTGCGCGAGGCCGGTTGGGACGAGGCGTTCGCCGCCGTGCGCGCCGGACTGCGGCCGGTGATCGAGGAGCACGGCCCGGACGCCGTCGCGGTCGTCCTCGGCAACCCCAACGTGCACACCGTCGCCGGCGCGCTCTACCCCCCGGTCCTGCTGAGCACCCTGCGCACCCGCAACTTCTACACCGCCTCCACCGTCGACCAGATGCCCAAGCACGTCTCCAGCGGCCTGCTCTACGGTGACCCGCTCGCCCTCCCCGTGCCCGACCTGGACCGCACCGGACACCTGCTGGTGATCGGCGCCAACCCGCTGGAGTCCAACGGCAGCCTGTGCACCGCGCCGGACTTCCCCGGCCGGCTCAAGGCGCTGCGGCGGCGCGGCGGCCGGCTGACCGTGATCGACCCGCGGCGCACCCGCACCGCCCGGCTCGCCGACCGTCACCTCGCCATCCGGCCCGGCACCGACGCGCTGCTGCTGTTCGCCATGGCGCACGTGCTGTTCGAGGAGGGCCTGACCGACCCGGGGGAGCGGGCCGCGCACATCGAGGGGATCCGGGACGTCGAGCGGCTGGCCGCCGACTTCTCCCCCGAAGCGGTGGCGGACGCCTGCGACGTGCCCGCCGACGAGATCCGCACGCTCGCCCGCGAACTGGCCGCCGCGGACCGGGCCGCCGTATACGGCCGCATCGGCGCCAGCACCGTCGAATTCGGCACCCTCACGAGCTGGCTGGTCGACGTACTCACCATCCTCACCGGCAATTTCGACCGGCCCGGCGGGATCATGTTCCCGCTGTCGGCGACCGGCGCCGCGCCCCGGCCACCCAAGCCCGGCCGGGGATTCGACCTCGGCCGCTGGCACAGCCGCGTCTCGGGCCACCCCGAGGCCAAGTCCGAGCTGCCGCTGGCCGCGCTCGCCGAGGAGATCGACACCCCGGGGGCGGGCCCGGGACACCCCGGCGCACCGGCCGGTCCGGTCCGCGCGGTCATCGCCATCGCCGCCAACCCCGTGCTGTCAGCGCCGGACGGCGACCGGCTCGACCGGGCACTGGCCGGCGTCTTCATGGTCAGCGTCGACCCCTACCTCAACGAGACCTCCCGGCACGCCGACGTCATCCTGCCGCCGCCCCCGCCGTCCCGCGCCGCGCACTACGACTTCACCTTCAACTCCCTCGCCGTCCGCAACCAGGCCCGCTACACCCGGCCGGTGCTGCCGCTCGCCGACGGGGAGTTGGACGAGTGCGAGATCCACGCCCGGCTGATCCTCGCCCTGGGCGGCCAGGACGGCGCGGACCCCGGCCTGGTCGACGCCATGGTCATCGACACGGCCCTCACCAAGGCCGTCGCCGATCCGCACTCACCCGTCCACGGCCGCCGACCCGCCGAGCTGGCGGCCGAGTTGACCGGGCTGACCGGTGCCGAGCGGCGGCTGGACATGATGCTGCGGCTCGGCCCGTACGGCGACGGTTTCGGCGCCGACCCCGACGGCCTGAACCTGACCCGGCTGCTCGCGCACCCGCACGGCATCGACCTCGGCCCGCTCACCCCGCGGGTGCCCGGCCTGCTCAAAACCCGCGGCGGCGTCGTCGACCTGTGCCCGGAGCCGATCACCACCGAGACGGCCCGGCTGCGCGCGAGCCTCGACCGGCGCCCGGACGGCCTGCTCCTCGTCGGGCGGCGGCACCTGCGCTCCAACAACAGTTGGCTGCACAACGTCCCCGCGCTGGCCGGCGGCAGCAACCGCTGCACCGTCCACGTCCACCCCGAGGACGCGGCGCGGCTCGGGCTGGCCCACGGCGGCCGGGCGCGGCTGAAGGGGGACGGCGGGGAGCTGGAGGTGCCCGTGGAGATCACCGACGCGGTGCGCCCGGGAGTGGTGAGCATGCCGCACGGCTGGGGGCACGACCGGCCCGGCACCCGCATGGGAGTGGCGGCCGCCGACCCCGGCGCGAACGTCAACCAGCTCAGCGACGGCACCCGGCTGGACCCCCTGTCGGGGACGGCGGTGCTCAACGGCCTGCCGGTGCAGCTCGCAGCGGTGCCGCCGACTCCGTCTCCTCTGCCGTGACCTGGGGTTTTGCTCGTATTGCTCGCGCGTCAAGGTCTTGTTAACAAAACTTTGCGGCACCTAACGTCGCCACGACCGCCATCCCCGGTGGGTGTTCAAGGGCGAACGTGAGGGCTCCCCATGCTGACAATCCTAGGATTCGTCATGATTGCCACCTTCCTGGTGCTGATCATGATGAAGAAGATGTCGCCGATAGCGGCGCTGGTGCTCATTCCCGCGCTGTTCTGCGTCCTGGTCGGACAGGGCGCGAACCTGGGCGACTACGTCGTCAAGGGCATCGGCGACCTGGCCCCGACCGCCGCCATGCTGATGTTCGCCATCATCTACTTCGGGGTGATGATCGACGTCGGGCTCTTCGACCCCGTCGTCCGCGGCATCCTGCGGTTCTGCAAGGCCGACCCGCTGCGCATCGTCGTGGGCACCGCCGTACTCGCCGCGATCGTCTCGCTCGACGGTGACGGCTCCACCACGTTCATGATCACCGTCTCGGCGTTGTACCCGCTCTACCGCAGGCTGAAGATGAGCCTGGTGGTCATGACGGGCGTCGCCGCCACCGCCAACGGCGTGATGAACACCCTGCCGTGGGGCGGCCCGACCGCCCGGGTCGCCACCGCCCTCAAGCTCGACGCGGGCGAGATCTTCATCCCGATGATCCCGGCGCTGGCCGTCGGCCTGGTCGCCGTCTTCGTCCTCGCCTACGTCCTGGGGCTGCGCGAGCGCAAGCGGCTCGGCGTGCTGGCACTGGGCGACACGGTGGCGGAGAAGGACGCCGAGCAGGTGCTCGTCACGGCGGGCGGCGGCGCGGCGGCCGGTGGCACCGGGGCCGGAAGTGCGGGCGGTACGGACGGTACGGGCGGTACCGACGCCGCCGACACGACCGCCGTCCCCTCCGACGACGCCGCGGGCGACGGTCCCGACGGCAGCTTCCAGGGCCTGGACCCGCGGCGCGCCACCCTGCGCCCCAAGCTCTACTGGTTCAACGCCGCGCTCACCCTCGCGCTGCTGACCCTGCTCATCCTCCAGACGCTGCCGATCCCGGTGCTCTTCCTCCTCGGCGCGGCCATCGCCCTGACCGTCAACTTCCCCCGCATGACGGACCAGAAGGCCCGGATCGCCGCGCACGCCGAGAACGTCCTCAACGTCACCGGCATGGTCTTCGCCGCGGCCGTCTTCACCGGCGTCCTGACCGGCACCGGCATGGTCGAGCACATGGCCCGCTGGCTGGTCAACGGAATCCCCGACTCCCTCGGCCCGCACATGGGCATCGTCACCGGCATCCTCAGCGTCCCGCTCACCTACCTGATGTCGAACGACGGCTTCTACTTCGGCATCGTGCCGATCCTCGCCGAGGCCGGCTCCGCACACGGCGTCGCCCCCATCGAGATCGCCCGCGCCTCGCTCGTCGGCCAGCCGCTGCACATGTCCAGCCCGCTGGTGCCCGCCGTGTTCGTCCTGATCGGCATGGCCCGGGTCGAATTCGGCGACCACACCAGATTCACCATCAAATGGGCCGCGCTGACGTCCCTGGTCGTCCTGTGCGCCGGCCTGCTCTTCGGCATCATCTAGCGCCCGACCGGGCAGGCTCGCCGCTCGCCGCTCGCTGCCCGCGATGGCGGCCTGGAGCGGCGTGACGGGCCTGGGGCGCCTCTGCTTCGGCATGGGCGCCCCGTCGATCGTCGTCCGGCGCGGGACGAGAGTGCTGCCCGGACCCCGCCCGCGACGCCGAGCGGTAGGAGGGCCGCCGGTCCCCGGCCGGGGGCTGTTGTGAGCCATCCGACATCCCCCGCCGGTGCGCGAGCCGTCACCCTTGAGAGGCTCTCTGGCGCCACAAAACTACCGGCGCTAGTTTGGGGCGGACGACACCGGCGGCTCGGGAGGACCACGACGTGAAGCAGCACGACGCGATGTACATCGACGGCAACTGGCGGCCCGCCGAGGGCAGCGGCACCATCGCCGTCCGCGACCCCGCGAACGGACAGGTGATCGCCACCGTCCCGGCCGGCTCCCCGCGCGACGTGGACGCCGCCGTACGCGCCGCCCGCGCCGCCCTCCCCGCCTGGGCCGCCACCCCGCCCCACGAGCGCGCCGACCGGCTGGCCGCGCTGCGCGACCAACTCGCCGCGCGCGCCGACGAGATCGCCGATACCGTCACCGCCGAACTCGGCGCGCCGCCGGCGTTCAGCAAGGCCGTGCACGCCGGGGTGCCGCTCGCGGTGTGCGGCTCCTACGCCGACCTCGCCCGCTCCTTCGCGTTCGAGGAGAAGATCGGCAATTCCACCGTGCTGCTCGAACCGGTCGGCGTGGTCGCCGCGATCACGCCCTGGAACTACCCGCTGCACCAGGTCGTCGCCAAGGTCGCCCCGGCCCTCGCGGCGGGCTGCACCGTCGTCCTCAAGCCCGCCGAGGACACCCCGCTGGTCGCCCAGCTCTTCGCCGAGTGCGCCGACGCGGCCGGCCTGCCCGCCGGTGTCTTCAACCTCGTCACCGGCCTCGGCCCGGTCGCCGGCCAGGCGCTCGCCGAGCACGAGGGCGTCGACCTGGTCTCCTTCACCGGCTCCACGGCCGTCGGCAGGAAGATCGGCGCCGCGGCGGGCGCCGCGATCAAGCGGGTGGCCCTGGAACTCGGCGGGAAGTCCGCCAACGTCATCCTGCCCGGCGCGGACCTGGCCAAGGCCGTCGCCGTCGGCGTCGCCAACGTCATGGCCAACTCCGGCCAGACGTGCAGCGCCTGGACGCGGATGCTGGTCCACAAGGACGACTACGACGAGGCCGTGCGGCTCGCCGCGGAGGCGGCCGCCAAGTACGCACCGGGCGAGAAGATCGGACCGCTGGTCAGCGCCGAACAGCGCGACCGGGTGCGCGGCTACATCGAGCAGGGCGTCGCCGAGGGCGCCCGGCTCGTGGCGGGCGGCCCCCAGGCGCCCGCCGGCCCCGGCTACTACGTCACCCCCACCGTCTTCGCCGACGTCACCCCCGAGATGACCCTCGCCCAGGAGGAGATCTTCGGTCCGGTCCTGGCGATCCTGCGCTACGAGGACGAGGACGACGCCGTCAAGATCGCCAACGGCACCGTCTACGGGCTCGCGGGCGCCGTCTGGGCCCGCGACGACGCGACGGCGGTCGCCTTCGCCCGCCGCCTGGACACCGGGCAGGTGGACATCAACGGCGGCCGCTTCAACCCGCTCGCGCCGTTCGGCGGGTACAAGCAGTCCGGCGTCGGCCGTGAGCTGGGCCCGCACGGCCTGGGCGAATATCTCCAGACGAAGTCGCTGCAGTTCTGACGCGCCGCCCGGCGACCCCTTCCCCTTCCCCTTCCGCCCGCCGTCCTCCGCACCCAGGAGTCCTCGTGGTCCGCGCCGCCGTACTGCCCGCCGTCAACGCCCCGCTGCACGTCGCCGAGATCGACCTGCCCGAGCCGGGGCCCGGCCAGGTCCGTATCCGCCTGGCCGCCGCCGGCGTCTGCCACTCCGACCTGTCGCTGTCCAACGGCACCCTGCGCCAGCCCGCCCCGGCCGTCCTCGGGCACGAGGGCGCGGGCACCGTCACCGCCGTCGGGCCCGGGGTGACGACGGCGGCCCCCGGCGACCCGGTCGTCCTCAACTGGGCGCCGTCCTGCGGCACCTGCCACTTCTGCGCCCTGGCCGAGCCCTGGCTGTGCGCCGATGCCGCGCTGGCCGCAGCCGCGCCGTACGCCAAGCTCGCCGCCGACGGCAGCGACCTCTACCCGGGCCTGGGCACCGCCGCCTTCGCCGAGGAGACCGTGGTGCCCGCGCACGCCGCGCTGCCGCTGCCGGACGGGGTGCCGCTGACCGACGCGGCCCTGCTCGGCTGCGCGGTGCTCACCGGCTGGGGCGCCGTGCACCACAGCGCCCGGGTGCGGGCGGGGGAGTCGGTGGTGGTCTTCGGGGCGGGCGGCGTCGGGCTCGCCACGTTGCAGGCGGCCCGGATCGCCGGAGCCGGCCCGGTCATCGCGGTGGACCTCTCACCGGACAAGGAGGAACTGGCCCGGTCGGCGGGCGCCACCGAGTTCGTCGTGGCCGGCGAGGACACCGCCAAGCGGATCCGCGCACTGACCGGCGGCCACGGCGCCGACGTCGCCATCGAGTGCGTGGGCCGCGCCGACACCATCCGCACCGCCTGGTCCGCCACCCGGCGCGGCGGGCGCACCACCGTCGTCGGGATCGGCGGGCAGGACCAGCGGGTGACGTTCACCGCCCTGGAGCTGTTCTATTTCGGCCGGACCCTCTCCGGCTGCGTCTACGGCAACAGCGACCCCGCACGCGACCTCCCGGTCATCGCCGAACACGTCCGTTCCGGCGCGCTGGACCTGTCCGGGCTGGTCACCGAGCGGATCGGGCTGGACGGCATCCCGGACGCGTTCGAGGCGATGCTGGCGGGCAAGGGCGGACGGGCGCTGATCGTCTTCTGAGGCGGGCGGGGGCCGACGGGGGAGCCGGGGCCGGGGCGCGGAAGCGCTCCGGCCCCGCGCGCGTACGGGGGCCGGAAAAACTCGTGCCGCGCACTCCGTTGACGCCGTACCGGCCGGTCGGTACGGTCACCCGACATCACGGCGCCGCCCCCCTCCCTCCCGCACCCACCGGAGCGTGCACGCATGGACACGGCCCCCTCCGCGCCACACGACAGCGACAGCGCCTCGCCCGCCGCCAACCGCCGCAAGGTCGCCACCGCCGCGGCCCTCGCCTCGGCCGTCGAGTGGTACGACTACTTCGTCTTCGGCATCGCCGCCGCGCTCGTCCTCGGCGACTCCTACTTCCCCGCCGGCAGCAAGGCAGCGGGCGTCCTCGCCGCCTTCGCGACCTTCGCCGTCGGCTTCCTCGCCCGCCCCGTCGGCGGTGTCCTCGCCGGCCACCTCGGCGACCGGCGCGGCCGCAAGCCCATGCTGGTCCTCGCGCTGACCGTCATGGGCCTGGCCACCACCGGCATCGGCCTGCTCCCCTCCTACGCCACCATCGGGATCGCCGCGCCCATCCTGCTCGTCGTCCTGCGGGTGCTCCAGGGCCTCGCCGTCGGCGCGCAGTGGGGCGGCGCGATGCTGATGGCCACCGAATACGCCCCCGAGGGCAAGCGCGGGCTGTACGGCTCGCTGGTCCAGCTCGGCGTCCCCATCGGCGTGGTCACCGCCAACTCCGTGTTCCTGGTCGCCGGCGCCGTCACCGACGAGAAGTCCTTCGGTGCGTGGGGCTGGCGGATCCCCTTCCTCCTCGGCGTCCTGGTCCTCGTCCTCGCCCGCTACATCCACACCCGCGTCGAGGAGACCCCGGAATTCCGGGCCGCGGAGAGCGAGTTGGCCGCCGTCGAGAAGGCGGAACAGGCGCGGCGCTCACCGCTGGGCACGATCCTGCGCCACCACCTGGGCACGGTCCTGCTCGCCGGCGGCTCCTTCGCCGTGAACACCGCCACGTTCTACATCCTGATCACCGGCGTCCTGGACTACTCCACCCGCGAACTGCACATGCAACGGACGTCCGTACTGACCCTCACCCTGCTGGTCAGCCTCACCCAACTCGTCCTGATACCGGCCGCGGCGGCCCTCTCCGACCGCGTCGGCCGGCTGCGCGTCTACGCCGCGGGCGCCGCCGGCCTGCTGGTCTGGGCGGTCCCGATGTTCCTGCTCATCGACACCGCGTCCCTGCTGTGGATGGCCGTCGGCACCTTCGTCGGCAGTTGCTTCCTGAGCATCATGTACGGCCCGCAGGCGGCGCTGTTCGCCGAGCTGTTCACCGCCGAGATGCGCTATACGGGCGCCTCGCTCGGCTACCAGATCAGCGCGATCCTGGGCGGCGGGCTCGCGCCGTTCGTCATGGTCCTGCTGCTGGAGGCGACCGGGACCTCGCTGTCGGTGTCGGCCTACATCATCGGCCTGTCCGTCATCGCGCTCGTCTCCATCCGCCTGCTGTCCCGCCGCGCGCGTGCCACCGCGGCGCCGGCCGGGGAGGTGACACCGGCCGCCCCCGCCGGACCGTGAGGCCGAGGGCGCGGCGCCGGCGGCGCCGTCAGAGGGCGGCCCCGCCCGGCTCCGCGGGCTCCGGCGCCGGGCCGCCCGGCTCGGCCGCGCGCACCGGCGCCGTCGTCCGGCCGCCGCCCCCGCCGGTCGTTTCGTCCGCCGCCCCGGCCCGGCGCAGCCTCGGGAACGCCGGCGCCGCCGCCAGAAACGCCAGCGAGACCAGCACGAACGGCCAGGTGAAGGTGTGACCGCCGGCCGGGGCGAACACGGCGGCCATCGTCGCGCTCAGGCCCGTGGCGGTGACCGCGCCCGCGACGGCGTACGCCACGCTCCAGGCGTCCGCGGTCAGGAACACCCCGCCCAGGGCCATCGCCACCAGCACGGCGTTGTAGCCCATCGTGCCCTCGGCCACCTGCTCCGCCGGTGCGCCGAGGGCCCAGGCGGTGAGGATGCCGACGACGCTGCCCAGGCAGGCCAGGACGCCGAGCAGGCGGCAGGCGGCGAAGACGCCGATCAGGAAGACGAGGCCGAGGTACCACTGCGGCAGGAAGAAGATCTGGGCGAAGTTGGCGAAGAAGGCGTGCCACAGGTCGGCCGGGGCCAGCGCGGTGGGGCCGGCCGCCGGCCGGGCGAGGGCGGCCAGGCTCGCGCCGTGATGCCAGATCCGCTCGAAACCGGGGGCGGCGATCGTCATGCCGCTCGCCATCAGGCAGTACGGCAGGGTCAGGGTGGGCAGGCCCCAGGTCGCCAGGATCCGCCCGACGGCGCCGGTGATGACGATGACCACCACGCTGCCGGCGAGCGCCAGCAGGGCCGTCGAGAGGTGGCGGGCGCCCAGGAAGGCCGCGAAAGCGACCGCCACCAGGCAGGCGTTGAACCCTTCCAGCCCGCCCGCGATCCGGCCGCGGCGCACGCCCAGGACGCGCGCGGTGGCGGTGCCGGCCACCGTCCCCAGCAGGCCGTAGAGGCCCAACTCCCAGTCGGCCGCGAACAGCCCGGCGCAGAACACCGCGCCGGACACCGCGCTCGGCAGAAAGACGACCTGGCCGATACCGCGCAGCACCGGGCCGAGGACCGACCGGTGGAGTGCGATGAACCGTTCGTATGTGGCCGTGCCCGGCTCGCGCACGCCGCCTCCCGCATCACCCAACCGCCCCTGCCCGCCAGGGGACCGGTGGACTTTACCGCTGCCCGGGGTGTGGCGGTACGGCCTGACCGGTCCCCGGACAGCGCACGCCGGCGGCGGTGCCGGGCGGGCGCGCGCGGAGGGCGCGGCGGGGCCGCCGCGTGCGGACGGCGGTGCCCGTCAGCCGTGCGGCGGGACGCGTTCGGGATGGTGCAGGGCCAGGCCGTCGACCAGGGCCCGCAGGCCGGTCTCGAAGGCACCCTCGTCCACCTGGCGCTGGTGCTCGGCCAGGAGGTGGGCCTGACCCAGGTGCGGATAGTCGGCCGGGTCGTAGGCGCCGGGATCGTCCACGAAGCCGCGGGCGAACGAGCCCAGCGCGGACCCCGCGACGAAGTAGCGGACCATCGCGCAGATCCGGGTGGCCTGCGCGGGCGGCCAGCCCGCCTCGACCATGCCGCCGAACGCCGCGTCGGCCATCTTCAGCCCGGCCGGGCGGCGGCCGGGGCCCTGGGCCAGGAACGGCACGATGTGCGGATGGGCGGCGAGCGCCGCGCGGTAGGAACGCGCCCAGGCCAGCAGCCCCGCCCGCCAGTCCGCCCCGGCCGCGAGCGCCGAGACGTCGACCTCGGCGATGACGGTGTCGGCGACCGCGTCGAGGATCTCGTCCTTGGTCGTGAAGTGGTTGTAGAGGGAGGGCCCGCTCACGCCGAGCTGTGCCGCCAGCCGGCGGGTGGACAGCGCCGGAAGCCCTCCGGCGTCGATGAGCGCCAGCGCCGTGGTGACGATGCGCTCGCGGCTCAGAAGGGGCTTGCGGGGTCGGGCCATGAGCCACATAGTAGAGGCTGCCGCCAGAAAACTAGCAGTGCTAATTAAGTGTCGGGCGGCACGGCCCGCCGCCGTGCCCGCCCCCGCCCGCCGGCCGCCGCGCCGGAGCACCGCGCCTGTCCCCGAGGGGTCGTACATGAACCTGGAACTCAGTGCGGAGCAGGCCGCCGTGCGGCAGCTCGCCAAGGACTTCGTCGACCGCGAGATCACCCCGCACGCCACCGCCTGGGACCGCGCCGAACAGGTCGACCGCGGCATCGTCGCCAAACTCGGCGCCCTCGGCTTCCTCGGACTGACCGTCCCCGAGGAGTACGGCGGCTCCGGCGGCGACCACTTCTCCTACGTCCTGGTGACCGAGGAACTGGGCCGCGGCGACTCCTCGGTGCGCGGCATCGTCTCCGTCTCCCTCGGCCTGGTGGCCAAGACCCTCGCCGCCTGGGGCGACGAGCGGCAGAAGCGGACCTGGCTGCCGCGGCTGACCTCCGGCGAGGCGGTCGGCTGCTTCGGCCTCACCGAGCCGGGCACCGGCTCGGACGCGGGCAGCCTCACCACCCGGGCGGTCCGCGACGGCGCGGACTGGGTCATCGACGGCGCCAAGATGTTCATCACCAACGGCACCTGGGCCGACCTCGTGCTGCTCTTCGCCCGCACCGGCCCGGAGCCCGGCCACAAGGGCGTCAGCGCCTTCCTCGTACCGGCCGACAGTCCGGGCCTGTCCCGCCGCGAGATCCACGGGAAGCTGGGCCTGCGCGGTCAGGCCACCGCCGAGCTGGTCCTGGACGGCGTGCGGGTGCCCGCCGACGCCCTGCTGGGTCCCGAGGGAAAGGGCTTCTCGGTCGCGATGTCCGCGCTGGCCAAGGGGCGGATGTCGGTCGCCGCCGGCTGCGTGGGCATCGCCCAGGCCGCCCTGGACGCGGCGATCGGCTACGCGGGCGAACGCGAGCAGTTCGGCAAGCCCCTCGCCCGGCACCAACTGGTGCAGGAGCTGATCAGCGACATCGCCGTCGACGTGGACGCGGCCCGCCTGCTGACCTGGCGCGTCGCCGATCTGATCGAGCGCGGCGAGCCCTTCGTGACGGCGGCGTCCAAGGCGAAGCTGTTCGCCTCCGAAGCGGCGGTGCGCGCCGCCAACAACGCCCTCCAGGTCTTCGGCGGCTACGGCTACATCGACGAGTACCCGGTCGGCAAGCTGCTGCGCGACGCCCGGGTCATGACGCTCTACGAGGGCACCAGCCAGATCCAGAAGCTGGTCATCGGCCGGGCGCTCACCGGCGTCTCCGCCTTCTGACGGCCCGACGCCGGTCCGCCGCCTGCCGCCCGCCTCCACCCGCCGGCCGTCCGCCGCGCCCCTAAGCGCTTGCTCAGCGGCGCGGTATGGTGTTCGATCCGTCAGAGGAAGTTCCCTGGCGGATCGAGGAGCGGGGTACGCGATGGGTGCGGCGGCGGAGCGGGCTGCGGAGGAGAGCGAGGAGTGGGCCGGGGTGACCCCGGACGCCGCGCGACGGCTGGTCAGTGCCGCCGTCGAGGCGTTCGCCGAGCGCGGTTACCACGCCACCACCACCCGCGACATCGCCGGCCGGGCCGGGATGAGCCCCGCCGCCCTCTACATCCACTACAAGACCAAGGAGGAGCTGCTCTACCGCATCAGCGGTATCGGCCACGAGAAGGCGCTGCGCATCATGGGCGCCGCCGCCGAGGCCCCGGGCAGCGCCACCGAGCGGCTGCGCGACGCCGTCCACACCTTCGCGCGCTGGCACGCCGAGCACCACACCACCGCCCGCGTCATCCAGTACGAACTCCAGGCGCTGAGCCCGGAGCACCTCGCCGAGGTCACCGACCTGCGCCGCCGCACCGACCGGCTGCTGCGGCAGATCATCCAGGACGGCGCGGACAGCGGCGAGTTCCGGGCCGACGACGTGCCGGGCACCACCCTCGCGGTGCTGTCCCTGTGCGTGGACGTCGCCCGGTGGTTCTCCGCCTCCGGGACCCGCACCCCCGACGAGGTCGGCCGGCTCTACGCGGGCCTGGTGCTGCGGATGGTGGGCGCCGGGTCGGGCGCGGGCGCGGCGTGAGACGCGGGCCGGGGCCGGACGCGTGCCCCGGCCGTGGCGGTGCTCCCGCCGGGGCGCGCGTCCGGCCGTCCGGCCCGCCCGCTCACAGGTAGAAGCGGCTGACCGACTCCGCCACGCACACCGGCTTGTCGCCGCCCTCGCGCTCGATCGTCACCGTCGTCGCGAGCTGGACCCCGCCGGGCACCTCGGTGACCTCCGCGATCCGCGCGGTGGCGCGCAGCCGCGAGCCGACCGGGACGGTGGCGGGGAAGCGGACCTTGTTCGTGCCGTAGTTGATGCCCATCTTGACGTTGTCGACCCGCATGAGCTGCGGCACGAGGGCGGGCAGCAGCGACAGCGTCAGATAGCCGTGCGCGATCGTCGTGCCGAAGGGACCGGCCGCCGCCTTCTCCGGGTCCACGTGAATCCACTGGTGGTCGCCGGTGGCCTCCGCGAACAGGTCGATCCGCTTCTGGTCGATCTCCAGCCAGTCGCTGGTGCCCAGGTCCTCGCCGACCGCGGCCCGCAGTTCGTCGAGCGATCCAAACACTCGGGGCTCTGCCATTTCTCGTCCGCCTCCTCGTCCGTACCGCTTACTAAGCGCTTGCTCAGCATGCTGAGTACGGGCACCGCTGTCAACGCCCAGAAACAGCCCGGAAGTAGGGTTGAGCGGTGCCCCAGCTTCCGTTCAAGGTCCATGAACTCACCGTCGGCCAGCTCTCCGCGCGGAGCGGCGCCGCGGTCTCCGCGCTGCACTTCTACGAGTCCAAGGGGCTCATCAGCAGCACCAGGACGGCCGGCAACCAGCGCCGCTACACCCGTGACGCGCTGCGCCGGGTCGCCTTCGTCCGGGCCGCGCAGCGCGTCGGCATCCCGCTCGCCGTCATCCGGAACGCGCTCGCCGAGCTGCCGGACGAGCGCACACCCAACCGCGCCGACTGGGCCCGGCTGTCCGAGGTGTGGCGCGCGGAACTGGACGAGCGGATCGGCCAACTCGTCGAACTGCGGGACCGGTTGACCGACTGCATCGGCTGCGGCTGCCTCTCGCTGGAGAAGTGCGCGTTGTCCAACCCCTACGACAACCTCGGCGAGCAGGGGCCCGGCGCGCGGCGGCTGCGCGTCGACCGGGGCGCGAAGGACCCGGCCCCGTGCGCCGCCCCGGGCGGGCCCGGGGGCGCGGGTGCCGGTGCGGGCGGGGCCGCCGCCGCGGGCTGACCGCCGTTGGGCCCGGCCCGCCGCGCGGCGGCCCGGGCCGCCGTCACCACACCGACGGCTTGCGTCCGGCCCACGGGCGGGCCGCCTCCACCTGCGCGGACAGCGAGAGCAAGGTGGCGTCCTCGCCGTAGCGGCCGGCGAGCATCACCCCGACCGGCAGCCCTCCGGCGTTCCAGTACAGCGGGACGCTGACCGCGGGCTGGCCGGTGGCGTTGTAGAGCGCGGTCAGCGGTGTGAACGCGCCGGCGGCGGCGAACTCGGCCTTCGGGTCGCCGTCGTCGCGCAGAGCGCCGACGGCCAGCGCGGGTGCGGCCAGGGTCGGCGAGAGGAGCACGTCGAAGCCGCCGGCCGGCATCAGGCGGTCGGCGACGGCCTGGCCGAACGCCCGGAACGTGCCCAGCGCCGCGGCGAAGTCCCGGCCGGAGATCTCGGCGCCGCGGCGGCGCAGATAGCGGGTGAGCGGCAGCAGCAGCTCCTCGCGCCCCGCCGGTACCGGACGGCCCGCGGCCATCACCGACCAGACCCGGGCGAAGGCGTGCCGGATGCCGTGGTCGTCGGGCAGCGCCGCCTCCTCGACCCGGTGGCCGAGCCCGTCGAGCAGCGCGGCCGCGTCGGCGGTGGCGGCCCGGCAGTCGGCGTGGAGGCCGGCGGACGGCTCGGGCACCCCGGTGAGGAGGGCGACGCGCAGTCGGCCGGGCGCGCGGCGGGCGTATCCGGCGAACGTCTCGCCGGGCGGCAGCGACGGGGCCGCGTACGGGTCGCCGGGCATGGTGCCCGCCATGACGTCCAGCAGCGCGGCCGCGTCGGCGACCGTACGGGCCAGCGGCCCTGACGTGCTCAGGCCGGTGACGTCGTGCGACCACGGGCCGCCGCTGACCCGGCCGCGGCTGGGCTTGAGGCCGAACAGCCCGCACAGCGACGCCGGGATGCGGATCGAGCCGCCGCCGTCGCTGCCGTGCGCGAGGGGTGCCAGACCGCCCGCCACGGCCGCCGCCGCGCCGCCGCTGGAACCACCCGCCGACAGGCCGGGGCCCCACGGGGAGCGGGCGGCCGGGGCGAGGTCGTTCTCGGTGTGGCAGGACAGCCCGAACTCGGGGGTGTTGGTCTTGCCGAGCAGGATCGTGCCGGCCCGGCGCAGCGCACCCGCCACATGGTCGTCGACCGTCGCGACATGGCCGGCCAGCGCCCGCGAGCCCAGGGTGCACCGCACGCCCGCGACCTGGGTGAGGTCCTTGACGGGCACCGGGACGCCGAACAGCGGCGGCAGTTCGCGCCCCTCCCGGCGCGCCGCGACCGCCTCCCGCTCGGCGGCGGCGGCCTGTTCGCGGGCGAGGTGGTCGGTGCGGGTCAAGAAGGCGCCCAGGGCGTCGTCCAGCCGCTCGATCCGCGCCAGGTAGTGCGCGGTGAGCTCGACGGGGGAGAGGTCACCGGACCGGATCGCCGCGGCCTGTTCGAGCGCGGTCAGGTCGTGCGGTGCGGCCATGGACGTCCACCCTCTCCTCGCGGTGTCCGTACGGCACGGGCGCCGAACGGACGCGGGCGGCGGCGCGCCCGCCGGGACATTCTTCGGCCCGGGCCGGCCACCGCGCGCTTGGCGGCCGGCCCGGCCTCCAGCGGGTCAGGCCGCCGCGTACGCCCGGTCGCCGCGGGCCGCGGCCGTCAGCGTCTCGGACGTCAGCACGGACGCGGGCGCCACCACGCCGCACTCGCGGCACACCGGCCCGGACGCCGGGCAGTCCGCCGGCTCCGGGAGCCAGGCGAAGCGCGTTCCGCCGCACACCGGGCAGTCCCGGCGCGGCTGGCCCGACTCCATGGCCGCGATCATGCGGCGCAGCACGACGGCGAGGCGGGCGGCGGGGTGCCGGTGCGGTGCCTCGCACGGCACGATGTCGCAGCCGCCCCAGGTGCGGCGGTGCCAGTCGTCGATGGCGCTCGGCTGGCGGATGCCGTCGTGCTTCTCCCGGCGGCGCCGGGCGGCGAATTCCTCTTCGTACGCGAGCCACAGGGCGCGCGCTTCTTCCAGTTCACCCAGTGCGGCCACCAGCCGCTCCGGGTCCGGATCGCGGTCCTGCGTCGCGATGCCGGCCCGGGTGCACAGATGGTGCCAGGTCGCCCGGTGCCCGTAAGGGGCGAAGCGTTCAAGGCATTTGCGCAGGGCGGTTCGCCGCTGGGTCGCGACGAGTCGTGGATTGCGGACCTGTTCGGCGAGAGCTCTGAAACCGGCCAATTTCATCCCACCTCCGTGGGGAGGACACGACTGGACAAAGAAGAGACGTAACCGATCACCACCTGGATCCTTCGAATTCACGTGCGGTTTTGCGAGGTGGTGGATCGCGACGCGGGACGCGGCACCTGGTGGGCGCGTGTGGGGAATTGGCGAAGGTGACGGTTGTTCATCTTCCGGTGGCGAGTAACCGCCGGTAACGTCCCGCACGCCCTTCCCCAAGCTCTTGACGAGCCGGGGGGACCCCCATCGAGGAGCAGGAATGCGACGACGTACCGGAAGGCTCAGGACCGCTGCCGCCGCGGCCCTGTGCGCCCTGGGTGCCACGCTGCTGGCGCCGCCCCCCACCGCCGCGGCCACCGGGCCCGCCGGCACCGGCGACTACTGCCGGGGCCAGTGCGCCGACATCCTGCCGCCCGGCGCCAACGGCAACGCCACCTTGGTGGAGATCCTCGGCAACAAGCTGTTCGGCACCCGGCCGGCCCACGCCTCCGACCAACTCGCGCCGTACAACGCGCTGGCGACCGGCTATCAGTCCCTCACCGACGACACGCTCACCCACTTCTTCAACGACGCCTCCTTCGGCGTCCCCCAGGACCAGACAGCCAAGGTCAGCTCGCCACGCGACGACGTGACCATCACCCGCGACAAGAAGACCGGTGTCCCGCATATCAAGGGCACTACCCGCTATGGCACCGAATACGGCGCCGGTTACGCGGCTGGCCAGGACCGGCTGTGGCTGATGGACCTTTTCCGCCATATCGGACGCGGTGAGCTGACCTCCTTCGCGGGCGGCGCCCCGGCCAACCAGGGCCTGGAGCAGCAGTTCTGGCCGCAGGCGCCGTACACCGAGGCCGACCTCCAGGCCCAGGTGGAGCGCATTCGGGACAACAACGGACCCCGCGGAAAACAGGCCATGGCGGACGCCCAGGCGTACGTGGACGGCATCAACGCCTACCGCGAGGAGTCCAAGAAGGGCCGCTACTTCCCCGGCGAGTACGTCCTCACCGGCCATGTCGACGCCCTCACCAACGCGGGGGAGATCGCGCCCTTCAAGCTCACCGACCTGATCGCCCTGGCCTCCGTCGTCGGCGGCCTGTTCGGCAACGGGGGCGGCGGCGAGGTGCCCTCCGCCCTAGCGCTGCTCGCCGCCCAGCAGAAGTACGGCGTCGAGAAGGGCACCGAGGTCTGGGAGTCCTTCCGCGAACGCGACGACCCCGAGGCCACCAAGACCCTCCACGACGGCAGCAGCTTCCCCTACGCGGTCAAACCGGCCGAGGCCAAGGGCACCGCGCTGCCCGACCGCGGCACGGTCACCCCCGAACCGCTGGTCTTCGACCGCCGGGGCGCCGCCACCGCCAAGGACGGGACGCCGCCCGAGGAGCCGGTCAAGGCCCCGCCGAAGTACAAGAAGCTGGAAGGGCTCTTCAAGGACGGGGTGCTGCCCGGGGGCAGCTTCGACCCGACCCAGCACCGGGGGATGTCCAACGCCCTGCTGGTGTCCGGCAAGCACACCGCGAGCGGCCACCCGGTCGCCGTCTTCGGCCCGCAGACCGGCTACTTCGCGCCGCAACTGCTGATGCTCCAGGAGATCCAGGGCCCCGGCATCAGCGCGCGCGGCGCCTCCTTCGCGGGCGTCGGCATGTACGTCCAGCTCGGCCGGGGCCAGGACTACGCCTGGAGCGCCACCTCGGCCGGCCAGGACATCACCGACACCTACGCCGTCGACCTGTGCGAGGCCGACGGCTCCGCCCCCACCAAGGACTCCACCTCCTACCGCTACCACGGCGCCTGCGTCCCCATGGAGAAGCTGGAACGCGCCAACTCCTGGAAGCCCACCATCGCCGACCCCACCGCGGCCGGCTCCTACCGGATGCGGGTCTTCCGCACCAAGTACGGCACCGTCACCCACCGCGCCACCCTCGGCGGCCGGCCCGTCGCCTACACGGCGCTGCGCACCACCTACCGGCACGAGGCCGACTCCATCATCGGCTTCCAGATGCTCAACGACCCCTCCTACGTCCGCGACGCCACGACCTTCAAGAAGGCCGCCCAGCACATCGGCTACGCCTTCAACTGGTTCTACGCCGACTCCCGCGACACCGCGTTCTACAACAGCGGCCTCAACCCCGTCCGCGCCCCCGGCGTCGACCCGGCGCTGCCCGTCAAGGCCGGCCGGGCCTACGAGTGGCAGGGCTACGACCCGCGGACCAACACCACCGACTACACCCCGCCCGCCCAGCACCCGCAGTCCGTCAACCAGGACTACTACATCTCCTGGAACAACAAACAGGCCGACGACTACGACTCCGCCGGCTTCGGCAACGGCTCCGTGCACCGCGGCGACCTCCTGGACGACCGGGTACGCGAACTCACCGAGGAGGGCGGCGTGACCCGCGCCTCGCTCACCCGCGCCATGTCCGAGGCCGCGGTCACCGACCTGCGCGGCGAGGACGTACTCCCCGAACTGCTGCGGGTCCTGCGCAGCGCGCCCGTCACCGACCCGGCCCTGAAAACCGCCGTGCAACGGCTGGAGGCGTGGCGGAAGGACGGCGCGCAACGCCGCGAGACCACCGCCGGCTCGCACACCTACACCCATCCCGACGCGGTCCGCCTGATGGACGCCTGGTGGCCGCTGCTGATCGACGCCGTCTTCGAACCGGGCCTGGGCGGCGACCTCTACGACGCCCTGCGCGCCAACCTCGCCACCGACGAGTCCCCCTCGGCCGGCCACGGCCCGACCGGCGGGCACGCCGGATCGGCCTTCCAGTACGGCTGGTGGAGCTACGCCGACAAGGACCTGCGGTCGGTGCTCGGCGACACGGTCCACGGCCGCCTCGCCGCCCCCTTCTGCGGCAACGGCGACCTGTCGTCCTGCCGCACCACCCTGCTCACCACCCTCCGCCGGGCCGCCGCCAAAACCGCCGAACAGGTCTACCCGGGCGACAGCACCTGCGAGGCCGGCGACCAGTGGTGCGCCGACGCCATCGTCCACCGCGCGGTGGGCGGCCTGACCCACCCCGCCATCAGTTGGCAGAACCGGCCGACCTACCAGCAGGTGGTGGAGTTTCCGGCGCATCGGTAGGGCAGCCGGCGGGCCCCGGGAGCACACCCGGGGCCCGCCGCCCGCCTAGTGGTACCGCAGATACCGCTCCCGCACCGCCCGGAACCGTGTCAGATCCTTCTGCCACGCGGCGACGATCTCGTCCGTCGCGGAGCCGGCGTCGATCATCTTCCGTACCGTCGCGGAGCCGGTGAGGCGGTCGATCCCGTGGTCCGGGCGCCAGGCGAAGTCCTTCCAGGTGCGCTTGGCGGTGACCAGGAGGGCGATGCCGGTGCGTACCGGGTCGAAGGCGGCGCGGTGGTGGACGTGCAGTTGGACGCCGCCGATCGTCTTGCCCTGGAACTTGGAGAAGGTCGGCGCGAAGTACGCCTCCCTGAAGTGGACGCCGGGCAGGGCGAGTTCGGTGAGGGCGGCGGCCCAGTGCCGGTCGATGCCGTCGGCGCCGAGCAGTTCGAAGGGCCGGGTGGTGCCGCGTCCCTCGGAGAGGTTGGTGCCCTCGAACAGGCAGGTGCCCGCGTAGACCAGCGCGGTGTCCGCGGTGGGCATGTTGGGGCTGGGCGGCACCCACGGAAGGCCCGTCGCGTCGAAGAAGTCGCCGCGCCGCCAGCCCGACATCAGGACGGTCTCCAGTTCCACCGGCCGGCCGGCGGCCTCGGGGACGAACTCCCCGTTGAACAGCAGGGCCAGCTCCGCCACCGTCATCCCGTGCGCCTGTGAGATCGGCTCCCGGCCGATGAAGGAGGCGTACGCCTTGTCCAGCACCGGGCCGGTCGCCGCCCGGCCGGTGACCGGGTTGGGCCGGTCGAGGACCATGAAGCGCTTGCCGGCGAGCACGGCCGCGACCATGCAGTCGTACAGGGTCCAGATGTAGGTGTAGAAGCGGGCGCCGACGTCCTGGATGTCGAAGACGATCGTGTCGACGCCGGAGGCGGTGAAGATGGCGGCGAGGTCCTTGCCGCTCTTGTTGTACGTGTCGTAGACGGGCAGGCCGGTCGCGGGATCGTCGTAGCGGCCCTCCGAGCCGCCCGCCTGGGCCGTGCCCCGGAAGCCGTGCTCGGGGCCGAAGACGGCGGTCAGCCGTACCCGTTCGTCGGCGTGCATCACATCCACGATGTGGCGCAGCCGGGAGGTGACGCCGGTGGGGTTGGTGACGACGCCGATCCGCCGGCCGGCCAGCGGGCGGTAGCCGTCCGCGGCCAGCCGGTCGAAGCCGGTGCGCACCGTGCGCCCGCGCGGGGCGGGCGGCGCGGCCTGGGCGGGGGTCGTGGCGGTGGTGACGGCGGCGCCCGCCGCTCCGGTCGCCGCCAGATGCCCGAGCAGAACGCGTCTCGACAGGGCCATGCGTACACCTCCGTGAGCGGATACGTGTCGTGCGCACGCTAACGCGCCCGGGGCGGACAAGGAACGCACCGGGCCGTCCTTGCCGTGGCCTCTTCCGCTGGGACATACCGACTGGTTAGTCTGCCAGCCTGCCGAGTACACCCGACCGAGGGAGACACCGCGTGGAAGCCGTACGGGACAAGGCCGTCGTCGTGACCGGGGCGGGCGGGGGGATCGGCGCCGCGCTGGCCCGCCGGTTCGCCGCCGCGGGCGCCCGCGTCGCGGTCAACGACCTGGACGAGGCCAAGGCCGCCAAGACCGCCGCGGAGATAGGCGCCGTGGCCGTCCCCGGTGACGCCTCCACCGTCGTCCCCGCCGCCCGCGAGGCGCTCGGCGGCACCGTCGACGTCTTCTGCGCCAACGCCGGCGTCGCACCGGCCGGCGGCCCCGAGGCCGCCGAGGACGTCTGGCTCCAGGCATGGGACGTCAACGTCATGGCGCACGTCCGGGCCGCCCGCGACCTGCTGCCGGAGTGGCTGGAGCGCGGCGGCGGCCGCTTCGTGTCCACCGTCTCCGCCGCCGGACTGCTCACCATGGTCGGCTCCGCCCCGTACAGCGTCACCAAGCACGGCGCGTACGCGTTCGCCGAATGGCTCTCGGCGACCTACCGCCACCGCGGTATCGACGTGCACGCCATCTGCCCCCAGGGCGTCCGCACCGACATGCTGGCGGTCACCGGAGCCGCCGGCGACCTGGTCCTGAACCCGGGCGCCATCGAGCCGCCCGCCGTCGCCGACGCGCTGTTCACCGCCATCGAGGAGCGCCGCTTCCTCGTCCTGCCGCACCCGGAGGTCGCCGGCTACTACGCCGCGCGGGCCACCGACCCCGACCGCTGGCTCGCCGGCATGAACCACCTCCAGCGGAAGCTGGAACAGGCCGAGGCCCGCGACTGACACGACCGGGGGGGGGGGGGGGGGGGGGGGGGGGGCGCCCCCCCCCCCCCCCCCCCCGCACGGCACCCCAGGGTCCCTTACAGGGATGATCAGGCGATCAGGAAGAAAGGGCCGCACCCCGATGACCTCCTACCAGGACAAGCCGTGGCTGGCGCAGCTCAACGACGCCCAGCGCGCACCCGTCCGGCCGCCCGCCTCGACGCTGCACGCCTTCCGGGACGCGGTCCGCCGTGTCCCCGACCGCACGGCGCTCGCCTACTTCGACGGCCGGCTGTCCTACGCCGACACCGACGCGCTCTCCGACGGCATCGCCGCCCACCTCGTCGAGCGCGGCTTCCGGCGCGGCGACCGGGCCGCCGTCATGCTCCAGAACACCCCGCACTTCGTGCTGGCCCTGCTCGGCGTCTGGAAAGCGGGCGGCGTGGCGGTGCCCGTCAACCCGATGTACAAGTCCGGCGAGCTGCGGCACATCCTGGACGACGCCGAGGTCACCGCCGTCATCTGCGCCGACCGCACCTGGGACGCCTACCTGCGCGACACGGTGGCCGGCACGCCCTCCGTCCGCATCGCGCTGACCGCCTGCGAGCTGGACCTCCAGACCCGCGACGACAGCCGCGTCCTGCGCGGCGAACGGCTCGGGCCGCGCGAGGGCGCCGACGACCTGCTGACCGCCGCGCGCACGGCCGGCCGCATCCGCGCCGTGCCGGCCGACCCCGGGCTGACCGCCGCCGACCTCGCCCTGATCAGCTACACCTCCGGCACCAGCGGAACCCCCAAGGGCGCCACCAACACCCACGGGAACATCAGCTACAACGCCGAACGCCAGCGCACCGGCCTGGGCCTGCCCGAAGGCGCCACCTACTTCGCGCTCGCCCCGCTCTTCCACATCACCGGCATGGTGTGCGAACTGGCCGCCTGCTTCACCAATCGCGGCACCCTCGCGCTGGCCTACCGCTTCGAGGCGGGCGTCGTCCTGGACGCCTTCGCCGAGCACCGCCCCGCCTACACCGTCGGCCCCTCCACCGCCTACATGGCGCTGATGGCCCACCCCCGCGTCACCCGCGACCACTTCTCGTCCTTCGCGACGATGTCCTCGGGCGGCGCGCCGCTGCCGCCCGCCCTCGTGGAGAAGTTCCGCGCGAGCTTCGGCCCGTACCTCCACAACGGCTACGGCCTGACCGAATGCACCGCCCCCTGCGCCAGCGTCCCGCCCGGCAGGGAGGCGCCCGTCGACAAGGTCTCGGGCACCCTGGCCGTCGGCGTGCCCGGCCCCGACACGGTCGTCCGCATCATCGGCGAGGACGGCCGGGACCTGCCGTTCGGCGAACAGGGCGAAATAGCGGTCCGCGGCCCCCAGGTCGTCCCCGGCTACTGGCGGCGGCCCGACGCCACCGCCGAGGCCCTCCCCGGCGGTGAACTGCGCACCGGCGACGTCGGCTTCATGGACGACGACGGCTGGCTGTACGTCGTCGACCGCAAGAAGGACATGATCAACGCCTCCGGTTTCAAGGTGTGGCCGCGCGAGGTCGAGGACGTCCTCTACACCCACCCGGCGGTGCGCGAGGCGGCCGTCGTCGGGGTGCCGGACAGCTACCGGGGTGAGACGGTGCGGGCCTACGTCAGCCTGCGGCCGGACCTGGCCGCCGAGCCCGCGGAGCTGGCCGCCTACTGCGAGGAACGGCTCGCGGCGTACAAATATCCACGGGAGGTGCGGATCCTGCCCGAGCTTCCGAAGACGACGAGTGGCAAGATCCTCCGACGGGAGCTGCGCCACCGCGCGTGACCACGAAAGCCGCGCGGGAACATCGGCGGCGCAAGCACGAAGGACAGGTGAGGGCGATGGCCGGCACGACGGACGGCAACGGACACGGCAGCACGAAGCCCGTGGCCCAGCGGCTGCTGGCCACCGCCACCAGGCTCTTCGCGGAGCAGGGCTACGACCGCACCTCCGTCCAGGAGATCGTGGACGCGGCGGGCGTCACCAAAGGCGCCCTCTACCACTACTTCGGCTCCAAGGACGATCTGCTGCACGAGGTCTACGGCCGCGTCCTGCGCCTCCAGCAGGAGCGGCTCGACCACTTCGCGGGCTCCGACGCGCCCGTCGAGCGGCGGCTGCGGGACGCCGCCGCCGATGTCGTCGTCACCACCATCGAAAACCTCGACGACACGAAGATCTTCTTCCGTTCCATGCACCACCTCAGCCCCGAGAAGGACAAGCAGGTACGGGCCGAACGGCGCCGCTACCACGAGCGGTTCCGGGCGCTGATCGAGGAGGGCCAGCGCACCGGGGTGTTCGCCGCCGACATCCCCGCCGACCTCGTCGTCGACTACCACTTCGGCTCGGTGCACCACCTCGGCACGTGGTACCGCGAGGGCGGCCCGCTCAGCCCGCAGCAGGTCGCCGACCACCTCGCCGAGCTGCTGCTGCGCGCGCTGCGCCCGTAGGGCAGCGCCCGCACCCACCGGCGACGACGCGGGAGCCCCCCGGCCGCACGGCCAGGGGGCTCCTCGGTGCGTTCCCTAGAGGTACTTCTTCAGCTCCCGGCGGGCCAGCGACCGCTGGTGCACCTCGTCCGGGCCGTCCGCCAGACGCAGCGTCCGCGCCGCCGCCCACAGCTCCGCCAGCGGGAAGTCCTGGCTGACGCCGCCGGCGCCGTACAACTGCACCGCCCGGTCGATGATGTCCACGACCGTCCGGGGCGTGGCGATCTTGATGGACTGGATCTCGGTGTGCGCGCCCTTGTTGCCGACGGTGTCCATCAGCCACGCCGTCTTCAGCACCAGCAGCCGCAACTGCTCCACCGCCACCCGCGCGTCCGCGATCCACGCCTGGACCACGCCCTGCTGCGCCAGCGGCTTGCCGAAGGCCGTACGCGTCACCGCCCGGCGGCACATGAGCTCGATGGCCCGCTCGGCCATGCCGATCAGCCGCATGCAGTGGTGGATCCGGCCGGGGCCGAGCCGGGCCTGGGCGATGGCGAAACCGCCGCCCTCCTCGCCGATCAGATGGGCCGCCGGCACCCGCACGTTGTCGAAGACCACCTCGGCGTGCCCGCCGTGGTAGTGGTCCTCGTAGCCGTAGACCCGCATTGCGCGCTTGACCACCAGGCCGGGGGTGTCGCGCGGCACCAGGATCATCGACTGCTGGCGGCGGATGTCCTCGCCGTCCGGGTCGGTCTTGCCCATCACGATGAAGATCTGGCACAGCGGGTTCATCGCGCCGGAGATGTACCACTTGCGGCCGTTGATGACGTAGTCGTCACCGTCCCGCTCGATCCGCGTCTCGATGTTCGTCGCGTCCGACGACGCCACGTCCGGCTCCGTCATCGCGAACGCCGACCGGATCTCGCCCGCCAGCAGCGGCTCCAGCCACTGCTTGCGCTGCGCCTCGTCGCCGAACTGCGCGAGCACCTCCATGTTGCCGGTGTCCGGGGCCGCGCAGTTCAGCGCGGTCGGGGCGAGCTGCGGGCTGCGGCCGGTGATCTCCGCCAGCGGCGCGTACTGGAGATTCGTCAGCCCCGCGCCGTGCTCCGCGTCCGGCAGGAAGAGATTCCACAGGCCCTGGCGCCGCGCCTCGGCCTTGAGGTCCTCGACGATCGCGGGGGTGTCCCAGGGGGAGGCGAGCCGCGCCCGCTGTTCGTGCGCGGTCTCCTCGGCCGGCAGGACGTGCTCGTCCATGAACGCCAGCAGTTTCTGCCGCAGTTCTTCCGTACGGGCGTCGAATGCGAAGTCCATGAGGTGCCTCAGCCTTCCTTGAGAGCGGACAGGGTGGAACGGCCGTGCTCGATGAAGACCGGAACGACCTCGCCGATCCGGTCGAAGCCCGCGCCCAGCGTCTGGCCGAGGGTGTAGCGGTAGTGGATGCCCTCCAAGATCACCGCGAGTTTGAAGTACGCGAAAGCGGTGTACCAGGCGACCTGCGAGACATCCCGCCCGGACCGGGCCGCGTAGCGCTCGATCAGCTCGGCGGGCTCGGGGTGCCCGGGCGCGCCGCGGGTGGTGGTGATGGGGGAGTCCGGGGTTTCCCGCTGCTCGCTGTACATGACCAGCAGCCCGAGGTCGGTGAGCGGATCGCCGAGGGTGGACATCTCCCAGTCCAGTACGGCCGTGATCCGGTCGTCGGCGCCGACCAGGACGTTGTCCAGCCGGTAGTCGCCGTGGATCACCGTCGGCGCGGGGGAGTCGGGCAGCGCCTTGGCCAGCTCCTCGTGGAGCGCGTCGATCCCCGGCAGGTCGCGATTCCTCGACGCCGCCAACTGCTTGCCCCACCGCCGCAGTTGGCGCTCCAAGAAGCCCTCGGGGCGGCCGAAGTCGCCGAGCCCGGCGGCCTCCGGGTCGACCGCGTGCAGCGCGACGAGGGTGTCGACGAGGGAGAGCACGACCCCGCGGGTGCGCTCGGCGCCCAGCGGCCGGAGCTGGTCGGCGGTGCGGTACGGCGTGCCCTCCACCAGCTCCATCACGTAGAAGGGCGCGCCGATGACCGACTCGTCCTCGCACAGCAGCAGCGCCTCGGGCACCGGCACCGGCGTGTCGTACAGCGCGCTGATGACCCGGTGCTCGCGCCGCATGTCGTGCGCGGTGGCCAGGACGTGGCCGAGCGGCGGGCGGCGCACGACCCAGGAGGAGGCGCCGTCGGTGACGCGATAGGTGAGATTGGACCGCCCGCCCTCGATCAGCCGCGCGCGCAGCGGCCCGCCGGCCAGGCCCGGCCGCTCCCGGTCCAGATGCTCGCGCAATCGCTCCAGGTCGAGGCCCGGGGGAACCTCCCGGGCCGCGTCCTGAGGGGGAGGGGTGCCCTTGCTCATCGTGCTCCTCCGAACGGAAGGGTCGTCTCGGTTGCTGCCACGATCATGCCGACTAGTCGGTATGGCGTCCAGTGCCCGTGCGTAGGGCGTCGGTCACGCCGCGGCGCGCCTCAGGCGTGGCAGGGCATCGGAACCCCGCCGTTCATGGCGGTCATCGCGGCGAATGCCGCCACCGGGTCCAGCGGCGCCCCCGGCGCGGCGCCCGCCAGCTCGGCGTACGCCCGGTGCAGATTCGCCACCAGCCGCTCACTCTCGGCCAGCTCCGCGAACGGCCCCAGGTCCGCCTCCCGGGCCACTTCCAGCGGGGTGCGGCCGGCCGCCCGGCCCGCGCGCGCCAGCGCGTCGACGAACCGCAGGTAGCGCTCGACGTCGTCGTACACCTCGGGCCCCGTCACCCGGCCGTGCCCGGGGACGACGGTCTCCGCGTCCAGCGAGCGCAGCAGCTCCAGGGCGCGCAGCGACCCGGCCAGCGAGCCCATGAGGACGAAGGGGGTGCCGCCGTGGAAGACGAGGTCGCCGGTGAAGACGACGCGCTGCCGGGGCAGCCAGACGATGGTGTCGCCCGTGGTGTGCGCGACGCCGGGGTGGATCAGCCGGACCTCCGTGCCGCCGACGTGCACGGTCAGCTCGTCGGTGAAGGTGACGGACGGCGCGGTGAGGCGGATGTCGCCGTACTCCACCCCCGGCCACATCGTGTGGAGCTGGTGCCCGGCGGCCAGCAGTTCCCGGCGGCAGGCCGCGTGCCCGATGATCGTCGCCTCCGGGGCGAAGACGCCGTTGCCGTAGGTGTGGTCGCCGTGGTGGTGGGTGTTGACCACCGTGCGGGGCGCCGGAGCGCCGCTCTCGGTGATCCGGCGGCGCAGCAGGCGCGCACGGCGCTCGGTGGCCGCGGTGTCCACCACGAGCGTGTCCTCCCCGTCGGTGACGAAACCCGCGTTGTTCAGGCACCACCCGCCGTCCGGCTGGATGAACGCGTGGACCCCGGCGGCCAGTTCGAGGAGATACGGCTCCCCGACGGGGGACGCGCCGCCGGGCGGGGCGGCGGCGGAGGGTTCGGCGACGGGTGCGTCCGTGGCACTCGCTCCGCGGGCCGGCGGCCCGGCGTCGTACGGATCGCTGGTCGGCGGCGTCGCCGTACTGCCCATGGCTGTGTCCCCTCGGCTGATGGTCGGTCAGTGCCCGCTGCCCGTACGGCCTCACGTCCGTCCCGGGCGGCGGCGGGTGTCGCGTCACGGTACCCGCGGCGGCCCCCGCTCACCCCGGCAGGATCACCGCGCCGCCCACCGCCAGCGCGACGGTGCAGCCCGCCAGCAGCAGTACGGTCCGAGGCGGCAGCCGGGCCGGTCGACCGGCCGCCAGCGCCCGCGTCCGGCCGTGCGCGACCGCGACGAACGCGCACCACACCGAGACCGTCAGCACCGCCAGCGCCACTTCCGCCGCCCCGGGCGCACCGGTCACCACCAGCCGCCGCCCGGCCAGCACCGCGACGGCCGTCACGGACAGCGTCGTCCGCCGCCAGGCCAGCCGTGTCCGCTCGGGCTGCAACCCCGGATCCCGCGCGGGCACCGAGGGCCGGGCCGCCTCCCGCCACCCGGGCCGTGCCCGCGCACCCTCCCGCCACCCGGGCCCCCGCACCTACCCGGTCCGTCCTGTCAGCACCAGCACCACCAGGGCCCCCGCCAGCACCCCGACGCCCAGCGCCAGCACCGTCGGGAAGCGGGAGAGCGGCAGGTCCTCGCCGCGCCGCATCGCGCGTTCGCACCGCACCCAGTGGTTGACCGCCCGCAGCGCGCACAGCGCACCGCCCGCCAGCAGCACCACCGTGCCGGTCACCCGCAGCGCGCCGGGCAGGCCGGGCAGGAACTGGTCCACCGCGAATCCGCCGCCGACCAGCGCGAGCCCGGTGCGCAGCCAGGCGAGGAAGGTCCGCTCGTTGGCGAGCGAGAAGCGGTAGTCGGGGGTCGTGCCCTCCTGGCGGACCCGCGCCGGTGAGCACCACAGCCGCAGGCTCGCGCCGGCCGACCGCAGGGCGTCGGTGAGGAGCATGGCCGAAACCCTACCGGCCGTCCCGGGACGCGCCCCGGGACCTCAGAGCTCTCCTGCCGCGCCCCGGGCGACCAGCCGCTCGTACGCCGCGAGGCCGTCCGGCGTCCACGGCCACTGTCCGAGCCGCCGGGTCAGCTCCTCCTCGGTGACGAAGGCGTGCCAGTCGATCTCCGACTCCTGCGGGGCGACCGGCAGGGTGCAGCGCACCTCGTACACCGCGGACCACCAGGTGTGCTCCGGCGTCTCGTACAGGAACGTGAAGAGCCGCTCCGGGCGCGGCAGGCCGGTGACGCCCAGCTCCTCCTCCGCCTCCCGCAGCGCCGCCTCGTCGTAGCTCTCGCCGGCGCCGACCACGCCGCCGACGAACATGTCGTAGTGCCCGGGGAAGACCAGCTTGTGCGGGGTGCGCCGGTGGACGAAGATCCGGTCCTCGGCGTCCCGTACCAGGACGAAGGCGCAGCGGGTGCGCAGCCGGCGGGCGTACGCCTCGCCGCGCGGGGCCTGCCCCACGACCTGGTCGTTCTCGTCGACGACGTCGAGGATCTCGTCCGCGTTGAGCGGTTGCCGGGCGTTGAGCGGTTGCTGAGCGGTCATGGAGCCATGCAACCACCACGGGGGCGGGGCCGTCCGGGGGACTGCTCAGTGCGGCTGCAGCTCCCGGGCGTCCTCCGTCTGCCCGGCGCCCGGCGGCATCGCGGGATGGCTGCCGATGAGCACGATTCCCGTGACGACGGCCGCGATCCCGGCCGCCTCCCAGGCCAGCGCGCCGGTCGTCATCTCCAGTTGGTCCCCGAGGAAGCCGACCCCGCAGGCGATCCCGGCCAGCGGCTGGGCGGCGGTCAGCGCGGGCAGCGACAGCCGCAGCGGCGCCGTCTCGAACGCGCTCTGCACCAGCACCAGGGCCAGCACACCGAGCACGACGATGGCGTACGGCTGCCAGGTCGTGAGCAGGGCCGGCCAGCCGCCGCTCTCGAATCGCTCCCCGCAGATCCGGGTGAGCGCGTCCTGGAGCCCGTAGACCAGCCCGGCCGCCAGGCCCAGCAGCGACGCCTCCAGGCTGACGTGCACCCGCTCGCGTTTGGCGACGGCGGCCAGCAGCAGCGCGATGGCCAGCACCCCGCCCATGATCAGCCACTGCGAGAGCTGTCCCACCTCGCTGTCGCTGCCCCCGCGCGGCCGGCCCCCCACGATGAACGCGGTCACCCCGCCCGCCAGGAGCCACAGCCCGCCCCACCCGGTCCGGCCGAGCCGCTGCCGGGTCAGCCGCCGGGCCAGCGCCATCGCGAACAGCAGGTTCGTCGCCAGCAGCGGCTCCACCAGCGAGATGTCGCCCATGCCCAGCGCCACCGCGCCGAGCGCCATCCCGGCGACCATCAGGGCGATGCCGGCCACCCAGCGCGGCATCCGTACGAGGTCGAGCAGCAGGCGCAGGGAGAGGAAGTCCTGCTTGGGCGCGTGCTGTGCCGCGGCCTGCTGGAAGACGAAGCCGAGTCCCAGACAGCAGGCCGCGCCAAGGGCGAGCAGTATCACCGTCACGTCGCACACCTCGTATCGCGCGGGGCGGGGGATGCGCCTGAGGATAGCTATCCGACGGCGGCCGCGTGGTGGCCCGCGTCACCCCTCATTCTCCCGCCCACCCGGCTCTACCACCAGGTAACAAGGTGTTGACGCCGTAGCCGGGTGCACTGAGGATCATTGCCACCACGGCGGCCGGGGTGTGCGAGGCGCCCCGCGGCCCGGCGTGTCCGGCGTTTTCCGATGAGGAGAGCAGAGATGGCGTACGACGCTGACGTGATCGTGATCGGAGCGGGCCTGGCGGGGCTGGCGGCCACCGCCGAGCTGGTGGACGCCGGACGCAAGGTGATCCTGCTGGACCAGGAACCCGAACAGTCCCTCGGCGGGCAGGCCCACTGGTCCTTCGGCGGCCTCTTCCTGGTGGACTCGCCCGAACAGCGCCGCCTGCGGATCCGCGACAGCCACGAGCTGGCCTGGCAGGACTGGCTCGGCACGGCGGGCTTCGACCGCCCCGAGGACCACTGGCCGCGCCAGTGGGCCGAGGCGTACGTCGACTTCGCCGCGGGCGAGAAACGCTCCTGGCTGCACCGCCAGGGCCTGCGGATCTTCCCCGTCGTCGGCTGGGCGGAGCGCGGCGGCTACGACGCGACCGGGCACGGCAACTCCGTACCCCGCTTCCACGTCACCTGGGGCACCGGACCGGGCGTCGTCGCGCCGTTCGAGCGCCGGGTACGGGCCGGTGTCGCGCGCGGCCTGGTCGAGCTGCGCTTCCGCCACCGGGTCACGGGCCTGGCGCGCAGCGCCGGCAGTCTGGACACGGTCAGCGGCGAGATCCTGGAGCCGTCCGACGCCGAGCGCGGCACCCCCAGCGGCCGGGAGGTGGCGGGCGCCTTCGAACTCCGGGCCCAGGCGGTGATCGTCACCTCGGGCGGCATCGGCGGCAACCACGACCTGGTCCGCGCCAACTGGCCCGCGCGGCTGGGCACGCCGCCGGAGCGGATGCTCTCCGGCGTACCGGCGCATGTGGACGGCCTGATGCTGGGCATCACCGAGGCGGCCGGCGGCCGGATCATCAACCGTGACCGGATGTGGCACTACACCGAGGGCATCGACAACTGGAACCCGATCTGGCCGCGGCACGGCATCCGCATCCTGTCCGGGCCCTCGCCGCTGTGGCTCGACGCGCGCGGCAAGCGGCTGCCGGTGCCGCTCTTCCCCGGCTTCGACACCCTCGGCACCCTCGAACACATCATGAGATCCGGCCACGACCACACCTGGTTCGTGCTCACCCAGAAGATCATCGAGAAGGAGTTCACCCTCTCGGGATCCGAACAGAATCCCGATCTGACCGGAAAGAGCGTCCGGGACGTCCTCGGGCGGGCCAGATCGGGAGCGCCGGGCCCGGTGCGGGCGTTCATGGAGCACGGCGCGGACTTCATCGTCGAACGCTCCCTGACGGACCTGGTGCGGCGGATGAACGCGCTGACCAAGGAACCGCTGATCGACGAGGCCGCGCTGCGCGGCGAGATCGTGGCGCGCGACCGCGAGATCGCGAACTCCTTCACCAAGGACCTCCAGGTCACGGCGATGCGCGGGGCCCGCAAATACCTCGGCGACCGGCTGATCCGCACCGCCGCCCCGCACCGGCTGCTGGATCCGAAAGCCGGCCCGCTGATCGCCGTACGACTGAACATCCTCACCCGCAAGACCCTCGGCGGACTGGAGACCGACCTCTCCTCCCGGGTGCTGACCGACGGCGGCGAGCCCCTCCCCGGCCTCTACGCGGCGGGCGAGGCGGCGGGCTTCGGCGGCGGCGGGGTACACGGCTACCGGTCGCTGGAGGGCACCTTCCTCGGCGGCTGCCTCTTCTCGGGGCGTACGGCGGGACGCGCGGCGGCCAGGGCCGTCGGCTGACGGCGGGGCCGTGGGAGCCCCGCGCCCGCCCCCCAATACCCCTTCCCCGCGCGGGAATCGACGGATCCGGCCATTCCTTTTCGCGCCTTGACGCGGAGCAGTGGCTACCGCTTTGCTGTGCGTGATGACTTGGTGTGGACCAGACCAATGCCTCTGCGCAGGCGGGCCACGCGGGGCCGCCCCTGAGGTGTCCCGCGGCGCGCGCCCCGGTCCGCGGCCCGTTCCCGGCGCCGGTCCACCCATCACTCGGGACGACCGTGAGGGGAAAGACCGGTGGCAGCACGTCATGGAGTGCCCTGGCCCGTGGCACCTCCCCCGCCCGCGCCGTTTCCCGCCCTCCCGCCGCCCCGCCCGCGCCGCGCGAGCGCCCCGCTGCTCGGCCCGGCCCTGGACGACACCCAACTGATCACCGCCGTCGAGGCGTTCGCCGGCGGCCGGTGGACGAGGGTGCGCACCCTCCTGGCCGCGACCGGTGACGACTGGGACCTGCGCGCCCACCGCTTAACCGTGCTCGCCCGCTGCCCGGGCGGCGCGGCCTGGGCCCGCGACTGGCAACTCGCCGAGCCCGGCAGCGGGGACGCCGCCACCCTCCTGGCCTGCGCCGCGGTCCGGAGCGCGGTCCGCGGCACCGGCAGCGTCCAGGCGGCGGACGCGGCCTGCGAGGCCGCCGCCCGGATGCTGCCGCGCGACCCCACCCCCTGGCTCGCCGCGCTCCTCCTCGCCCGCCGCACCGGAGCCACCCGCGCCCGCGACCACGCCTTCGCCCAGATACGCGCCCGCCACCCCGACCACCACCACGCCCACCACGTCATGACCGCGGCCCTGGCCGAAACACCCCGACCCGCCACCGGCGAGGGCGCCCACCCGGTCCACGCCTTCGCCGCCCGGGCCGCGGAACGGGCCCCCGCCGACTCCCCGCTGGCCGTCCTCCCCGTCGTCGCGCACGCCGAGCGCTACCGCGTCCTGACCACCACCGGCCTCCCGCCGTCCCACCCGGCGGCATCCGGCCACTGGTCCACCGGCCCCGCCCGCCAGGCCCTGCGCGCCGCGTTCGACTGGTGGCTGGAGTGGGAGGCCGAGGACCACCCCCGCCGCAAGGTCGACCTCAACTTCCTCGCCCACGCCCAGTACCACCAAGGCCGGATGGCCGAGGCCGCCGCCCTCTTCCACCGCATCGGCCCGCACCCCACACCCGCCCCCTGGTCGTACGGACACAGCGACGCCGGCCGGTCCTTCCACACCGCCCGCGCCACCGCGCTGCACGCCCTCGCGCCCCGCACCCACCGGTCACCGGGGCCGGCCACCCGCCCCGGCGGCCCCGCCCGATGACGAAAGTCTGACGCCGGCCCCTTGGGCACTGGCCTCCGCCGCCCCACGGTGTTCGAATACAAGAGTGACCAAGGAGATCCGGGCCCCCGCGCCGGACGGCGGCGGCGAGGACGGGCGCGGTACCCCCGTCGGCCGCCGCCTCGTGCTCGGCATGCTCGCGGCGGGCGCCGCCGGCGTCGCCACCGCCCCCTTCCTCCAGCGCGCCTACGACAACACCCTCGGCGCCGCCGCCCAGAACGACCCCACCGGCCTGTCCGGCCTGCTCCCCGCCGGCGGTGGCTTCCGCTACTACTCGGTGACCGGTTCCGTCCCGCACAAGGACGAACGGACCTACCGCCTCACCGTCGACGGCCTGGTGCGCCACCGCACCACCTACCGCCTCGCCGACCTGCGGGCCCTCCCGCAGACCCGGCTCATGCGCGACGTCCAGTGCGTCACCGGCTGGCGGGTGCCCGACACCCCCTTCGAAGGCGTACGCCTGGCCGACCTCCTCGACGCCGCGGGCGTCCGCCCCCAGGCCAGGGCCGTCCGCTTCGTCTGCTTCGACGGCTCCTACAGCGAATCCCTCACCCTCGAACAGGCCCGCCGCCCCGACGTCCTGGTGGCCCTGCGCATGCAGGACAAACCCCTCAGCCACGCCCACGGCGGCCCGGCCCGCCTCTACGTCGCGCCCATGTACTTCTACAAGTCGGCGAAATGGCTCTCCGGCATCACCGTCACCGGCCGCGTGGAACCCGGCTACTGGGAAGAGCGCGGCTACGACGTCGACGCCTGGGTCGGCAGGTCGAACGGACGCGACGATGCGCCGACCACCTGAGCCCCCCGCGGCCGGCCCCCGCCTCCGCCGCTTCACCCCCGCCGAACACTGGGTGCACCGCACCACCGCCACCCTCATGGCGGTCTGCGTCCTGACCGCCGGCGCCCTCTACCTGCCCTTCCTCGCCGAACTCGTCGGCCGCCGGGCCCTCATGGTCACCGTCCACGAATGGTCCGGCATCCTGCTGCCCTCCCCCCTGCTCCTGGGCCTGGCCTCCCGCGCCCTGCGCGCCGACCTCACCCGCCTCAACCGCTACGGCCCGCACGACCGCCAGTGGCTGCGCGCCGCCCTGCGCCGCCGCCGCGCCCGCCGGGCCGGCAAATTCAACGCCGGCCAGAAGCTCTACGCGGCCTGGATCGCCGGCGCCGTCCTCGTGATGATGGCCACCGGCCTGCTGATGTGGTTCACCCACCTCGCCCCGCTCGCCTGGCGCACCGGCGCCACCTTCGTCCACGACTGGCTCGCCCTCGCCGTCGTCATCGTCGTCGCCGGACACGTCTGGATGGCCTTCGGCGACCGCGAGTCGCGCCGCGGTATGCGCACCGGCTACGTCGACGCCCACTGGGCGCGGCGCGAACACCCGCTGTGGAAGCCCGAGGACGACTGAGCGGCCGGCCCGGCGGCCGCGCCGGTCACTTCTCCAGCCCCTCCCGCACCCGCCGCGACACCGTGATCGCGTACAGGTCGAGCACCCCCGGCGGTTCGGCGAGCCCCGGACCGCCGGCCCGGATCCAGGCCGCGATGTCCGCCAGCGCGTCGTCGTCGTTGACCAGCCCCAGCCAGACCGGTCGGCCGCCCGCCGCCCGGCCCGCCGCCGACGGCTGGACCACGACCACGTTCGCCTGGTCGCACACGTCCAGGCACTCCGAGGCCCGCACCGGCGCCGCGCCCTCCAGCGCCGCGCGCAGCCGGGGTATCTGCCCGGCGTGGTCGACACCCGGGATCTTGGCCGCGTCGCCGCAGCAGCAACCACGGCAGACGGTCACCCGGCACGGGGCTGTGCCCGCCGCCTGTCCGGAACGCTTGGTGATCATCCGGCCCATGCTACGTGCGCCCCACCACCTCCTGGCACCGCGCCCCGGGCCCGCGGGCCGCGCCCCTCGCCGTAGGCCCCGTGCCGGGCGCACCCGCCCGTACGCGGCCCCGGCAAGATCCGCCGACCCCGGATGCGCCCCCCGTTTTCCGGATAGGAATCACCCATGACTCTCACGCCCCCCGACGCCCCGTCCGGCCCCCCGAGCCCGGTCGCCGGCTCCGGGCGCCCCGGCCCCCGCCCCACCGCCGACATCCCCGGACCGGCCGGCCTCCCGGTCATCGGATCCCTGCTCGACCTGCGCCGCGACTCCCTGGCCGCCTTCCTGCGCGCCCGGCGCGAGCACGGCGACGTGGTCCGCCTGGAGGCCGGCCCACCCGGCCTGCGCAGCGTCTTCTACGCCGTCTTCTCACCCGAGGGCGTCCAGCGGATCCTCGCCTCCGAGGCCGCCAACTTCCGCAAGGACCACCCGCTCTACGAGGAGGTCCGCCTGGCCTTCGGCAACGGCCTGCTCACCAGCCAGGACGACGACTACCTCCGGCAACGCCGGCTCGTACAGCCCCTGTTCACCAAGCGCCGGGTGGACACCTACGCCGCGGCCGTGACGACCGAGGCCACCGCCGTCGCCGAACGCTGGGGCGGGCGACCCGGGGGCACCGTCGACCTGGTCCGCGAGATGAACCGGCTCGCCCTGCGCACGGTCTCGCGCATCCTCTTCGGTACGGACGTCGAGGCGGCCGTGGACGTCATCCACCGCTGCGCGCCCGTCATCAACGCCTACGTCGTGCGGCGCGCCTACGCACCCCTGAAGATCCCGCGCGACTGGCCCACACCCGGCAACCACAAGGCGCGCCAGGCCACCGCCGAACTCTCCGCCGTCTGCGACCGCATCATCGCCGAACGCCGCACCGCACCCGGAACCACCCCTCGCGCCGCGTCCGCGTCCGACGCCGGAGCCACCCCGCACACCGACGACCTGCTCTCCCTCCTCGCCGACGCGGGCAACGAGCAGGACGGCTCCCTCGACGCCACCGAAGTCCGCGACCAGGTCCTCATCTTCCTGCTCGCCGGCCACGAGACCACCGCGACCTCCATGGCCTTCACCCTCCACCTCCTCGCCCGGAACCCGCGGGAGCAGGCCCGCGTCCACGAGGAGGTCGACCGGGTGCTGGGCGACGAGCCGCCCACGGCCGCCGACCTGGAACGCCTCCCGTGCCTGACAAGGGCGTTCAAGGAAGCCATGCGGCTGTATCCGGCGGCACCGGTCGTCAGCCGCCGCGCGGTCGAGGCCACCGAGATCGGCGGCTACCGCATACCGGCCGGCGCGGACGTCATCGTCGCCCCCTGGGTCACCCACCGCGACCCGGACCTGTGGGAAGACCCCGAACGCTTCGACCCGCTGCGCTTCACCCCCGAGCGCGAGGCGGACCGGCACCGCTACGCCTGGTTCCCGTTCGGCGGCGGCCCGCGCGCCTGCATCGGCCAGCACTTCTCCCTGCTGGAGTCGGTACTGGCCATGGCGACGCTGCTGCGCTCCCACGAGCTGGAGGCCGTGGACGAGGACGTTCCGGTCGCCGCCGGCATCACCCTCCAGGCCACCGGCCCGGCCCGCGTCCGCCTGCGCCCGCGCCGACCGGCGCCGGACACGCCGTAGGGCGGCGCGGCTCGGTCCGGGCCGGCTGCAGCGGGCCGGGGGAGCGCACGCACCCCGACCCGCCCCGGTCGGACCGCTCCGCCTAACCCCTCCCCGACCTCGCCCCCGCGAACAGCGCCAGGCTCGCCCCGCACTGCGAGTGCAGCGGCGCCGGCGGGGCACCGGGCGGGTACCACTCCAGGGCGTCGAACTTCTCCGGCTCCCCGATCCGCACCTCGCCCGGCGCCACCCGTACGGCGAAGACCAGCGCGACCCAGTGCGAGACGACGGGATCACCGCGCAGGACGTTGCGGACGCCGATCCGCTCGATCTCCAGGGGCCGGACCCCGTACTCCTCATGGACCTCTCGCGCCACGGCCGCCTCGAAGGTCTCGCCGAACTCCAGGGCCCCGGCCCCGCAGTCCCACGTGCCCGGCTCGTCCCGGGCCCCGGCGCTCCGCCGCGCCAGCAGCACGCGCCCGGCCCCGTCATGACACACGAAGGCACAGGACACCTTGGGCCCGGCCGGGCTCTCGCGCACCTCGCCCGCCATGTCAGAAGTGCCTCAGCAGCTCGCCGAACGCCGACAGGCGCAACACGTTCTTGTCGGCCGGATCCAGATCGCTGTGCTCCAGCACCCAGGTGTGCTCGTGGGGGATGAACACGGCGTTCATCCCGGCCGCCCGCGCGGGCAGGATGTCCGACTTCGGGGAGTTCCCGATCATCCAGGTGGCGCCCGGCACCAGCGCGTACCGGCGCGTCAGCTCCTCGTACGTCGCCACGTCCTTCTCCGGCACGATGTGCACGCCCTTGAAGTGCGGCGTCAGCCCGGACGCGGCGATCTTGCGCTCCTGCTCCCGGGTGTCGCCCTTGGTCAGCAGCAGCAGGTCGTGCCGGCGGGCCAGCTCGGCCAGCGTCTCGGCCACCCCGGGTATCAGCCGCACCTGGTCGCCGGCGAAGGCCGCCGCCCAGCCCGCGATCCGTGCCGACTCCTCGTCCGTCACGGCCCGCCCGCGCAGCCGCGCGACACACTCGCCGAGGCTGCGCAGGAACACCGCGCTGCCGTAGCCGTGGGTGACCGCGTTCGCCGCCTCGATGCCGTCGAGCACCGCTCGTACCCCGGTCCGGCCGAGCTCCGGGTGCGCCATCCACTCCAGGAACTCGTCGATGACCCGCTCGAAGATCACGTTGTTCTCCCACAACGTGTCGTCCGCGTCGAAAATCAGCACCGCCAGCCCCTCTTCCCCGCCACACCGACCCGCGCACCCTACGGGCCCGCCGCGGGCCGGCGCACGGGAATATCGGGGGCCCGGAGCCGTGCCACCGGCCCCGGCGGCAAGGCGGCCGGGAAAAGCAAAAAACCCCAGGTGACCTGGGGTTTAGCTGGTGTCCGAGGGGGGACTTGAACCCCCACGCCCGATAAAGGGCACTAGCACCTCAAGCTAGCGCGTCTGCCATTCCGCCACCCGGACAAGGTGTCTGCCGTCCCGGCTGGGCCGTTCCGACGTGGAAAACAATAGCAAACGTTCAGAGGTGGTCGATCACCCGCGTTTTTGGCCGGGAGCGGGGCTGTGACCAGGGCATGTCGGGAGTATTGCGGCCTTGGGCGCAGCGGTCGCGAGGTGGAGGATGGCGGGTGGACCCCCACCGCGGAGCGCTCCCCAGGGGCGCGAGGCGGCCGTGAACCATGAGGAGGCAGTGTGAGCGAGTCGCAGCCGGCCCGTACGGTCACCGGCGAGGACGAGGTCGTCGACCTGTGCCGGGACCTGATCAGGATCGACACCAGCAACTACGGTGACCACTCGGGGCCGGGGGAGCGGGCAGCCGCCGAATACGTCGCGGAGAAGCTCGCCGAGGTCGGGCTGGAACCCAAGATCTTCGAGTCGCACCCCGGCCGGGCCTCGACCGTCGCCCGGATCGAGGGCGAGGACCGCTCCCGTCCCGCACTGCTCATCCACGGGCACACCGACGTCGTGCCGGCCAACGCGTCGGACTGGACCCACCACCCCTTCTCCGGCGAGATCGCCGACGGCTGCCTGTGGGGCCGTGGCGCGGTCGACATGAAGGACATGGACGCGATGACGCTGGCCGTCATCCGCGACCGCATGCGCAGCGGCCGCAAGCCCCCGCGCGACATCGTGCTGGCGTTCCTCGCCGACGAGGAGGCGGGCGGCACCTACGGCGCGCGGTTCCTCGTCGACAAGCACCCGGGCCTCTTCGAGGGCGTGACCGAGGCGATCAGCGAGGTCGGCGGCTTCTCCTTCACCGTCAACGAGAAGCTGCGGCTCTATCTCGTCGAGACGGCGCAGAAGGGCATGCACTGGATGAAGCTGACCGTGGACGGCTCCGCCGGGCACGGCTCGATGATCCACAAGGACAACGCCATCACCGAACTGTCCGAGGCCGTGGGGCGGTTGGGCCGGCACGAGTTCCCGGTGCGGGTGACCAAGACCCTGCGCGCCTTCCTCGACGAGCTCGGGGACGCGCTGGGCACCGAGCTGGACCCGGAGAACATGGACGACACGCTGGCCAAGCTCGGCGGCATCGCCAAGCTGATCGGCGCCTCGCTCAGGAACACCGCCAACCCCACGCAGCTAGGCGCCGGTTACAAGGTCAACGTCATCCCCGGGCAGGCCACCGCCCACGTCGACGGCCGCTTCCTGCCCGGCTACGAGGAGGAGTTCCTGGCCGACCTGGACCGCATCCTGGGCCCGCGCGTCAAGCGGGAGGACGTACACGCCGACAAGGCGCTGGAGACCACGTTCGACGGGGCGTTGGTCGACGCGATGCAGTCGGCGCTCCAGGCCGAGGACCCGATCGCGCGCGCGGTGCCGTACATGCTCTCCGCCGGTACGGACGCCAAGTCCTTTGACGACCTGGGCATTCGGGGCTTCGGCTTCGCGCCGCTGAAGCTGCCCCCGGAGCTGGACTTCGCCGGGATGTTCCACGGGGTGGACGAGCGGGTGCCGGTGGACGGGCTGAAGTTCGGCGTGCGGGTACTCGACCGGTTCATCGAGCAGAGCTGACGCGTAAGCCGCGTCCGGAACCGAATCCAGAACCGAATCCGCCCCGGATTACCGGCAGTTCGGGGTGGGTTAGCTGGAACGGGTGAATGGTGCGGTGTGTTCGTAGCTTCAATACTCCTGCCCTCGTTGCAGTGGGTGCGGTCCGCGGCTGGGATCGCATTGTCTACAAGGAGGAATAATGATCAAGAAGGTCGTCGCTGCTGCGGCAGTCACCGGTGGTTTCGTGCTTGCCGGTGCGGGCCTGGCCGTTGCCGACTCGGGTGCTCAGGGCGCTGCCCTGAACTCCCCGGGCGTCGTTTCCGGCAACACCGTTCAGGTGCCGGTTCACATTCCGGTGAACCTTTGCGGCAACACGGTCTCCGTGATCGGTCTGCTGAACCCCGCCTTCGGCAACCACTGCGTCAACCACTGACGTGGTACCGGTACCCGTGAGGGTCTGAACCAGGTGGGCTCCGGAAATGCGTGCCACGCGTTCCGGAGCCTCCGGGTATTTCGGCGGGTGGGTGGAACTTCCCTCGCCCGCATTCCTGATGGCACAAGGCAGGGGAACAACCTATGAGGCAGGTCGCGAGAAAGGGCCTGATCACCATGGCGGCCGCGGGCGGCGTACTCGCCGCCGCGGGCGGCTACGCGCACGCCGATTCGGGGGCCCAGGGACACTCGGCGCATTCGCCCGGTGTCGCGTCCGGCAACACGGCCCAAGTACCGGTCCATGTGCCGGTGAACGTGTGCGGCAACACCGTCAACGTCGTCGGTCTGCTCAACCCGGCGTTCGGGAACGACTGCGCCAACGGCAAGCGCCACGGCCACGGCGGCGGGCACGGGGGCAACTCCGGCGGTTCCAGCGCCCGGGGATCGGCCACCGACTCACCCGGCGTCGGCTCGGGCAACACCGTCCAGGTCCCCGTGGACGTGCCGGTCAACGCCTGCGGCAACAGCGTCGACGTCGTCGGTCTGGCGAACCCGGCGTTCGGGAACGACTGCGGCAACGAGTCGCCGACGAGCCCCTCCAACCCGGGGCACCCGGACCACCCGGGCAACCCGGACCACCCCGGAAACCCGGATCACCCCGGCAACCCGGACCACCCGGGGAACCCCGAGCACCCCGGGAACCCGGACCACCCGGGTGGCCACACCCCGCCGAAGGCGGAGCAGCCGCCGGCCCCGGGAAAGCCGCACACGCCGGGCCGGCCCGGCGACCAGCAGGGCCCGGATGTGCACCCGCAGGGCCAGACCCCGCCGCACACCAAGATCGTGACGACGCCCAAGGCCGCCGAGCAGCTCGCGCGGACCGGCGCCGGCACGATCGGCTACGCCGTACCGGCGAGCGCCGGACTCCTCCTCGGCGGAGCCGTCCTCTACCGCCGTGCGCGCACCGCGCGTAGGTGACCGACGACAGTTAGTCACAGGCGGTTCGGCACAACGGAGCGGGCCCCGGCGAACGGGGCCCGCTTCGCGCTCTTCACACGGAGCGGGCGCTCACCAGGTGGCGCGGAGCTGTCGGATGATCCGGCGGCGCAACCGCACCTTGCGGCTGCCGTCGGGATTGAGTCGAAGTCGGTCCAACTCCCAGTGTCCGTACTCGGCGTGGTCGGTCAGCAGGCGTGTGGCGGCCTTCCGGGAGACCCCCCGGGGCACGTACACATCGCAGAATTCGTATTCCGGCATCGCATCTATTGTGCGGGACCGGCCCCGGTACGGATAGCGTCTGCACTATGTCTGATGCTGCGCAGCCCTCCGCTGCCGAGGTACGTGCCGCCGCCGAGGCGGTCAAAGCCGCGCTGGACCGTCACCTCGACGCGGTCGAACGCCGCTCGGGCGAGGACGATCCGGCTGTCTATGCCGCGTTCGACGAGCTCGCCGCGGCTGCTGAGGCCTACGACGAGTTGTTGTACGACGCCTACGACGAGGTCACCCCCTTCGAGATCCCCGGAAGCGATGTGCTGCCGGCCTACGCCGGGCCCGAGGAACCCAGTGCGCTGAGCGTGCTGATCCGGCGCGACTACACCGTCGTCGAGCCGCAGCGGCTGCTGCACCAGGCCCAGCGCATCGCCGATCTCGACCCCGACGCCGCGGACGACGTCACGGCCAAGGGTGCCGAGGGCGGCGGCGCCGCGTCCGTGGTCGGCAGCAGTGTCCACGCCGCGCTCGGGGTGCTGTTCGGGGAGTTCGAACCGGACGAGATCGCCTCCCGGCACAAGGAGTTCGGCCTGGAGGAGGGCGACTCCACGCTGTGGGTGGCGGCCGCCGACGACCCGCCGGAGCCGGGGGAGTGGCTGTCCGCGCCGTTCGACCAGGCCGATCCCCAACGGGTGGTGTGCCGGTTCGACGTCAGCTCGGTCTTCGACGAGGAGCTGGACGAGGACGACGATCTGCTGGAGGTCATCGAAACGGAGCGGTGAGGCGGCGCGGTGACCGGAGCGGTGAGGGGCGCGGACGCTCGTGCGGGCCCGCCCCTCCGGCCGCCCCGTGTAGCCCGTGCGTGCTCATCGCGTCGCGGACCGCGGTCCGTCCCCGCCTGGTACGTGCCGCTGATCGCGGGCTCCTGTCCGCCCGTGATCCGGCCCGTACGCGCCGCTGCCCCGCCCGTCGGTCACGTCCTGACGGGGCGGGGCAGCGGTGTGTCCGGGCTGCAGGGCGGGCGGGAGACCCGGGCGGAGTTCAGCCGGTCACGTCGGCCTCGGCCTGGCCGCTCTGCGTCTGGAGCAGGGTGCGCAGCCGGGTGGTCCGCTCCTTGACCGGCACCTCGGCCACCGCGCGCGGCAGCGCCTCGCCGACGCCCTGGACCACCGACAGGTGCCGCTCGCCGCGGCTGAAGGCGGTGTAGACCCAGGCGCGGGTCAGGCCGCCGGCCGCGTCACCGGGCAGGACCGCCACCACGGCGGGCCAGCGCATCCCGGCGGCCTGGTGGGCGGTGAGCGCCCAGCCGTGGCGTACGGCGCCGACCTGTTCGCGGGGCACGACGAAGGACGCGCCCTCGCATTCCAGGCGCAGTCCGTCCGCGTCCGCGCCGGTGACCGTCCCGGGCAGGACCCGGCCGGGGGCGGGCGCGTAGGCGATCCGGTCACCGGGGTCGAAGCCGCCGAACCGGCCGGGGCCGGGGTTGAGGCGCTCCTTCAGGGCGGCGTTGAGGGCGCGGGTGCCTGCGGCGCCGCCGTGGCCGACCGTGAGGACCTGGGTCTGGTCGGCGGGCACGCCCAGCGCCCGGGGCACGGAGTCGGCGACCAACTGGACGGTGCGGTGTACCGCCTCCCCGGCGTCGCGCACCGGAACGGTCACCACCTCCTTGCCGGGCGCCTCGACGGCGCTCAGCTCGCCGACGCCGATGCCCGAGACCAGCTCGCCGATCGGGCCGAAGTCCGGGGTGCGGGAGGCGATCTGGGGACAGAAACGGGACGCCAGGAGGTCGGCGAACAGGCGGCCGGGGCCGGCGGACCACAGCACACCGGGGTCACCGCTGAACACCAGCCGGGTGCCGTCGGTCAGCGACTCGACGAGCAGCGCGGCGGTCTCCAGATCCAACTGCGGGGCGTCCAGCACCACCAGGAGGTCGAGGGCCAGGGCTCCGTCCGCGTCCCGGCCGGGTCCCTGCCGGCCGGAGAGGAGACCGGCGACCGTCACCGCGGCGGCGCCCGGGTCCGTGGCCGGGCCGCCCGCCGCGAGGCCGGCGAGGTCCGCCTCCAGGCGGCGGCGGCCGTTCTCGGTATGGGTCGCGCCGAAGGCCCGCAGCCCCAGGGCGCGGGCCGCCGCGATCAGCGCGGCGGGCTCGGCACGGGCGGCTTCGGCGCCCGTGTGCGCCACCAGACCGCTGTGGGCGGCGGCGCGGATCAGCTCCCCGGCCGAGGGCGACGGCGCGCCGGTCGCGGCGGCCTCCCAGGCGGCGGCGGACGGCTGGGGGCGGCTGGGGGCCCCGTCACCGTCGGCGGGGGCCGTCTCACCGGGAGCGGAGGTGCCGGGAGTGGAGGCGCCCGGAGTGGGGGCGCCAGGAGTGGCGGGGGAACCGCCCGTTTCGCTTGGCGTGGCCGTGGCCGTGGCCGTGCCGGTGGCGGTGCCCTCGGGGGCACCCGGGGCCGTCGTGTCGCCTTCCTGTTCCTCTTCCTCTTCTTGTTCCTCGTCCTCCGTCGGCTCGGCCGCTGAATCCGGGGCCGGCTCGAAGGTGTTGAGCAGGCGCGCGAGGCCGTCGGCGACGCTCTCCTCGGCCATCGCCAGGCGGTCCAGGCCGAGCAGCACCCGGACCGGCTGCTCCTCCTCGTCGTCACCCGCGGCGGGCCGGGGCCGGCCAGGGGTGTCGATCGCGTCCTGGAACACCAGCACCGCACCGTCGGCGATGGCCGCCTGGAGCGCCTGGTCGGGGTCGGGCACGGCTCGCTGGGCGAGGGCGGCGCGCAGGGCGGGCGCTTCCAGGGAGGAGTGGCCCGCGACGGCGGCCTGTTCCAGCAGCCACAGGACCAGTGCCTGGGCCCGCCGCTCGTCGTCCGGCCCGCAGGCCGCACCGAGCAGCGCCCGGGCGAAGCCGTCGGCCTGCTCGGGGCGTACACCGGGCACGCCGAGCAGCAGCCAGGGATCGTCGTGCAGCGCCTGCGCGGCACGTTCGCCGAGCGCCTCGGCGGTCTTCTCGGCCAGCGATTCGGGCGCCCCACCGGCCGCGAGGACCTGCCGTACGCCGTCGATGCCGGGGGCGGTCGCGGGCGCCGGGCGCGGAGCCGGCGCGGGCGACGGCGAGGCGGGGGCGTGCGGGCCGTCGTGGCCGGGCGCGGTGCCGTCCCCGGCGGGCGGAGCGCCGGCCGGTCCCGTGGCCTCGCCCTGGGCTGGCGGTCGTGTCGGCTGCGGGGCGGCCGGGCGCGGGGGTCCGCTCAGCGGTTCGCCGGCGACCGGTCCGCCACCCGGCCGGCCCGTGGCGGGTGCGGCGGGCCTGGCGGCACCCTGGGACCCGGTGAAGAAGGAGGCGGCCGAACGCTCGCCGCTCTCCACGGCCCGCACGGCGGCGGCCAGCGCAGCCGCCGTCGCCGCGGCCGACCCGGGAGCGGCACCCCCCTGCGCGCCGCCCGCTGCCCCGGCACCGGTGTCCCGCGAAGCGGCCCCGGCTTCCCGCGATTCCGGCGAAGCCGCCCCTGGCCCCTGCGATTCAGCCCCGTCTGCGTCGGCCGCCCCGCCCGCCGAGCCCCCGTCGGCCGCATCCCCGCTGCCGTCCGCCGCCATGCCGCCCGCGTCCTCGCCCGCTCCCCCCGGCGCCCGCGCGTCATCCCCCGGCGAAGGGACCCGCGACGTGTCGGGTGCGGCCTCCTGCTCGGGGGTGGTTTCGCCGGCGAGGCGGTCGGTGCTCACAGCGTGCTCCAGTCGTGATCGGGATAGTGGTGCACCGGAGCGGACACATCGTCCAGCGCCCGGCGGATCTCGTCAGGAAGACTAAGCGTCTCCACTGACAATGCCGCTCTGAGCTGCGCGGCCGTGCGTGCGCCGACGATCGGGGCGGTGACTCCTGGACGGTCGCGGACCCAGGACAGCGCGACCTGGAGCGGGGTGACGGCGAGACCGTCGGCGGCGGTGGTGACCGCCTCGACGATCCGGCCCGCCGCCTCGTCGAGGTAGGGCGCGACGAAAGCGGCGAGATGGTCGGAGGCACCGCGCGAGTCGGCCGGGGTGGCGTGACGGTACTTGCCGGTGAGCACGCCGCGCCCGAGCGGCGAGGAAGGGAGCAGGCCGACGCCGAGGTCCACCGCCGCGGGCAGCACCTCCCGCTCGATGCCGCGCTGGAGGAGCGAGTACTCCATCTGCGTGCTCGCCAGCCGGTTGCGTACGCCGGGGACCGCGAGCTGCCAGGTGGCGGCCTTGGCGAGCTGCCAGCCGGAGAAGTTGGCCAGCCCCACATAGCGCGCCCGGCCGCTCGCGACGGCCAGATCGAGGGCGTGGAGGGTCTCCTCCAGTGGGGTGTGCGGATCGAAGGCGTGCAGTTGCCACAGGTCGACGTAGTCCGTCCCCAGCCGCTCCAACGAGGCGTCCAGCGCGGCCAGGAGATGGCGCCGGGAGCCGTCGGTGCGCCGGTCCGGCTCGAGCACGCTGCCGGCCTTGGTGGCGATCACCAGATCGTCGCGGGGGACCAGCCCCTCGGTGAGGTGGCCCAGGAGGTATTCGGCACCGCCGTCGGCATAGATGTCGGCGGTGTCGACGAGGGTGCCGCCCGCCTCCCAGAACGTCTTGAGCTGATCGGCGGCTTCCTGTTCGTCCGTGTCGCGCGCCCAGTTCAGGGTGCCCAGCCCGAGGCGGGACACGCGAAGCCCCGTACGCCCGAGGTGCCTTTGCTCCATGGGCCTTGAGATTACTGGCCGCGAGCCCGGATCAGGGGACCTGTGGACAACCGGTCGGTGACGGCGGCGGGCGGTAGCGACTAGAGTCCCCGCAACAGTGACGTTACTGATCAGTAAGGGGAGCGGCATGAGGCTTGGCATCAACCTCGGCTACTGGGGTGCCGGGATGGACTCCGACAATCTCGCGGTGGCGCAGGAAGCCGACCGCCTCGGCTATTCGGTCTGCTGGGCCGCCGAGGCCTACGGTTCCGACGCTCCCTCGGTGCTCTCCTGGGTGGCCGCCCAGACCGAGCGCATCGACATCGGCTCGGCGATCTTCCAGATCCCGGCGCGCACCCCCGCGATGACCGCGATGACCGCCGCCACCCTCGACTCCCTCTCCGGCGGCCGCTTCCGCCTCGGCCTCGGAGTCTCGGGGCCGCAGGTCTCCGAGGGCTGGTACGGCGTGAAGTTCGACAAGCCGCTGGCCCGCACCCGCGAGTACGTCGACATCGTCCGCAAGGCCATGTCCCGCGAGCGGCTCTCGTACGAGGGCGAGCACTGGACGCTGCCGCTGCCCGGCGGCCCCGGCAAGCCGCTGAAGCTGACCGTGCACCCCCAGCGCGAGCACATCCCGCTCTACATCGCGGCGATCGGCCCGAAGAACCTGGAGCAGACCGGTGAGATCGCCGACGGCGCCCTGCTGATCTTCCCCTCGGCCGACCACCTCCAGGAGACCGCGATCACGCCCCTGCGGGCGGGCCGCGAGAAGGCCGGCCTGACCATGGACGGCTTCGACGTCTGCCCGACCCTGCCGCTCGCCCTCGGCGACGACGTCAGCGCGCTGGCCGACATGTTCCGCCCCTACACCGCCCTGTACGTCGGCGGCATGGGCAGCCGCAAGCAGAACTTCTACAACCAACTGGCCCGGCGCATGGGCTACGAGAAGGAAGCCGCCGAGATCCAGGACAAGTACCTGGCCGGCGACAAGGACGGCGCGGCCGCGGCCATCCCGGAGCAACTGATCGACCAGACCACGCTGCTCGGTTCCGTCGAGCGGATCGCCGAGCGGATGCAGGCCTACGCGGCGGCCGGGGTCACCACCCTGACCCTGGCGCCGGCCGGCTTCACACTGGAGGACCGCGTCGCCTCCCTGCGGGCGGGCACCGAGGCCCTGGAGCGCGCCGGACTGGCGTAGTCCCCCTGGACGGCACGAAGCCCGGCACCTGAGTGCCGGGCCCATGGACAGCGCCGCGGCCGTGGTGGGGGCTCGGGGGTCTTCCCCGCCACGGCCGTCACGCAGCACAACGCCCCGACCGGCGCCCCGGTTACGCCCGGGCACCCACCGCGTGTTCATTCGAACGGCCGAAGCCGAACGACGTGCGGTTGCCGTCGACCGCGCGTCGCACTTGACTCTTCCTTTACGGGTGCGTTCGTTCGGAGGTGGCGCAGATGCTCTCGGCTCGAAGCCTGTTCCAGGAGATCGTCGACAACGACGAGTCCTACCGCCTGTTCTGTTCCATCGCGGCCAGCGGCGAGAACCAGGGCGGATGGGAGAACGGCCGGATCGCCGCCCTCCTGCCCGAGTCCCTGCGCGCGCTCGCGCCCAAGGTGGCCCGGCACGGCGCCGACGAGGACAAGCACGGCAGGATCTTCCAGGCCCTGCTGCGCAAACGCGGTCTGACCGCCACCGAGGTCCCCCCGGACACCGACTACACCATGCTGCTGGAGCGGCGCGGCATCGGCCTGGCGCACGACAAACTACGCCGCGACGAGCCCCTGACCGAGCTGGACATCATCACCTACCTCGCGCACAGCCGCGTCACCGAGCAGCGCGCCGCCGACCAGATGGACATGTTGAGGAGCTACTTCGGCGACCATCCCGAGGTGGGCAAGGCGATCCGGATGATCTCCCATGACGAGGACAACCACCTCGCCTACTGCCATGAGGAACTGCTGCGCCTGGCCCGCGCCGGACACGGCCGGACCATCCAGCGGATCCTGCACGAGTGCGCGCGCGCCGAGACGGTCGTCTACCGGGACGTCAGCCTCGCGGTCATGGGCCACATGGGCCGCATCCTGGGCTGGTCCGCGGCCAAGTCGGCGCTGCTGCGGGCCGGTATCGGGGCGATGTACGGCTACGAGCGGCTGGGCGGCTGGCGGCGGATGGTCAGCCTGCGGATGCCCGAGAACCGTGACGCGCTGGGCGGCCCGGCCTCGTCCGCGGCGGAGTTCGCCTGACCGCCGCGCACTCCGCGGCCCGGTCGACCGCCGCCCTCACAGCCAGCCCCGGCGCTTGAACAGCCGGTAGAGCGACAGCTCGATGACGGCCATCAACAGCAGGATCGCCGGATAGCCCAGGCTCCATCTCAGCTCGGGCATCTCGTCGAAGTTCATGCCGTAGACACCGGCGATCAGCGTCGGCACGGCGGCCAGCGCGGCCCACGCCGAGATCTTGCGCATGTCGTCGTTCTGCCGCACGCCCATCTGCGCCAGGTGGGCGGAGAGAATGTCCGAGAGCAGCCGGTCCAGGCCCTCCACCGACTCGTTGGCGCGGGTGAGGTGGTCCTCCACGTCACGGAAGAACGGCCGGGCCTGCTCGTGCACGAACGGCACGCCGGGGTTGCGCAGCCGGGCCATCGGCTCCGCCAACGGGCCGGTGGCCCGCCGGAATTCGAGCACCTCACGCTTGAACGCGTAGATCTGCGCTGCGGTGTTCCTGCTGTCGCCGCCCGACGGGGCGAACACCTCCGCCTCCAACTCCTCCAGATCCAACTGGAGTTCGCCGGCGACCTCGATGTAGTGGTCGACCACCGCGTCGCTGACGGCGTACAGCACCGCCGTCGGACCGTTCCGCATGATCTCCGGCTGGAGCTCCAGCCGCTGCCGCACCGCGCGCAGCGGGCTGGCCTCGCCGTGCCGCACGGTCACCACGAACGAGTCGCCGACGAACAGCATCAGCTCCGAGGCGGTGACCGTATCGGCCTCGTCGTCGTAGGTGACCGGCTTGAGGACCACGAAGAGCGAGTCGTCGTACACCTCCAGCTTGGGCCGCTGATGGGCCTTGAGGGCGTCCTCGACCGCCAGCGGATGCAGCCCGAACTGGTCGCTGACGCGGTCGAACTCCTCCTGTGTCGGCTCGTGCAGCCCCAGCCACAGAAAGGAATGGCCCTCGGCCCGCGCCTGGTCGAGCGCGGTGGCGAAGTCCTCGGGCCCCTCGCTGCGGCGGCCGTCCCGGTAGATGGCGCAGTCCACGATCACATCTGGCATTCTCACCCGTTACCCGGCCACCTGCCAGAAACACGTTCGCGGAACGTAGGCTGGCGGCCATGCCCACGCTGATCCTGCTGCGGCACGGCCGCTCCACCGCCAACACCGCCGGAGTGCTCGCCGGGCGGACCCCCGGTGTCGCCCTGGACGAGCGGGGCGCCGCCCAGGCCGCGGCCCTGCCCGCTCGGCTGGCCGCGGTGCCCCTGGCCGCCGTCGTCACCAGCCCGCTCCTGCGCTGCCAGGAGACCGTGCGGCCTCTCCTCGACGCCCGTCCCGGCCTGCCGCTGCACCACGAGGACCGGATCAGCGAATGCGACTACGGCCAGTGGTCGGGCCGCAAACTCGCCGAGCTCGGCGACGAGCCGCTGATGGAGGTCGTCCAGCGGCACCCCTCCGCGGCCGCCTTCCCCGGCGGCGAATCGATGCGGGCCATGCAGGCCCGCGCGGTCGAGGCGGTACGCGACTGGAACGACCGCGTCGAGGCCGCGCACGGCGCCGAGGCGGCCTATCTGATGTGCTCGCACGGCGACATCATCAAGTCCCTGGTCGCCGACGCCCTCGGCATGCACCTCGACCTCTTCCAGCGGATCTCCGTCGAGCCCTGCTCGGTCACCGCCATCCGCTACACCCGGCTGCGCCCCTACCTCGTACGGCTCGGTGACACCGGCGACTTCGGCGGCCTGGTGCCCCGGGACGACGGGCCGGCCGCCGGCGAACGGGACGCCGCGGTCGGCGGTGGTGCGGGAGCGTCGTGATCAGTCGGCGCAGTAGGGTGGTGCGACGGCGCTGCCCGCCACGCCCCCGTGATCCGACGCCGTGACCGCGGGACCGCAGCGACCGCAGTGACCCCGCAGTCGAGCAATCGGAGCAGGACGTTGTCCCGTCAGGTGTTCTTCTACGACGCGCCGGACCGCTTCGTGGCCGGTACGGTCGGGCTGCCTGGCCGCCGTAGCTTCTTCCTCCAGGCCACCGCGGCCGGCCGCACCACCAGCGTCGCCCTGGAGAAGACGCAGGTCGCGGCCCTGGCCGAGCGCATCGACGAACTGCTGGACGAGGTCGTGCGGCGCAGCGGCGGCAACGCCCCGGTGCCCGCGGTCTCGCCCGCCGAGGTGGTCGACACCGCACCGCTGGAGATGCCCGTCGAGGAGGAGTTCCGCGTCGGGACCATGGCGCTCGCCTGGGACGGCGAGGACGAGCGGATGATCGTGGAGGCGCAGGCCCTGGTCGAGCTCGACGCGGACAGCGAGGAGGACCTCGTCGACGCCGAGGAGCGGCTGCTCCAGGACGACGAGAACGGCCCGCCCATGCTCCGCGTGCGGCTCACCGGCGCCATGGCCCGCGCCTTCGCCAAGCGGGCGCTGGACGTCGTCAACGCCGGGCGCCCGCCGTGCCCGCTGTGCAGCCTGCCGCTCGACCCGGAGGGACACGTATGCCCGCGCCAGAACGGATACCGGCGGGACGCCTGAGCGCCATGGAGTCCGCCGCCGGCGCCGCCGGGCCGCCGTCCGGCCCCGCCACCCCGCAGGTCCCGCCGCCCGCCGCCGAGCCCGGCCCGGGGCTGCCTCGGAAGGTGCTCGCCGAGGGTGAGCTGACCGTACGCGGCCAGATCCGCGAGGCGTCCAACGCCGTCCTCTACTGCACCGTCACCCACGAGGGCCGCACCGCCGCCTGCGTCTACAAGCCGGTCGCCGGCGAGCGCCCGCTGTGGGACTTCCCCGACGGCACGCTCGCCCAGCGCGAGGTCGCCGCGTACGAGGTCTCCCGGGCGACCGGCTGGGACCTGATGCCCGCCACGGTGCTGCGGGACGGCCCATACGGCACCGGGATGGTGCAGGAGTGGGTCGAGGCGCCGGACGACGGCGCCGAGGTGCCGGAACTGCTGGCGCTGGTGGAGGGCGACGAGCCGGGGCCCGGCTGGAAGGCGGTCGGCTCCGCGGCGGTCGGCGAGGGCCGCACCGCGCTGCTGGTGCACGCCGACCATCCGTGGCTGCGGCGGCTCGCGGTCCTCGACGCGGTGATCAACAACGCCGACCGCAAGGGCGGGCATCTGCTGCCCTCGGCCGGCGGGCGGCTGTACGCCATCGACCACGGGGTGACGTTCCACGCCGAGGACAAGCTGCGCACGCTCCTGTGGGGCTGGGCGGGGGAGCCGCTCACCGAGGAGGCGCTGGCGGTCCTGCGGGGCCTACAGGAGGCGCTGGAGGGCGGTGCGCCGCTCGCCGCCCGACTGGCCGAATTGCTCACGGATATCGAGATCGGGGCGCTGCGGGAGCGGGTGGCCGCGCTGCTGCGGACCGGCCGGCACCCCGAGCCGAGCGGCCAGTGGCCCGCGATTCCCTGGCCCCCGGTCTGATCCGCCGCTGATCGGGGGCGGTGGCGGGCGAACGGCCGGTCGGGGGGTGTACCTGCATGTTCCGGCGGCAAACGCAAGAGTGCCTATCCGGCCAACACCGTGATCCGGTTCGTATGCGGAACATGCGTCCGGTTACGCTCAAGGCATGCATGCATGGCCCGCTTCTGAGGTCCCCGCCCTGCCTGGCCAGGGCCGCGATCTGAGGATCCACGACACCGCGACCGGCGGACGGATCACCCTCGACCCCGGTCCCGTCGCCCGTATCTACGTCTGCGGCATCACGCCGTACGACGCCACGCACATGGGGCACGCGGCGACCTACAACGCGTTCGACCTGGTTCAGCGCGTGTGGCTCGACACGAAGCACCAGGTTCACTACGTGCAGAACGTCACGGACGTCGACGATCCGCTCCTGGAGCGGGCCCTCGCCACCGGCGACGACTGGACGGCGCTCGCCGAGCGCGAGACCGCCCTCTTCCGCGAGGACATGACGGCCCTGCGGATGCTCCCGCCGCGCCAGTACGTCGGCGCGGTCGAGTCGATACCCGGCATCGTCCCGCTGGTGGAGCGGCTGCGCGACGCCGGCGCGGCCTACGAACTGGACGGCGACATCTACTTCTCCGTCGAGTCCGACCCGCACTTCGGCGAGGTCTCCCGGCTCGACGCCGACGCGATGCGGCTGTTGTCCGCCGAGCGCGGCGGCGACCCCGAGCGGGAGGGCAAGAAGAACCCGCTCGACCCGATGCTGTGGATGGCCGCCCGCGACGGCGAGCCGAGCTGGGACGGCGCCTCGCTGGGCCCCGGCCGGCCCGGTTGGCACATCGAGTGCGTCGCCATCGCGCTGGACCACCTCGGGATGGGCTTCGACGTGCAGGGTGGCGGCTCCGACCTCGCCTTCCCGCACCACGAGATGGGCGCCTCGCACGCCCAGGCGCTCACCGGTGAGCACCCGTTCGCCAAGGCGTACGTCCACGCCGGGATGGTGGCCCTGGGCGGCGAGAAGATGTCCAAGTCCAAGGGCAATCTGGTCTTCGTCTCCAAGGTGCGGCGCGACGGCACCGACCCGGCGGCGATCCGCCTGGCGCTGCTCGCGCACCACTACCGGGCGGACTGGGAGTGGACCGACTCGGTGCTGGAGGAGGCCGAGGAGCGCCTGGCGCGCTGGCGGGCCGCCGTCTCCCGTCCCGACGGACCGTCCGCCGACGCCCTCCTGGAGGAGGTCCGCACCGCGCTGGCCGACGACTTGGACTCGCCGGCCGCCCTCGCGGCGGTGGACCGCTGGGCCGCCGCCCAGCAGGCCGCGGGCGGCAGCGAGGAGAGCGCGCCGGGGCTGGTGTCCCGCACCGTCGACGCGCTGCTCGGCGTGGCACTGTGACGCCCGCTCGCTGACCTCCGCCTTTTCGTCCTCGGGGGGGGCCTGCGCGGCACCGAAGGAGGGACCCGTTTTGTGGGTGGGGGGGTTTCCCCGGGGGGTGGGTGGTCTGGGTACAA
>NZ_JBVIHH010000016.1:79107-95545 GCF_055570395.1 Streptomyces sp. NPDC031210
CGCTGTCGACGCTCTGTTCGGGGTGGAATTGTAACCCCTGCTCGCGGCCCTCCTCTTTTTCTTCTCCGTAGCTCCTCCACCGATTGGAGAAGCCGCCCCGTTCTCACAGGAGGCCGGCGTTCCGCAGGAGGTCGGCGATCCGGCCGAAAGACGCCAACCGCCCGGCGCGCCGCGGGCGTTGCCGGTGGCGTCGGACCGGGTCGGGAAAGCGCGGGGGGCGCCGCCCGGCACTGTGACCGGTGCGGCGCCCCTTGAGCACTGGGCAGGGGAACGGGCTCAGCGTCCGGTGTCCGCCGGTCCGGCGTCCGGGCCGTCCTCGGTGGGACCGGCGTCGCCGGTGCCGGGCGGGCGCCCCTCCTGGCCGGAGGACCGCGAACCGTCCGCGGTGCCCGGCGCCCCGGGTGCGTCCTCCGCACCGGCGGGCCCGGCGGGCGTCGTTCCCTGATCCTCCGTCACCTCTGCGTCCGTGGACGGCTTGGGGCCCTTGCCCTCCCGCCGTTCCTCCCGCGGCTCCTCCGGCTTGTCCGACGTCTTGCTGTCCGGCGTCTTACCGTCCGGCGTCTTCGAGGCGGACCGCCGCGGCCGGGTGCGGCCGCTGGCGGTGTCGCGCAGATACGAGCCGTCGCGGCCGTCGGCGAGCCCGCCCTCCGTCGCCACGCCCGGCCCGGTCTGCGGGTCCCGGCGGCGCAGATAGCGCTCGAACTCGCGGGCGATGGCCTCGCCGGACGCCTCCGGGAGCTCCGCGGTGTCCCGCGCCTCCTCCAGCGACTGGACGTACTCGGCGACCTCGCTGTCCTCGGCCGCGAGCTGGTCCACGCCCAACTGCCAGGCGCGCGCGTCCTCGCTCAGCTCACCGAGCGGGATGCGCAGGTCGAGGAGGTCCTCCAGGCGGTTGAGCAGGGCGAGGCTGGCCTTGGGGTTGGGCGGCTGGGAGACGTAGTGCGGCACGGCGGCCCACAGGCTCACCGCCGGGACGCCCGCGTGCGTGCACGCCTCCTGGAGGATGCCCACGATGCCGGTGGGGCCTTCGTAGCGCGACTCCTCCAGATCCAGCCTCGTCGCGAGCTCGGCGTCGGAGGTGACGCCGCTGACCGGCACCGGGCGGGTGTGCGGGGTGTCGCCGAGCAGCGCGCCCAGCACCACCAGCATCTCCACGCCCAACTCATGGGCGAAGCCCAGGATTTCGTTGCAGAACGAGCGCCAGCGCATGCTGGGCTCGATGCCGCGGACCAGGACGAGGTCGCGCGGCCGCCCCTTGCCGTCGGAGTCGCTGACGCGGACGACGGACAGCCGGGTCGTCGGCCAAGTGATCTTGCGTACCCCGCCGTCGAGGAAGACGGTGGGGCGGTTCACCTGGAAGTCGTAGTAGTCCTCCGCGTCCAGCGCGGCGAAGACCTCGCCCTTCCACTCCCGGTCCAGGTGCGCGACCGCGGCGGAGGCGGCGTCGCCGGCGTCGTTCCAGCCTTCGAACGCGGCCACCATGACCGGGTCGATCAGCTCGGGCACCCCCTCCAGCTCGATCACCCAGCGCCTCCTTCCGACCGGTCGGGCCACCTCGGGGGCGGCCGCCGGCAGCAGATCCATTTGCGTGCGTTCCCAAGACTACGGCGTCCGCGGTGCCCGTTCGCAGCCCCTGTGCACGAACGAGTGGCCATTCGTCCGACCTGTCCCGGGGGCGGTTCGGCCAACTTCCGTCCGCGCCCGCCGGGGGCCCCGGGCCGGCGGTACGGCGTCCGGATTCCGCCGGTTTCCGGCCCCGCGGCGCCGCAGGATCGAGGCATCCCCGACGACGCGTACGGCGACGCTCGGACCGATCACGACAAAGGCGGAGACAAGGCGATGGCGATGACGACCACGGCGGCGACCACGACGACGGCGACCGGTGCGCGGCAGCTCGCGGGCAAGGCGGCGCTGGTGACCGGCGGCAGCCGGGGCATCGGCGAGGCGACAGCGGTCCGGCTGGCCGCCGAGGGCGCGGCGGTCGCCCTCACCTACCGGACCCGCGAGGACTTGGCCGAACAGGTGGTCAAACGGATCGAGGCGGCCGGCGGGCACGCCTGGGCGGTGCGTGCCGACAGCGCGGACGCGGAAGCGGTGTGGGCCTCGGTGGCGGGCACCGTCGAGCGGTTCGGCCGGCTCGACATCCTGGTGAACAACGCGGGCGCGGGACTGCTCGGCCCGTTCGAAGGGATCTCCCTGGCGGACGTGGACCGGGTGCTGCGGACGAACGTCCGGGCGCCCTTCCTGACGGCGCAGGCCGCGGCCGCGCATCTGTCCGACGGCGGGCGGATCATCTCCATCGGCAGTTGCCTGGCGGAGCGGGTCCCCTTCCCCGGCGCCACGCTCTACGCCACCGGCAAGGCCGCGCTCATCGGCCTGACCAAGGCCCTCGCCAGGGAACTGGGGCCGCGCGGGATCACCGCCAACCTCGTCCATCCCGGGCCGATCGACACCGACATGAACCCGGCGGACGGCGAGAGCGCGCCGGCGCAGGCCGCGCTGACCGCGCTCGGCTCCTACGGCCGGGCCTCGGACGTCGCGGCGACGGTCGCGCACCTGGCGGGGGAGGGCGGTCGCTACATCACGGGCGCCTCGATCGCGGTGGACGGGGGCTTCGCGGTCTGATCGCCCTCGCCGCGGTGAGGGCAGCCGGGCGGTCGCCGACCGAACGCCCGGCTGCCCGGTCTCCGGCACGGCGTCGAGCGGCCACCGCTCCTCGCGCGTGAGGCGCACCGCGCCCGGGCCCGTGCCGCCTCCGTGTCCTGCCCGGCTCTGCCGCACCGGTCCGCCGGGCCTGAGCAGCCTGGGGTGATTATGACCCGGTGAGCACGTACCAACCCTCCGAACCACCGGCACCCGCGACGGCCTTGGACCGGCCCGGCGCCGGCCGGGCGGGCGGGGAGCGGCCCGCCGGACACGACGACGGGGCGGCCCCCGTGGACCGCCCCCTCGTCATTCCGTTGTGCGACGGGTCACTGACGGACAGTCAGTTGGCGTCGTTGGGCCGGGCCGTCAGCCCTCCAGCATGTCCTTGACCTTGGTCCGGACGTCCTCGGTGTCCAGGCCGCGGATGGTCAGGGTCGTCCGGCGGCGCAGCACGTCGTCGACCGTCTCGGCCCACTCGTGGTCGCGGGCGTAGGCGACCTGCGCCCAGATCTCCGGCGCGTCCGGGTGGATGCGCTCGGCCAGCGCCGGGTCGTCGTTCGCCAGGCGCGCGATGTCGAAGGACAGCGAACCGTAGTGGGTGGCCAGGTGCCGGGCGGTCTCCGGCGCCATCCGCGGGCCGGGGGTGCCGCCGTCCACCAGCAGCCGGTGGGCGACCGCGTTGGGGTTGGCGATGCCGGGCAGCGGGAGCTTCTTCGGCAGGTGCGCGATCGGCTCCATGTCCTCGGCCAGCGGGTGGCCGGGCAGCGCGGCGAGCTTGTTCATGACCGTACGGCCGATGTGCCGGAAGGTCGTCCACTTGCCGCCGGCCACCGACAGCATCCCGCCGCTGCCCTCGGTGACGACCGTCTCGCGCTTGGCCTTCGAGGTGTCGCCGGGGCCACCGGGCAGCACCCGCAGACCCGCGAAGGAGTACGTGATCAGGTCGCGGGAGAGCTGCTGGTCGCGGATGGAGAAGGCGGCCTCGTCCAGGATCTGGGCGGTGTCCTTCTCGGTGACCGCGACATCCGCCGGGTCGCCCTCGAACTCCTCGTCCGTGGTGCCCAGCAGCAGCATGTCCTCCCAGGGGAGGGCGAAGGTGATGCGGTACTTGTCGATCGGGGTGGCCAGCGCCGCCTTCCAGGGGGCGGTGCGCTTGAGGACCAGGTGCGCGCCCTTGGACAGCCGGATGGAGGGCGCCGCGTTCGGGTCCTCCAGCTTGCGCAGGTGGTCCACCCACGGCCCGGTGGCGTTGAGCACCAGGCGGGCGTTTATCCCGAACTCCTCACCGTCCATACGGTCCTTGAGCTCGGCACCGGTGACCCGGCCCTGGGTGAAGCGCAGGCCGGTGACCTCCGCGTGGTTGAGGACCGTGGCACCCGCCTGGACGGCGGCGCGGACGGTCATCAGGGCCATCCGGGAGTCGTTCATCTGGTCGTCGCCGTACACGGCCACGGCCTTGAGGTTGTCCGTCTGGAGCTCCGGCACGTCGCGCGCGGCCTTGGCCGGGCTGATGACATGGCCGACGCCGTCACCGAACGCGGACAGTGCGGAGTAGGCGAAGACGCCCGCGCCGAGCTTGGCCGCGCCGTGCGGGCCGCCCTTGTAGACGGGCAGGTAGAACTTCAGGGGGTTGGCGAGGTGCGGTGCCACCTGGCGGGAGACCGCACGCCGCTCGAAGTGGTTCTCCGCGACCAGCTTGACCGCACCGGTCTGGAGGTAGCGCAGACCGCCGTGCAGCAGCTTGGAGGAGGCGGAGGAGGTGGCGCCGGCGAAGTCACCGGCGTCCACCAGGGCCACCCGCAGCCCGGCCTGGGCGGCGTGCCAGGCAGTGGAGATGCCCAGGATGCCGCCACCGATCACCAGGAGGTCGTACGTCGCCTTGGAAAGCTGCTCCCGAGTCTCGGCGCGGCTCGCGTGCGAACCGTTGGCCGGGTGCGTCCCGAGTGCCGGGACGCTCTGCAGGGTGCTCATGTTTTACTCCTCGACTGTGCTGTCGTCGAGCCAGCCCATGGAGCGTTCCACGGCCTTGAGCCAGCTCTTGTACTCGCGGTCACGGGTGGCCGCGTCCATCCGTGGGGTCCACTCGGCGGCCCGGCGCCAGTTGGCGCGCAGTTCGTCGGTGCTGGACCAGAAGCCCACGGCCAGTCCGGCCGCGTAGGCAGCGCCGAGGCAGGTCGTCTCGGCGACCATCGGGCGCACCACGGGGGCGTCCAGGAAGTCCGAGAGGGTCTGCATCAGCAGGTTGTTGGAGGTCATGCCGCCGTCGACCTTGAGCGCGGTCAGCTCGACGCCGGAGTCCTTGGTCATGGCGTCGCTGATCTCGCGGGTCTGCCAGGCGGTGGCCTCCAGTACGGCACGGGCGATGTGCGCCTTGGTGACGTACCGGGTCAGGCCGGCGATGACACCGCGGGCGTCGGGGCGCCAGTACGGGGCGAACAGGCCGGAGAAGGCGGGGACGAAGTAGGCGCCGCCGTTGTCCTCGACCGAGCTGGCCAGCGTCTCGATCTCGGCCGCGCTGTTGATCAGGCCCATCTGGTCGCGCATCCACTGGACGAGCGAGCCGGTGACGGCGATGGAACCCTCGAGGGCGTAGACCGGCTTCTGGTCGCCGATGCGGTAGCCGACGGTGGTCAGCAGCCCGTTGTAGGAGTTGACGGGCTCGTCACCGGTGTTCATCAGCATGAAGGTGCCGGTGCCGTACGTGGACTTGGCCTCGCCCTTGTCGTAACAGGTCTGGCCGAAGAGCGCCGCCTGCTGGTCACCGAGCGCGGAGGCGACCGGGACGCCCGCCAGGACGCCGTCGGCGCAGTGCCCGTAGACCTCGGCCGAGGACTTGATCTCCGGCAGCACGGCCGCCGGGATGTCGATCGACTGGAGGATCTTGGGGTCCCACTCCAGGTTGTGGAGGTTCATCAGCAGGGTGCGCGAGGCGTTGGTGACGTCGGTGACGTGCACGCCGCCGTTGACGCCGCCGGTGAGGTTCCAGATGACCCAGGAGTCCATGGTGCCGAAGAGGATGTCGCCGGCCTCGGCGCGCTCGCGCAGGCCGTCGACGTTGTCCAGCAGCCAGCGGATCTTCGGGCCCGCGAAGTACGAGGCCAGCGGCAGGCCGGTCTCGCGGCGGAAGCGGTCCTGGCCGACGTTGCGGCCGAGCTCCTTGCAGAGCGCGTCGGTGCGGGTGTCCTGCCAGACGAGGGCGTTGTGGACGGGCTCACCGGTGTTCTTGTCCCAGAGCAGGGTGGTCTCGCGCTGGTTGGTGATGCCGATCGCCTTGACGTCGGCGGAGGTGATGCCGGCCTTCTCGACGGCGCCGGCGACGACCTGCTGGACGTTGGTCCAGATCTCCGTCGCGTCGTGCTCCACCCAGCCCGGCCGGGGGAAGATCTGCTCGTGCTCCTTCTGGTCGACGGAGACGATCCGGCCGTCCCGGTCGAAGACGATGCAGCGGCTGGAGGTGGTGCCCTGGTCGATGGCCGCGATGAACGGGCCGTGGCCGTGGGAGGCGGTGCTGTGGGTGTCGCTCATGGTGTGCTCCAAGGAATCTGTGCGGGCTCAGGCGGGGCGGTCATACGGCTCAGGCGAATGCCACCTGGTAGATGACGCCGGCGAGGGCTCCGCCGATCAGCGGGCCGACAACCGGGATCCATGCGTATCCCCAGTCTGAACCGCCCTTGTTCGGCAGCGGCAGAAGCGCGTGCACAATGCGCGGGCCGAGGTCGCGAACCGGGTTGATGGCGTAACCGGTCGGGCCGCCGAGCGAGAGGCCGATGCCCACGACGACGAGCGCGACCAACAGGGTGCCGATGACGCCGACGCCCTTGCCGTTGTCGCTCAGACCCAGGGTGAGGATCGCCAGCACGAGCACTATGGTGGCGATGATCTCGGTGGCCAGGTTCTGCACGGCGTGCCGGATCTCCGGGCCGGTGGAGAAGATGCCCAGGACCGGGCCGGCCTTCGGCGCGGCGGCCTTGTCGACCATGCCCTCGTCGCCGTTGTGGGCGGCGAGGACCTCGGGGTCACTCAGATGGGCCCGGAACTGTCCGTAGTACGTGATCCACACCAGCACCGCGCCGATCATGGCGCCGAGCAGCTCGCCGGCGAAGTACACCGGGACCTGGTCCCACTCGGTGCCGCCCTTGATGGCGAGGCCGATGGTGACGGCGGGGTTGAGGTGTGCGCCGGACTTGGCGGCGATGTAGGCACCCGTGAGGACGGCGAAGCCCCACCCGAAGGTGATGGCCACCCATCCGGCGTTGAACGCCTTGGAGCGCTTGAACGTGACGGCGGCGCAGACGCCACCGCCCAGCAGGATCAGAACGGCGGTACCGATGGTTTCGCTGATGAAGATGTCGGAGCTGGACACCCGCGACTCCTTTGTCCTTCGTCCAGGGGAAGGCGAACCCCGGGTCCCTCCGGTGGTCCGCGCCCTACTGGAGGGCGTTGGTCGGCCCGCGGCAGTGCCCACCATAGCGAATATTGTCGTTAGGTGTTCGACAATGCCGACCGACGAACGGCAGTTTTGTTTACGCACGAGACCCCGTCAAGGGTCCCGTGGCGAAAAACTTCCGTGAACATACGGTTCGAATCGGGTCAGAATCGTCCGGCGCCAAGATCCCTGGACACCGCACGGGCGCAATCGCGTACCGCGGCGACGATTTCCGGCCGCAGCTCACCGTCCCGGCAGAGCCGCTCCACGGCACCGGCGACGCCCACCGCGCCCACCGGCATCCGCCGCCGGTCGTGGATCGGCGCGGCCACCGAGGCGACGCCGTCCCAGGTCTCCTCCACGTCCGAGGCCCAGCCGCGCGCCCGGATCAGCTCCAGCAACCCCTCGAACTCCGCCAGGTCCGTCACCGTGCGCGGGGTGAACGCCTCCCGCTCCACCTCGACGACCTCGCTGTGCGCCACCGGGTCGTAGGCCGAGAGGACCTTGCCCAGCGCCGTGCTGTGCAGCGGCTGCATCGCCCCGACCTCCAGCACCTGCCGGCTGTCGTCCGGCCGGAAGACGTGGTGCACGACCAGCACGCCCTTTTGGTGCAGGACGCCGAGATAGACGCTCTCCCCGCTGGAACGCGCCAGGTCGTCGGTCCAGACCAGGGCGCGGGCGCGCAGCTCGTGGACGTCCAGATAGCTGTTGCCCAGGCGCAGCAGCTCCGCGCCGAGCTGGTAGCGGCCGGAGTTCTGGTCCTGCTCCACGAAGCCCTCCTGCTGGAGCGTGCGCAGGATTCCGTGGGCGGTGCCCTTGGCCAGCCCCAGGGAGGAGGAGATGTCGGAGAGCCCCAGGCGCCGTTCCCCTCCCGCGAGCAGCCGCAACATTGCGGCCGCGCGCTCCAGCGACTGGATGGTGCGTGCCATCGGGCAACCTCCGAGGTAAGCGGTTCGACAATCCCGAACGATATCGGCCCATGCCGACTCTTGGGGAGTGACTGAGCTCGGTCAACGATCATGGATAGTGCACCGCGCCCGGAAAAGACCCGGCTGTCCACGCCGTGGAACGGGGAACACCTGTACCGGACCGCCAGCTACGCTGGCCGAGTGCCCCCTCTCCCGGAGGGTGCAAAGCCGACAGCCGTCGCAACCAGGGGAGCATCTCCATGGCCTCGAACACGCCATCGTCCACCAGCACATCCCGAGTCGCGTCACTGCGTGAGGCACTGGCCTCGCGGGTGGTGGTCGCCGACGGGGCGATGGGCACGATGTTGCAGGCGCAGGACCCGTCGATGGAGGACTTCCAGCAGTTGGAAGGCTGCAACGAGGTCCTCAACGTGACGCGTCCGGACATCGTCCGCGCGGTGCACGCGGAGTACTTCGCGGTCGGTGTGGACTGCGTGGAGACCAACACCTTCGGCGCGAACTACGCCGCGCTGGCAGAGTACGACATCGCCGAGCGCGTCTTCGAGCTGTCGGAGTCCGGTGCCCGCCTCGCGCGGGAGGTGGCGGACGAGTTCACCGCCTCGACCGGCCAGCAGCGCTATGTGCTGGGTTCGATGGGCCCGGGCACGAAGCTGCCGACGCTGGGCCACGCCCCGTACGTGACGCTGCGCGACGCCTACCAGCAGAACGCCGAGGGCATGATCGCCGGCGGCGCGGACGCGCTGCTGGTGGAGACCACCCAGGACCTGCTGCAGACCAAGGCCGCCATTCTCGGTGCCCGCCGCGCCTTGAAGGCGACCGGCACCGACCTGCCGGTGATCTGTTCGGTGACGGTGGAGACGACCGGCACGATGCTGCTGGGTTCGGAGATCGGGGCGGCGCTGACGGCGCTGGAGCCGCTGGGCATCGACATGATCGGCCTGAACTGCGCGACCGGTCCGGCGGAGATGAGCGAGCACCTGCGCTATCTGGCGCGCCACTCGCGGATCCCGCTGGCCTGCATGCCCAACGCGGGGCTGCCGGTGCTGGGCAAGGACGGCGCGCATTACCCGCTGACGGCCGGGGAGCTGGCCGACGCGCAGGAGACGTTCGTGGCCGAATACGGACTGTCGCTGGTGGGCGGGTGCTGCGGGACGACGCCGGAACACCTGCGGCAGGTCGTGGAGCGCGTGCGGGGCCTGGCGCCGGCGCCGCGGCAGCCGCGTCCGGAGCCGGGCGCCGCGTCGCTGTACCAGACGGTGCCGTTCCGGCAGGACACCTCGTTCCTGGCGATCGGGGAGCGGACGAACGCCAACGGCTCGAAGAAGTTCCGTGAGGCCATGCTGGACGGTCGGTGGGACGACTGTGTGGAGATGGCCCGCGACCAGATCCGTGAGGGCGCGCACATGCTCGACCTGTGCGTCGACTACGTGGGCCGCGACGGGGTGGCGGACATGGAGGAGCTGGCCGGCCGCTTCGCCACCGCCTCCACGCTGCCGATCGTGCTGGACTCCACCGAGGTGGAGGTGCTGCGCGCCGGCCTGGAGAAGCTCGGTGGCCGCGCGGTCATCAACTCCGTCAACTACGAGGACGGCGACGGGCCCGAGTCGCGGTTCGCGAAGGTCACGGAGCTGGCGGCGGAGCACGGCGCGGCACTGATCGCGCTGACCATCAACGAGGAGGGCCAGGCCCGCACGGTCGAGGACAAGGTCGCCATCGCCGAGCGGCTGATCGCGGACCTGACCGGCAACTGGGGCATCCACGAGTCGGACATCCTCATCGACTGCCTGACCTTCACCATCTGCACCGGGCAGGAGGAGTCCCGCAAGGACGGCATCGCCACGATCGAGGCGATCCGGGAGCTGAAGCGGCGCCACCCCGAGGTGCAGACGACGCTGGGCCTGTCCAACATCTCCTTCGGCCTCAACCCGGCCGCGCGCATCCTGCTGAACTCCGTCTTCCTGGACGAGTGCGTCAAGGCCGGTCTGGACTCGGCGATCGTGCACGCGAGCAAGATCCTGCCGATCGCCCGGTTCGACGACGAGCAGGTGACCGTCGCGCTCGACCTGATCTACGACCGGCGTGCGGAGGGCTATGACCCCCTGCAGCGGTTGATGGAGCTGTTCGAGGGCGTCAACACCAAGTCGATGAAGGCGGGCAAGACCGAGGAACTGCTCGCGCTGCCGCTGGAGGAGCGCCTCAAGCGGCGCATCATCGACGGCGAGAAGAACGGCCTGGAGACCGACCTCGACGAGGCCCTGGAGACCCGCCCGGCACTGGACATCGTCAACGACACCCTGCTCGAGGGCATGAAGGTCGTCGGTGAGCTGTTCGGCTCCGGCCAGATGCAGTTGCCGTTCGTGCTCCAGTCCGCCGAGGTCATGAAGACGGCGGTGGCGTATCTGGAGCCGCACATGGAGAAGACCGACGACGAGGGCAAGGGCACGATCGTGCTGGCCACCGTCCGCGGCGACGTGCACGACATCGGCAAGAACCTCGTCGACATCATCCTGTCCAACAACGGCTACAACGTCGTCAACCTGGGCATCAAGCAGCCCGTCTCCGCGATCCTGGAAGCCGCCGAGGAGCACCGCGCCGACGTCATCGGCATGTCGGGGCTGCTGGTCAAGTCCACCGTGATCATGAAGGAGAACCTCCAGGAGCTCAACCAGCGCAAGATGGCCGCCGACTTCCCCGTCATCCTCGGCGGTGCGGCCCTCACGCGCGCCTACGTCGAGCAGGACCTGCACGAGATCTACGAGGGCGAGGTCCGCTACGCCCGCGACGCGTTCGAGGGCCTGCGCCTGATGGACGCCCTGATCGCCGTCAAGCGCGGCGTTCCGGGGGCCTCGCTCCCGGAACTGAAGCAGCGCCGGGTGCCCAAGCGGGACACGGCGGTGCTGGAGGTGGAGGAGCCCGAGGGCTCGGTCCGCTCCGACGTGGCCATCGACAACCCGGTCCCGACCCCGCCGTTCTGGGGCACCCGCGTCGTCAAGGGCATCCAGCTCGCCGACTACGCCTCCTGGCTCGATGAGGGCGCGCTGTTCAAGGGCCAGTGGGGCCTGAAGCAGGCGCGGACCGGCGAGGGACCGACGTACGAGGAGCTGGTGGAGCGCGAGGGCCGGCCCCGGCTGCGCGGCTGGCTGGACAAGCTCCAGACCGAGAACCTCCTCGAAGCCGCCGTCGTCCACGGCTACTTCCCCTGCGTGTCCAAGGGCGAGGACCTGATCCTGCTGCACGAGGACGGCACCGAGCGCACCCGCTTCACCTTCCCCCGCCAGCGCCGCGGCCGCCGCCTGTGCCTGGCGGACTTCTTCCGCCCGGAGGAGTCCGGCGAAACGGACGTCGTCGGTCTCCAGGTCGTCACCGTCGGCTCGAAGATCGGCGGCGCCACCGCCGAACTCTTCGAAGCCAACGCCTACCGCGACTACCTCGAACTGCACGGCCTGTCCGTCCAGTTGGCCGAGGCCCTCGCCGAATACTGGCACGCCCGCGTCCGCGCGGAGTTGGGCTTCGCGGGCGAGGACCCCGCCGACGTCGAGGACATGTTCGCGCTCAAGTACCGCGGCGCGCGCTTCTCCCTCGGCTACGGCGCCTGCCCGGACCTGGAGGACCGCGCGAAGATCGCCGACCTGCTCAAGCCGGAGCGCATCGGCGTCGAGCTGTCCGAGGAGTTCCAGCTCCACCCCGAGCAGTCCACCGACGCCATCGTCATCCACCACCCCGAGGCGAAGTACTTCAACGCCCGGTGACGCGCGCGGAGCCGTCCCCGGGCACCGGCGGACGGCTCCCGCTCGCGCCCGCACGCGCTCTCGCGCACACAGTCGTACACTGGTCGATCCGGTAGTGGCCGGTCGGCTCCCCAGCCCGGGGAGCCGACCGGCCCTTTCGTCCCTTCGGGGACGTCCTCACGGAGGTGGATGGATGACCAGCAGCATCCCCGCAGTCGGCACCCGAACGGCCGAAGCCGCGACCCTCCAAGCCGTGTTCCTCGATCTGGACGGCACGCTCGTCGACACCGAGGGATTCTGGTGGGAGGCCGAGGCCGAGGTCTTCGCCGAACTGGGCCACATCCTGGACGAAACGCACCGCGAGGTGGTCGTCGGCGGCCCCATGACGCGCAGTGCCGGCTATCTGATTCAGGCCACCGGCGCGAACATCACCCTGGCCGAGCTCAGCCTGCTGCTCAACGCCCGGTTCGCGGCCCGCATCCGCCGGGGCGTCCCGCTCATGCCGGGCGCCCGCAGGCTGCTGGCCGAACTGGCCGCCCATCAGGTGCCCACCGCACTGGTCTCCGCCTCACACCGCACCATCATCGACCGGATGCTGCACTGGCTCGGCCCGGAACACTTCCGGCTGACCCTCGCGGGCGATGACCTGGAACGCACCAAGCCGCACCCCGACCCGTATCTGACGGCCGCGGCCCGGCTGGGTGTGGAGCCCGCGCGCTGCGCCGTCATCGAGGACACCATGACGGGCGTGCGGGCGGGCGAGGCGGCGGGCTGCCGGGTCGTCGCGGTGCCGTCCGTGACCCCGATCCCGCACGCGCCGGGCCGGACGGTCGTGCGTTCGCTCGAAGAAGTCGATCTGGCTTTTCTCCGGTCGCTCATCACGGAAAGCCCGTGAACCGTACACCGAGCGTGTCACCCGGAAAGCCGACCGGAACTCAGGGCAGCGGGACGCTCATTTTCCGTGACGAATGCGCTGGCTGAATTCACGCAGTCGCGCGGATTAGCGAAAGCGTGAGGTTTCTCACGTGCCGGGCCGTCGACAGCGGACCCAACAGGTGTTCCGAGGGGTGCGTTTGGTGGAATCTACGGGGGTAACTGTCCGGATTGGTGGGGCAACGCGTGAAACGTTCCGCCGTCCGGATATCGGTCACCCCCACATTCCAATCCGGTACCCATATCGATTCAACTCCGTTCTGTACCGGACTCGCTGGCCGTTCCTACTAATGTCGACGCGAGCAACACCTCTGCGCTGATAAGGAACCTGCCGACGATGAATCGCAAGACCTTGGTGCTGCCGGCGCTGGCCGGCCTCCTGGTGCCCGCGCTCGCCGCCTGCGGCGGTTCTGACGGCGCGGGTGAGGGTGGCGATGCCATCGTCGTCGGAGTCGCCTCCCGGATCGAGGCCACCAAGGAAGCGCCCGCGCCCCTCGACCCGGCGCAGGCCTACGACGTCGACGCCTGGAACGTGCTGCGCGGCACGCTCCAGACCCTGCTGCGGCTGCCCAGGACCGGTACGGCGCCGGTGCCCGAGGCGGCCGAATCCTGCGGGTTCCGCGACACGCAGAACGAGCAGTACCGCTGCACCCTGCGCGACGGCCTGAAGTTCTCCAACGGCCACGCGCTCACGTCCAAGGACGTCAAGTTCTCCCTCGACCGGCTGAACGAGATCAACTACACCAACGGTCCGGTGTCGCTGCTCAACGACATCGACAAGGTCGAGACGCCCAGCGACACCGAGGTGGTCTTCCACCTCAAGAAGCCGGACGCCACCTTCCCGCAGAAGCTCGCGACGCCGGCCGCGGCCATCGTCGACAGCGAGGTGTATCCCAAGTACCGCCTCTACAAGGGCTTCGACGTCGTCGGCTCGGGCCCCTACACCCTGAAGACCGAAGGCCGCAGCAATGGCGTCACCAAGGCGGTCTTCACCAAGAACCCCGACTACAAGGGCGGGATGGCGCCGCGGAACGCGAAGATCGAGATGCGTTTCTTCGACGACTCCAACGTCATGGAGAAGGCGCTGCGCAAGGGCGACATCGACCTGATGAACCGCGGTCTGTCGCCCGACCAGATCAAGGGCCTGGAGAACTCCCGGAGCGAGCACATCGCCCTCCAGGAGACGTCCGGCCAGGAGATCCGCTACCTCGCCTTCGACACCAAGAACCCGGTGGTGGCCAACAAGGCCGTACGCCAGGCGATGGCCAGGGTCGTCGACCGCTCCGAGCTGGTGCGCGACGTCTACGCCTACACCGGTGACCCGCTCTACTCGCTCGTCCCCACCGGCCTCACCGGCCACATCAACTCCTTCTTCACCAAGTACGGGAACCCCAGCATCCCGGCCGCCCGCAAGGCCCTGGAGGAGGCGAACATCCCCACCCCGGTGAAACTGACCCTCGCCTACACCACCAACCACTACGGCTCCAGCACCGTCAAGGAATTCCGTACGCTGCAGAGCCAGCTCAACCGGAGCAAGCTGTTCGATGTCGACATCAAGGGCATCGACAACTGGCAGAAGTTCCGCACCGACACCTCGGCCGGCAAGTACAGCGTCTACGGTATGGGCTGGTTCGCCGACCTGCCGGACCCGGACAACTACATCGCGCCGTTCATCGGCAAGGGAAACTTCCTCAACTCCCCCTACCGCAACACCAAAATCGAAACGCAGCTCATCCCGACGACGCGCCGGCAGACCGACCGCAACTCCGCCGCGGCCGGCTTCAAGCAGGCCCAGGACATCATCGCCGAAGACGTTCCGCTCCTCCCGCTGTGGCAGGGCAAGCAGTACGTCGCCGCCCGCGACGACATCACCGGCGTGGAGTGGGCCCTCAACTCCTCCTCCGCGCTGCAGATCTGGGAACTGGGCCGCGGCGTCGCCGACTGACGATGCGACGCGAAAGACGCCGGACACCTATCCTCGCGGCCGTGGCCTCCGCCGCGGCTCGACCCCGCAGTAACTCTTTTCCCCAGATCGTAAGGAACATGTAGTGAGGAAGCGTGACCAGTGGCTGGCCGCCCCGATCGGAGCGGGGCTGACCACAGCCCTTCTCGCGCTCGCCGGGTGCGGCACACAGGACTCGGGCGCCGCCGGCACCGGCGAGCCCGTGGTCATGGGAATGACGGACAAGGTCGTCGCCACCGACCCCGCCGCCGGCTACGACCCCGGGTCGTGGCTGCTGTTCAACAACGTTTTCCAGTCGCTGCTGAGCTTCCCCAAGGGCGGTACCAAGCCCGAGCCGGAGGCGGCCAAGAACTGCTCCTTCACCGACAGCGGCAGCACCGTCTTCCGCTGCACCCTCAAGGACGGCCTGACCTTCAGCAACGGTGACGCGCTGACCTCGAAGGACGTCAAGTACTCCTTCGACCGCACCAAGCGCATCAAGGACGAGAACGGCCCCGCCGTGATGTTCTCCTCCCTGGACAAGGTGGAGACGCCCGACGACAAGACCGTCGTCTTCCACCTCAAGACGCCCGACGCCACCTTCCCCATGAAGATCGCGTCCGGCGCCGGCTCCATCGTCGACCACGCCGCCTACCCGGCCGACCGGCTGCGCACCGACGGCAAGGCCGTCGGCTCGGGCGTCTACACCCTGGAGGCCTACGACAAGAAGCACGCCCGCTTCGCCGTCAACCCCTCCTACAAGGGTCCCGCCAAGGTCAAGAACTCCGGCATGACCGTGAAGTTCTTCGACGCGCGCGAGAAGCTGAAGAAGGCCGTCCAGAGCGGCAGCGTGGACCTCGCCTACCGCGGTCTGGCCATGAAGGACATCGCCCAGCTCGACCGGGCCTCGCTGCGCGACCAGCACGGCACCCAGGTCATAGAGGGCGGCAGCGCCGAGGTCATGCACCTGGTCTTCAACATGAAGGACCCGGTCGCCGGCAAGCCCGGCGTCCGCAAGGCGATCGCCTACCTCCTGGACCGCTCCACCCTGGTCCGGGACGTCTACCAGCACACCGCCGAGCCGCTGTACTCGATCGTCCCGGCCGGCATCACCGGCCACAACACCGCCTTCTTCAACACCTACGGTGACCGGCCGCAGCCCGACAAGGCGGCCGCCGCCCTGCGCGGCGCGGGCATGCGCGGCAAGGCCCCGGTCACCCTGTGGGCCACCCCCGACCGCTTCGGCCCGGGCACCGTCGCCGCCTTCCAGGAGATCGCCCAACAGCTCAACCACAGCGGCCTGTTCGACGCCCGGGTGCGCTCGGTGTCCACCGAGGAGTACGAGAAGGGCGTCGCCTCCGGCCGGTTCGGCTTCTACGTCAAGGGCTGGATCCCGGACTACCCGGACCCGGACAACTTCACCCAGCCGTTCTTCGGCAAGGACAGCGTCGTCGCCAACCACTACGACTCGCCCCGCATCACCGGGCGCCTGCTGCCCAAGACGGCCGACGAGCCGGACCGCGGCGCCACCAAGGAGGCGTTCCGCGAGCTCCAGGACATCGTCGCGCAGGACGTGCCGATGCTGCCGATATGGCAGGGCAAGCAGTACGCGGTCGCCCGCGAGGGGATCTCCGGCCTGGAATGGACCCTGGACTCCTCGACCGTCTTCCGCTTCTGGGAGATCAGCAAGGCGGCCGACGCCTGACCGGCCCGCACCACAGCGCACACACGCCACGGCGGGGGGGGGGGGGGGGGGGGGGGGGGGGCCCCCACTCCCCCCCCCCCCCCCCCCCCCCCCCCCCCACCCCTCGAACACCACACCCCCCTCTCCTTC
>NZ_JBVIHH010000016.1:95555-105381 GCF_055570395.1 Streptomyces sp. NPDC031210
GAATGGAGCAAAACCGCAAGAAACGAACGAAAGGGAGGGCGGATGGGGGATTGTAGGCCCCCCCCGCCGTGGCGTATCCCCTCCGCTCCCGGGCGGCCCGCCCGGGGACGGTCCTACTGCGCGCCGGGGCGCACCAGCCCGCTCTCGTACGCGTACACCGCGGCCTGCACCCGGTCGCGCAGGCCCAGCTTCGTCAGCACATGGCCCACATGCGTCTTGACCGTCGTCTCGCTCACGAACAGATCCGCGGCGATCTCGGCGTTCGACAACCCGCGCGCCACCAGCTTCAGCACCTCCACCTCGCGCTCGGTGAGGGTGTGCAGCGTGTCCGGCACCGGCTCCTCACCCGACGGCAGATGTCCGGCGTACTTGTCCAGCAGCCGGCGCGTGATGCTCGGCGCGAGCATCGCCTCACCCGCCGCGACCACCCGGATCGCCTGCACCAGCTCATCGGCCGGCGCATCCTTCAGCAGAAAGCCGCTCGCCCCGGCCCGCAGCGCCTCGACCACGTACTCGTCCAGATCGAAGGTCGTCAGCACCAGCACCTTGGCCGGGCCGTCCTTCGCCGGGCCGGTGATCTGACGCGTCGCCTCCACGCCGTCCATCCGCGGCATCCGGATGTCCATCAGCACCACATCGGGCTGCAGCGCCCGCACCTGGTCCAGCGCCTGCAGACCGTCACCGGCCTCGCCGACGACCGCCAGGTCCTGCTCGGCTTCCAGAATCATCCGGAATCCCGTACGCAGCAGGGGCTGGTCGTCTACCAGCAGGACGCGGATGGCCACGAGGTCTCCTTCGGTGGGGCCGTCCCGGCGATCAAGCCCGGATCGACTCCATTCTGCCCTGCTAGGTGAGTGGGTCCGACGCCCCGTCGCCCGCCGGGCGGACCGTCAGCGGATAGACCGGGGGAGTGCCACCGAATTCCGGACAGCGCTCCTGGTGGTCGCACCAGCCGCAGAGCTTCGTCGGCCGCGGCCGCCAGTCGCCGGTGTCCGTCGCGAGCTGGATCGCGTCCCACAGGGCGAGCAACTTGCGCTCCACGCCCCGCAGATCGGCCTCACCGGGGTCGTACGTGATCACATCGCCGCTGCCCAGATACACGAGCTGCAGCCGCCGCGGCACCACCCCGCGCAGCCGCCACATCACCAGCGCGTAGAACTTCATCTGGAACAGCGCGCCCTCGGCGAACTGCGGCCGCGGCGCCTTGCCGGTCTTGTAGTCGACGATGCGGATCTCGCCCGTCGGCGCGACGTCCACCCGGTCGATGAAACCGCGCAGCCGGAGCCCGGAATCCAGCACCGTCTCCACATACAGCTCGCGGTCGGCCGGCTCCAGACGCGTCGGATCCTCCAGCGAGAACCACCGCTCCACCAGGGCCTCGGCGTCCGCCAGCCAGGCCGCCAGCCGCTCGCCCCCGGCGTCGCCGTCGAACAGCTCCGCCAGCTCCGGCCGCTTGGCCAGCAGCTTCTCCCACTCACCGGGCACCATCGCCCGCGCACCGGGCGCCGTACGCTCCGCCGCGGGCGCGTCGAAGAGCCGCTCCAGCACCGCGTGCACCACCGTGCCGCGCGTCGCCGCCGCGCTCGGCTTCTCCGGCAGCTTGTCGATCACCCGGAAGCGGTACAGCAGCGGGCACTGCATGAAATCCGCGGCCCGCGACGGCGACAGCGCCACCGGCCGGGCGGCGGCCACCTCGGGCGCGACGCCCAGGCCCCCGGTCGCGTCCGCCGCCTCCGGGCCCCCGGCCGGACCGCCGGCCGCCGCCCCGCCCCCGGCTTCCTCCGACGGCAGCGGCCCGCGCTGATGCCCCGGCCCGGCCACGTCCGGCCGCGTGCCCGCCCCCGCGGAGCCGTCCGCTGCTGCCGCCTCGGCGTTCTCGGTGCTCGTTCCCATGCCACCAGACCCTACGGCCCCCCACCGACACCACCGACCGCACGCGAGCGGCGAGGCCGGTCCTCGGCCCCGCGGCCGATCACGGTGGGCCGCTCCGCATACCATCGATGCCAGACCCCTTTGCCCTGCACGATCGAGAGATCACGCCGAGCAGGCGCGAAGGCCGCATTCGACGAGGGGACGCCGTGGACGAGAGCGGGAAGCCGCAGGATCCCAAGGGTTCCGTGCAGCCCCAGCCGCCCAATCCGCCCGAGCCGCCCGTGCACGACCGAGAGCCGAAGGCACCCGTGCCGGGCAGGAGGAAGGGCAGCGGCGGCGGCATCCTGATGGGCCGCCCCTTCGGCGTACCGGTGTACGTCGCCCCGAGCTGGTTCGTCGTCGCCGCCCTGATCACCTGGGTCTTCGGCGGCCAGCTCGAGCGCGTCCTGCCCGAGCTCGGCGGCGCCCGCTACCTCGTCTCACTGTTCTTCGCCGTCGCCTTCTACGCCTCGGTACTCGTCCACGAACTGGCCCACACCGTCGCCGCCCTCCGCTTCAAGCTCCCCGTACGCCGCATCCAGCTCCAGTTCTTCGGCGGCGTCTCGGAGATCGAGAAGGAGAGCGAGACCCCCGGCCGCGAATTCGTCCTCGCCTTCGTCGGCCCGCTGCTCTCCCTGCTCCTGGCCGGCGTCTTCTACGCCGGCATGCGGTTCGTCGAGCCCGACACGGTCCCCGGCGTCCTGGTCGCCGGCCTGATGATCTCCAACCTCATCGTGGCGGTCTTCAACCTGCTGCCCGGCCTCCCCCTGGACGGCGGCCGGATGCTGCGCGCCGTCGTGTGGAAGCTCACCGGCAGGCCCATGACCGGCACCGTCGCCGCCGCCTGGGTCGGCCGCGCGCTCGCCGTCACCGTCCTGATCGGCCTGCCGCTGCTCACCCACACCGGCGCCCTGGGCAACGCCCGCCCCGAGATCGGCGGCGCGGACTCCCTCACCGACGCCCTGCTCGCCGCGATCCTCGCCGCCATCATCTGGACCGGCGCGGGCAACAGCCTGCGCATGGCCCGGCTCCGCGAGCGCCTGCCCGACCTGCGCGCCCGCGTCCTGACCCGGCGCGCCGTCCCCGTCGAGACCGACACCCCGCTCTCCGAGGCGCTGCGCCGCGCCAACGACGCCGGCGCCCGCGCCCTGGTCGTCGTCGACCGCCGCGGCGAGCCGACCGCCCTCGTCCGCGAGGCCGCCATCGTCGCCGTCCCCGACCACCGCCGGCCCTGGGTCCCCGTCGGCACCCTCGCCCAGGACCTCAAGGACGGCATGCGCGTCCCCGCCGAACTCGCCGGCGAGGAGCTCCTGGAACACCTGCGCGCCACCCCCGCCACGGAATACCTCGTCGTCGAGGACACCGGCGAGATCTACGGCGTCCTGTCCACCACCGACGTCGAGCGGGCCTTCGTCTCCGCCATGGCCCGCCCCTCCTGACCCACCCGCCCCCGGCCACCCACCCGGCCCGCTGGTCCGGGGCGCCCCGACGGGCCGGTAGGCTGGTCACATGTCCGAACCGACCGGTGCCGCCCGCCGTCGCGGGCCCTTCAAGGTCGGGGACCAGGTCCAGCTCACCGACCCCAAGGGACGCCACTACACCTTCACGCTCGAAGAGGGAAAAAGCTTCCACACCCACAAGGGAGCCTTCCCCCACGACGAGCTGATCGGTGCTCCCGAGGGCAGTGTTGTCCGTACCACCGGGAACGTCGCCTACCTCGCGCTGCGCCCGCTGCTCCCCGACTACGTCCTGTCCATGCCCCGCGGCGCCGCCGTGGTCTACCCCAAGGACGCGGGGCAGATCCTGGCGATGGCCGACATCTTCCCCGGCGCCCGGGTCGTCGAGGCGGGGGTGGGATCCGGCTCGCTCAGCAGCTTCCTGCTGCGCGCCATCGGTGACGACGGCATGCTGCACTCCTACGAGCGCCGCGCCGACTTCGCCGAGATCGCCACCCAGAACGTCGAGCGCTACTTCGGCGGCCCGCACCCCGCGTGGACGCTGACCGTCGGCGACCTCCAGGACAACCTCTCCGACACCGACGTCGACCGGGTCATCCTCGACATGCTCGCCCCCTGGGAGTGCCTGGAGGCCGTCTCCAAGGCCCTGGTGCCCGGCGGCATCCTCTGCGCCTACGTCGCCACGACCACGCAGATGGCCCGCACCGTGGAGGCGATCCGCGAACACGGCACCTTCAACGAGCCGTCGGCCTGGGAGACCATGGTCCGCACCTGGCACGTCGAGGGCCTGGCCGTCCGCCCCGACCACCGCATGATCGGCCACACCGGCTTCCTGCTGACCGCCCGCCGCCTCGCGGACGGCGTCGAGCCCCCGCTGCGCCGCCGCCGGCCCGCCAAGGGCGCGTACGGCGACGACTACACCGGTCCCGGCAAGGCGGCCGGAAGCGCGGCCGCCGGCGGCTCGGAGGCCGCCGCGCAGGGCGCCTGAGCGTCCCGGCCCGGCCCGCGAAACCGCAAGCGCCGCCGACGAGTTCCCCCGCCGGGGACCGTCGGCGGCGCTTCTTCCTTCTCCGGCGGGAAACTCCCGCCCAACCGGTTCCTTGCCGCCCTCACCTGTGGAACGATGCTGGGCACTCCCACCGCCACAGCACTTCACAGGAGTTACCCCGCGTGCAGCCCTTGGCAGGCCAGGACCTTTCGCACACCCAGCCCCGCCCCATGCACTGGCTCGCCACCGCCACCGCCCTCTCGGCGGTCGTCGCGGCCGCGTCCTTCGTCCAGCCTCCCGATGCCACCGCCAGCACTTCCAAAGCCGCCGGGAACGGCCCCCGTGCCGCCGCCCCCGACCCGCGCCGGGTGACCTTTCCCGTCGACTGCGGGCCCAACCGCCTCGACGTGGTGAAACACCTCTCCGGCGACCTCGACGGCGACGGCACGACGGAGACCGTCGCGGTGGTCCGCTGCCACTCCGAGACCGGCACCCCGCCCAGCGGCGTCTACGTCCTGGCCCAGCCGTCCGACGCCAAGGCCCCGCCCCGGGTCGTGGCGACCCTTCTCGCGCCCGCGCGGCGGCTCAGCGTCCAGGACCTCGCCCTCCGCGGCGGCGCGGTCTCCGCGACGCTCCTGGGCTATTCCACCCCCGACGTGCCGCACTGCTGCCCCGACGTGCGGGAGAGCGCCAAGTGGCAATGGAAAGGCGGGAAGTTCGTCCGGAGCGAACTTCCCGCCGCGATGGGTACCCAGCGTGCCTGATCCGTCACCTGCCGTGGAGAAAATAGACGCCGGCTACGCAGCGCCTACGCCCTGTCCGTGCGGCGTCTACTCCGCGTCCGGGCCGTAGACCTCGATCCGGTCGGCGACCCGGCGGACGTGGATGCAGTCCCCGGGGCACTCCTTGGCCGAGTCCCGCACGTCGGCGAGCAGCGTCAGCGGGACGGGCGTTGTGGCCCCCTTGTCCTGCAGCAGCTCGTCGTCCGCGCCCTTGACATAGGCCAGGCCGTCGATGTCCAGCTCGAAGACCTCGGGGGCGTACTGGGCGCAGATTCCGTCGCCGGTGCACAGGTCCTGATCGATCCAGACTTCAAGCTCTGGACGGGCTTCATCCTGCGCGGTCATCTCGCCTGCCGTTCCTGCGTACGTGAACCGTTTTTGTCTAAGTGGCGCCACCCCTGACGGGTGTTGACCGACTCGACGATACAACCGCTCGCTTTCCGATGTTGTTGGGTGGGTATTCCCTTGGCGTGAGGACGTGCGCAAGGGTGAAGATCGGACACACCCCGACAGTCTTTTCGATCTAGGGGTTTCAACCTGCACCGGCCCAGGTAGGGTCAGGAAGCGTCCAGCTCCTTGGAGGAGGTGAGGACCGTGGCAGCCCACGACGACGACATCAACCGCGGCATCCGGCCGGGGCGGGGGTCTGAAGATCCCGCCGGCCAGGTTGCCTATCTCGAGCAGGAGATCGCCGTCCTGCGACGCAAGCTCGCCGACTCTCCGCGTCACACGAGGATTCTCGAAGAGCGGATCGTCGAGCTGCAGACCAACCTGGCCGGCGTCTCGGCTCAGAACGAGCGACTCGCCAATACTCTCCGCGAGGCCCGCGACCAGATCGTCGCGCTCAAGGAGGAAGTCGACCGGCTCGCGCAGCCGCCGGCCGGCTTCGGTGTCTTCCTGCAGTCCAACGAGGACGACACGGTCGACATTTTCACCGGAGGCAGAAAACTCCGGGTGAATGTCAGCCCCAGCGTGGAGACGGCAGACCTCAGGCGCGGCCAGGAGGTCATGCTCAACGAAGCACTCAACGTGGTCGAGGCCATGGAGTTCGAGAGCGCCGGTGACATCGTCACCCTCAAGGAGATCCTTGAGGACGGCGAGCGCGCTCTGGTCATCGGGCACACCGACGAGGAACGGGTGGTGAGGCTCGCCGAGCCGCTGCTGGACATCACCATCCGCCCCGGCGACGCCCTGCTTCTCGAACCCCGCTCCGGCTACGTCTACGAAGTCATCCCCAAGAGCGAGGTCGAGGAACTCGTTCTCGAAGAGGTCCCGGACATCGACTACACCAAGATCGGCGGTCTGGGCGGCCAGATCGAGATGATCCGGGACGCGGTCGAGCTCCCGTACCTCTACCCGGACCTGTTCAAGGAACACGAACTCCGCCCGCCCAAGGGCGTCTTGCTCTACGGCCCGCCGGGCTGCGGCAAGACGCTCATCGCCAAGGCGGTCGCCAACTCCCTTGCCAAGAAGGTCGCCGAGGTGACCGGGCAGCCGGCGGGGAAGAGCTTCTTCCTCAACATCAAGGGCCCCGAGCTGCTCAACAAGTACGTCGGCGAGACGGAGCGGCATATCCGGCTGGTCTTCCAGCGGGCCAGGGAGAAGGCAAGCGAGGGCACCCCCGTCATCGTCTTCTTCGACGAGATGGACTCCCTCTTCCGCACCCGTGGCTCCGGGGTCAGCTCGGACGTGGAGAACACCATCGTTCCGCAGTTGCTCTCCGAGATCGACGGTGTGGAGGGCCTGGAAAACGTCATCGTGATCGGCGCCTCGAACCGCGAGGACATGATCGACCCGGCGATCCTGCGCCCCGGCCGCCTCGACGTCAAAATCAAGATCGAGCGTCCGGACGCGGAGGCCGCCAAGGACATCTTCTCGAAGTACCTCACGGAACGCCTGCCGCTGCACTCCGACGATCTCGCCGAACACGGCGACTCGCGCAAGGCCGCGGTCAGCGGGATGATCCAGTCGGTGGTCGAGCAGATGTACGCGGAATCCGAGGAGAACCGCTTCCTGGAGGTCACCTACGCCAATGGTGACAAGGAAGTTTTGTACTTCAAGGACTTCAACTCCGGCGCCATGATCGAAAACATTGTCGGACGTGCGAAGAAGATGGCGATCAAGGCCTTCCTCGAGCACAACCAGAAGGGTCTGCGGGTCTCCCACCTCCTCCAGGCGTGCGTGGACGAGTTCAAGGAGAACGAGGACCTGCCCAACACCACCAACCCCGACGACTGGGCCCGTATCTCCGGTAAGAAGGGCGAGCGGATCGTTTACATCCGTACGCTGGTCACCGGAAAGCAGGGCGCGGACACCGGCCGCTCCATCGACACGGTGGCGAATACCGGCCAATACCTGTAAGACCGCACTCCGGCTGCGGATGTCCTGCACGGGGCGTCCGCAGCCGGACGCTTTTCCGGATTGGCGGGCCCGCTCCCCGGTAAGGCGACGGGAAACAGGGAAAACCGGACGGGAGTAATGACTGTAATGATCTCCCCAGCGCCGCAAAGGCGTTCTAGGCTCTTCGGTACCGCCGCGTCTCGCCGGTCCGGAGCGGGGACAGCACACGGACCGGAAGCGCAGCGGTACTTGAGCGCCGACCCCATCCGGGGGCGCCGCCGGGCAAGGAGGGCCGCATGACCGTACGGCGAGTAATGGGTATCGAGACGGAGTACGGGATCTCCGTCCCCGGTCACCCGAACGCCAATGCCATGCTCACCTCATCCCAGGTCGTCAACGCCTACGCGGCGGCGATGCACCGGGCACGACGTGCCCGCTGGGATTTCGAGGAGGAGAATCCGCTGCGGGACGCCCGCGGCTTCGACCTCGCCCGCGAGGCCGCCGATTCCAGTCAGCTCACCGACGAGGACATCGGCCTCGCCAATGTGATCCTCACCAACGGTGCCCGGCTCTACGTCGACCACGCGCACCCCGAATACAGCGCTCCGGAGGTCACCAACCCCCGCGACGCCGTTCTGTGGGACAAGGCCGGCGAGCGGATCATGGCCGAGGCCGCCGAGAAGGCGGGTCAGGTCCCCGGCGCCCAGCCCATCCACCTTTACAAGAACAACACCGACAACAAGGGCGCCTCCTACGGCACGCATGAGAACTACCTCATGAAGCGGGAGACGCCTTTCTCCGACATCGTGCGCCATCTGACGCCGTTCTTCGTCTCGCGCCAGGTGGTGACCGGCGCCGGCCGGGTCGGAATCGGCCAGGACGGCCATGACCACGGCTTCCAGCTCAGTCAGCGGGCCGACTATTTCGAGGTCGAGGTCGGGCTGGAGACGACCCTCAAGCGGCCGATCATCAATACCCGCGACGAACCGCACGCGGACGCGGAGAAGTACCGCCGGCTGCATGTGATCATCGGCGATGCCAATCTCTCCGAGATCTCGACCTATCTGAAGCTGGGCACCACCTCCCTGGTGCTTTCCATGATCGAGGACGGTTTCATCGCCGTCGACCTGGCCATCGACCAGCCCGTACGCACCCTCCACCAGGTCTCGCACGACCCCACCCTGCAACACCTGATCACGCTGCGCAGCGGCCGCACCCTCACCGCCGTACAGCTCCAGATGGAGTACTTCGAACTCGCCCGCAAGTACGTCGAGGACCGCTACGGAGCGGACGCGGACGAGCAGACGAAGGACGTCCTGACCAGGTGGGAGGACGTGCTCGGGCGGCTGGAGAACGACCCGATGAGCCTGTCGGGGGAGCTGGACTGGGTGGCCAAGCGGGAGCTGATGGAGGGCTACCGCCGGCGCGACGGCCTGGACTGGGACGCCGCCCGGCTGCACCTCATCGACCTCCAGTACGCCGACGTGCGCCCCGACAAGGGCTTGTACAACCGGCTGGCGGCCCGGGGCAAGATGAAGCGGCTCCTGGACGACGCCGAGGTCGATCGGGCGCGGCAGAAGCCTCCGGAGGACACCCGGGCGTACTTCCGCGGCCGCTGCCTGGAGCAGTACGCCGACGACGTCGCGGCCGCCTCGTGGGATTCGGTCATCTTCGACCTGCCGGGCCGTGACTCCCTGCAACGGGTGCCCACCCTGGAGCCCCTGCGCGGGACCCGGAAACACGTCAAGGACCTGCTGGACCGGTGCCGGACGGCCGAGGAGCTGGTCAGGCTGCTGTCCGGGCGCTGAGCACGGCGCGTCCACGACAAAATTCCGCGGCGATCCACGGCTGATCCACGGCTGAAATGGCCGCGGTGCGGGAATCATGAAGGTGACTCCCGGACGTTGCACCAAGTGCAGGGCCGATGTCAGACCCTCCTTGTAGGGTCGGATCTTGAAGGTCACATCGAGCGGGGCGAACCGAGCGGGGTGAGGGATATGGCGACCAAGGACAGCGGCGGCGGACAGCAGAAGGCCACACGTTCCACCGAAGAGGTCGAGGAGCAGACGCAGGAGGCGGAGGCTTCCGAGGACCTCAAGGAACGCCAGGAGAAGTTGTCGGACGACGTCGATTCGGTGCTGGACGAGATCGACGACGTCCTTGAGGAGAACGCCGAGGACTTCGTGCGGTCCTTCGTCCAGAAGGGCGGCGAGTAGCCGGGCCCGGGTCGCCGTTACGGCGCGGGGGGGGGGGGGGGGGGGGGGGGGGCAGGGGGGGGGGGGGGGGGGGGGGGGGGGGAGGGGAGGGGCACAGGGGGGGGAGTCCAGGGGGGGGTGTCAGAACTGCGC
>NZ_JBVIHH010000016.1:105391-146905 GCF_055570395.1 Streptomyces sp. NPDC031210
GAGGGATGACAGCAGGCCGCCGCGCATCGCCCTCTGTCGCCGCGGGGCCCCCCCCCCCCCCCCCCCCCCCCCCGGTACCCGGTGCGCTGGGGCGGCCGCGCCGCCCGGCCGCCTGAGGGGCCCGTCCAGGGCGGTTGCCGAACTCATGTGGATCACCGCCGCGAGGCGGGTAAGGTCCGGGGCGTACTGTGCTTCAACTGCAACGCAGCCTTGGGTCAAGTCAAGGATCGGCCGGACGTTTCGAGGCGGCGGCCGAGTATCTGGAAGGAAACGTGTGGAAGCCAACACTCGTAGCACCGGGCGTCTGCCAGCGGCCTTCCTGACGCCTGGATCCTCGTCGTTCATGGACTTCCTCGGCGAGCACTCTCCCGATCTGCTGCCGGGCAACCGCCCGTTGCCCGCCGTGCAGGGTGCCATCGAGGCCCCGCACGGCACGACCATTGTGGCCGCTTCGTTCCCCGGCGGCGTGGTGCTCGCCGGTGACCGGCGGGCGACGATGGGCAATGTCATCGCGCAGCGCGACATCGAGAAGGTGTTCCCGGCCGACGAGTACTCCGCGGTCGGCATCGCCGGCACGGCGGGTCTGGCCGTCGAGATGGTCAAGCTGTTCCAGCTTGAGCTGGAGCATTTCGAGAAGGTCGAAGGCGCCCAACTCTCCCTGGAGGGCAAGGCGAACCGCCTCTCCACGATGATCCGCGGCAACCTCGGGATGGCCATGCAGGGCCTCGCGGTGGTGCCGCTGTTCGCCGGCTGGGACGTCGACCGCGAAAAGGGCCGCATCTTCTCGTACGACGTCACGGGCGGCCGCTCCGAGGAGCACGGCTTCGCGTCGACGGGTTCGGGCTCGGTATTCGCCCGCGGGGCGCTGAAGAAGCTCTACCGCGAGGACTTCACCGAGAACCAGGCCGCCACGGCCGTCGTCCAGGCGCTCTACGACGCGGCGGACGACGACTCGGCGACCGGTGGGCCCGACCTCGCCCGGCGGATCTACCCGATCGTCACGGTGATCACCGAGGAGGGCTTCAAGAGGCTCACCGAAGCCGATGTCGCCGAGATCGCCCGTGCCATTCATGAGCGCCGGCTGGAGCAGCCGGACGGCCCGCGCGCCGCGCTGCTCTGAGGGGACGGAGGCGTTCCGCCGATGCACGCGCCATTGAGAGAGCCATTGACAGAAAGGGACGGATAGCCGGTGTCGACGCCGTTCTATGTCTCACCCCAGCAGGCCATGGCCGACCGCGCCGAGTACGCCCGCAAGGGCATCGCGCGCGGCCGCAGCGTCGTGGTGCTGCAGTATGCCGACGGCGTGGTCTTCGTCGCCGAGAATCCCTCCCGCGCCCTGCACAAGGTCAGCGAGATCTATGACCGCATCGCTTTCGCGGCGGTCGGTAAATACAACGAGTTCGAGAATTTGCGGATCGGTGGCGTCCGCTATGCCGATCTGCGGGGTTACACCTACCACCGCGAGGACGTGACCGCGCGCGGTCTCGCGAATGTCTATGCCCAGACGCTCGGCACGATCTTCTCCAGTGCCGCGGAGAAGCCTTACGAGGTCGAGCTGATCGTCGCCGAGGTCGGCAACGCCCCGGAGGACGACCAGATCTACCGGCTGCCGCACGACGGCTCGATCGTCGACGAGCACGGCTCGGTCGCGGTGGGCGGCAACGCCGACCAGATCAGCACCTACCTCGACCAGCACCACCGGGACGGCATGACGCTGGCCGAGGCGCTGAAGCTGGCCGTCGACTCCCTGTCGCGGGACAACAACGGCGGCGAGCGGCGGCTGACGGCCGAGCAACTGGAGGTCGCGACGCTGGACCGTACGCGGCCGCAGCAGCGCAAGTTCAGGCGGATCCTGGGCCGGCAGCTCTCCCGCCTGCTGGAGGAGGAGGGCGCCGCCGACGCCGCGGACGACGACGCGGACGCCGGGGAGACGCCGGGCGCCTCCGAGGGATCGGGTGCGGGCCGGACCTCCTCCGGAAAGGCGTCCAAGAAGGGCTCCGCCACCGGCGACGGCCCGGCCGCCTCGGATGCTTCCGATGAGGAGTCCGACTCGAAGGACTGAGCGGAAACCGTTCCCGGGCCTCCGGCCCGACCCGCGCGCCCCGGCCGAGCATCACGCCGGGGCGCGCGGCGTTGCCGGGCCTACCCCGCCGCTCCCGCGCCGCCCGCCGGGGGCGCCGTCGAGCCCCGGGTGATCAGTTCCACCGGGAGGGTGGGGGTTTCGGGGCGGGTGCCCTCCAGGGTGGTCATCAGGGCGCGCATCCCGGCCTCGCCGAAGTCCTCGGCGGGCAGGCGTACGGTCGTCAGCTCCGGTTCGACCGCGACCGCCAGGGTCAGGTCGTCGAAGCCGGTGACCGAGATGTCTTCCGGGACCCGCAGGCCCAGCCTGCGCACGGCCTTGCAGGCGCCGGCGGCGATGAGGTCGTCGTCGCACAGCAGGGCGGTCGGGCGCGGGCCGGGGGCGGTCAGGGCGGCGTGGGCGGCGTGCAGGCCCGCGTCGACGCCGAGCGCGGACGGGTGGCGGCGCAGCGTGGTGCCGGGGACGGCCTCCAGCGCCTCGGTGAGGGCGCGGGCCCGGAGGGCGAAGGTCCAGGAGTCGACGCCGGCCGCCAGGTGGGTGATGCGCCGGTGGCCGAGCGCGACCAGATGGGTCGCCAACTGCCGTACGCCGTCGGCGATATCGAGGTTGACGGTGGCGGTGGCCCGGTCGTCGTCCGGATCGCTGTCCAGCATCACCAGGGGTAGGCCCGCGGTGCGCAGGGCGCTGAGCGCCTCGGCGGCCATGGAGGAGGCGATGACGCCGTCCAGGGTGGCCGACGCGGAGTCGAACGGGTCGCGGGCCGGCCCGATGCCCTCGGGGGAGGGGTAGAGCACGACGCCGAAACCGTGGTCGGCGGCGACGCGGGCGGCTCCGGTGTAGACGCGGGCGAAGAATTCGGTGGTGAGCGCGGGGACGACGAGGAGCACGGTGCGGGTGCGGCCCATGCGCAGGCTGCGGGCGGCGAGGTTGGGGCGGTAGCCCAGAGCGCGGGCGGCGGTGCGGACCGCCTCGGCCTTGCCGGGGGAGACCCGGCCGCGCCATTTGTCGCCCAGGACGAGGGAGACGGCGGCCTGCGAGACCCCGGCGGCGCGGGCCACGTCCCGGCTGGTGGTGCGGGTGCCGGCGGCCGGTGCGGCCGGGCCGGGTACCTGGCGGCGGGCCGGCGTCGGGGCCTCGTTGCTGGTCACCGGTGCGTTCACTCCTTGTCCTGAGCCGCCGCGGGGTGGACCCGCGGGTTGCCGTCATGGTACGTATAACGGCGAAGGTTATACGTAACACGTCCTGGCTGGGCCGGGCGGAGAGGGGCAGGGATGGCCGCGGGATATGCGGAGCTGCTCAGGACCCGGCACGCCGCCCGCCTGCTGGCCGGCACTCTGGCGGGCCGGCTGCCCAACGCCACCGCGCCCCTGGCCGTGGTGCTCTTCATCCGCGCCGAGGGCGGCAGCTACGCCCTGGCCGGCGCGCTCTGCGCGGTCTACGGCGTCCTCAACGCCATCGGCCAGCCGCTGCTCGGCCGCGCCGTCGACCTCTACGGCCAGCCCCGGGTGATGCTGCCCGCCTCCGTGCTCTCCGCCGCCGGTATGGCCCTGCTCGCCGCCGTCGGCCTGGATGTGCTGTGGCTGGCCTACGCCGCCATGGTGATCGCCGGTTTCTTCACCCCGCCCCTGGAGGGCGGCCTGCGCGCCCTGTGGCCCGGAGTCCTCAAGCGCGAGGACCGGGTGCACGCCGCGTACGCGCTGGACGCGGTGGCCCAGGAAGTCATGTTCGCGGTGGGACCGTTGCTGGTCACGCTGTGCGTGGCGACCTGGTCCGAACGCGCCGCGCTGCTGGTGATCAACCTCATCGGAATGCTCGGCGCGCTCTCCGTCGTCGTCTCCCAGCCGTCCCGGCAGTGGCGCAGCGGACCGCGTGAGGCGCACTGGCTGGGTGCGCTGCGCTCCGCCGGGCTGCTGGTCCTGATCGGCGCGTTCTTCTTCGTCGGTCTGGCGCTGGGCTCCATAGCCGTCACGGCGGTCGCGTACGCCGATGAGCACGGCGGCGGCATGGTCTCCAGCTACCTCCTCTCCGCGCTCGGCGTCGGCGCGCTGATCGGCGGCATCGCCTACGGCGCCCGCGAGTGGCCGGGCCGCCCGGAGAGCCGGCTGCGGCTGCTGATCGCCCTGCTGGCGCTGGGCTACCTGCCGCTGGCGCTGGCCCCCGGGGTTCTCGGGATGACGGTGCTGTCCGGGGTGGCGGGTGTGTTCCTGGCGCCGGCGCTGGCCTGTGCGTTCGTTGTGGTGGACCGGCACGCGCCCAAGGGGACGGTGACCGAGGCGTTTTCGTGGCTGGTGACGACCTTCGGCGTCGGGTCGGCGGTCGGTGCGTCGGTGGTGGGGCCGGCGGTGGAGAGCGGCGGTTCGCCGGCCGGGTTCGCGGTGGCCGGCGCCGCCGGCGTCGCCGCGCTGGCCGTCCTTTTGTCGACGAAGCGATTTCTCGGGGAACCCGTGCAGCGTAGGGCCGATGCGGTCGCGGCGGAAAATGATCGAAACGGGGCCGTCGAACCCGGTTTCAGAGCAGGCCGTCAGGCGTAATGTTCAGTCATGGACCGCCGCATTTTCGGGCTGGAGAACGAGTACGGCGTCACGTGCACGTTCAGGGGACAGCGCCGACTGTCGCCTGACGAAGTGGCGCGGTACCTCTTCCGCCGTGTTGTGTCATGGGGCCGCAGCAGCAATGTCTTCCTGCGGAACGGCGCCCGCCTGTACTTGGACGTGGGTTCGCATCCGGAATACGCAACTCCCGAATGCGACAACGTGACCGAGCTGGTCACCCACGACAAGGCCGGCGAGCGCATTCTCGAAGGACTGCTCGTCGACGCCGAACGCCGCCTGCACGAGGAGGGAATCGCGGGCGACGTCTATCTCTTCAAGAACAACACCGATTCGGCGGGAAACTCCTACGGCTGCCACGAGAACTATCTCGTCGCCCGCCACGGCGAGTTCTCCCGGCTCGCGGACATCCTCATCCCGTTCCTCGTCACCCGTCAGTTGCTGTGCGGCGCGGGCAAGGTGCTGCAGACTCCGCGCGGCGCCGTCTACTGCGTCAGCCAGCGCGCCGAGCACATCTGGGAGGGCGTCTCCTCCGCGACGACGCGCTCCCGCCCGATCATCAACACCCGCGACGAACCCCACGCCGACGCCGAGCGCTACCGCCGGCTGCACGTCATCGTCGGCGACTCCAACATGTCCGAGACGACCATGCTGCTCAAGGTCGGTGCCACCGACCTCGTGCTGCGCATGATCGAGGCGGGCACGGTCATGCGCGATCTGACGCTGGAGAACCCGATCCGGGCGATCCGTGAGGTCAGTCACGACATCACCGGTCAGCGCAAGGTGCGCCTGGCCAGCGGGCGCGAGGCATCGGCTCTCGAAGTCCAGCAGGAGTACTACGAGAAGGCCGTCGACTTCTGCGAGCGCCGCGGAATCCGCACGGGCACGGTGGAGAAGGTCCTGGAGCTGTGGGGCCGCACTCTGGAGGCGATCCGGGACCAGGAGCTGGACCGTATCTCCACGGAGATCGACTGGGTGATGAAACATCAGCTCATCGAGCGGTACCGCACAAAGAACAACATCACCATGTCCCATCCGCGCGTGGCGCAGATAGACCTCGCATATCACGACATCCACCGCCGCCGCGGGCTGTACTACCTCCTGGAGCGCAAGGGGCAAGCCGCGCGCATCTGCAACGACTTGAAGATCTTCGAGGGCAAGTCGGTGCCGCCGCAGACCACTCGGGCCAGGTTGCGCGGCGACTTCATTCGCCGGGCTCAGGAACAGCGCCGCGATTTCACCGTCGACTGGGTGCATCTCAAGCTCAATGACCAGGCGCAGCGCACGGTCTTGTGCAAGGACCCGTTCCGGTCGGTGGACGACAGAGTGGAGAAGCTCATCGCCGGGATGTGACGGTGCCGGATTACGGTGGTGTGCCGGGAGCGGGAATGCTCCCGGCACATTGCTGTGTTGCGCCGGGAAACGCCCGGGGGGACAGGTCGTAGAGTGGCGGGCATTGCCCACCGACCCCACGAGCCCGAGTTGGACAGATGCTGAACTCTCCCGGGGGACGAACCCCCAGCCCCCGCACGTTCGCGAAGAACACCCGCCGTGCCGCCGCGGCGGCGCTGACCGTGCCTCTGCTGTTGTTCACCGCCGCGTGCGGCTCCGATGACGGCAAGGACTCGTCCGGCGAAGCCGTCGTCAAGGTGACGGGCGCTGCGGGCACCAAGCCCAAGATCAGCGTGCCCAAGGACGCCAAGCCCGCCGACAAGGCCGTCACCAAGACCCTCACCGAGGGCAAGGGCCAGGTCGTCAAGAAGGGTGACCTGGTCCGGCTGGACTTCTCGGCGCAGTCGATGAAGGGGCAGAACCTCGGCAGTAGCTGGACGCCGCAGCCCGGTGGCAAGGCCGGTAAGCCGCGCACCCAGGTCGTCACCGAGGTCAGCGACCAGATGACGCAGCAGATGCTGCCGCCGAAGGTCGTCTCGGCGGTGGCCGGGCAGAAGGTCGGCAGCCGGTTCGAGGTCGAGGGCACCGCCAAGGCGCTGATCGGCGAGGGTCTGAACCCGCAGTCGGGCATCAAGCCGGAGGACGGCCTGGTGTGGGTCGTCGACGTGGTCGGCGCGGAGAAGGTGGACAAGAAGGCGAAGGCCGAGGGCGAGCAGAAGGCGACCGAGGAGGGGCTGCCCGAGGTGAAGGCCGAGGGGGAGAAGGCCGCGACGATCACCGTCCCCAAGGGTGAGAAGGCGCCGACCGGGCTCGAGGAGCAGGTCCTCATCAAGGGCAAGGGCCCGAAGGTGAAGGCCGGCGACGGGCTGGTCGCGCAGTACACCGGTGTGAAGTGGGAGGACGGCAAGAAGTTCGACTCCTCCTGGGACCACGGTGGCGCGACCGCCTTCCAGATCGGCACCGGGCAGGTCGTCCAGGGCTGGGACAAGGCGCTGGTCGGCAAGCACGTCGGTGACCGGGTCGAGATCGTGATCCCGCCGAAGCTGGGCTACGGCGGGACCCCGGACCACGAGCTGGCCAAGAACACCCTGGTCTTCTCGGTCGACATCGTCGGCACGGTCTGACGTCGGCCGTCCGGGCAGCCAACGCGTCACGACCGTCAAGATCTGCGAGACTGACGCGGTAATCGTAAAGATTCGTAAGTAGGAGCACATTCGTGAGCATCGACAAGCCCGAGATCGACTTTCCTGAGGGCCCGGCTCCCACCGAGCTGGAGATCGTGGACCTGAAGGAGGGCGACGGGCCGGTCGCCAAGGCCGGGGACACCGTCTCCGTCCACTACGTCGGTGTCGCCTTCAGCACCGGCGAGGAGTTCGACGCGAGCTGGAACCGCGGCAAGCCGCTGCAGTTCCAGCTCGGTGCCGGCCAGGTCATCGCCGGCTGGGACCAGGGCGTGCAGGGCATGAAGGTCGGCGGCCGCCGCCGGCTGACCATCCCCGCGCACCTCGCCTACGGCGAGCGCGGCGCCGGTGGCGGCCTGATCGCCCCGGGCGAGACGCTGATCTTCGTCTGCGACCTGGTCTCCGTCTGAGACCGGCGCTGAACGGACCGAGGGCCCCCGCCCACCGGCGGGGGCTCTCGGCTTTGTCCTGGGCACCCTGAGCGGTACGGTCAACGGTCGGGGAGTTCAACGAGAAAGGGCGTCGATGGCCATTGCCAAGGCCGAGCGGCTGATGAACCTGGCGCTGTGCCTGCTGGGTACCCGTCGCCCGCTGACCAAGCGTGAACTGCGGTCGTCCATCGAGGCCTACATCGAGGCCGGCAACGACGACTCGTTCAACCGCATGTTCGAGCGGGACAAGGACGATCTGCGCGAGCTCGGCCTGGTGATCGAGACCGTCGACGCCATCGACGGCGACGTCGGCTATCTCGCCCGCCGCGACAGCAACCGCCTGCCGCCCATCACCCTGGACGCCGCGGAGGCCGCGGCCCTGGGGCTGGCCGCCAAGATCTGGCAGCAGGCCCGGCTGGCCGGCGCCGCCAGTGGCGCGCTGCAGAAGCTGCGGGCCGCCGGCATGCCGCTGGCCGCGGCCGGCGACGACATCGACGCCGGACAGCCGCACAGCGCCCTCGAACCGCGCATCCCGGCCCACGAGGCGGCCTTCGAGCCGCTGATGCTCGCCTGCCGGGACCGCCGCCCGGTGATCTTCGACTACCGCAAGTCCAACGCCGCCCGCCCCGAGCGCCGGCAGGTCGAACCCTGGATCCTGGAGTGCTGGCGCGGCCACTGGTACCTCGCGGGCTGGGACCGCGACCGCCAGGCCGAGCGGGTCTTCCGGCTCTCCCGGATCACCGGCAAGGTCCGCTCCCGGCAAGGGGCGTTCACCGCCACGGTGCCCGACCACGTCACCGTCCGCGAGACCGTCGAGAGCTGGGCGGGCGAGACCGCCACCGGCACCGCCAAGATCAAGCTCCGGGCCGAGCACGGCTATCCGCTGCGCGCCCGCGCGCTCACCGTCCGCGCGCTGGGCGACGGCTGGGACGAGCTGGAGATCCCCAACGGACACGGACTCGACGCCTGGCTCGTGGAGTTCGGGCCCGACGTGGTGGTACTGGAACCGGCCGAACTCCGAGCCGAAGTCGTGGACCGGCTGCGCGCCGTGGCCAAGGGCTGAGAGGAAGAACCCATGGCGACGAACGCGATCGACCAGACCCGCCGGATGCTGTCCCTGGTGACCTACCTGCGCGAGCGCCCCGGCGCCCGCGTCACCGACGTGGCCCGCGCCTTCGGCATCACCGAGGACGAGCTGATCGCCGACCTCGACGTGCTGCCCATGTGCGGTACGAGCTTCCGCGGCGGCGACCTGCTGGACATCGACACCGACGGCGACCGCATCTGGTGGCACAACCCCGACGACGTCGCCGAGCCGCTGCGCCTGGCCGCCGACGAGGCCACCGCGCTGCTCGTCGCGGCCCGCGCCGTGGCCACCCTGCCCGGGCTGCGCGAGGGCGACCGGCAGGCGCTGCTGCGCGCCACCGCCAAGCTGGAGGCGGCCGCCGGCGAGGCGGCCGGCGCCAGCTCCCGGCTCTCGGTCACCTTCGAGTCCGAGGGCGGCGTCTTCGCCGACGTCGACCGCGCCATCGCCGAACGGCGCCGCCTGTGGCTGCGCTACTACTCCCCGGCCCGCGACGAGCTGACCGAGCGGGAGGTCGACCCGATCCGGCTCTTCGCCGTCGGCCACACCTACGTGGAGGCCTGGTGCCGTCTGTCGGAGGCCCGGCGCACCTTCCGGCTCGACCGGGTGGCCGAGATCAAACTGCTGGACGCGCCCTCCGACCCGCCGCCGGTCGAACTGCGCGACCTGTCGGAGGGCCTGGTGCAGCCGGCCGCCGAGGACCCCGAGGTGTCCATCGAGGTCGGACCCGGCGGTCGCTGGGTCGCGGAGTACTACCCGCACGACAGCGCCGAGGACCTGCCCGACGGGGGGCTGCGCATCACCCTGCGCACGCCCGACCCGGCCTCGCTGCGGCGGCTCGCGCTGCGGCTGGGCGGGGACGGCCGGATCGTGGCGCCGCAGGAGCTCGCCGACAGCGCGCGGCAGGCCGCCGCCCAGGCACTCCGGGCGTACGGCGAATGAGCGCCGGGCACCTGCCGCCGGGCGCGGCGCACCCGTCCCCGTAAGGAGGAGGCAGCGAAGGATGACGACCACGAGGGCGAGGACCACGAGGGCGGCCAGGACCGCGCCGGTGCTCTTCAAGGCGGCCTGCCCGGACTGCCGGGGCCGCTTCGAGCTGGCCTCCGACGCGCTGCGGCTCGCCATCGGAGCCAGCAGCCGCACCACCTTCTACTCCTTCACCTGCCCCGACTGCGGCCGCGCGGTGCGCAGGCCGGCCGGCGAGCGGATCATCGAGCTGCTCACCGGCGGCGGGGTCCGCACGCTGCGGCTGCACACCGGCTGACGGCCCCGGCCACGCAGACGTCGCCGCCGCCGCTGGATCCCGACGACCGAACCCGCCCGCCCGTTAGGCTCGCCACATGCTCTGGCCCATGATCGCTATCGCCCTCGGCTTCCTCGGCCTCGCCGTGCTCGGCGTCCTCGCCGTCCGCGTGTTCGTGGAAGTCCGGCGGCTGGCCCGCCAGGTCGCCGCGGCCTCGGACCGGATCCAGCGGGCCGCGCGGGACTTGGAACGGGCGGCGACGCCGCTGGCCTCCCGGGCCCACGAGGTAGGCCGGCGCTGACGGTCGTCCCCTGCTGCGGCGAAGACGTGAGAGGTACGCTGCTTCAGCGGTCCGGACCGCGAGGCAGGGGGGCAATCCGGAGTATGCAAGGGGATTGCCCAGCGTTCACCACCGAACGTTACGATCGAGGTAGCACCAGGACGCCAGTCCGACCCCATCGGCAGGCACCACAGCAGACGCCGCCCCGGCGAGAAGGTAGTCGCACATGTTCAGCAACCTGAGGGCCCCCGAGATTATTCTGATCCTCGTCGTCATTGTGCTGCTGTTCGGCGCGAAGAAGCTCCCGGACATGGCGCGTTCGCTCGGCAAGTCCGCTCGCATCCTCAAGAGCGAGGCCAAGGCGATGAAGAAGGAGGGCGAGAGCGAGGCCGGGGCGAACGGTGCCACGACCGAGGCTCCCGCCGACGCCGCCCAGCAGGCCCCTCGGACGATCCAGGCGGCTCCCGGTGATGTGAGCAGCTCGCGCCCGGTGGCCGAGCCGCACCGCACCAACCAGAGCTGACCCGAGCCGATCCAGCCGCACGCGACCCGGTCGGGTGGCGGCTGACGCACGAGACGAGGAAGTGGGTTGCTCAAGTCCGCCCGCAAGCAGGAGAAGGACCCCGAGGGGCGGATGCCGCTCGCGGCGCATCTGCGTGAGCTGCGCAACAGGCTGCTGAAATCGGTGCTGGCCATCAGCGTGGTGACGGTCATCGCGATGTGGCAGTACGAGCCGCTCGCCCACTTCATCACCGGGCCCGTCATCGACGCGGTCGGCTGCCCCAAGGGCGTCGCCGCCGGCGCGCCGCGCGCCCACCCCTGCGCGGAGATCACCGCCAACGGTCTGCTCGCGCCCTTCACGATCCTGCTCAAGCTGTCGCTCACCACCGGTGTCGTCGCGGCCAGCCCGGTCTGGCTCTACCAGCTCTGGGCCTTCCTCGCGCCCGGTCTGCACCGGCACGAGAAGAAGTACGCGCTGAGCTTCGTCGGCGCCGGCGTCCCGCTCTTCCTCGGTGGCGCCTACCTCGCGTACGCGGTCCTGCCGACCACCGCCGGCGCGCTGGTCGGGCTGACCCCCAGCGAGTGGGCGAACCTCTTCCCGGCCGACGAGTTCCTCGACATCGTGACGCGGATGGTCGTCGTCTTCGGCCTCGCGTTCGAGCTGCCGCTGCTCCTGGTGCTGCTGAACTTCGGCGGGGTGCTCACCGGCCGCCGGATCCTGGGCTGGTGGCGGTTCATGGTCCTGGGCATCACGGTTTTCGCGGCGCTCGCCACACCCACCGGTGACCCGCTGACGATGGGCCTGCTGGCCGTGCCGATCGTGGTGCTGTACTTCGGCGCCGTCGGTATCTGCCTGGCCAACGACCGCCGCCGCAAGCGTGCCGACCCGGACGCGGAGCTGGACGACGACGAAGCCTCGGAACTCGACCTGACGCCCGCCGCAGTGGGTGAGATCGAGCCCCTCTCCTCCGGGCGGATGCTCCCCGGCCAGGCGAGCGGCGAGGCGGGCGGCGAGCCGACGCGGCGCGGCGGGTACGACGACGTGACGTGAGCCGCACGCTTCGTGCCTGACGGTAACCGGATATGACTGTGTGTCGCTGTAGCGGCCCCCGCGCTCCTCGCGCCGGGGGCCGTCGCCGCGTCCGGGCCCGGGACCGGGGTTGGCGGGCAGCGGGCCTCGATAAAGATCGGGTCGTTGTCAGAGGTGCCCGGTAGGCTCGTAAGCACGATGACCGAGGACATGTCCCCTGCTGAGCGCTATGCCGCCGCCAAGCTCAGGGCGGCCGAGCAGGCCACCGCACTCGCCCCCTTCCGGGAGATGTACGACTTCGAGCTGGACCCGTTCCAGATCGACGCGTGCAAGGCCCTGGAGGCGGGCAAGGGCGTGCTGGTCGCGGCTCCCACCGGATCCGGCAAGACGATCGTCGGCGAATTCGCCGTCCACCTGGCCCTGGAGCAGGGCCGCAAATGCTTCTACACCACGCCTATCAAGGCACTGTCCAACCAGAAGTTCCAGGACCTCGTGCGGCGCTACGGCGCCGCCAAGGTCGGCCTGCTGACGGGCGACAACAGCATCAACGCCGACGCGCCGGTGGTCGTGATGACCACCGAGGTGCTGCGCAACATGCTCTACTCCGGCTCGCAGTCGCTGCGCGGGCTCGGCCATGTGGTCATGGACGAGGTGCACTACCTCTCCGACCGTTTCCGCGGCGCCGTCTGGGAAGAGGTGATCATCCACCTCCCGGAGTCGGTGACCCTGGTCTCGCTGTCGGCCACCGTCTCCAACGCCGAGGAGTTCGGTGACTGGCTCGACACCGTCCGCGGCGACACCGAGGTGATCGTCTCCGAGCACCGCCCGGTCCCGCTGTGGCAGCACGTCCTGGCGGGCCGGCGGATGTACGACCTGTTCGAGGAGCGGGACGGCCAGGGCGGCGGCCGCCGCGAGGTCAACCCCGACCTGGAGCGGCTCGCGCGGATGGAGAACAGCCGGCCGACGTTCGGCGGCGACAAGCGGCGCGGCCGCACCATGCGCGAGGCCGACCGCGAGCGCGAGCGGCGCCAGCGCGCCCGGATCTGGACGCCCAGCCGCCCCGAGGTGATCGACCGGCTCGACAACGAGGGCCTGCTGCCCGCGATCACCTTCATCTTCAGCCGCGCCGCGTGCGAGGCGGCCGTCCAGCAGTGCCTGCATTCGGGCCTGCGGCTCAACGACCAGGAGGGCCGCGAGGAGGTCCGCCGCGTCGTGGAGGCGCGGACCGCCGGCATCCCGGACGAGGACCTCCACGTCCTGGGCTACTTCGAGTGGCTGGAGGGCCTGGAGCGGGGCATCGCGGCCCACCACGCCGGCATGCTGCCGACCTTCAAGGAGGTCGTCGAGGAACTGTTCGTCAAGGGCCTGGTCAAGGCGGTCTTCGCGACCGAGACGCTGGCCTTGGGCATCAACATGCCGGCGCGGTCGGTCGTGCTGGAAAAGCTCGTCAAGTGGAACGGCGAGCAGCACGCCGACATCACCCCCGGCGAATACACCCAGCTCACCGGCCGGGCCGGGCGCCGTGGCATCGACATCGAGGGCCACGCCGTGGTGCTGTGGCAGCGCGGGATGAATCCCGGCGCGCTGGCCGGCCTCGCCGGCACCCGCACCTATCCGCTGCGCTCCTCCTTCAAACCGTCGTACAACATGGCGGTCAACCTCGTCTCGCAGTTCGGCAGGCACCGCTCGCGGGAACTGCTGGAGATGTCCTTCGCGCAGTTCCAGGCCGACAAGTCGGTCGTCGGGATATCGCGGCAGGTGCAGAAGAACGAGGAGGGACTGGCGGGTTACCGCGATTCGATGACCTGCCACCTCGGCGACTTCGAGGAATACTCCCGGCTGCGGCGGGAGTTGAAGGACCGGGAGACCGAGCTCGCCAAGCAGGGCGCGGCCCAGCGCCGGGTCGCGGCCGCGGCGGCGCTGGAGAAGCTCAAGCCCGGCGACGTGATCCATGTGCCGACGGGCAAGTACGCCGGTCTGGCGCTGGTCCTCGACCCGGGCATGCCGCCGGGGCGGACGAACGGTCACCGCGGCTTCGATTCCCAGGACGGGCCGCGTCCGCTGGTGCTGACGGCGGAGCGGCAGGTCAAGCGGCTGGCGTCGATCGACTTCCCGGTGCCCGTCGCCGCGCTGGACCGGATGCGGATCCCCAGGTCGTTCAACGCCCGCAGCCCGCAGTCGCGCCGCGACCTGGCGTCCGCGCTGCGCACCAAGGCCGGCCATCTCGTGCCGTCCCGCCACCGCAAGCCGCGTGCCGAGGTGGTCGACGACCGTGAGATCGCGCGGCTGCGTACGGAGATCCGCGCGCATCCGTGCCACGGCTGCGACGAGCGCGAGGACCACGCCCGCTGGGCCGAGCGCTACCACCGGCTGCTGCGGGACACCCGTCAGTTGGAGCGCCGGATCGAGGGCCGGACGAACACCATCGCCCGCACCTTCGACCGGATCTACGCGCTGCTGACCGAGCTGGACTACCTCGAAGGCGACACCGTCACCGAGGAGGGCCGCCGACTGGCCCGGCTCTACGGGGAGTTGGACCTGCTGGCGAGCGAATGCCTGCGGGACGGCGTCTGGGAGGACCTCGGCCCGGCGGAGCTGGCGGCCTGCGCCTCGGCGCTGGTCTACGAAGCGCGCCAGGCGGACGACGCGGTGGCGCCCAAGCTGCCGTCCGGCCAGGCGCGTGACGCGCTCGGGGAGATGGTGCGGATCTGGGGGCGGCTGGACGCGCTGGAGGAGAGCCACCGGATCAATCAGGCCGAGGGCGTCGGCCAGCGCGAGCCGGACCTCGGCTTCGCCTGGGCCGTGTACCGCTGGGCGTCCGGCGCCGGCCTCGACGAGGTGCTCCAGGAGGCGGACATGCCGGCCGGTGACTTCGTCCGCTGGTGCAAGCAAGTGGTCGATGTCCTCGGCCAGATCGCGGCCGCGGCACCGCCCGAGGGCTCCGTACCGCGCACGGCCCGCAAGGCCATGGACGCGGTGCTGCGCGGCGTCGTGGCGTACTCCTCGGTCGGCTGAGGCGCCGGACCGGCGCGGGCGACCGCGCCGGCCACGGTCGGGCCGCGGTCGCCGTGCGGGAGCGCGCGGCGCGCCGCCGGCCGGCGTCCCTCGGCTCGTCGCCGCTGTCAGTGGGGCGTGGCGGTCCTTCGTGCCCGGGTGCGGTAGGTCGCGCGGAGGCCGAGGAAGAGCAGGACGCCGAGGGGGGAAAGCAGGATCGTCAGGACGAGCAACGGCCCCATCACCAGGGGGTGGATGCCGAGCCTCCGGGCCTCGCGGTACATCCACTGGCCCAGGAACAGGTCCCAGGCGATCACCTGCGCCCAGATCGCGCCGGCCCCGCCGCCGAGGGCCACCAGCCTCTGGAAGCCGGCCAGGTCGGGCCGACTGACCGCGGCCCAGAGCTGCGGGAACACGGGCAAGGCGAGCGCCACGTAGACGGCGAGGACCGGCACCATCGGGAGCGGGGAAGCGGCGATCCGGTCGGTCAGCCGCCGGCCGGGGGCCAGGACGAGCAGCGCCCAGAACGGTGCCGCCAGCCAGAAGGCCAGGTCGAAGAGGGTGTCGGTGGTCATGCCGGGAACTCCTGGGCGGTGGTCTGCGAGGGGGCGTGCGGCTGGTGGCCGGCCGGGGTGGCGGGCCGCCGCAGCGCCGCGTACGTGCCGGCGGCCGTGGCGACGATGACGACGGCGAGGGCGGTGAGCGTCGCCGCGTCGGGGCGGATCAGCGCCTGGCCGCGCAGGGCCTGCCAGGTCACCAGCGCGAGGAGGGCGGTCAGGAAGCCGGCCGCGACCACGACCAGGCGCAGCCGTACCCGCCCGTCGCGCAGCCGGGCGACCCGTCCGGCGAGCGCTTCCAGGCCGTAGAGGAAGAGCGGGAGCGCCTGGAGGGCGTGCATGCCGACGAAGTGCGGGATGCGCAGATCGCCGCCGGTGCTGCTCCAGCCGGTGAGCGGCATGGCCGGCCCGCCGTCCGGGACGCCGACGCTGTGCGCGCCGATGGCGGTGTGCAGCGCTCCCTCGGCGCTCTGCTCCGGCGTGGGCCCCACCATCAGGCCGCCGAGCAGCAGACCGGTCAGCGCGATCAGGAGGCCGAGCCGGATGGCCCAGGTCGTGGCCGGATCGCCGAGCCGGGCGCGGAACAACACCCCGGCGATGACCAGGTTGGCCGTCCACAGTACGGCGATGGTGATGCCCATGATGAGGAACAGCCGCTGGTCCAGGGGGGTTTCGACGTTGAAGTGGCTGCGCCGGCCGCGGAATGTCTGCCCGGTGATGACGGCCATTTCGAGGAGCCCGGTGACCACGACGACGCGGGCGGCCCACCGGCCGGTCCGGCTCGGGGTGGCGCGCCGGGACAGCATCCAGGCGAGCGTGAGGGCGTACAGGACGAACGAGACCGAGAACTTGAGCGGTTTGAACCAGATCGGCGCGCCGACCAGGACCCGGTCGTCGACGATCAGTCCCACGGCCGAGACGACGGCCAGCGCGGCCATCGCCCAGGAGAAGGCGAGCAGGGAACGGTATCTGGACATGCGGATCCCCCAGCACAGAGTAGATAGTAGCGCTTACTGCTATCTGATAGCTGGACTATCTATGATGGCGGGTGGATTGGCAAGACCGGGATCGGTAAGGCGCCCGGAGCAGGCAGCGAGGCCGGGACGCGGGCCCGGGACGGAAAGCGAGTGGTGGATGCGCATCGGCGAACTGAGCCGTGAGACGGGCGTGGCGGTCCCGACGATCAAGTTCTACGTCCGGGAGGGGCTGCTCCACGGGGGCCGGCTGACCAGCCCGAACCAGGCCAGCTACGACGACACGCACGTCCGCAGGCTGCGGTTGATCCGTGGGCTGATGGACGTCGGGGGGCTCTCGGTCGCGGCGGTCCGCGAGGTGCTGGCCGCCGTGGACTCACCGCAGCAGCCGGTGCACAAGGTGCTCGGCGCGGCCCAGCAGGCCATCACCCCGCCGGCCACGGGTGAGCCGGCGGACCTGGAGGAGGCCCGGCGCACGGTCGCGGAGCTGATCCGTTCCAGGGGCTGGCGGGTCGGGCCGGAGCATCCGGCCGCCGAGACGCTGGCGATCGCGCTGGCCACCTTCCGGGGCATCGGGCACGGCGCGTACGAGGAGGTGCTGGAGGACTACGCCGTGGCGTGCGAGCGGATCGCCGCCGCCGACCTGGCGTTCGTCGGACGCCATGCGGAGGTCGACCGGCTGGTCGAGAGCGTGGTGGTCGGCACGGTGCTCGGGGACACGGTGCTCATGGCGATGCGGCGGCTGGCGCACGTGGAGGAGTCGGCGCGCCGGTATGGCGAGGGCGCGCAGGACGTGCCGTAAGGGGGAGCGGGACGGGCCGCCGTAAGGGGGAGGGGAGGGGGCCGCGCCCCGGGAGGTGCCGGGGGCGGCCCGGGGGGTCAGGAAGCGGCCGCGGCCGCCGGCTCCTGCTCGGCCTCGACCTGCTGGTTCCAGTCCTTCTTCGACGCCTGCCAGCCGTCCTCGTCATGGCCGGCGCGCCAGTAGCCGGAGATCGACAGAGCCTCGCGGGGCAGCTCCCGCTCGACGCGCAGCAGGCGGCGCAGCTCCTTCACGAAGCCCGCCTCGCCGTGCACGAACGCTTGCACCCGGCCGGCCGGGAAGTCCAAGTCCCGTACGGCGGTGACCAGGTGACGGCCGACGGGGGCGTCGCCGCGGTAGAGCCAGGTCAGTTGCGTGCCGGGCGGCGCCGGCAGCTCCTGGCTCTCCTCGGGGCCCGCCACCTCGATGAAGGCGTGTGCCGTGGCGCCCTCGGGCAGCCGGGCCAGCGACGCCGCGATGGCCGGCAGGGCGCTCTCGTCGCCCGCGAGCAGATGCCAGTCGGCGCCGGCGTCGGGGAGGTAGGCACCGCCGGGACCGAGGAAGGAGATCTCCTCGCCCGGCTTGACCGTGGCCGCCCAGGGCCCGGCCAGCCCCGCGTCGCCGTGCACCACGAAGTCGACGGCCAGCTCGCGGGCCTCCGCGTCCCATGAACGCACCGTGTACGTACGCGTTTTGGGCCACTGGTCGCGGGGGAACTCGGCCCGGATGCGCGTGATGTCGAACGGCTGGGGGTACTCGACGCCGGGCAGCGGGAAGACCAGCTTGATGTAGTGATCGGAGAACTCGCCCGCGCTGAAACCGGCCAGGCCGTCTCCGCCGAGCACCACCCGGACCATGTGCGGGGTGAGGCGCTCGGTACGCACCACCTGGGCGCGGTGGAGTGTGGGTGTGCGGCGGGCCGGACGTTCTGCTGCCACGGCGGTCTCCCCTGAAAGCGGTCGTTGTTAGGCTTACCTAACCTAACTTAACAGCTCATGCCCGCAGCGTCGTGAGCAACCGCTGCAAAGCTCCGCCCAAGCCCCACCGCGCGGCCAGCGCCGCCAGCCGCTCCGGATCGGCCGGTGCGGTGGGCAGGGTGGCGTCCACGGCCGGCACCGGCACATCGGTGGCCACCTTGACGACCTTCGGGGCGACCGCGAGATACGGGCGCGCCGCGGTCAGCCGCCTGCGCTGGGCCGGGGTCAGCTTCGACGCCGGGTCGTCGGCGGCCGCGATGATGCCGGCCAGATCCCCGTACGCCTCCAGCAGCTTGGCGGCGGTCTTCTCGCCGATGCCCACGACACCCGGAAGGCCGTCGCTGGGGTCGCCGCGCAGCAGCGCCAGATCGGCGTAACCGGGCCCGTCCACGCCGTACTTCTCCCGCAGCAGCGCCTCGTCGGTGACCTGGAGGGAGCCGACGCCCTTGAGCGGGTACAGGATGCGGATGCCGCGCCGGTCGTCGACCAACTGGAACAGGTCGCGGTCGCCGGTGACGATGTCCACCGGGCCCGTGGCCCGGCCCGCGAGGGTGCCGATGACGTCGTCCGCCTCGTAACCCGCCGCGCCGATACGGGTGATGCCGAGCGCGTCCAGGACGTCCTCGATGATCGGGACCTGCGGGGAGAGGGTGTCGGGGATCTCTTCCTCATCGGGCTCGGCGGAGCCGGCGGGGGCCTCCTCGGCGACCCGGTGCGCCTTGTAGGAAGGGATCAGCTCGACCCGCCACTGGGGGCGCCAGTCGAAGTCCATACAGGCCACCAGCTCGTCGGGGTGGTGGTCCTGGACGAGCCGGGCGATGAAGTCCAGCAGACCGCGCACCGCGTTCACCGGGGTGCCGTCCGGGGCCTTGACCGAATCCGGTACCCCGAAGTAGGCGCGGAAGTAGAGAGAAGCGGTGTCGAGGAGCATCAGGCGTCGAGTCACACCTCGCATGATGCCGTATGGGCTCGGCGTTCCCCGGGTGGCGTACGCCCGTCCGCCGACCGGCCGCGCCCGCCTCGCGCCACCGCCCGCCCGGTGGTTGGCTGCCGAATGTGCCGGTTCATCCGCGCGGCCGCCCCGGCCGTGGCCGGCGCGGGAGGCGACCGTGAACCCTGCGCGCGTATCCGCCGCCGCCCTGCTCAGTACGGCGATCCTGGCCCTGGCGGCGCCCGTTGCCGAGGCGCAGGTCGATCCCGATCCGATGGCGGCCGGTCAGCGCGTGAGCATCAGCGACGGCAGGCGGTGCGAGGCGACCGGGGGCGCCCGGGCGGACTCGGTGCTCTTCGGCTCGGTGGTCCTGCGGCCGGACGAGCGCGGCATGGCCGCCGAGGCGGTGGTCACGCCGGGAGCGGCTCCTGGCCGCTACCCGGTCACCATCGCGTGCGAGCCGGACGGCGAGACCTTCACCGAGACCGTCACGGTGCGCGACGGCCGGATCGACGGGGTGAACGCGAGCCAGGCCGCCGGTGGGCTGGCCCTGCTGGCGCTGGCCGGCGGCGCCGCCTATCTGCTCCGGCGCAGGGCCAACGCCCGCTCCGCGGCGGGGGATTGAGTCGCCGCGCGGGTGTGCGGGGACCGCGCTCTGCGGGGCGCCGGCGGCGTACGGTGGGCGCATGACCCCTCGCAGTCGTCCCCGGCGTGTGGTGTCGCTGGTGCCCTCCCTCACCGAGGCGGTGGCCGCCTGCGCGCCCGAGGCGCTGGCCGGCGCCACCGACTGGTGCAGCCACCCCGCCCAGCTCGCCGTCACCCGCGTCGGCGGCACCAAGAACCCCGACACCGCCCGGATCGCGGCCCTCGCGCCCGATCTGGTGATCGCCAACGAGGAGGAGAACCGCCCGCAGGACCTCGCCGCCCTGCGCGCGGCGGGGCTGGAGGTCATGGTCACCGAGATCCGGACGCTGGACCAGGCGTGGACCGAGCTGGAGCGGGTGCTCGTACGCGGCTGCGGGCTGCCCCGGCCCGACTGGCTGGACGCCGCCGAAGCGGCCTGGCGCGACCTGCCGCCCCGCCGCCCGGAACGCCCCGCGGTGGTCCCGGTCTGGCGCCGGCCCTGGATGGTCCTGGGCCGCGACACCTTCGCCGGCGACCTCCTCGCCCGCCTCGGCGTCCGCAACGTCTACGGTGGGCACGCGGACCGCTATCCCCGTATCCCGGTCGGTGAACTCAACGCCTGCGCCGCCGACCTCGTCGTCCTGCCCGACGAGCCCTACCGCTTCACCGCCGAGGACGGCCCCGAAGCGTTCCCCGGCCTCCCGTCGGCGCTGGTCAGCGGCCGCCACCTGACCTGGTACGGCCCGTCGCTGACCGAGGCCCCCACGGTCCTGGCCGAGGCGCTGGCGGCGGCCGGGGCGTAGGCCGTTGGGGGCGAGGGGACCACGACCCGACGGCGCCAACGGGATCCCGGCGTAAGGATCCGAAGGCCCCGCCTCAGCCCGCCGCCGGGCGCGGCGGTGCCAGGAGTCGGCCGTGGACGAGCCCCAGGACGGTACGCGTACCGGTCACCGCGACCGCCGTCAGCAAGGCCGCGAACAGGCCGGCCGCGAGCCAGGAGAACGCGGTGAGGCCGGTGTGGCGGGCCAGGGCCGCGCTGCCGGTGACGCAGGTGCCGACGGGGAAGGTGAAGGCCCACCACGTCATGGTGAAGGGCAGGCCGAGGCGGACGGCGCGTACCACCATCGCCGTGGCGAGCGCCAGCCACAGCAGGGCGAAGCCCGTCACCGGGACGCCGTAGAGCACCGCGAACGCCCCCATGGCGTGCGCGGACGAGGCGCCGACCGTGCCGGGGGCCGCGTCGGCGAGGTGCGCCACGGCGGTGGTGGACTGGCCCAGCGGGCCGAGCACGAGGAAGAGGGCCGGGGTCAGCGGCAGCGGCAGCGGGCCGTGGTGGAGGAGGCGGGCCATCACCGCCGGCAGCACGAGCAGCGTGGCGAGCAGGGACATCCCGAACAGCGCGTAGCAGGCCAGCAGCATCGCCGACGCCCACTGACCGGGCGGCAGACGCGGCACCAGCGCCGGGCCCAGCGCCGCCGCGACCATGGGCGCGACCAGCGGCAGCAGCCACACCGGGGACGCGCCGCCAGCCTCGACGCGGTGCCGGGTCACCATCAGATACGGGATGACCGCGGCGGCGGCCAGGGCGGTGGCGGTGCCCAGGAGCCACAGCACGCCGCCGGCGGCGACGGCGGCCCGTTCGCCGATGAGGTCCCGGCCGACGGCGAGGGTGCCGCCGCCGACCGCGAGCAGCGCCATCGGCGGACAGCCGTAGAACGGCGCGACCGCGGGGTCGAGGAGATGACGGCGGGCCTGGTCGCGGTGGCGGGCCCAGTGCGCGGTGCGGGCGGCGAGCACCGCCACCAGCATCAGGGCCGACAGCGCCCAGACGCCCACCCAGGCGGCGCGCGGGCCGGGGCCGGCGAACGGCAGGGCCGCCCCGGCGTTGGCGACGATGGCGGTGCCCATGACGGGGGCGTACCAGTTCGGTCCGAGATGGCGGACGGAGCGCGTCCGGTCGTCGGCGCCCGGTCCGGCGCCGGGCCCGGCGCCGGTCATAACGGCGGTCACGGGACGGGAAGGTGCTTGCGCGAGGGTTGCCATGGGGTCGAGCGTCGCGGTCCGGGCCCCGGCCCGCCAGGGACGTCGCGTCTATGAGGGCATAAGCTGGGGTTATGGGCAGGTCGTGTGCGGGGGACCTCAGGTGGGGGATTTATGGGTGAGTCGGAACGCTCCGGTGCGGGGGCACGCGGGAGCGGCGCATCCGAGGGCCGTACGCCCGAGTCGTTCGTGCCGCTGGCGCACCGCGTCCCCGACCTCGGCGCGCTGGAACTGCTGCTCGCCGTCGCCCGCCTGGGCAGCCTGGGGCGGGCGGCCCGCGCGACGGGCGTCAGCCAGCCCGCCGCGAGCAGCCGGATCCGCTCGATGGAGCGGCAGTTGGGCGTCGCGCTGGTCGACCGTTCGCCCCGCGGCTCCCGCCTCACCGACGCGGGCGCGCTGGTCACGGACTGGGCCCGGCGGGTGGTCGAGGCGGCCGAGGCGTTCGACGCGGGAGCCCAGGCGCTGCGCGGGCGCCGCGACTCCCGGCTGCGCGTCGCGGCCAGCATGACCATCGCCGAATACCTGCTGCCCGGATGGCTGATCGCGCTGCGCGCCCAGCGACCGGGGACCGCCGTCTCGCTCCTGGCCGGCAATTCCAGCGCGGTCGCCGAACGCCTCCTGTCCGGGGAGGCGGATCTCGGTTTCGTGGAGGGGCTGGAGGTGCCGGCGGGGCTGGACGGCACGGTCATCGGCCACGACCGCCTCCTCGTCGTCGCCGCACCCTCCCACCCGTGGGCGCGGCGCCGTACGGAACTGACCGCCGCCGAACTGGCCGCGACCCCGCTGATCCTGCGCGAACGCGGCTCCGGCACCCGCCAGGTCCTGGACGCGGCGCTCGCCCGGCACGGCGGCCTCGCGGCACCGCTGCTCGAACTGTCCTCCACCACCGCCGTGAAATCCGCCGCGGTCAGCGAGGCGGCCCCCTCGGTCCTCAGCGAACTCGCCGTCGGCGAGGAACTGAGCGCCCGCCGCCTGGTCGAGATCCCGGTGGGGGACCTGCGGCTGGGGCGGGACCTGCGCGCCGTCTGGCCCGCCGGCCGGCGCCCGGCGGGCCCGGCCCGCGACCTGCTGGGGCTGACGCGGGGGGCCTGAGCGGTGACGGGCGGGGCCTGAGCCGGTGGGAGGCGCAGCCTGAGCCGGTGGGGACGGGAAAGCCGTCACTTCCCACAGACCGTCCACGGGGAACGGCATCGGCCGCCCGGACCGCCCGCCCGGCCTCAGCGGCTCTCCACCGCCCCCGCCCTGGGCCGCCCTCAGCCGCTCTCCGGCGCCGCCGCCCGCGGCCCCAGCCGCCGCAGGAGCGCCGACAGCACGACCGCGGTCAGCGCGGCGGCCGGGACGCCGCTGCCGAGCAGGGGCCGCGCCCAGTCGGGCAGCGGCTCGTACAACTGGGGTGCCAGCAGGGGCAGGAGGCCCGCCAGGAGGGTCAGGGCGACGACGGTGGCGGCCGATCGGTCCGCGAGGTCGGTGCGGCGGAGCATGTCCAGGCCCAGGGCGGCGATCACCGCGTAGATGACCAGGGACGCGCCACCGACCACCGGGGTGGGCAGGGCGGCCAGCAGCCGGGTGAGGGGGGCGAACAGGCCGCACAGGACGAGCAGCCCGCCGGCGCACGCGGTCACGAAGCGGCTGCGGACGCCGGTGAGTTGGACGATGCCGATGTTCTCCGCGCTGGTCACCATCACCGAACCGCCCAGGAGTCCGGCGCCGAGCGAGACGACGGCGTCCGCGCGTGCGGTGCGCGGCACGTCGCGGGCCGGGTCAGGGGTACGGCCCACCGCCTCGCTGTTCAAAACGGTCTGACCGGTCGCTTCGGCCAGCGAGGCCAGCGTGAAGACCATCAGGGGCAGCGCGGCCAGGAGATCGAGGTGCGGGACGCCGTAGGGCAGGAGGCGGGGCAGGGCCAGCACCGCCTCGCCGGGGACGGTGGGGAACGAGGCGCCGGTGAGCGCGGCGGTGGCGGTGCCGGCCGCGATGCCGGCGAGCACCGACAACTGCCGCCAGGCGCCGCGCAGCAGCAGGAAGCACAGGGCGGTCGCCGCGATGGTCACCAGCGCGAGGCGGCTGCCGCCGACCGCCATCGGGGCCGCGACCCGCACCATGGTGAGGCCGATGACGAGCACGGTGGTGCCCATCACCAGCGGCGGGAAGAACCGCACGATCCGTGCGTACAGCGGCAGGACGGCCAGCAGCAGCGCCGCCGAGATCAGGACGGCCCCCGAGGCGGTGGCCGCACCGTGCTCCCGGGCGATCTGGAGGAAGACCGCGACCGCGGCGCCGCCCGGCAGCATCATGAACGGCAGCCGGGCGCCGGTCCGCAGGACGCCGAGGGACTGCAGCAGCGCCCCGCCCCCGCACAGCAGCAGGGTGGCGCTGAGCAGGGAAGCGGTCCGGTCGGCCGGCAGCCGCAGGCCGGCCGCGATCAGGAAGACCGTGGAGAGCGGCGCGGCGATCATCGCCAGGACGTGCTGCGCGGCGAGCGGCACCAGCCGGGCGGGCGGGAGCCGTTCGTCGACGGGGGCGACGGCCGGCGCGGGGCCGGGCGCGGTCATGGCTCACACCTGCCGGTTCAGCCAGGGCAGTTGCCCGGCGTCGTAGCGGTAGGCGCGGAAGACGGCGTTGTTCAGGGACGGGAAGAGCTCGCCGACCTCCGGCTCGCGGTAGGCGCCGAACCGCGGGACGACGTACTCCCAGCACAGCCGCCCCTCGGCGGTCACTTCGAAGAGCCGCCCGGTGGGGGAGTCGGTGATCAGGGTGTTGCCGTTGGGCAGCCGCTGCGCACTGCCCATGAACGGCGCGAAGAACGCCTCGCGCGCCGGGTCGTGGTACTCCCACACCACCTTTCCCGACGGTCGTTCGACCTCGATGACGCGGGAGAACGGCACGTCGCACCCGGACCGGAAGACGCCGTTGTCGAAGATCAGGATGTTGCCGCCCGGCAGTTCGGTGGCGTGGTGCTGCTGGGCGACCAGGCCGGGTTCCGTACGCCAGAGGATCTCGCCGGTCTCCCGGCTGATGACGACCACGGCCGAGACGCTGCGCAGACTGGCGAGGACATTGCCGTCGGCGAGGGGGAACACGGAGTTGATCAGCGGCCAGTGTTCGCGCGAGTAGGCGGGGTGCAGGGCGTAGGCGGCGGGGTCGAGGTGGTCGCTCGCGCGCCAGGACCACAGGAGGCGGCCGGCCCCGTCGACCTCCCGGATCGTGTCGGCGTACACCGTGCCGTCCGGCGCGGAGCCGGGGACGCCGCCGCGTACCGCCGCCGCCCGCGCGCCGGTCAACGGCTCCACGGCGGTGTAGAGGATGCGGCCGTCGCCGTGGTGATGGGCGTCGTGGTGCTGGAGCGGATCGGTGAACTCGCGCAGAACCGCGCCGTCCGGGGCGATCTCCCGCATCAGGCCGCCGCGGTACTTGTGCCACATCGGGAACAGCGCGTCCTGGCCGGGGAGGGTGGCGTTGTAGGCGAGGTTGCCGCCCGGCAGGATGCGGGCGTGGCGCCCCGGGCGGTGCGGCAGCTTCCAACGGTGTGCGACGGTGCCGCGCAGGTCGATGAGCAGCACCTCGCCGCCGCCGGTCAGGGGCGCGTAGAGGGTGTAACCGTCGTACGCGGCCCGTTCGTCGAGCGCGATCAGGCCGGTGCCGCGGCGCCGGCGTGTGTTTTGATCGACTGCGGTCATGGTGGATTCCCCTTGTCAAACTTTGTTTGATGGGATCAAACAGCGTAGACGTTAGGGACGCCATGTTGCCGCACTGTGAACGTGGCGATAAGGAGCGGGCAGATGAGCGGACCGGCGGCCGTCCCGGACAGCGGAGGGGGCGCGTCCCCGCGGGTCGGCGGGGGCGTGCGCAGGCGCCGGCGCGCCCTGGAGATGACCCTGGCCCAACTCGCCCGGCGCACCGGCCTGTCGGCGCCCTTCCTCAGCCAGGTCGAGAACGACCGGGCCCGCCCCAGCATGCGTTCGCTCCAGCGGATCGCCGACGCCCTGGACACCACCGCGGTCCGCCTGCTGGCCAGCGCCGACCCGCCCCGCACCGTCGACGTGGTCCGCGCCGGCTCGGCGGCCGTCCCCGAGGACGGCGACGAGGGCCGGGTGCGCCCGCTGGTCCGCGGCCGGCAGCAACTGCACGCCCTGGAGTTCACCGGCCGGCACGACTGGCAGCGCGAATTCCGTCACCCGCACGACGAGTTGCTGTACGTCATCGAGGGCGCGGTGGAGGCGGAGACGGACGGTGACCGGCACGAACTCGGGCCGGGCGACACCCTCTACTGCTCCGGCGGGGTCACCCACCGCTGGCGGTCCCTGGCCCCCGGCACGCGGGTCCTGCTCGTCGGCGTGGCGGACGACTTCCGCGGCTGAGCCGGTGCCGTCACGGCTTGACCGCGACCACCGCGCCGTCCGCGCCCGGCCCCTCGAAGCGCACCGTCCGCACGTCCGCGAACCCGGTGTCCGTCAGCCAGGCCCCGTACTCCGCCGCGGTGTAGTTGCGCCCCCACGTGCTCACCAGCATGTTCAGGCTCATCAGCGCGGGCAGCAGCGGCCCGTCCTTGCTGTCGGCGACCAGCAGTTCGCTGATCAGGAGGCGGCCGCCGGAGGGCAGCGCGGCGAAGCACTTGGCGAGGATCAGCCGGTTGGTCTCCTCGTCCCAGTCGTGCAGGACCTGGGAGAGCAGCACGGCGTCGTGCCCGCCGGGCAGTCGGGCGTCGCGCAGGAAGTCCCCCGGCACGCAGGCGATACGGTCCGCGAGGCCGGCGCCGGCCACTCGCTCGCGGGTCAGCTCGCAGACGAACGGCAGGTCGAAGACGGTGCAGCGGAGGGTGTCGTAGGCGCGGCACAGTTCGATGTCGTACGCGGCCCCGCCGCCGCCCACGTCCAGCAGCCGGCGCACCGGGGAGAAGTCGTGGGCCGAGGCCAGCGCCCGGGCGCTGGTGGCGGACAGCGCGTACATGCTCTTCCAGAAGGTCGCCTTGAGCGCGGTGTCCTGCGGATCGAACATCGACTCCGTCGCCCCGGCGTCGAAATTGGTGGGGGAGTCGGTGCGCAGCGCCTCCTCCAGCCGCATCCAGCCGGCGTAGCGGCGGTCGAGGGACATGATGGCGTCACCGAAGTAATCGGGCCGGCCGCGCACCAAGAACTCCTCCGCTTCCGGGGTGGTGGCGTACCCGGCGTCCGCGCGCCGCAGCAGGCCGAGCGCCGCGCAGGCCGTCAGCAACTGCTCGGCGGGCCGTTCGGCGAGGCCGTTGCGGGCGGCGACCTCGGTGGCGGTGGCGCCGGGCGTGGCCGAGAGCTGCGAGAAGAGATCCATCCGGGTCGCCTCGGCGAGCGCTTTGGCGGCCCACACGCCGGTGGCGATCTCCATCAGGCGCTTGGGCGTCCGGTGGCGCGTCAACGGCTTCTCCTCGACCGGGCGGGCTGCTGTCACCCCGTCATGGTTGCTTCCTCGTCAGGGAGTTCGCGACGGCCGAATGGCTTTTGCCCGCCCCCGCCCACCTCGCTAGTGTGTACGAATCCTTCGCGGAGGCGAGGGGACCACAGGGATCCGTACAGCCGGGTCCGCATCGACCAACAGGGGGAAACGTATGAGGCTCAAGCACTTCGGCACCGCCGTGGCCTCGGCGGCCTTGATCGGCACCGCGATGACCGGCGGGACCGCCACGGCCGCCACACCCGCCGCCGCGCACACCACCGCCGTGGCCGCCGCGCCCGCGGCGGCCGACTGCGTCTACGCGGAGGCGCGGGAGAGCGTGCGGATTCGCAAGACCAAGGAGGTGGGCGGCACCGCCCTCGGGCTCTTCCCCAAGGGCAAGCGGGCCTGCAAGGTCGGCTCGACCGAGACGGGGGGTTCGTACAACCTCTGCGGGCACCGGAGCAAGGTCTGGATGAAGATCTCCTACAGCGGCATCCGCGGCTGGATCCCGTACTACTGCGGTGCCCGCGAAGTCTGAGGCGGGCGGGCACTCATCCGGGGACGCCCGCCCGGGCCGCCGCCACCAGCGCGTCCATGACGCGCGGGTCGTCCCCGGCCTCCGGATGCCACTGCACGGCCAGGGCGAAGCCGTCGGCGGCCGGTAGTTCCAGGGCCTCGATGGTGCCGTCCGCCGCGTGGGCGGAGGCCACCAGTCCGTCGGCGAGCCGGTCCACCGCCTGATGGTGATACGTCGGGACGGAGACCGGCTCGGGCAGCGTGCGCTCCAGCAGGGTCCCGGCGACCGGCTTGATCTCGTGGTGGGCGAAGACGCCGGGCGGGCCCGCGTGCCCGTCGAGGTGCTGGACGAGGGTGCCGCCGAGCGCCACGTTCAGCAACTGAAGGCCCCGGCAGATGCCCAGCAGCGGTACGCGGGCCGCCAGCGCCGCCTCGATCAGGGCGAGTTCCCAGGCGTCCCGGTCCCGGGCGGGCGGGCCGGTCCGGGGATGCGGCTCGGCCCCGTACCGTACGGGCTCGACATCCGCGCCGCCGGCGATCACCAGCCCGTCCAGCCGGGCGACCACCGCGGCGGCGGTGGCCGGCTCGCCCGGCGGCAGCAGCGCCGGCAGGCCGCCCGAGCGCCGCACCAGCCGGGGATATCCGGCGGGCACCAGCGCGGCGGGCAGCGTCCAGACCCCCCACCGGGCCTCTTCCTGATAGGTGCTGATGCCGATGAGGGGCTGGGACATCGGGTCGTCCTCCTGGGGTTGTCGGGGTGGGTGGGGTTCAGTCGCGTTCGAGTTCCGCTTCGGCCGCCGCCAGCGCCGCGAACTCCTCCTCCGGCGCCGAGGCCACCAGGCGGTGCCGGGAGTAGAAGGCGAAGTAGGCGAGCGCCACGACGTAGACGCCGAGCGCGATGAAGGCGGCCTCCTTGTCGACGAGGAAGGTCGCCACCAGCGCGGAGCAGGCCAGGACGAACGCGACGGACGAGGTGACCATGCCGCCCGGGGTGCGGTAGGGGCGGTGCAGGGCGGGCTCGCGGCGGCGCAGCACGATGTGCGACAGGGACATCAGCGCGTAGGAGATGGTGGCACCGAAGACCGCGACGTTCAGCATCCGGGCGCCGTCGCCGGTGGCCGCCGCCAGCGCGAAGCCCAGCGCTCCGGGGACCAGCAGGCCGAGGTAGGGGGCCTTGCGGCGGCTGGTGAGGGACAGGAAACGCGGGAGGTAGCCGGCCCGGGAGAGGGCGAAGAGCTGCCGGGACCCGGCGAAGATGAGCGAGAAGAAGGACGCGACCAGGCCCGCGAGACCGGCGTAGTTGACGATACGGCTGACCGTGGTCGGCTTGCCGTCCGGCTGGAGCGCCTGGACCAGCGGATCGCCCGCCGACTGGATCGCGGCGGAGCCGCGGGCCCCGGTCGCGGCGACGAAGGTGATCAGCGCGAGCAGCAGCAGGATGCCCATCGCGGCGCCCATCGCCCGGGGCAGGGAACGGGCCGGGTCCTTGGTCTCCTCCGCGGCCAGCGGCACGCCCTCGATGCCGAGGAAGAACCACATGCCGAACGGGAAGGCCGCCCAGATGCCCAGGATGCCGAACGGCAGCCAGGAGTTGGCTCCGAACGCGCCGGCCTCGACCGGGATGTCGTTGAGGGAGTCGACGTGGAAGTCGGTGAGCGCGGCGAGGGCGAAGACGAGGAGGGCGGCCACCGCGATGGCGGTGACGATCAGGCTGAAGCGCAGGGCCTCGCCCACGCCCCACAGGTGGATCCCTATGAAGAGCACGAAGCAGGCGAGGTAGACCGGCCAGCTCGAGTGCAGGCCGAACAGGCCCAGCGACTCGACGTAGTCGCCGATGAAGATGGAGATCGCGGCGGGCGCGAGGACGTATTCGATGAGGATGGCGGTGCCGGTCAGGAAGCCGCCCCAGGTGCCCAGCGCGCGCCGGGCGAAGCCGTAGCCGCCGCCCGCGGTGGGCAGGATCGAGGCCAGCTCCGCCAGCGCGAAGACCAGACACGTGTACATCAGGCCCATCAGGACGGCGGCGATGGCCAGGCCGCCGAAGCCGCCCTGCGCCAGGCCGTTGTTCCAGCCGGAGAAGTCGCCGGAGACGACATAGGCGACGCCCAGGCCGGTGAGCAGCAGCGGGCCCGCGCTGCCACGGCGCAGGGTCCGCCGCTCCAGGTAGCCGTCCTCGGGCGACGGGGCGCCGCCCGGGGAGGGGGCGGTCGGTGCGGTCTGCGAATCGGTGCTGTCGGCCATGAGCCGCTCCTGCCTCGCCGAGGGAATCCGGAGTAAAGGTTTAGCCGCATACCTTTGCTGTCCGGGAGCCTGGGCGCAAGACCCGTGCGTAAAAGACTCGTTACGCCGGCGGAGTGGCCAGGAAACCGCGCAGCAGGGCGGCGGTCCCGCAGCAGTGCTCGCGCATCACCTCGCGCGCCCCGTCCGCGTCGCCCTCCAGCACCGCCTCCACCAGCGCGCTGTGCTGGCTCTGGGAGTGCTCCAGATTGCGCACCAGGAGCGGAATGCAGTCCAGCAGATCGTTCACGCCCGCCCGCACCGCGGCGTACTGCGCCGCCAGCGACGGCGACCCCGACAGCTCCGCGAGCGTCAGATGCAGCAGCGTGTCGCGCCTGCGGTAGTCCGCGAGCGGCGCCTCGTGGGTCGCCGCCAGCGCCTCGCGCAGCCGCTGCGCCTGCGCGCCGGACAGCCCGTGCGCCGCGCACAGCCCGGCCGCCCCCACCTCCAGCACCTCCCGGAAGCGCAGGGTGTCCTCGACGTCGATCTTCTCGATCCGGCGCCGCAGCTCGGCCTCGCCCGGCTTCTCGTTGCGCACCCGCACGAACGTGCCGCCGTAGCGTCCGCGTCGGCTCTCCACCAGACCCTCGTCCTGGAGGACCTTCAGCACCTCGCGCAGCGTCACCCGGCTGATCTGGAGCCGTTCGGCCAACTCCCGCTCCGCCGGCAGCCGTTCGCCCTGCGGCACCAGGCCCAACCGGACGATCTGGAGTATCTGCTCCAAAGCCTCCTCGAAACCGTTGCCCGCCCGCACCGGTCGCAGCACTGGCGCCAGCCGGTCCGCCGCACCGTCCATCGGAACCCCTTCCCAAGCAATGGTTCGTGTGCCTACCTTATGACCTCCGGATGCGCTGACCGGACTTCCGGACGCAGTGACAGGAGGCAACACCGTGGCAGACCGCACGCCCCCGCTCTCCGTCGAGGAACTCAGAGTCCTCGTCGACGCCGGGGAGATCGACACTGTCGTCCTCGCCTTCACCGATATGCAAGGCAGGCTCCAGGGCAAGCGGTTCGCCGCCCGCTACTTCCTCGACACCGTCCTCGACCACGGCACCGAGGGCTGCAACTACCTCCTGGCCGTCGACGTCGACCTCAACACCGTCGAGGGCTACGAGATGTCCTCCTGGGAACGCGGCTACGGCGACTTCGCCATGCACGGCGACACCGCCACCCTGCGCCGCACCCCCTGGAACCCCGGCACCGCGATGATCACCGCGGACCTGGCCTGGCACGACCGCTCACCGGTCGCCGCCTCCCCGCGCCAGATCCTGCGCCGCCAGCTCGACCGGCTCGCCGAACGCGGCTGGCGGGCCTACGCCGGCACCGAGCTGGAGTTCATGGTCTTCAAGGACACCTACGAGGACGCCTGGGCGCGCGGCTACCGCGGTATGCACCCCGCCAACCAGTACAACGCCGACTACTCCGTCCTGGGCACCGGCCGCGTCGAGCCGCTGCTGCGCCGCATCCGCAACGAGATGGGCGCCGCCGGCATGACGGTGGAGTCCGCCAAGGGCGAGTGCAACCTCGGCCAGCACGAGATCGTGTTCGTCTACGACGAGGCGCTCACCACCTGCGACCAGCACAGCATCTACAAGACCGGCGCCAAGGAGATCGCCGCCCAGGAGGGCATGGCGCTCACCTTCATGGCCAAGTACGACGAGCGCGAGGGCAACTCCTGCCACATCCACCTCTCGCTCCAGGACGAGGACGGCCGGCCCGTCCTCGCCGACGACGACGGCCCGTACGGCATGTCGCGGACCATGCGGCACTTCCTCGCCGGCCAGGTCGCCGCGATGCGCGACTTCACCCTCTTCTACGCGCCCAACATCAACTCCTACAAGCGCTTCCGCCCCGGCTCCTTCGCGCCCACCGCCGTCGCCTGGGGCCCGGACAACCGCACCTGCGCGCTCCGGGTCATCGGCCACGGCCGCTCGCACCGCCTGGAGAACCGCCTGCCCGGCGGCGACGTGAACCCCTACCTCGCGGTCGCCGCCATGGTCGCGGCCGGGCTGTACGGCATAGAGCACGAGCTGGAACTTCCCGAGGCGACCACCGGCAACGCCTACACCGGCGACGCCGCCCACGTGCCCACCACCCTGCGCGAGGCCGCCGAACGCTGGGAGAACAGCCCGATCGCCCGGGCGGCGTTCGGCGACGAGGTCGTCGACCACTACCGCCACATGGCCCGCGTCGAGCAGAACGCCTACGACGCGGCCGTCACGGACTGGGAGCGGTTCCGCTCCTTCGAGCGCATGTAAGGACGAGCACGTGTTGCACGAGCTGAACATCATCAACCCGGCGACCGAGGAAGTGGTGGCCACCGTCCCCACCACCTCGCCCGCCGAGGTCGACGCGGCGGTCCGGCGGGCCGCCGCCGCCCAGGAGAAGTGGGCCGCCCTGCCACCCGGCGACCGGGCCCGCCTCCTGCGCCGCTTCGCCGACGTCGTCGACGCCCACCTCGCGCCGCTCGCCGAACTCGAACTGCGCGAAGCCGGCCACCCGCTGGCCAACGCCGAGTGGGAAGCGGGCAACGTCCGCGACCTGCTGCACTACGCGGCCGGCGGAGTCGAGCGCCTGACCGGCACCCAGATCCCGGTCGCCGGCGGCCTGAACATCACCCTCCAGGAGCCGCTCGGCGTCGTCGCCGTCATCGCCCCCTGGAACTTCCCCATGCCGATCGCCGCCTGGGGAGCCGCCCCCGCGCTCGCGGCCGGCAACGCCGTCCTGCTCAAGCCCGCCGAGACCACCCCGCTCACCGCGCTGCGGCTCGCCCAGTACGCGCTGGACGCCGGACTGCCCGAGGGCCTCTTCCAGGTCCTGCCCGGCGAGGGACCGGTCACCGGCACCGCACTCGTCGACCACCCCGGCGTCGCCAAGGTCGTCTTCACCGGCTCCACCGCCACCGGCCGGCACATCGCCGCCCGCTGCGCCGAGCAGACCAAGCGCCTCACCCTCGAACTCGGCGGCAAGAGCCCCAACATCGTCTTCGCCGACGCCGACATCGAGGCCGCCGCGGCCGCCGCCCCCGGCTCCTTCCTCGACAACACCGGCCAGGACTGCTGCGCCCGCAGCCGCATCCTCATCCAGCGCTCGGTCTACGACCGCTTCATGGAGCTGCTGGAGCCCGCGGTCAAGGCGTTCGTCGTCGGCGACCCGGCCGATCCGGCCACCCGGATGGGCCCGCTGATCTCCGCCGCCCAGCGCGAGCGCGTACGGTCCTACGTCCCCGAGGACGCCCCGGCCGCCATCCGCGGCGAGACCCCCGCGGGTCGCGGCTTCTGGTACCCGGCCACCGTCCTGGAGGGCCGCCCCGAAGACCGTACGGCCATCGACGAGATCTTCGGCCCGGTCGCCGTCGCCCTCCCCTTCGACGACGAGGCCGACGCCATCCGGCTCGCCAACGCCACCGACTACGGCCTCTCCGGCTCCCTGTGGACCCGCGACGTCGGCCGCGCGATCCGCGTCTCGCGGGCCGTCGCCGCCGGCAACCTCTCCGTCAACTCCCACAGCAGCGTGCGCTACTGGACCCCCTTCGGCGGGTTCAAGCAGTCCGGACTCGGCCGCGAGCTGGGCCCCGACGCGCTGTCCGCCTTCACCGAGACCAAGAACGTCTTCATCGCTACCGAGGAGCACTGAAGTGACCGACCAGAATGCCGTCTGCCGCCGCCTGGTGGGCCGTACCGCAGTGATCACCGGAGCCGGCAGCGGGATCGGCCTGGCCACCGCCCGCCGGCTGGCCTCCGAAGGCGCGAACGTGGTCTGCGCCGACATCGACGCCACGGCCGGCAAGGCCGCCGCCGACGAGGTCGGCGGCACCTTCGTCCAGGTCGACGTGACCGACTCCGAGCAGGTCGAGGAGCTCTACCGCACCGCCTTCGACACCTACGGCTCGGTCGACATCGCCTTCAACAACGCCGGCATCTCGCCCGCCGACGACGACTCCATCCTCACCACCGGACTCGACGCCTGGCGGCGCGTCCAGGAGGTCAACCTCACCTCCGTCTACCTCTGCTGCAAGCACGCCCTGCCCTACATGCAGCGCCAGGGCCGCGGCTCGATCATCAACACCGCCTCCTTCGTCGCCGTCATGGGCGCCGCCACCTCCCAGATCAGCTACACCGCCTCCAAGGGCGGCGTGCTGTCGATGTCCCGTGAACTGGGCGTGCAGTTCGCCCGCGAGGGCATCCGCGTCAACGCCCTGTGCCCCGGGCCGGTCAACACCCCGCTGCTGAAGGAACTGTTCGCCAAGGACCCCGAGCGGGCCGCGCGCCGCCTGGTGCACGTCCCCGTCGGCCGGTTCGCCGAGCCCGAGGAGATCGCCGCCGCCGTCGCCTTCCTCGCCAGCGACGACTCCTCCTTCGTCAACGCCGCCGAATTCCTCGTCGACGGCGGCATCGCGGGCGCCTACGTCACCCCCGTCTGAGCGCGGACCCCCGCCTCGCCTGTTCCGGCGGGGCCCGCAGGTAGGGTCCGAAGATCACACCGGGACCGGCACGCCGCGTGCCGGTCCCGGTGCATTCCCCCCTCATATCGGAGAACACATGCGCAAAAGGCACGCCCTCGCCCTGGGACTCGCCGGGGCCGCGACCCTCTCGGCCCTCGCGGCCACCGTGCCCGCCACGGCCGCCCCCACCGGGACGCCCGCCCCCCACAACTGCCCCCGGCTCTCCAAGAACCTCACCTGGTACGGCGACAACCGCGCCGAGCTCCAGAAGATGATCGACGAGCACGGACCGTGCGCCCACCCGGACGCCGGCGACGACGCCCGCCCGGTCGCCGCCTTCGACTGGGACAACACCGTCGTCAAGAACGACGTCTCCGATGCCACCCTCGCCTGGGCGCTGCGCCACGACAAGCTGCTGCGCCCCAAGAGCTGGCAGGCCACCAGCAAGTGGATGACGCCCGCCGCACACCGCGCCCTGACCACGGCGTGCGGCACGTCCGTACCCGCCGGCAAGCCCCTGCCCACCTCGAAGAACACCGCCTGCGCCGACGAGATCCTCGACGTCTACGAGGACGCCGAGACCTCCACCGGCGAGCGGGCCTTCACCGGGGTCTGGAACCACCGGCGCACCGTGCCCGAATACGTCTGGATCACCCAGTTGTTCGCCGGAAACAGCCCCGCCACCCTGACCTCGTACGCGAGGAAGGCCCGCGCCGAGAACCTCGCCGCGCCCATCGGCCACGAGCAGACCGTCGGCACCCACAAGATGGCCGGCTACGTCCGCTACTACCGGCAGCAGAAGGACCTCATCCGCACGCTGAAGGCCGCGGGCTTCGACGTCTACGTCATCTCCGCCTCCGCCGAGCCGATCGTCGAGGCGTGGTCGGGCGGCGCCGGCATCGACAAGGCGCACACCATCGGCATCCGCAACCTGGTCGCCGGCGGCAGGCTGACCACCGGCGTACGCGGCTGCGGCGACGTCAAGGACGGCCGCGGCGAGGTGCTGCCCTACATGGACGGCAAGCGCTGCTGGATCAACCAGGAGGTCTTCAAGGTCAAGGGCGCCGAGGCGTGGCGCCAGCAGGACCCCGGCCACCGCATCACCTTCGGCGCCGGCGACGCCGAGACCGATGTGACGTTCGTGAAGGACGCCACCGGCGCGCACCTGACCATCAACCGCAACAAGACCGAACTCATGTGCCGCGCCTACGACAACGCGGACGGCCACTGGGTCGTCAACCCCATGTTCATCGAGCCGCTGCCCCGCAAGTCCGGCGGCTACCCCTGCTCGACGGAGGGCTACACCAACACCGACGGCGGCCTCGGCCCGATGCGCCGCGCCGACGGCACCGTCGTGCCCGACCAGAGCGACCGCGTCCACGGCTGACGGTGACGGGCCGCGCCGTCGCCGGCGCGGCCCGCTGCCGCCGCCCCCGCCGTCACAGGAAGGTCTTCCCCTCCCCGCGGTACGTCGGGACCGTCTCCACCACCCGGTCGCCCTCGATCAGCCGAAGCTGCGCGAACCGCTCGCACAGCTCACCGGCCTTCGCGTGCCGGAACCACACCTTGTCGCCGATCCGCAGCCCGTCGGCGGCCGGCCCCAGCAGCGGCGTCTGGACCTCGCCGGCGCCCTCCTGCGGGTCGTAGCGCAGCCCCGCCGGCAGATACGGCTCCGGCAGCCGGTCACCGCCCGGGGCGCCCGACGCCGGATAGCCGCCGCCCAGGACCGTCACCACCCCCGGGCCCGGCCGGCGCACCACCGGCTGGGCGAACAGCGCCGCCGGACGCCCGTGGAACGAACGGAAGTTGTCGAACAGTCGCGGGACGTACAGCCCCGACCCGGCCGCGATCTCCGTGACCGCCGCCTCCGCCGCCGTGTGCTGCACACTGCCCGTGCCGCCGCCGTTGACGAACTCCAGCCGCGGCGCCACCTCCCGCACCGCCCGGACGGCCGCCCAGCGCCGCTGCGCCAGCTCCTTGCGCGCCGCCGCCTGCATCACGCGGATGGCCCGCGAGAACACCGGCTTGCCCGCCACCTCGTCGCCCACACCCGCCACATGGCCCTCGTAGGCCATCAGACCCACCAGCCGGAAGCCCGGTCGGCGCACCACCGCACGCGCCAGCGCCGCCAGCGCGCCGGGCTCGCGCAGCGGCGACCGGCGGGCCCCCACGCGCACCTTCCCGCCCAGCGGCCGGTAGGAGGTGTCCAACTCCAGGCACACCCGCACCTCCGCGCCGCCGCCCGGCGGCCGGGCCGCGTCGATCAGGTCAAGCTGCGCGGTGTCGTCGGCCATCACCGTCACGGCGGCCGCCAGGCCCGCGTCCGCGGTCAGTTCGGCGAATCCCGCCCGGTCCGCCGACGGATACGCCAGCAGGATGTCCGGGAAACCCGAACGCGCCAGCCACAGCGACTCGCCCAGCGTGAAACTCATGATCCCGGCGAAGCCGTCCCGCGCCAGCACCCGCTCCAACAGGGCCCGGCAGCGCACCGACTTGCTCGCCACCCGGATCGGTTTGCCCCGCGAACGGCGCACCAGATCAGCGGCGTTGGCGTCGAAAGCGGCCAGATCGACGACGGCCAGCGGCGCGTCGAGGTGAGCGGTCGCCCGGTCGAGGGGGTTCTCCCCGGCTCGCCGGGAGCGGACGGCGCGGGGAAGGGCTTTGTCGCCATACGCGTCGGCGGGATGCTGGGCCATGGCCGCAGCCTGCCAGACACCGCTACCACGGGGTAGGGGAGAGATCGCGACAGAGCGGACACGGGTTGGAGGACCGGTCGCGCCAGCCCGTAGAGTGACCCGACACCGCAGCCCAGCAGGTCAGCGGCTGTTGTCCGGATACGAACCACCCTGCCCCGATTGCCGGTCGGGCACGGGGACGAGCGGCGCGAGGGGGAGCGCGGGTGAGCACCGACGCCGATTACGCCGACGCGCGGCATACACCGCCCATACCCCCGAGGCCGCCCCGGCGGCCCGCCGAGGCCGCCACCCCGGACGACGATCCGCGCACCACGGTCCTGCGGCCGGTCCCCGCAGATCCCTCCGTCCCGCCGCCCGCCGCCCCCGGCGCGCCCACGGCCCCGCCGCGCCCCGCGACGCCGCCGCCCGCCCCGCCCCGGCCCCGCACGGAGCCCGCCGCCGCCCCGCCACCGCCGCCCCGCCCCGACCGGGCGCCCGGCGCCCCCGGCCCGGCCGACGCCCCCGCCGCGCCCCCGCCCCCCACCGGCCCCGCCGCCTTCCGCGACACCGCCGCCTTCCACCTGGCCAACAGCCAGGGACTGTGGAACGGCGGCCCCGGCCGTGGCACGAACACCCCCCAGCCGGCCCCGGAGCGCGCCGCCGCCGCGCGCCCCGCACCCGCCGCCCCGCCGCCACCCGGCCCCGGCACCCCGCCCCCCGACTGGCCCCGAACTCCCCTGCCGCACCAGGGCGTTGCCGCACCCGGCGGCCCGCTCCACACGCCCCCGCGCCGACCGGCGGACGCGCCCGGCCGCCGTTTCGGCGGGCGCCTGATCGCCGTCGCGGCCTGCCTCGTCCTCGGCATCGGCCTCATCGGCGGTGCCGCCGCCGGCAGCGTTCTCACCGACGACGCCGCCGTGGCCCCCGCCGCAGAAACGATCTTTGCCAAGGGCCGCAACGCCTGGCGCGACACCCCGGTCGACACGCTCTTCCCGCGCACGCTGCACGGCCTGGGCGCCGGACCCGGCGGCGCCGACCGGTACTGGACCCGCGTCGCCGTCGCCCCCGACAGCGGCTGCTCGGGCGCCCTGGACCCGCCGCTGACCAAGGCACTCGCCCCGGCCGGCTGCACCCGCCTGCTGCGCGCCACCTACACCGACGCCACCCGCACCGCCTTCATCACCGTCGGCGCCCAGACCACCAAGGCCGACCAGCCCGGCATGCTCGCCCTCAACTCCCGCTTCAGCACCCGCAGCCTGAGCCTCCGCCAGGACCTGATGCCCCTGCCGTACGCCCCCAAGGGCACCGACGCCGCGGCCTTCGGCGCCGACCAGCGGGCGAGCTGGACCGTCCGCGTCCTGACCGACATCCCCGTCATCGTCTTCGCCGTCTCCGGCTTCGCCGACGGCCGCGCCGTCCGCGCCCCGCAGCCCGCCGAGGCCGCCACCCGGCCCGGCGCCACCACCCCACCCGCCGAATCCGGCCTCGGCCACGACGCCAAGGGCGTCGCCGACCGTGTCGAGGCGATCTTCCGCAAGGCGTCCGGCAGCCCCGCCCAGGCACCGCAGGAGGCGCCATGACCAGGGCCGCCCTCCGCGCCGCCGCCCTCACGCTGGCGGGTGCCGCGCTCGCCGCGCTGCCCGCCGCGCCCGCGCGGGCCGACACCGTCCGCGCCCAGGAGTGGGCCCTTCAGGCCATGCACGCCCAGGACGCCTGGCGCACCACCAAGGGCGAGGGCGTCACCGTGGCCGTCCTGGACACCGGCGTCGACGCCGGCCACCCCGACCTCAAGGGACAGGTGCTGCCGGAGAAGGACCTGGTCGGCTTCGGCGCCGGCCCCGGTGACGACGACTGGGCCGAACACGGCACCGGCATGGCCAGCGTCATAGCCGGCCACGGACACGGCGCCGGCCGCCAGGACGGACTGCTCGGCATCGCGCCCGAAGCCGACATCCTCCCCGTCCGGGTGATCCTCGAAGACGACGACCCGCAGCGCCAGCGCGCCCGCACGGAAAAGGGCGGCGCACTCGCCGACGGCATCCGCTGGGCCGCCGACCACGGCGCCGACGTGATCAACATGTCGCTCGGCGACGACAGCGAGTCCGCCCACCCCGAACCCCGCGAGGACGCCGCCATCCAGTACGCCCTCGGCAAGGGCATCCCCGTCGTCGCCTCCGCCGGCAACGGCGGCCAGAAGGGCAACCACGTCTCCTACCCCGCCGCCTACCCGGGCGTCATCGCGGTCACCGCCATCAACCAGCAGCGCGACCGCACCCCGTTCTCCACCCGCCACTGGTACGCCACCGTCTGCGCGCCCGGCGAAGAGGTCGTCATGGCCAACCCCGACCGCGCCTACTACCGCGGCTTCGGAACGAGCCCCGCCGCCGCCCTGGTCTCCGGTTCCGTCGCCCTGATCCGCGCCGTCCACCCCGACCTGGCCCCCGCCCAGATCAAGCGGCTGCTCACCGACACCGCCCAGGACACCCCCGACGGCGGCCGCGACGACGACTTCGGCGCCGGGCTGGTCGACGCGGCCGCCGCCCTCCGGGCCGCCGACGGCATCGAGCCCGCCCCCCGCAAGCCGTCCCCCGCCGCCCACACCGCGCGCTACTTCGGCCCCGGCCCCACCGCGGAGCCCGACGCGGCGGGCCCGGTCGCCTGGCTCCCCTGGACCGCCGGCGCCGCGGGCCTGGCCCTCCTGGCCACCGCCGTCCTCCTCTGGCGCGGCCGCCCCGCCCGCCGTTACTGACCCACCGGCCGGCCCGCACCCACCCCCGCCCGGAAAACCCCGGCCGGTAGGCTCACGAGGTGGCTCAGAAGAACATCCCGGACCCCGGCTTCTCCGACGACGACGGCTCCGCCGACCCGGCCCTGGCCGCGGCACTGGCGGCGTACGACCGCGACCGCACCACCGAGCCCGCGCTCCTGCGGGCCCTGGCCGGCGCCCGCGTCCTCGTACCGGTCGTCGCCCTCCTGGGGGAGAGCGAGACCGGCCCGGACGGGCTGCGCCGCGAGAAGACCAGCGACATGGCCGTACCCACCCTCCAGGCCCCCGACGGCCGCCGCGCGCTGCCCGCCTTCACCTCCCTGGAGACCCTGGGGCGCTGGCGCCCGGACGCCCGCCCGGTGGCCGTACCCCTGAAGCAGGCGCTGCTCGCCGCCTCGCACGAGAAGGCCGACACGGTCGTCGTCGACCTGGCCGGGCCGGTCACCTACCAGCTCACCGGCGCCGCGCTGCGCGCCCTGGCCGAAGGCCGGGACAGCGCCGACCCGCTCGCCGACCCGGCCGTCGCCGAGGCGCTGCGGGCCCTGCTCGCCGCCGAACCGGCCGTCCGGACCGCCCGCCTCGTCCCCTCGCAGGAGACCGACGCCACCCTCGCCGTCGGCCTGGCCCCGGGCGCCCCCGCCACCGAGGTCGCCCAGCGCCTGGCGCGGGCCCTGGCCGCCGACGAGGTGCTGCGCGGCCGGCTGGTACGCGGCCTGGACCTGGCGCTGCTGCCGCCCGGCACCACGGACACCGGGGAACCGCTCTACCGCCGCTGACCCGGGCCCCAGGTTCCCCGGGCGCCTACGCGCTCCTCTTGTCCCCTCCCCGCCCCGACGGGCGCGTTCGGCTCCCCGGCCGCACAATTCGAGGAGAGCTCAAGATCCACGCGAGGAGAGCCCATGGAGACCACGGAGACCCGCACGGTCGTATCCGAATTCCTCGGCACCCTGCTCCTGGTGTTCTTCGCCGTCGGCGCGGCAGTGCTGGCGGGCGAATACATCGGGACCTTCGGCATCGCCCTGGCCTTCGGATTCACCATGCTGGCGCTTGCCTACGCCCTCGGGCCGATCTCCGGTTGCCACATCAACCCCGCGGTGACGCTGGGCATGCTGCTGGCCCGCCGGATCACCGTCCGCAGGGCCGTCGAATACTGGATCGCCCAGGTGCTCGGCGGCATCGTCGGAGCCGCCCTGCTCTTCCTGGTCGCCAAGCAGGTCCCGGGTCTGAAGACCCACGAGGCGTTCGGCACGAACGGCTGGGGCGACCGCTCCGCGGTGCACCTCAACCTCGGCGGCACGTTCGTCGCCGAGATGGTGATGACCTTCCTGTTCGTCTTCGTCGTCCTCGCCGTCACCCACAAGGTCGCCGTCATCGGCTTCGACGGCCTGCCGATCGGCCTGGCGCTCGCCGCCGTCCACCTCATCGGCATCCCCCTGGACGGCACCTCCGTCAACCCGGCCCGGAGCATCGGCCCGGCCTTCTTCGCCGGCGGCGCGGGCATCACGCAGGTCTGGCTGTTCATCGTCGCGCCCCTGATCGGCGGCGCGCTGGCCGCCGTGGTCCACCAGGTCACCCACCCGCCGCTGGAGCCGCGCATCATCGCCGACGAGTCCGCGCCCGACCAGCCCTCACCCGACGCCCGCGTCTGACCGCGCCCCCGACGGCGACCGGGGGAGAGAGAGGGGAAGGGGGGGGGGGGGGGGGGGGGGGGGGGGGGGGGGGGGGGGGGGGGGGGGGGGGGGAGGGGGGGGGGGGGGGAAAG
>NZ_JBVIHH010000016.1:146914-198916 GCF_055570395.1 Streptomyces sp. NPDC031210
CTCCCCCGCCTCCCTTTCCGCCCCCCCCACCACCCCTACACAGCACACCCGCTTTCCCCCCCCCCCGTCGCTTGGCTCCCTCCTTGTCCCCGGGTGGCGCTGCCGTACTAGCCGTGGACCGGCCCGGTGAACTTCTCGCCCGGCCCCTGGCCCGGCTCGTCCGGGACCACCGAGGCTTCGCGGAAGGCGAGCTGCAGGGACTTCAGACCGTCCCGCAGGGGCGCCGCGTGATACGAGCCGATCTCGGTGGCGCTGGCCGTGACCAGCCCCGCCAGGGCGTGGATCAGCTTGCGCGCCTCGTCCAGGTCCTTGTGCGTCTCGCCCTCCTCGGCCAGGCCGAGGTTGACCGCCGCCGAGCTCATCAGGTGCACCGCGACCGTCGTGATCACCTCGACCGCCGGCACGTCCGCGATGTCGCGGGTCATGGCCTCGAAGTCGGGATGCGAGGGGTCCGCCGCGGGCGACGCGTCGGGCTGCTCCGGCTGCTGCGGGGTCTGGTCACTCATGTCTTGGGGCTTCACTTCCTGCTGAGGGGATCGTGCCCAGACTATGGCCCGCGCCCGCCGCCCCCGCGCGCGGGAGCGTTCCCCTGGACGAGTGAGCCCGCACCGGCACCGCGGGCCCGCACAGGAGTGGGGGTCCCCCCTTGACTGGTGTATTCTGGTGTTCCGACCGGCCGGACACACATGTGACCGGCCCACAAGTGGAGGCTCCGATCTCCCACCCGACCGACCTCACGGTTGGCGGGTCAACGGTCTGGCTGCGCCCCGCGGAGACATTCGCGGCGGTGCTCCTGAACCATTCACGGAGCCCCGCCTGTGTCCCGTCCGGGGCGTTTTTCATGTACCGGCGCGGTTGGTCACACCGAAACAGACGTTACGCGGCAGTCCGCCAGGCCGTCGCGTGGTGCTACCGAGGAGGATCCATCAGCGCCGAGCCCCGCATCAACGACCGGATTCGCGTCCCTGAGGTGCGACTCGTCGGTCCCAGTGGCGAGCAGGTCGGCATTGTGCCGCTTGCCAAAGCCCTGGAGCTTGCGCAGGAGTACGACCTCGACCTGGTCGAGGTGGCGGCGACCGCACGTCCGCCGGTCTGCAAGCTCATGGACTACGGAAAGTTCAAGTACGAGTCGGCCATGAAGGCCCGTGAGGCGCGCAAGAACCAGGCGCACACGGTCATCAAGGAGATGAAGCTCCGGCCGAAGATCGACCCGCACGACTACGACACCAAAAAGGGTCACGTCGTCCGGTTCCTCAAGCAGGGTGACAAGGTCAAGATCACGATCATGTTCCGTGGTCGCGAGCAGTCCCGCCCCGAGCTGGGCTTCCGGCTGCTGCAGCGGCTCGCGTCCGACGTGGAGGACCTCGGCTTCATCGAGTCGAATCCGAAGCAGGACGGCCGAAACATGATCATGGTCCTCGGTCCGCACAAGAAGAAGACCGAGGCGATGGCCGAAGCCCGTGAGGCGCAGGCCGCCCGCAAGGCGGAGCGCCAGGGTGGATCTCCCGCGGAGCAGTCCGTGGAGGAGTCCGCCGAGGAGCCCGCCGAGGCGTGATTCCCGGGCGTGCCCCGGAGTCATGCCGGGGCACTCGCCCCGGACACCAACCGATACATCTGACGCTCCCGCGGGCCGGTTCCGTGCCGGTGGGAGCGCCACTGACGAGGAGAGAACGGCGCATGCCGAAGAACAAGACGCACAGCGGTGCCAGCAAGCGCTTCAAGATCACTGGCTCCGGCAAGGTGATGCGCGAGCGCGCCGGCAAGCGCCACCTGCTCGAGCACAAGTCGTCCCGCGTGACGCGTCGCCTCACCGGCAACGCCGAGATGGCCCCGGGCGACGCCGCGAAGATCAAGAAGCTTCTCGGCAAGTGAGTCCGGGCGCCCCGCTCACCGTTCGGGGCGCAGGACTTGAAGACCGGGACCCAATCGAACCGGGCCGCGTGAGTACCCACCGCGGCCCCGCTACAAGGAGTTAAATCAAGTGGCACGCGTCAAGCGGGCAGTCAACGCCCACAAGAAGCGCCGGGCGATCCTCGAGCAGGCCAGCGGCTACCGCGGCCAGCGCTCGCGCCTCTACCGCAAGGCGAAGGAGCAGGTCACCCACTCCCTCGTCTACAACTACAACGACCGCAAGAAGCGCAAGGGCGACTTCCGTCAGCTCTGGATCCAGCGCATCAACGCCGCTGCCCGCGCCAACGGCATGACGTACAACCGCTTCATCCAGGGTCTGAAGGCCGCCAGCATCGAGGTGGACCGCAAGATCCTGGCCGACCTCGCCGTGAACGACGCCAACGCGTTCTCCGCGCTCGTCGAGGCGGCCCAGAAGGCGCTTCCGAGCGACGTCAACGCCCCGAAGGCCGCCTGAACACCGGCCTGACGACGTTGTGACGCGGACCCGCAGGCCCCGGCCTGCGGGTCCGCCGCCGTTTGACGGACCGTTCACCGGGCTCCCCGCCCGCACACCGCGCCCGGTCCACCCGCACCGAACGAAAGAAGCGAGCCGCCGCCCATGGGCACCCCCGAGCTGATCTCCCCGCGTTCCCCGCGCGTCTCCGCCGCCCGGCGGCTGGCCCGCCGCGCCTTCCGCGGCAAGGAACGCCGGTTCATCGCCGAGGGCCCGCAGGCCGTACGCGAGGCCATCGCGCACCGGGTGGACGGCGCGGCCACGCTCGTCGAGCTGTTCGCCACCGTGGAGGCCGCCGAGCGGCACGAGGGGATCATCGAGGCCGCCCTCGCGGCCGGGGTCCGGGTGCACTACGCCGACGACCGGACCGTCGCCGACATCTCCCAGACCGTCACGCCGCAGGGCCTGCTCGGCGTCTGCCGCTTCCTGGACTCGCCGTTCGAGGAGATCCTCGCGGCCCGTCCGCGGCTGATCGCGGTGCTCGCCAACGTCCGCGACCCCGGCAACGCCGGAACGGTCCTGCGCTGCGCCGACGCGGCGGGCGCGGACGCCGTCGTGCTGACCGACGCCTCCGTCGACCTCTACAACCCCAAGTCCGTACGCGCCTCGGTCGGCTCCCTCTTCCACCTTCCGGTCGCCGTCGGCGTGCCGGTCGAGCGGGTGGTGGGCGGTCTGAAGGACGCCGGTGTGCGCATCCTGGCCGCCGACGGCGCCGGCGACCGCGATCTGGACGCCGAGCTGGACGCGGGCTCCATGGGCGGCCCGACAGCCTGGGTCTTCGGCAACGAGGCGTGGGGCCTGCCGGAGGAGACCCGGGCGCTGGCGGACGCGGTGGTGCGGGTGCCGATCCACGGAAAGGCGGAGTCGCTCAACCTCGCGACGGCCGCCGCCGTGTGCCTCTACGCCTCCGCCCGGGCCCAGCGCGCGGCAGGGGGATGCCGCGCGGTGTCACCCGCCTGAGGGGCGTCCACCGGATCTTCGTGGCGCGCACGACCCGAGCTAGTAGTGTGGCGTGCTCGGGGCCCGGAAGGGGGTAACGGGTATGAGTGTGAGGACTTCCGGCACCACAGTCGCCACTGAGAGCTGCCCGGCCGGCGGAGCCGGGCACGGGCCGCCGCCCGCCGCCGCCCGGGTCGTCCCCGGGGCCGGTCTCGGCATCGACCCCGACGATCTGCCCGACGGCCTGGTCGTCGCCGACGAGAGCGGCCGGGTGGTCTGCTTCAACGCCGCCGCCGCCAAGATCACCGCCATCGCCCCCCAGGACGCGCTGGGCCACCCCCTTGAGGACGCCCTGCCGCTCCAGGACATCGAGGGCCGCCGCTGGTGGCAGCTCACCGACCCCTACGGCGGGCTCGCCATCCGCCGCGGCCAGCCCGAGCGGAACCTGCTGCTGGGCGGCCGCGAGGTGCTGGTCTCCGCCCGCTACGTCCGCGGCCGGCCCACCGGCCCCGTACAACGGCTGGTGATCGCGCTGCGCGGCACCGAGGCGCGGCGCCGTACGGAGCTGAGCCATGCCGAGCTGATCGCCACCGTCGCCCATGAACTGCGCTCGCCGCTGACCTCCGTCAAGGGCTTCACGGCCACCTTGCTCCAGAAATGGGAGCGCTTCACCGACGACCAGAAGCGCCTGATGCTGGAGACCGTGGACGCCGACGCCAACCGCGTCACCCGCCTCATCGCCGAGCTGCTCGACATCTCCCGGATCGACTCCGGGCGCCTGGAGGTGCGCCGGCAGCGCGTCGACATGATCGCCGCGGTCCGCCGGCACGTCCAGGCGCAGACCACCGCCGGACAGCGCCCGGACCGCTTCCTGATCCGGGTGCTCGAACCGCTGCCCGATCTCTGGGCGGATCCGGACAAAGTCGACCAGGTGCTGGGCAACCTGCTGGAAAATGCGGTGCGCCACGGCGAGGGAACGGTCACCATCGAGGTGGCGCCGTCGTCCTCCCCGCCCGAGCGGGGGAGCGCCGGGACGACCGTCACCGTGAGCGACGAGGGCGCCGGCATCCCGGAGGAGTCGATGAGCCGTGTCTTCACCCGCTTCTGGCGGGGCAGCAAGCGGGGCGGCACCGGCCTGGGCCTCTACATCGTCAAGGGCATCGTCGAGGCCCACGGCGGGGCGATCACGGTCGGCCGGGCGCCGGCCGGCGGCGCCGAGTTCCGATTTACGCTGCCCGTCGCGGCCCCGGCCTTCATGGCCTGAGAGGAAGCGGCGGGCGCCTCCGCCCCAGGGGCTCGGGACGGCCGTGGCGGCCCTCCCCTTAGACTTGACCTTTGGCACCTTTGGCGCACAAGCATCGCGGGCACAGAGCGGGCTCGGCATCGAAGTTTGTGATCGAAGAGCCGAGGCGAAGCGAGCCAAGCCAAGCCAGTCCACCGGAAGCACGGGAAGAGATGTCCGCACCCAATAAGTCGTACGACCCTGTCGAGGTCGAAGCCCTGAAACCGGAAGAGATCGCGCGGGTGACCGACGAGGCGCTGGCCGCCGTCGCCGCCGCGGCCGATCTCGAGGCGCTGCGCGAGGTGAAGGTCGCGCACACCGGCGACCGCTCGCCGCTCGCCCTCGCCAACCGGGAGATCGGCGCCCTGCCCCCGCACGCCAAGGCGGACGCCGGAAAGCGCGTCGGTCAGGCCCGCGGCCGGGTGAACCAGGCGCTCAAGGCCCGCCAGGAGGAGCTGGAGGCCGAGCGCGACGCGCGTGTGCTCGTCGAGGAGGCGGTGGATGTCACGCTGCCCTACGACCGCGTCCCGGCCGGCGCCCGGCACCCGCTGACCACCTTCATGGAGCGGGTCGCCGACGTCTTCGTCGCCATGGGCTACGAGGTCGCCGAGGGCCCCGAGGTCGAGGCGGAGTGGTTCAACTTCGACGCCCTGAACTTCGTGCCCGACCACCCCGCCCGCCAGATGCAGGACACCTTCTTCATCCAGGGCGAGGGCACCAAGGGCGACGAATCCGGTGTCGTGCTGCGCACCCACACCTCGCCGGTGCAGGCCCGCACGCTCGTCGACCGCGAGCCGCCCGTCTACGTCGTCTGCCCCGGGCGCGTCTACCGCACCGACGAGCTGGACGCCACGCACTCCCCGGTCTTCCACCAGATCGAGCTGCTCGCCGTGGACGAGGGCCTGACCATGGCCGACCTCAAGGGCACCCTGGACCACATGGTCCGGGCGCTGTTCGGTCCGGACATGAAGACCCGGCTGCGGCCGAACTACTTCCCGTTCACCGAGCCGTCCGCCGAGATGGACATGGTCTGCTACGTCTGCCGTGGCGAGTCCGTGGGCAACCCCGACCGCCCCTGCCGTACCTGCTCCAGCGAGGGCTGGATCGAGCTGGGCGGCTGCGGCATGGTCAACCCCCGGGTGCTCACCGCCTGCGGCGTCGACCCCGAGAAGTACAGCGGTTTCGCTTTCGGGTTCGGCATCGACCGGATGCTGATGTTCCGGCACAACGTGGAAGACATGCGCGACATGTTCGAGGGCGACGTCCGGTTCACCCGGCCGTTCGGGATGGAGATCTGATGCGGGTCCCGCTTTCTTGGCTGCGGGAGTACGTCGACCTGCCGGCGACGGAGACCGGCCGTGACGTACAGGCCAAGCTCATCCAGGTCGGCCTGGAGGTCGAGACCGTCGAGCGGGTGGGCGACGGCCTCAAGGGCCCGCTGGTCGTCGGCCAGGTGCTGACCATCGAGGAGCTGGAGGGCTTCAAGAAGCCCATCCGCTTCTGCACCGTCGACGTGGGCAGCGCCAACGGCACGGGCGAGCCCCAGGAGATCGTCTGCGGCGCCCGCAACTTCGCCGTCGGCGACAAGGTCGTCGTGGTCCTGCCGGGCGCCGTCCTGCCCGGCGACTTCAAGATCGCCGCGCGCAAGACGTACGGCCGGACCTCGCACGGCATGATCTGCTCCGGCGACGAGCTGGGCATGGGCGACGACGGCAGCGGCGGCATCATCGTGCTGCCGCGCGAGATCGAGCCGGGCACCGACGCCATCGAGCTGCTGGAGCTCGTCGACGAGGTGCTCGACATCGCCGTCACGCCCGACCGCGGCTACTGCCTGTCGATGCGCGGCGTCGCCCGCGAGACCGCCACCGCCTACGGCCTGCCGCTGCGCGACCCCGCGCTGCTGGACGTGCCGCCGCCGAACGCCGGCGGCTACCCGGTCAAGGTGACCGACCCGATCGGCTGCGACCGCTTCACCGCCCGCACGGTCACCGGCCTGGAGCCCGAGGCGCGCACCCCGATCTGGATGCAGCGCAGGCTCCAGAAGGCCGGCATGCGCACGGTCTCGCTGGCCGTCGACGTCACCAACTACGTCATGTTGGAGCTCGGCCAGCCGCTGCACGCCTACGACCGCTCCGCCGTGGACGGTCCGATCGGTGTCCGCCGCGCCACGCCCGGCGAGAAGCTGACCACCCTGGACGGCACCAAGCGGGTGCTGGACGCCGCGGACCTGGTCATCACCGACAACCGCGGCCCCATCGGCCTCGCGGGCGTCATGGGCGGCGCCAACACCGAGATCGCGGGCGCGGTCGTCGACCCGGAGACCGGCGCGCTGCGCGGCACCACCGACATCGTGGTGGAGGCCGCGCACTTCGACGCGCTCTCCATCGCCCGTACGGCCCGCCGGCACAAGCTGTCCTCCGAGGCGTCCAAGCGCTTCGAGCGCGGCGTCGACCCGGAAGCCACGTCCGCCGCGGCGCAGCGGACCGTCGACCTCCTGACGCTGCTCGCGGGCGGCACCGCCGAGCCCGGTGTCACCGAGGTCGTCTCGCCCCGGGGACCGCGCACGATCACCATCCCGGCGGACCACCCGGACAAGGTCGCCGGCGTCCACTACGGCCGGGAGACCGTCGTCCGCCGCCTCCAGCAGGTCGGCTGCGATGTCTACGGCCAGGACGAGCTGGTCGTCACCGTGCCGTCCTGGCGGCCGGACCTGACCGACCCGAACGACCTCGCCGAGGAGGTCATCCGGCTGGAGGGCTACGAGAACCTTCCCTCCACCCTGCCGCGACCGCCGGCCGGCCGCGGCCTGACCGAGCGTCAGCGGCTGCACCGCCGGGTCGGCCGCGCGCTGGCCGGTGCGGGCTACGTCGAGGCGCTGAACTACCCGTTCACCGGCTCGGCGGCCCTGGACCAGCTCGGCATCGAGCCGGACGATCCGCGCCGCCAGGTCGTCACCCTCGTCAACCCGCTCTCCGACGAGGAGCCCGACCTGCGCACGACCCTCATCCCGGGTCTGCTGGGCGCGCTGCGCCGCAACGACGGCCGCGGCACGCACGACCTGGCGCTCTTCGAGACCGGCCTGGTCTTCCGGCCGACCGGCGACGAGAAGCCGGCCGTCCGGCTGCCCGTCGACCGCCGACCGACCGACGAGGAGATCGCCGCGCTGAACGCGTCCCTGCCGCAGCAGCCGCGGCGCGTCGCCGTGGTGCTGGCCGGAGCCCGCGAGCAGGCCGGCTGGTGGGCCGGCGCACGCCCCTCGACCTGGGCGGACGCCGTCGAGGCCGGGCGTACGGTCGCGCGGGAGGCGGGCGTCGAGCTGATCGTCCGTCAGGACCAGCACGCCCCGTGGCACCCGGGCCGGTGCGCGGCGCTGCTCGCCGTCGTCGACGGCGAGGAGGTCCTCGTCGGCAACGCCGGTGAGCTGCACCCGCGCGTCATCAAGACGTTGGGTCTGCCCGAGCGCACCTGCGCGATGGAGATCGACCTCGACCGCGTGGAGCGGGCGGCCGACGGTCCGCTGCGCGCCCCGCGGATCTCCACCTTCCCCGTCGCCACGCAGGATGTGGCGCTCATCGTCGACGCCACCGTTCCGGCGGCGGACGTCGAGAGCGCGCTGCGCGAGGGCGCCGGTGAACTGCTGGAGTCGCTGCGGCTGTTCGACGTCTTCACCGGCGAGCAGATCGGCGCGGGCAAGAAGTCGCTGGCGTACGCGCTGCGGTTCCGCGCCGCCGACCGCACGCTGACCGCGGAGGACGCCTCGGCGGCCCGTGACGCGGCGGTCGCGGCGGCGCAGGAGCGGACCGGAGCGGTGTTGCGCGGCTAGCCGAGGGCGGCACCCCGCCGCTTCGGCGGGCGGGCCGGCGAAGAGGGCGTGGACGGCACCTGGTGCGGTCCACGCCCTTTCTCGTCGCCGCTGCCCGGGACCGGGCAGATCCGTACATCATCACTCAATCGGGTGGTAGGGCACGCTTCGTCGCCACTCGATCACGCAACGTCGCAAGAATCGACGGAGCCAGGCGCGGCCCGCGTGACCGCGGTGACGGGCCGCGCGGCGGGATGGACGGACACCTTCTACGGGCCCACCGGCTAGGGGGACCACCGGCATGACCACCGGCATGATCCGAACCCGGGTGAGGGGCGGGGCGGGCGCCACCGCGGCGCGTGCCCGGCGGGCCCTTCTCCTCGTGCTGCCCGGCCTCTGGGTGCTCGGCGTGATGATCTGGGAGCTGTGCCGCCCCACCAGCGGGCAGTTGCCGCAACTCCTCGCCGCCGCACCGGCCATCGCCTGCGCGGGCACCGGCCGGCGCAGGTGCGTGCTCCTCGGCGGCCTGTGCGCCGTGCTCGCGCTGGTGCCCCTGGGGCAGGCGGCGCCGGCGGTCGGCCTCGCCACCCGCGCGACGACCTGCGGCGCGATCCTCGCCGTGGTCGGCGCCAGCTATCTCACGGCGGGCCGGCGGCTGCGGCTCGTCCGCGAACTCCACCGCACCCGTGAGGTCGCGGCCGCCGCCCAGCGGGTGCTGCTGCGGCCGCTGCCCCCGCGGATCGACGGTCTGACGCTGGCCGCCGGCCATCTCTCCGCCGCCGAGGGCGCCGCCGTCGGCGGTGACCTCTATGACGTGGTGGGGACGCGGTACGGCGTCCGGGCGGTCATCGGGGACGTGCGCGGCCACGGCCTGGAGGCGCTCGGTACGGTCGCGGCGATGCTCGGCAGCTTCCGCGAGGCGGCGCACGACGAGCCGGAGCTGGGCGGGGTGTTGCGCCGTCTGGAGCGGGCGCACCGGCGGCACCTGTCCGAGCGGGCGCGGGCGGAGCATCCGGCGGCCGGCGGCGGTGAGCCGGTGAGCCCGGTCGCGGAGGAGTTCGTGACGGTGCTGCTGCTGGAGGTCGGCCGGGACGGCTCGGTCACGGCGCTCAACTGCGGGCACCCCTGGCCGTACCGCGTCGGTCGCCGGAGGGTCGCGCCGGTCGAGGCCGCCGAGCCCATGCCGCCGCTGGGCCTCTTCCCGCTGCCCGAGGACCTTCCCGCGGTCCGCTGCGGTCAACTGCGGCCCGGCGAAGGACTGTTCCTGCACACCGACGGCGCGGCCGACGCGCGGGACGCGGCCGGGGCGTTCTTCCCGCTGACCCGGGAGCTGCGCCGCAGCGTCGAGGCGGCCGGCGCGGCCCCCGGCCCCGCCCCGGCCGCAGTGGTGGAGGACTTACGGGCCGCGCTGCTGCGGCACTCCGGCGGGCGGCCGACCGACGACGTCGCACTGCTGATGCTGTGCAACGACCGGCCGCGGGTGCCCGCGCGGGGCCGGACCGCCGGGCGGCCGGTACCGAACCGGGTGGCGGTGGGACGGCCGGGGGAGCGCGTGGGGAAGGCCGAAGGCCCGTAGCCCGGGCGGTTGTCGGCGGCCCTCTTCACACCCCGTGTGAAGCCCGGTTCACTACGCTGATCGCACTCCGGTCAGGAAGTCGACCAGGCCATCAGCCGCCGGCCCGCGCGGGCCCAGGCCCACCGGGAGGCCCGCATGGAGCCCAACACCCTGCTCGACGCGATCCTGGACGAGGCCGGCATCTCGCACGCCGGTCTCGCCGCGCGCATCAACCAGCTCGGCGAGCGCCGCGGCCTGGCCCTGCGCTACGAACACACCGCGGTCGCCCGCTGGTTGAAGGGGCAGCGGCCGCGCGGCCAGGTGCCCGACCTGATCTGCGAGATACTCGGCGACCGGCTGCGCCGCCCGGTCGGGCTGGACGACGTCGGCCTGAGCCGGCCCGGAGTGCGCCGCACCAGCGAGACCCCGCTCTCCGGGTTCGTGGAACGCGCCACCGCCCTGTGGCGCTCCGACGAGCAGCAGCGCCCGCACGTCCTGGCCGCGCCCGCGCTGACCGGCACCTCGGCGGTGATTCCCGTCTGGGAGTGGGAGAACCCACCCGAGGACCGCGATGTGTCGCGGGAGGGCGTGACCCGGGTGGGCATGGCCGACATCGAGATGCTGCGCGCGGCCCGGACGCACTACGAGCAGATGTACCGCAAGGCCGGTGGCGTCGCGACCAGAGCGCGCATCGTGGGCTTCCTCAACACCGAGGCGGCGCCGCTGCTGCGGGGCAGCTACACCGACGCGACGGGCCGTCAGCTCCACCGGGCCACCGGCGGCCTGGTCGCCGTCGCCGGGATCTGCGCGTACGACTCGGACGCCCTGGGCCTGGCCCAGCGCTACTTCCACCAGGCGCTGCGGCTGGCGAAGGCGAGCGGGGACCGGGGCCTGGGCGCGTACGTCATCGCGCTGCTGGTCAACCAGTCCCTGTTCGTCCGCGAATACCGCCAGGCGGTCGCGTTCGCGGAGGCGGCGCTGCGGGCCGCGGGGCCGCAGATCACTCCCGCGCTCGCCGCGGACCTCTACGCGATGCAGGCCAAGTCCTACGCCCGGCTGGGCGACGGCCGCAGCGCCCTGGCGTGCATCCGGCGGGCGGAGGCGGCGGCGGAGCGCATCCGGCCCGGTCTCGAACCGGCCGAGACCGGTTACGTCCAGCCGGGCCTGGTGAACGTGCAGGTGGCGGAGGCGCTGCTCAGCCTCGGCGACCTGCGCGCCGCCCGGGAGCAGGCGGACGCCGCCGTCGACACCCCCGCCCACGACCGCGGCCGGGTCCACCGGCTGGCCATGCTCACCCATATCGAGCTGCGCCAGGGGGACGCGGACCGGGCCGTGGCCAATGCCGCTCAGATGACGGAGCAGGCTCGGGGTATGGAGTCGCAACGGCTGCGGGACCGGCTGCGGGCGGTGCGCGAGCATCTGGCGGAGACCGGGAGTTCCGCGACCGACGCGGCTGCCGATCTCATCGACGAGGTGCTGCGCGTTCCGCTGTAGGGCAGGTCAGGCCCTCGACCGGGCTCGTGTCACCTCGCCAGTCAACGGCGGAAGGTGGCAGTGACGTGCGTTGGAAAAACCTCGGCGAAACGCCGGTCTACTCGAATCCCTGGTTCCGGGTGAATCTCGCCGATGTGGAACTCCCCGGCGGCCGCCATCTGGATCACTATCTGATCCGGATGCGGCCGGTCGCGGTGGCCACGGTGGTCAACGCGGCCAATGAGGTGCTGCTGTTGTGGCGGCACCGCTTCATCACCGATAGCTGGGGCTGGGAGCTGGCGGCCGGGGTCGTCGAGGACGGCGAGGACATCGAAGCCGCGGCGGCGCGGGAGATGGAGGAGGAGACCGGGTGGCGGCCCGGCCCCCTCACCCCCCTCCTGACGGTGGAGCCGTCCAACGGCCTCACCGACGCCCGGCACCACATCTACTGGTCGGACGAGGCCACCTATGTGGGCCCGCCCGAGGACGCCTTCGAGTCCGACCGGCGGGAGTGGGTGTCCCTGAAGCTGGTACCGGACATGGTGGCCCGGGGGGAGGTGCCGGCGGCCAACATGGCGGCCGCGTTGCTGATGCTGCACCATCTCCGGCTGGGCTGACCCCGGGCCGGCCGGCGGCTCCCGTCCGGGGCCGCCGGCCGGTCGGTCACCTGCCCAGGCCCTGCCACACCGTGACCACCAGCGCCGCGAGCCCGGTGAGCGCGGCGAGGGAGGGCAGCGGCCAGCGCGCGCTCTCCAGCCGTGTCACGCGGGCCTGGAGTTCGTCCGCGTCCCGCTCGTACTGCTCGGAGCGCTGGGCGAGCAGCGCGAGTTGGCCGTCGACCCGTGCGGTGCGCACATCGAGGCAGCGCCTCAGCTCCGCTAAGTCGGCGACTTTCAGGTCCGGTTCGGGGTGGGCGGTCACAGTCCGCTCCTCATTCCTTCGACGTTCGGGCTTCATGGTCCGTGCGGTCCTCAGTCAACTGCCCTGCGGCGGAAGGCGGGAGCGTGTGCGGAGGGTATATGCGGGTCACCGGCGCACACCCCGTGTGAAGTGACGCGCGGTGACGGCCGGGGCGGGCGGCGGCGGCCGTTCGCACGGGGTGTGAACCGCGCACCCGGGACCGGCCGGTTCACACGCTCCCGCCGCCGCCCGAGGGGGAGTTGACTCGGTGGTGCCACGGGGTCCGGCGCCGGCGGACGGGCGCCCGCCGGCCCGGTGTCCGCCCGCCGGTATTCCCCCGAGCGGCGGGCGGACGGCCCCGGGCAACGGGACGGCCCGTACCCGCTGTCGGCACGGGCCGTTCCCGGCGCGGTGCGGGCGCTCAGTACGCGGAGACACCCGGGCCGCTCTTGCGGCCGAGCCGGCCTGCGTCGACCATCCGGGGGAGCGGCGTACAGCGGCTCCTTGTACTCCTCGTATCTGCCCTTGGGTGAATCAGGGGAGGCCAGGGGCATTGTCAGTGGGGTGCGGCATGATGCGGGTACGAAAGTTTCACGGGTGAGCGCAGGCACCCCGTGAATCGCCGGCGCGGCGCCACACGGGGGTGACAAGCGCACGCCACACCTGGGTGACGAGCGGCGGTCGGGGTGCGATTCACCCCGTGCGACGACCCTAGGATGAACGGCGTACGGTCAACATGACGTGACGGTGCCGGACGGACAGGACAACGGGGAGACAATGACCAGCCCGACCCAGGCCCCAGAACAGACCAAGGCCCATGAGCCCCACCCCTACATCGGGGGGCGCAACGCCGCGCTGCGCGCGCTCACCGCGTGGCGGACGGAGCGGCCGGGCGCGCCTCGGGTCGTCATGCTGACCGGAAGTCCGGGCACCGGATGTTCGCGGCTGCTCACGGGGTTCCTGATGCTCTGCGACCCGGAGTATCGCAAGGGGCTGGAGCTGGACGCGCTCGATCCGGCGACCGTGCCTCCGGACTTGCCCGCACCCGCGGTGCCGAGCGTTGCCGGGCTGACGGCGGCGCAGATCCTGTGGCTGCTCGCCGATCACTACGAGTTGTCCGCGACCCGCACCGCCGACATCTTCCCCGAACTCGGTCAACTCCCGTTGTCCGGGCGGCCGGTGACGATCGTGGTGCCGGATGTGGATCGGGCCGGTCCGGTGCGGGGGGCGGGTGAGCCCGCGCACGTGGTGCGGGACGCGCTGAAGCCCCTCGCCGCCGTCGATTCCCTACGCCTTCTCGCCGACGTGCCCCGCGAGTTCGCCGTCGAGCTCGCCGAGAGCCTGCCGCCCGGCGTGGCCCAGATCATCGACCTCGACGCACCCGAGTGGGCCGACCCCGAAGGGCTCGTGCTGCAGGCCGAGACGCTGCTCGATCCCCGGTTCGGCGCCCCGGAGCTGCCGTTCACGACCGAGCCCGACGCTCGACGCGCGCTCGCCGAGGTGATCGCCCGGCATGCGGGAGACGGCGCGGGCAGCCGCCTGACCGTGCACCTCGCCGTCCAGTCGATCCTGATGCACCCGGAGGGGTTCGACCCGGCGGATACGAGCCAACTGCCCGGCAGCGTCGGCGAAGTGATCGATCTGCACGCCCAGCGACTTGACACCCACCCCCGCACCCTGCGGCGGATCCTCGCGCCCCTCGCCCTCGCCGAGGGCGACGGCCTGCCCGTGCACCTCCTGACCCCGCTCGCCTCCGCAGTCGCCGAGCGGGACATGAGCGAGGGCATGGCGCGGGGCATGCGGCTCGTCGCCCCCTTCATCCGCCCCATCGAGAGGGCCGGCGAAGGCATCCCTGAGGACGAGCGGACGCTCATCGGATTGCAGCACCCGGGCATCGGCGAGGCCGTTCGGGCGGGCATTCCGGATATTCCGGGCGCTCAGGCGCGTATCGCCATGGAGTTGCTGGAGGCCGTACCCGAGCAGAACTGGGCGAAGGCAGGGGCGTACGTTCGCGATCACATCGCGGGACACACCCTGGAGGCCGGTTTGCTCCCCCGGCTCCTCACCGACCCCGGCCTGTTCGCCCACGCCGATCCGGTGCGGTTGCGCGCCGCGGTGGAGGCCGTACCCCTGGAGCGGTTGGACGCACCGGCGCGCACCTATCTGCGTACGGCCCCGCTGTTCACCCGCACCCAGGCACCCGCCGTCCTTCGAGCGGCGCTCCTGGAGACCGCGTTCGTCGAAGACGGACTGCTGGAGTACGCGGCGGTGTTGCGCCGCATGGTGCCCGAGCTTCCCTGGCACACCCTGTGGAGCGTGCCGGTCGCCGGGGTCGACGCCGTGACCGTCGGCAAACTGGCCCCGGCCCCGGCCCCGGCCCCGGCCCCGGCCGCGGCCGCGTCGGACGGCGCCGCGCAGGCTCCCGCGAAGCAGGAGCCTCGGGAGTCGGCCCCGCTCGCGGTCGCCGTGAGCGCGGTGCCTCAAGGCACCCCGGGTTCGAGCCCGTTGAAGGCCGACGATCCCAAGGCCCCCGCCGTGCTCGTGCAGGACCTCGCCACCGGCTCCGTCATCGATGCCGACCCGTCCCAGATCCTGCGCCCCTCGGATGACGAGCGCGCCACGGGGCCGCTCGGGTTCAGCCGCGGCGCCGACTACGTACGCGTCTGGCGTCGCGGCGAGCAGCAGGGCGACGAGAAGATTGTCACGGCCCTGATCTCCGCCACGCCCTTCACGGGAACCGACCTCTCCCCCGACGGCATCCTCCTTGTCGCCACGGAAAGCGGTGTGAAGGCGCTGCGGATCCGCCCGGCGCAGCCCTGTCCCACGACCGCTCGGCGCTCCGTACCCGACCCCCGGGAAGCGGAGCCCGAGCCCGCACAGGCCCCCGAGCCCACACCGGAAGCCGCACAGGCTCCACAAGCCCCCGGGCCCGATGCCCACCCGACCGCCTGACATCCACCCACCGCCGACCGTTAGGCTCAAAGGCCCGAAGCCTCTCGAAGGCGCCCGCATCAGACCGCCTGCACCCAGGCCCACTCGGACGAGGGCCGCGGAGCTCGCCCGGCACCGACCCCGGCCGCACCGGCCCCGTCCGCCCGAAGACTCGAAGGAGATCCCGTGATCAGCCAGGAGCAGGCGCTCGCGACCGCCGAGGGGTGGCTCAACCCCGAGGGACAGGAGCGCCGTGAGGTGCGGATGCAGGAGTTCGATCTGGGCTGGGTGGTGTGGGCCGCGGCCCCGCCGATCGAGCGTGACCCGGTCACGGGCAAGCGCCGGCCGCCGGCCACGATCGGCCACTCCTGCGGTGTGGTCGACCGCCGCACCGGCGAGCTGAGCACCTGGCCGTCCGTGCCGGTCGAGGAGGTCGTGCGGATGTATCAGGAAAAGCACGGCGGCGGCCAGGAGGCCGCGCCGCCCGCGCAGCCGCCGGTCACCGGCCCCGGCAACACCACGGTCATCACCTACGTCGACCCGCGCACCGGCGAGGAGACGAGCCTCTTCAAGAACTCCGCCCCCGGTCTGCCGCACTCCGAGTTCCAGGCCATGGCGGAGATCCAGAGCCTCGGCGTCCCCGCGCAGAACGTGGTCGCGATCCACACCGACCTCAGCTCCAGCCTGCTCCCCGGCGGGTACCCGGGCCGCCTGATCGGCCGTGCCTACCCCAACGCCCGGTACTCCTGCACGCAGGAGTACGGCCTGCGGGGCGAGGAGCGCGCCGAGGCGATCGCCGGGCTGCTCCAGCACGTCGAGATGATGCACCAGATCGCGGGACAGCAGCCGCCGCCACGGCCGCACCGCGCCCCGGTGCCGACCGACGTGGAGCCGGCCGAGCCGCTCGGCGATGTGGAGCTGGGCCGCGAGCTGACGGAGGCCTTCGGCGCTGACGGCGTACGTCGCTACGACGCCGACGACCTGGCGGGCACCCCGCTCCCCGAGGCCACCAAGGCCACGCTGACATGGGCCGGGCTTCCGACCGACATCCCGTTCTTCTTCACGGCCGACAGCCCAGAGGCGGAGCTTCCGGCCGGCCTGTTCGGCAATGCCGCCACGCATCTGCGCGCGATCGGCCCCCAGGCGAGCGCCGACTCCCTCGCGTTCCTGGAGGGCCACGTCAGGATCGGCACCGACGGGGTCGCACTGATCACCGTCCAGTGCACGGGGTCCGATCTGGAGGGTGAGCCGGTCGGCCAGCTCTGGGCCGTCACTCCGGAAAGCGGCGCGGGCCGCCGCGTCAACGCCTCGCTGTCCGCCTTCGCCCGCTCCCTCGCGCTCCTGCACACCACGCGCGAGGAGATGATCGCGCTCGACCCGATCATGGCGGGCAGCGCCGTCGCCGACTTCCAGGAGCAGCTCGTCGCCATCGACGCGTCGGCCCTGGACGACCCGAGGAACTGGTGGTCGGTGATCGTCGAGCAGATGTGGCACGGGTTGTTCTGACCGACCCCGTCCGCCTGGAGGATGCGAAGTGACTAGCGCCGACACGGTGGGTCTCTGGCACGGGATCCAGCGAAATCTCGGGTACGCCAGCTTCTCGGTGCACGACATCTACCGGGAGTCCGACGCCTCGGTCAGGGTCCTGCTCGTGACCGTCACCACTGAAGAGCGGACCCACACCCTCCGCGTGGGGGAGACCTTCCCCGTGGGCGCCGAGACATGGCAGCTCACCGATTTGACGGGTTGGCCGAGCGAGGACGACTGGCTCGTGGTGCTGCGCCGCGTCGCGACGTCCTCAACCTGAGAGGATGTACGCGAAGGCGGTACAGGGGTACGCGGACGAGGACGGTCGCGGCAATCAGGACGGGGAGGCAGTACCGGGCCATGGGTCGGCGCTACGAAGCGGACGGTTACACCGCCGAGTTGGACGACGACCTCCAGGTCGTCTACCGCAATCCACGCGGCAAGAAGCTTCAGAAGATACCCGACCGGCTCGCGGACACCGAAGGCGTACGCAGGCTGTACCGGCTGCGGCGGGCGCTCACGGGACACCGTAGGGATGCGCGCGTGCAGGCCGAAGCCTGGGCCACCGCGGGCACGCGCGTGCCCATGGCCCTCGCCGAGTCCGACGCCGTGTGGCGCGAGGTGCTCGCCGACGCCGGGGTCGAGCCGGCGGCAGACCAGCCCGCATCGGATGCCGACGAGGCGGCGCTGATCGCGCGGACGTACGTCCACCCCGACGGCCACCTCATGACGCTCCTCCTGAGGTCTCCCTTCGCGCGTCATTGGGACGCGCTGCTGGCGTCGCAGGAGGAATGGGAGCTGACGGACACGTTCGCGACCGGCATCCAGGCTCCCAGGGACACCGGGGATACCGGGGGTACCGGGGACAGCGAGCTCCCGTTCCCTGAGCGGCTGATGGCGGCGTACCCCGGCCAGGAACAGGAGGCCCTGGAGGCGGCCTACGCCTTCGGCTGGAGCCTCTGGGGCAGCCCGCTTCTCTACAAGTCCATCCTGGACGACGACGTGGAGCACCTGGCCGCGACGGCACCCAGGTTCCTCCCCGCCTTCCTCGACGAACTCGCCGACATGTGCCTGGAGGAGGGCGGAAAGCGCAAGCAGTACGCCACCGGGTACTTCACGCGCGCCAGGAACGCCGAACGTGAGCACCACACCAAGCCCGACGAGCGCCGGCTCGACGCCCGATACGCCACCTTCGCGGACCAGGGAGCGCTGGCCAACGGGGCGGTACGCGCGTGTGCCAAGGAACTGGCTCGCCGAGGCGCGGTGGTCTCGCCGGACCAACTCCGGCGATTCCGCGACGTACTGGTGCGACGCGTACACACGCCCCACGACCTGTATCCGGGCATGGCCGCGGATCTGCGCAAGGTGGCCCGGGCGGCGGGGGCGAATCCCGAGTCCGAAGTGGCCGCGCTGCTCGAGGGCATCGTGCCGAAGGTCGGGCTGTGCGCGGGTGACGTGAACAAGTTCTGGGTCGACGCCCTGAAGGGAAAGGCCCTGGAGCTGCTGGTCGAGCGACGCCCGGAAACGGTGCACGACGTACTGCGGCTGGTCCCCGACGACGCGAACAGCGCGGAGGACTGGCTGTCGCTGCTCCGACGCAGCGGTGCCCTGGCCCTGTTGACGGGCGAGCGGCCGGGGCTCCCCGCCGGCGAAGCCGCCCGCGTGCTGCACGACTGGCTGGCGAGCGAGCCGACGTGGCGTGCACGGAGTGACGAGCTGTACGACCTGGCGGTGCGCCTCGCCCCACGTCTGGCAGCCGACGCCGTTCCGGTGCGCCTGCCCTACCCCGCGCCCGACCGCAAGCGGGCCCTCATCCCGCTCGACCTGGCGGACGAACTCCTCGAACACGGGGTTCCGTTGGCGGACCCTCCGCCGAAACTGGGCAGTCCGGGCGCCGCCCACATGGTCGTACACCGGCGCCCGCACCTGACCCGGCTGCTCGCGGACCCGCGCTTCGCCCGCGAGCTGCGCAGCGGGCTCGACAACGAACTCGAGCTGGTAGGGCTACCGGAGGCAGGGATCTCGTACCACCATCACTACCGCCCGCACCGCGCCGCGGAACGCGAGAGCTGGCAAAGCACCCCCGGCATCTGCCGCACGCCCCTGGGCCGTGAGGTGCTGTGCGCTTGGATGAACCGTCAACGCGAACGCCTGCGCGCGGGGCTCGACCTGAACGGGCTCGTGCGGGTGCTCGCCCCCTTCGTGCACATCGGCGGGGTTGTCGACGAGCTGCTCAAGGACGAGGCGGCGGCACGGGAGTTCGCGTCCGTGGACGTGGTCGCGCTGGTCCTGGCCGACCTTCCGACCGAAGCCGAACGCCCGGCGGTCGAAGGACTGATGGCCACGATGCGCCCCGAGGACCTGATCGGCACCAGGCCCATGCCGGCCCTGCGCACACGGATCGACGAGACCTTGCCCGACCTGTCCGATTCGCAGGCCGCCCGGGCCTGGAAGGCACTCCAGACGGGGGTCAACTGCCAGGAGGGGCTGAGGCGCCTTGTCGCCCGCCTCTCCGGCTGACGCGCCGACACCGATGTATCACTTGTTGTGTCACTCGTTTGTTGTGTCACTCGTTGTGGAGGACGTACGACCACGCGGGCTGCTCGCCGCCCCGCTCATCGACTTCTGCCAGTGCCCCCAAGACCCAATAAGTGATCTGCCCCCGCTCGGAGTTGCCCGGAGGAAGGAGGGCACGGGTGCGGAGCCCGGTGACCCACAGCGCGACCATGGTGAGGAAGCTCTCCAGGCCGCGTGCAGCGGGAAGCCCGGCCAGATACTCCTCGTCGGGTCCGGTCGGGACGCGCAGGATATGCCCGGTGGGCCCGTCGATGACGATTTCGCCCCCCATCCACTTACCGATCTGGAAGAAGGGCCCGCGTTCCGCCACGGGTTCGACATCATCCGGCCAGTCCGCCTCGTCGAAGAGGTCGACTTCCCAATTCCCGTACGGCAGTAGCGCCATGGCGCCCTCATTCATGTCTGGCAGGCCGAACCCGGTGCAGAGCTCGCGAGTCGGCTGGTGGGTCAACTCCTCGGGGAGTTCCTCGGGTTCGGCCTCGTAGATGTCGTCTTCGCCGAAAAGGGCGATCAGGTCCCTGTGGTTCGGGGGCGTGGCATCAACGGGACGGCTTGGGCCCGCGTCCGCGTAATCCCAGGACAGGGCCCGTTGCCGGGAGCCGAAGGTGTCCGAGGGGTCCACGCCGTCCGCTGACTGGATGGCGATCAGCCCCAGGTCGCCCCCGAACACGACGACATCGCCCACGGTCAGTGGGATGCAGGGAAGCAGGAACGCGCTTTTGCTTCGAGGAGGGGACGACGAGTCGAACAGTTCGCGCAGGCGTGTGGGATGCCCGGAACTCTCGCCGGCCTGTGAAGCCGATGGGGTCGGTGTCGTAGTCGCCGGGGGCAGGGCCAGGTCCGTGCGATCTTCCTGCGGAATCTCACCCTGTTCCCAGAGACCTGCGACGAGCTCACCCGTCTCCAGGTCCCGGACGGAGACGTACGGTTGCGGCGATCCATCTACCGTACGCTGCTGCAATCCGGCAATGGCGGACCGTCCCCGCCGGCGCACTTCCGCCAGCCTGACGAACCTGCCCGCTTCGAGGAAACGCGGATGGTATCCACCCGGCGGCCGCCAGTGGGCCCATTTCGTACGCCAGGGAAGTGAGACACCGGACGAAGCCACGGACGACGCGAATTCGAGATCGTTTCGCGACCAGGCCATCAAATGCAGCCAGGAAGCCCACTCACCCTGACTTCGCGGCACAACCCCCCATCCCCACAGATGAATTGCATCGGCGGCGGGACTGTTGCCGGGGATAATGAAGCTGCGGCTTCGCGCCGAGTCCATGAGTGCGGTATGCGGTAGATGGGCCACCGTACGCCCATCGCGCAGAAGTTCTTCGTATGCCGCCGCCTGCACGGCGTGCATGGCGAGCCCGGTGGCGGCGTACAGCCCGACGGCTCCTGCCTTGGCCCACCCCTCCGGATGACGGAAATCGGCGGATGTTCGCAGCAGCCAAGCGACCAAGTGCCGACTGACGCATACGAGTTCCTCGGATTCGACTTGGCGTCGCAGGGCTTCGGCGACAGCCTCGTCAGCGAAGGAAACCCCAAGTGGTCCCACCAGCAGGACGTCTGAATGCTCCCGAGCCAACTCGGTGAGTGCGTCGTGAGACATGGTCTCGCCGGTCAAGGCGACGACAAGCTCCGCCCACACGGGCATGGGCACGACGCGCGGCTCCGCCAGGGCGAGAGCCCGCAGGGCGGCCGGCACGTCGGGAGCGGGGACGACACCGGCGGGCTCGGCCAGGCGGAAGACGGCCTCGGGAGGCACGCCCCGCGGCAGGAGTTCGGGGTCGGTATCGGTCACCACGGCCAACTTCCCGCGCGCCAGCCAGGGGATGGTGCTGCGGATCAGCCGCTCCGGCTCGTACGACCGCCGGGTGAGCCCGGCGCGGCGGGTGTTGACAAGCACCAACAACCGCTCTTCGCTCCACGAACCGAGCGCGAAACGCCAGTCGTCCCGCTTGTCGGGGGACAGATCGACGCCGAGCGCTGTGAGAGCCCGGTGCATGACCTGTTCGGCGGTGAGACCGGTGGCATCGACGAGCACGCTCCCCGGCACACCCTCGTGCACCCGCCGCATGACGGCCCCGGTATCCACACCGACCGGAGCGACGACATGGGCGACGCCGCCGCCCCGCCCACCGCCACGCCACCATGCGCCCACGCGACCGGGCACTCCTTCCGCGGGAATGCCCATCGATGTCTCAGTCATGCCGCTCCTCGCCGCCACTGCTCCCGAACTCCCTCACGGTAATGGGACGGCGTCGCCATCGTGTCCCGAGGGCCTGTCGGCTGGGCGTCAGTCGCCTGCGCACACCCGAGAATCCGTACGACGTGCTCCCGGCCGGCCTGCTAGCGTTCCGTGTGCCGAGGATATGAACGGGCTACCTTCTCAGCTCCCTCTCCACGAGGGGACGCCAACCCTCTCGTCTGCCTCGGAACAGCGAGGCCATGGGGGTGGCTTCCTTCTCGCCCTTCGGGTACGGACCTGGCCACCTCGCTCTCCTCGCCGGGGGATTATTCGCAAGCGTGGATGGCAGGTACCGTTGAATGGGCACAACCGAGGAAACAGAAGCCCGCGTTGACGATTCGAGCAACATCTTGGTCGCGCCGACGGCGATGCAGGATCAGGAATGGGTCAGGGCCTTCTTCGGGACCACCAACACGCCCGAGGACCTGGCCTCAGCTTCACTCGACCTTGCACGGAAGACCGTATATCTGTGCGGCGACATATCCGGGGTCAGCGCCCGCCGACTGCAGGATGCCGCCCGCGTGTTCGTCATCCGGGAGCTTTCACACGGCTACCCCGAGGGCGTAGGTGCGCCATGGCCCCTTGTCGACCTCGGCCGAGTCCCCGTCCGCGTACACGGCGTCGGTGTGTACTACCGACGCTTTTTCGGGCTCGGCTCCGATGAGTTCGACCGCATCCGTGCGGAGCACACGTTCCAGTCCCTGACGGAGTCCACCAAGCCGGGAACGGCCCATCGCAGCGGAATCTATCTGACGCCCGTCACACGAGACGGAGACGCACTGCACTTCCGCCTGCTCCGATGCTCCACGAATCTCTCTGGACCCACCGAGAATTTCGGGCCCACCGACACACGTATCGTCGACGGCCTCAATCGCGAGGCCACCACTGTTTTCCGTAACCAGGCACCGCTCAATCACGTCCTGGCCCAGATCTATCACAACACCCTTGCCACGGCGGAGCGCAAGCAGTCCAAGGCCCGGATCTCGGCGCATGCCGACAAGACCAAGGACATGCCCGTCAACGGCATCATGGCCTTTTGCACGTTCTACGATCGGCTCGATGACCTGCGGCCGCTGGCCGAAGACCCCTTCGACTTCGGGGTGAAGGGTGCCAGCGGTCTGACCCGGCTCCGCTTCCGCCTCAAGGATCCGACCGAGGAACGCGACGACGCCTCGTTCCCCGCGCAATTCACCGTGACGCTGTATCCCGGCTCCGTCTTCTTCATTCCGCTGTCCACCAACCGCCTCTACACGCACGAAATCCGGCCGTCGGGGTTGGATGCCGAACTGCTCCCGACCCGACTGGGATACGTGGTCCGCTGTTCGAGCGCCGAAGCCGTGCATGAGGACGGCCACACCTACCTCAAGACAGCGGGAGGAACAGGGGCAGGCGACCGGGTGCCTCTGGAGCCTCCCGCAGAGGCCGGCATGGACGCGCTGCGCAGGCTGTACGCCGAGGAGAACAGGACCTCGTCCTTCATCGACTACGGCGACGCATTCCTCTTCAGCATGAACACGGGAGACTACGTTGCCCCACGAGCCTAGGATCTCGGACGAGATCTTCTCTTGTACTCTGCCGACCGACGAGAACCTCTTCGCGGAACTGTCCGCGTCGGTGCGCTGGGAAGACGTGGGAAAGGGTCGGCAGGGCGCCGCACTGACGAAGATCGACGAGGCCGGTGATGTGCCTCTTGTACGCACCACCACCCAATACGGCAGCCCGACGCAGTGTTTCCGGGCGGTACACGAACGGTTGGCGCAACAGATCCAGGAGTGTGCGAAACTTCCGGTCGGCTTCAACAACGCTCTCATCGAGCGCTACACGAACGCGTACACCAAGATGGGCAGCCATTCCGACCAGGCCCTTGATCTGGCCGACGAATCGTTCATCGCTGTCTTCTCCTGCTACCGGTATCCCGAATCCGGACCGCCGAGGAAGCTGATCTTCGAAACGAAGCAGTCCGATGGCGAGAAGCTCGAGATCCCTCTCGTCCACCACGGCATCGTCGCCTTCTCCGTCGCTTCGAATCGACGACTCAAGCACAGGATCGTGTTGGACGCGCCCGCCCAGGCGCCGGACAACCAGTGGCTGGGCGTGACGTTCCGGACGGCGAAGACCTTCATCCGGTTCAGCGACGGACTCCCGTACCTGCCACGGGGCACGCGGCTCACGTCGGCCGACGAGGAGCAGAGGCGCGACTTCTTCCGAATGCGGCGTCGCGAGAACACAGAAACGGACTTCGTCTACCCCTCGTTGACGTACACCGTCAGCGAGGGAGATCTGATGCCGCCCGGAGTACCCGAGGACGCCATCACGCCAGTCGGCTGGTGACAGGCCCTCGCCGTCCTCCACCATGTCTCAACATGGTCCTGCTTATTGCGCGATGACTCCTCGACCCTGCGCGTGGTGGGTGGTGGCGGAATCAGGATGCGGCAGCCGCGACGCGGCGCAGCACCACGGTCCAGTCGTCCTCGCTCGGCCAACCCGTCAAGTCGGCGAGCTGCCACGTCTCGTCGCCCACGGGGAAGTTCTCCCCAACGCGGAGGGTGTGATCCTGCTTCTCGGCGGCGACGGTCACGATCCGAACCCTGACCGAGGCGTCGGACTCCCGGTAGATGTCCATCACTGCGAACCTGGCGTTCTCGGTATGTCGCTGAATCCCGTGCCAGAGATGAATCGTGTCGGCATTACTCACTTCTCATCCTCCAAAGATGCGTACTGGTTGCTGCAGTATTTCATGAACTCCTTGATGGTCAGCGGCTGGGGATGGTTCGAGTTATGCGGATTGCGCAACTGAATCAGGCCCTTGTCGTCGACCGAGACGATCTCGTAGGCGTGGGAACTCAGGAGGTCCTTCTCCATCTTGTTCTCCACACCCGTGCCCTTGGGGCGCGTGCCGATAACGACCGGCCTGCCGCTTTCCGTGAGTTCCCGCAGGTGAGCCAGGAGTTGCTTTTCCGGGCTGCGGCCCTGCATATCGTACTGCGTCGGGAATTCGTGGTTTTCCGACGTACGTCCCGTGAGCTGGGCGAGCAGCTCGGCACGGTCGCCCGATGTGGAGCCCTGGCCGATACGGGAGTAGCCCGTCAGCAGGTTGTCGTCGAAGTCCTTGTTGCCGGGGAACTGCGACTCGTGCTCGCGCTTCTTGTCGTCCCAGAACTGGTCCAGGCCCGCGATGGCCTTCTCCATGATCGCTGGCCAGGCCACACCCACGTCGTTGGCTTCGGCGTAGGCGGTGGTGTTGGGGAAGTCGCTGTACACGGGCAGGTCCGGGGTGACGCGCACGGTCAGGATGCGGCCGGTCGGAGCCTGGTTGCCGTAGTTGTTGCGCCGCACCTCGTGGAAACGGACCTCGTAATTGCCGTCCTCCGTCTCCCGGATCATGTCCTGGAGGAGATCCGGGTACCTGCTCGCGATGGCGCCCAAGGTGGCGATCATGCCGCAGTCGCCGATGGCACCCTGCTGCGTCTGCTCACGCGAGGGAGGCCCGTCGAACAGCGGCACGCGCGTCCCGTCCGGACGGTCCAGCGGCGTGCCGTAACGGTCGGGCTGGAACTCCGCCGGCTTCTTGTGGTTGCCGAAGTGCGGCTGGTCCACCTCAGTGGTGATCTCGGTGGGCTCGGCCGGGCCCGACTGGGTCAGGGACTGCCAGAGCTGCTTGAACCGGCCTCGCTTTTCCGCCTGGTCGTCCGAGGCGGGGGAGCCCTCGCGAGGCTCGCCGGCGGACGGGTTCGGGGCGCCGGCCTGCTCGCCCGTCCTCGTGGTGGCGGTGGTGGGGCGCGGGGTCTCTCCCGCGTCCGCGAGTTCGGTCTCCTTCTGCGAAACGTCGCGGTTCGAGCGCTGCGAGCCGCGCTGCGAGTCCGTCGGCACGGATGCTCCGTTGTCCACAGTCCCGTTGTCCGCAGTTCCGTTGTCCGCAGTCCCGTTGTCCACAGTCCCGTGGTCCGCAGTTCCGCGGTCCGTAGTCCCGTGGTCCGCAGTCCCGTGGTCCGCAGTCCCGTTGTCCACAGGGGAGTCGACGCGCGCGGGGTCTGCCGAAGGCGTGCGCTCGCTATCGGTCGGCTTGGTGGTCGGCGTGCCTGCGGGGTCGGCGGGGGGACGGCGGTCTGTGCCTGCGGGGTCGGCGGGGGGACGGCGGTCTGTGCCTGCGGGGTCGGTGGGGGGCCGGTGGCCCGTGCCTGCGGGGTCGGCGGGGGGACGGCGGTCTGTGCCTGCCGGGTCGGCGGGGGGACGGCGGTCGGCGCCTGCCGGGTTCGCCGGTGTGGTGCGGTTGGGGTCCGTGGTGGTGAGGGGAGTCTGGCCCTGGTCGTTCATCGTCGAAATGAGGTTGTCGACGAAGTCCAGATGCTGCTGGATCTCCCGGTCCATGAGTTGGCGGTTGGGCGTCTTGAAGCCCTCCGTCGCTTTCTTGGCCTCGGCCTCGGTCAACCCCTGGTCCCGCAGGGCGGCGCGCTCCTGCTCCAGCAACGCCTTGCGCTGAGGGTCGACCCGGTACGTCGTGCTGTAGTACACGGGCACCCCGTCCATCGCGTCGGAGTCGCGAATGGTCTTGGAGCAGTCCGCATGCCCGGACATGTCCTTGCGCAGACCGCAAGGCTCCCGCTCGGTGTACAGGCCGGCGATCTTGTACTTGGGCTTCCCCTCGGCTTCCCTGCTGTTGTTGAGCTGGTCGACCCACTCCAGGATGTGACTTTCCGAGTGCCGTGGACGCACGGCATCCGAGGCGGCCGGGACCGAGGAGTCGATGATGTAGTGGCTCTCGCCGCGCTCGTCGACGACCTCCACGACCGCGTAGTTCTTGTCGGAGAAGTCCGGGGAGTTGCGCTCCGTCGCGTCCAACAGATCCCTGAGGTCCTGCGGGGCGTCGTCCTTGGGGCGCGCCGAGGCCTCCCGTCGGGTGGATGCCACGGACTCGTGATGGTCGTGCGCCGGGTCGATCTTCTGACGCTTCTTGGGCGGGGCGTCGGCGTACGGGTCGTTGTTGGGCGCGGGTTCCGGGCTCGCGCCCACCGCGTTGTTCGCGTGGAAGGAGTGGCTCATCCGGCCCAAGGTCGCGAGCGCGGCGTACCGGTCACCGTCGTTCATCTGCGACCACGCCGGGTCGAGGTGACGGCGCAGATCGCTGTCCGTGAAGTTGGTCGCCGGCATCGAGACGTCGTCCCGGTGCGCCTGCAGCGTCTCCTTGTGCTGCTTCTTCGCCTCCGCCAAGGCGTTCTTGGCGTCGTTCAGTCGCTGCTCGGCAGCCGCCCGCTCCGTCGGATCGGCCTTCTTCAGCGCCCTCTTGGCGCTGTCGGCCTCCTTCTTGGCGTCGTCAAGAGCCTGCTTGGCGTCGCGGACGTGCTGTGCGGACTCCGCATGTTGCTGCCGGCGGTCCAGGGACTCCTGCAGCAGATCGCGCAAGGGGGAGGTGGGCGGGTTGCCCTGGGGCTCGGCCCAGGCCCGCATCTGCTGCTGGACCGGTGTCAGATCAATCCGCCGTACCTTATGCTCCCGCCGGAGATCCTGCTGTGATTGATCCGGAGGGAGATTCGCGTGCTGCTGGTCCGGGGCTTCCCGGTCGGGGAGGCTCTGGTTTCGCTGCTCGCGAGTTGCTTCGGCGCTGGGTTGACTGTCGGACGGATCAGTGATGCCGGCCGGGCCTTGCGGCGACGGGCGGTTGGTCGCGGTCGGGGTGGTCGGGCTCTGGGTGTGGGCGGCGGGCTGGTTGGTGGTGCCGACGGGCCTGCGGTTGGCGTCCAACGGGATCGCGAAGACGCCGTTGGTGCCGCTGTGGAGCGGGGTGGTGCTGCGCTGGCCCGTCTGCGGGTCGGCGTAGACGATCTGGCCGTTGTGGTTGACCACGTTCCAGGCGTGGGCACGGCCGTCGGCGTTCTGGGTGATGATCACGGCCTGTGAGCCGTGGCCCTCGTTGAGGAGGGCGGTCTCCAGGTTGTTGTACGCGTCGCGGCCGTCGCCGAAGTCGTCGAACTCGGCGCCTAGGGCGTTCTCGATACGGTCGCGGCCGTTGGGCTCGGGAGTGTCGGCGGGCGTGCCGTCCCCATTCGGGCTGCGGCGGGCGGCGACCGTGGGGTTGCCCGCGTACGACTCGACGAACGCCAGTGATCCGTCAGGGCAGTTGACGTCGCGACCGGACTCGTCGGGGCTCTGGCCGCGCAGATCGTCGACCCAGGTGCCCTCACGCGGGTCAGGGGCCTGCTGGAACGAGCCGTCCTCGTTGCGCGGGAACCTCTCCTGCTGCGCGCGGTTGTCGGCGTCGGTGGGGTCGTCGTAGCCATCCGGTGGACCGGAGGGGCGCGTGGCGGTGGACGGGAAGACCGGTTCACTCGACTCCGCTTGCTGGTCGGTGTCTTGAGAGTTCTCGGTTTCCTGGGTGTCGTCGTGGGTGTCGTCGTGGGTGTCGTGGGTATCCTGGGAATCCTGAGGGGCTTCGGATTCCTGGCTGTCCTGCGTGTCCTGCGCGTTGTCGGGCTGCGAGCTGTCCTGGTCCGTCGGGTCCGAGTCCTGGGTCGTTTCCGAGTCCCGGTCGGTGGTGGCGTCCGTGTCCGGGGCGGTCTCGGATGCCTGGTCCGGGGTGGGCGGGCTGGACTCCTGGGTGGTGTTCGTGTCCGGAGAGATGTCCTCGTTCTGCGGGGATGTCGTCTCCGGGGTCGGCGCCATTCCGGGGGCAGGCGTCGTCTCCGGCGTTGTGGAGGATTCCGGGGTCGTCGACGGTGGTGCCGTGTCGGTGTCGCCCTCGTTCGCGTTCTGTTCGGCCGTCGTGCCGTCATTGTCGTTGTCGGAGGGGGCCTCGTCCGTGGACGGTTCCGTGGACGGCGAGGTGGTGGAAGGTCCGGCCGACTGGGTGTTGGGAGTTGACTGATCCGTCGACGCGTCGGGGCCCGGGCTGTTGTTGGTGTCCGGAGTGTTCTCCGTGGACGGCTGAGGCGTCGACGGCGTCAGGAAGTACGGAGTGATCGGATTCCGGTTGGCGTCCAGCGGGGTGTAGAAGACCTCTTGGGCGCCCAGGTGGATCGGATTCTCGCTGACGACGCCCGTTTGCGGGTCGACGAACAGGACCTGGCCGTTGTGGTTGACCGCGGCGAAGGCGTGGCCGCCACCGCCGGGCCAGTTGACGCCGATCACGGCTGCCGAGCCGTGCCCGGCCTGCGACAGCTCGTAGGCGATACGCGCGTACGGGTTGGGATGGTCCTTGCCCGCGTACGTGCTGGGTGCGCCGGCCCAGCGCGCCTGGTTGTCGACCGAGTCGCGCTCCGCGGAAAAGCGGTTCAGGCTGCCGTCCGCATTGAGGTCCAAGGTGCGCGGGGCGGACACCGTCGGGCGGCCGAACCATGTCTCGAGGAACGAGCGGGTGCAGTCGGCGCAGTTGTTGGATCGGCCGGGCACCGCCGGGCCGCCGTCGTTCTGCAGACCGGCCCAGTTTCCTTGCCGCGGGTCCGCGTACACCTGCGGGGTGCCGTCGGGGTTCCTCGGGTGGGCGTTCTCGAGGTCCTGCTGATGGGCGGGGTCGGGTGTGGTCAGGCCCTCGGACGGGATGTTCAGGTCGTTACGGATGTCCGAAAGGTTGTCTGCCTGGGGCGGCGGCGGAGGCGCCGTGGGTTGCTCGGGCGCGCTGTCGTCAGCGGGGGGCTGGTGCTGATCGGGCGTCTGGTTGGTGGCGTCCGGCTGCTGATTGTCCGGCTGCTGGTTATTCGGCTGTTGATTATTCGGCTGTTGGTTGTCCGGCTGTTGGTCGTTCGGTGCCGGCATGCCCTGGTCGTTGGGCGTGGAAGTGCGGGACTCGGCCGGTGACCGCTGGTCCGCCGGACGGTTCGTCGGCTGCTCGCCGCGCGGCGGCGTCGTCGGGCGCCCAGGCGTCTCGGTGCGCGGAGTCTCGGCACGCGCCGTGTCAGTGCGTGGTGGTGTGGTGGGGCGGCTGGGCGTTTCGGTACGCGGTGTGTCGGTGCGCGGCTGCGTGGTCGAGCGGCTCGGTGTCTCGCTGCGCGGCGTCTCGCTGCGCGGCGTCTCGGTGCGCGGCGGCGATGCGGGACGGTTCTGCTGGGTGTCCCGCGACGGCGTCGTGGGCCTGGTGCTCGGCTGTTCCGTACGCGGCGTCGTGGCGCTGGGCCTGGTGGCCCGCGGTGTCGTCGGTGTTGTCCTGGGGGTGCCTGCCGCCGGCGCCTGCGTCGGGATGGGGCCGGCCGCCGGTGGTGGCATGGCACCCGGGGTCGACGTTGAGGGCGTCGCGGATGACGGGGTCGCCTGCGGGTTGCCCGCCTCACCGGACTGCGTACCGGGGGCCGGGGGCGTCGCCGTGGCGACGTTGCCCATGAGGCCCATGTTTTCGTCATCCGGGTTTTGCGGGGTCGGTGTTGACGGTGTCGGCGCGTGGCCCTGACCAGGGCTGGGGTTCGCGGTGGGTGTGTTGCCGGGCATGGCGCCGCTCGGCATGGAGACGCGGCCGCTGCCCTGGTTCTGGTTCTGATTGTCGCTGTTGTTGCCGTCGTTGGAGTCGCCCGGCATGGGGCCCTGGGCCGGTGCGGGCATGGTGGTGACCGAGTCGCGGTCGACCTGGTGCACGCCCGGTTCGGGGCGGGAGTTGTCGGGAGCCGGGGCCGGTGCGGCCTCGGGGCGGTCTGTCTCCGGCGGCGGGGACGGCATGGGCGCGGGCTCGGTGTTGCGTGGGTCCGGGATCGACGCGCCCTGCTCCGGGGTGTGGACGTCGACGCCGTCCGGGCGGCTCGGGCGAGCGCTGTCCGGAGTGGTGTCCGGCGCCGGGGAGCCATCGACATCCGGCGTGGTGCCCGGCCCCTCGATGGGCGAGGAGTTGGAGGGCATGGACGGCTCGTTGCCCGGTGCCGTGCTCGGCGGGGCGTCCGGTGTGCTGTCCGGACGGGCGGAGTCAGGGGTGGTGTCGGGGGCCGGTCCGCCCTCGACGTCCGGCCTCGTCGTGGTGGACGGCGTGGACGAGTCCGGAGACGAGTCGGGGGTGGCCGAGTCGTCGCCCGGAGGACGACCGACGCTCTCGTTGTAGGCCTGGGTGCCCACGTCGAAGGGGCTGGGCGAGTCGGAGCCGCGGCTCGGTGAGGGCGAGGACGACGAGGGGTTCGACGAGTCCGGGCTGCCGGTGCTGTCCGTGCTGCTGTTGGACGGCGTACTGGAGGAAGAGGAGGGCGAACCCGAAGCCGACGGGCCGTCGGACGACGAGGACGGGCTCGACGAAGAGCTGTCCGAACCGCTCGACGGAGACGAGGACGACGGACCGCCGATATCCGGTGCCCTGCGCCCGGAGTCACTACTGCTCGAACTCGGCGAACTACTGGAACTCGGGGTGTTGCTCGGCGAACTGCTGTCGTTCGACGGCGAGTTGGACGAGTTGGACGAGTTGGACGAGTTGGACGAGCTCGGCGAGTTCGACGAATTGGAGGAGCTGGAGGAGCTGGGGGAGTTGTTGGACGAACTGCTGTCGTTGGACGAAGAGTCGTTGGAACTGCTGTCGTTCGACGACGAATCGTTGGAGTTCGACGAGCTGTCGTTGCCGGAGTCCGACGAGCTGTCGCCGCCGTCGTTTCCGCTGTTGGTCAGTCCGTCGCGGGCGCCACGCCCCGCGCGGGAGCCGGCGCCGTCGCGCAGGGACTCGCCGAAGGTGGAACCGGAGTTCTTCAGGGCCTCCTTGCCCTCTTCGTAACCCTTCTTGGCGGTGCGGCCCAGGTCGTAGCCCGACTGCTTGCCGAAGTTCTGCTCGACGGTCTGGGCGACCAGGTCGGAGACCATGGCTTCCAGAGCGGAGACAAAGGGTTCCTTGGCGGTCTCCAACACCGCCTGCAAGATCTGTTGGGCTATCTCCTTGAGGAGTTTGCGCAGGATCATCCGCGTGGCGGCGGCCGCGCCCATCGCGCCGAGTTCGGACAGACCCAGGGTGAAGGGAGCGGCGGCCTGGGCCGCGATGATCTCGATCGCCAGGACGATCAACTGGGCGATCACCGCCACTTTTAGCCCGATGATGAGCATCGCCGCGGCGTCCATGCAGATGGCGATCAGCTCGGCGCCCTGGCGGGCGTCATCGAAGTAGCCCGAGCCGCCGGCGAACTTCTCCCAGGTCTTGTTGAAGCCCTCGATGGAGTCGCCGGCGCTCTCGGCGAGGACGTTGCCGGCGGCGCTCACGCCACGGGCCTGGAGGGCCTCCACATCAGCGGCGAACTGGCGCCAGGTGTTGGCGCACTCCATCATCTTGTCTTCGTTGCCTGTGGGCCATTCGAAGCCACACATCTCGAGAACCCACTCAAGTGCGTTCGGCAGCATCAAAGCCACGACGAAGTCCCCCGTTGTTGCCCATGTAGTTCGTGTTGTCCCGGCCCTGTGGGCCGACCGCCCCCCTTCCGCCTCCCCGCCGGCGGAAGGGCCCTGCTTCTCTGCTGCTGCCGAAGGCGCCGTTCGGAGCCTCGTGAGTGCTCAAACCGGCTTGTGTCGGCGCAGAGTCATGCCCATGCCCATGCCAGAGCCTACCCAACGGACCTTTTGGGCCCTCAGCTCTGGTGTGTCACAGTGCTGTAGCAGACATCCGGTCCGCATTCGTCCAGCCCTCAGGCGGCAGCCCTAGCCGTTGGGCCGGCGCATGCTGCGGTACAGCTCGATCGCGGAGTCCGGCGGAAAGTTGGGGACATAGGTGACGGATCCGTCGCTTTTGGAGATCACCATGTGACTGCCACCCAAGGGCGCCTGAGTGCCGGGCGGCGGTGGGGGCATGACGGCGTGGACGAGGAAGCCGATGTCGAACTCCGTCACGTACAACGGCGCCGGGTTTCCTTCCAGATCCAGTACTTCGAATCGGGCGCGAGCGGCAGCCAATGCCTCTTCGGCAGTGGCGGGGATGGGCTGTACCGGTTCCGGCGCGTCGGGATGCGACACGGACTCTCTCCTGTCAGTGAAGGGACGGCTGTGGGTCAGGCGCGGTCATGCGGTGGAACTCGGGTTGGCGCGGGGCGTTGGCCGTCGAAGCGTTCGAAGCGTTCGAAGCGTTCGAAGTGTCGAGCCGGAGCCGAGCCGACGCCGAAACCGATACGGCACAAACACTCGACCCTGGCTGCCGCGACCGTGTTGCTGTGGTGGCGGCCCTGCAACCCCGCTGTGCGGTCGCCACACGCCCCCCCGTGGTGCGGGCCGTGTCACTTGCTCGTGGACCTCAGAATCCGCACGTCGCCGCCGAACTGGTTCTCCGGCTTGTGCTCCTTGATCAGAGCCTCGTTGAAGTCCTCGTTCTCCTCGTGGTTCTTCGCCATCCGCTCCAACGCCTTGCCGATTTCGTTGAGCTTGGTGGCAAGGTGGTCCATCGAGTCCGTCATGCCGTCGCGCAGACCTTCGTAGACCACGCCGAACTTCTCGCCGAGCTCGTCGTCACCCCACGGCGGGGTGCCTTCCTTGTCGCTGAAGGTGGTCATGCCCTTCCAGGCGTCGTGGGCGACACTCGAGACCGTCGTCTCCTTCGGCGCTCCGCCTCCGCCGCCTCCACCGTCACCCTGCGCGGCCAGGCCGTTCTTCAGCTTGGCGGTCGCCTGGTAGAAATCCCTGCCGATCTCGGAGAAGTTCCTCCCCTCGGCCTTCAGCATCTCCGGATTGCTCCTGAACCCGTCGCCCATGACCGCGCCCCCGTTCACCAACCGGCGTCATCGAGCTGCCGGTTCACGTCCGTTTTATATAGGTGCCAGAGTACCCATAGGCACTGACAAGCCCTCAACCCTGGGTGTCACAGTGCTGCCCCGGGAGCGTCCGGCCGATCCCCATCGTTCGCCGGTAGGCGGTGCGTCGGTGAGACGGCCCGAGCCTCCGTGGGCACGGGCCCTTGGCCCGTCCGGCTCCGGGCTCGACCCCGGTGTCCACCCCGCCCCCGCTTCTTCGGCCCCGTGACCACGTTGGAGAAGGACCGTCGTGCTCGGCGCGCTACGTCCCGACAGGATGCCCTCGGCCGTTTCCTGGAGCGGTCCGCTCACATGGGGGTTGTTGGCCAGAGCGCGCAGCGCTTTGTGGAGGCTGTCAGCCTGTTCTGGGTCCTGCGCGACGTCCATCAGCTCGGAGTTGTCGATCTCCGGCTCGCCCGGTCCCGGTCCGCTTCCCGGCTTGCCGGCCCTGGCGGTGGTGCTGTTCTTCGTCCCCGACATGAGCGTCCGCAAGCAGGCGGAGCGGCGGCGTCGCGAGATGCGGCGCACCCTCTGCCTCGTCCTGGACCTGACGGTCATCGACCTGATGGAGCTCGCCTCGACGTTGAGTCTTTTGGGCAGTGAGGGCGCCAAGATCCGTGGCTTGCTCGGGGCGAAGGCGCGGGTCATACGGCGGCGCAGGGTCTCGGAGGCCGACGGGGCCGCGCAGGCGGCTATTGAGCGGATGTCGCTTCCCGTGGTCCGAGGCCGTTGTCGTCACCGCCCTGCCGATGCCCGTACTGCGCCGACCCGCGCGGCGAATGTGTCGCTCCGAGCACTCGCATCGGCGAGGCAGCGCCAACAAACCAGTGCGGGATCAAGCCCTGCCTGCGGCGAGTGAGCCGGCGGTTTGGTCCGAAGGACCTGGCGGGCACCGCGAGAGCCACCCGACCGCAGCGCCGCCGTCGGCGTGGGGTCGGGTGAACTAGCCCGGGAACAGCGCCACTTGGCGGCGCCACCGCGCCACCGCGCTCCCTAATACGAGTAGAAGCCCGACCCCGACTTCCGCCCCAGACGCCCCGCGTCCACCATCCGCTGAAGCAGCGGCGGAGCGGCGTACAGCGGCTCCTTGTACTCCTCGTACATCGAGGCGGCGACCGAGGCCACGGTGTCCAGTCCGATGAGGTCGCTCAGCTTGAGCGGGCCCATCGGATGGGCGCAGCCCAGCTCCATGCCGTTGTCGATGTCCTCGCGGCTGGCCATGCCCGACTCGAACATCCGGATCGCGGAGAGCAGGTAGGGGATGAGCAGCGCGTTGACGACGAAGCCGGAGCGGTCCTGGGCGCGGATGGCGTGCTTGCCCAGCACGTCCTGCACCAGCGCCTCGGCCCGCTTGATGGTGTCCTCGCCGGTGGTCAGCGCGGGGATCAGCTCGACGAGCTTCTGCACTGGTGCTGGGTTGAAGAAGTGGATGCCGATGACCTGGTCGGGTCGGGACGTGGCCACCGCCAGCTTCACCAGCGGGATGGAGGAGGTGTTGGACGCCAAGATCGCGTCCGGCCGGGTCATCACCTGGTCGAGGACCTGGAAGATCTCCGTCTTGACCTGCTCGTTCTCCACGACGGCCTCGATGACGAGGTCGCGGTCGGCGAACTCCCCGAGGTCGGTGGTGAAGCTGAGCCGGCCGAGCGTCGCGTCGCGTTCCGCGGCAGTGATCTTGCCGCGCTCGGCGGCCTTGCCGAGGGAGTTGGTCAATCGGGTACGTCCCAGCTCCAGGGCTTCGCCGGTGGTCTCGGCGACCATGACGTCCAGCCCGGCGCGGGCGCACACCTCGGCGATGCCTGCGCCCATCTGGCCGCAGCCGACCACTCCGACGCGTTCGATGTCGGTCACATCGTGCCTTTCGCTGATCTTCAGGACTGGCGGTACGCCGTAAGGGTCCGGCGCCCGCCTCGGCCCCGACGTTACTCCGCACGGTGCTGTGCTCCGGGCGGCGGGGCGGGCATTCTGGGCCCTCAGTACGGGATGAACCGGATAAACAGGGGACTTTTCATGAGGCGGATCACACGAAGAGGTTTCGCGGCGGGCGCGCTGGGCGCGGCCTCCTCGCTGCTCGGCGCGGGCGCCGCGCGGGCCACGGGGGGCCGGTCACGGCGTGCGGTGCGCGGCATGTGGCTGGCGACCGTCGCCAACCGGGACTGGCCCTCCGAGCCCGGGCTGGAGCCCGACGAGCAGCGGGACGAGTTGCGGGCCCGCCTCGACGCGGCCGTCGAGAGCCGGCTGAACACCGTGATCTTCCAGGTCCGCCCCACCGCCGACGCGCTGTGGCCCTCGCCGTACGAGCCGTGGGCGGAGTACCTGACCGGCACCCAGGGCCGCGACCCCGGCTGGGACCCGCTGGGCTTCGCCGTACGGGAGGCCCACCGGCGGGGTCTGAAGCTGCACGCCTGGTTCAACCCCTACCGGGTGGCCAACCACGCCGACCCGGGTCGGCTGGTCGCCACCCACCCCGCCCGCCGGCATCCCGACTGGGTCCTGCCGTACGGCGGGAGGCTGTACTACAACCCCGGGCTGCCGGAGGTCCGCCGGTTCGTGCAGGACGCGATGCTCGACGCGGTGCGCCGCTACCCCGTCGACGGGGTGCACTTCGACGACTACTTCTATCCGTATCCCGTCGCGGGCGAGACCTTCGACGACGACGCGGCGTACGCGGCACACGGAGCGCGCTTCGACGACCTCGGCGACTGGCGGCGGGACAACACCGACCGGCTGGTGCGGGAGATGGCCGGCCGGGTCCGCGCCGCCGGGAAGCGGGCCGGCCGACGGGTGCGGTTCGGCGTCAGCCCGTTCGCCATCTGGCGCAACCGCGCGACCGACCCGGCGGGCTCCGCCACGCACGCCGGCGTGCAGACCTACGACGATCTCTACGCCGACACCCGCAAGTGGGTGCGGAAGGGCTGGCTCGACTACATCGCGCCGCAGGTCTACTGGCCTCTCGGTTTCGAGGCCGCCGACTACGCCGAACTCGTGCCCTGGTGGTCGCGGACCGTGGCGGGCAGCGGAGTGGATCTCTACATCGGCGAGGCGCTGTACAAGGCGGGCGACCCGGCCCAGCCGGCCGCCTGGCGCGACCCGGCCGAACTCTCCCGGCACCTCGCGTTCGCCCGCCGCTGTCCGCAGGTCGATGGGCATGTCTTCTTCTCGGCGAAGGAGGTCGCCGAGGACCGGGTGGGCGCGCTGGCGCGGGTCGTGAGCGACCACTACGGCGGCGCGGCGAAGCCGTAGTGGCGGGGGAGCGTGCTCGTTGCCGGGGTGAGCGGCTCCGGAGGGAGCGCTTCGGAGAGACCGGCGACGGCCGGATTACCGCGCGGGGCCGGCGTCGGTGGACCTGGTGTGCTGGACGACCGCGTCGGGACCGGGCGACATGATCGCCTCATGCCCGTCCTCGGAGCGGACGCGATAGGGCGGATCGCCGTTCGTGCCCAGCACCTCGATGATCTCCACGACCTTGTCGTGATGCCCGACGGTCCTGCCGTGCACCACCAGTCGGTCGCCCGTGTTCGCGTGCATCAGGTCTCCTTCCGCTCGGCGGCCGGACGGCCGTCGGCCGCCGGGGCGCGACGGCCGAGCGGTTCAACGGCCAGGGTTTGACGGACCGGAGCGGCCCGGACGGCTTGCATGCCCTCGCGGCAAGTTTACGTCCGGGCAGGAATCGCGCATCCGGTGCGCTCGGGCCCCTTATCGGTTCGACGCCGGCCCGCGCTTCTGCCAACCTCCCGGCATGACCGATCACGCCCTCGACGGCTACGAGATCTCCACCGACCCGGCCCGCCTGGACGCGGACCTGGTCCACCACTGGCTGTCCACCGACGCCTACTGGGCCCTGGACCGTCCCCGGGAACTCCATGACCGCGCCGTCGCCGGATCGCTCAACTTCGGCCTCTACGAAGCGGATTCGGGCCGTCAGGCCGCCTACGCCCGGGTGGTCACCGACCACGCCACCTTCGCCTGGCTCTGCGATGTCTACGTATGCCGCGACGAGCGCGGCAAGGGCCTGGGCACCGCCCTCGTCGCGGCCATCGCCGACCACATGACGCCCTGCGGACTCTCCCGCCTCACGCTCGCCACCAAGGACGCCCACGGCGTCTACGAGAAGATCGGCTTCCGCAGCCTGGTGGCCCCCGAGGAGTGGATGACCCTCGGGCTGATCGATCCCGGACCGCTCGGCCTCTGACCGGCGGCGGGCGTAGTCGAGTCCCTCGTCGCGCAGGGGGTCGAGTCCGCAGGTCAGGACGCAGGCGGGCGGCAGGCCGGAGAGGTCGGTGGCGCGGGCGGGTGCCGCGTAGGGAGAGAGGCCGGGGGCCCGGTCACAGCCCAGGTGGGTGTCCTAGGTGCGGGATGCTCGGGAGCCGGCCGGTAGTGGACGTTGACCACCACCGCGCCCGCCGCCGCGCAGGCGTCCCGGGCCATCGGGCTCGGCCCGTCCAGCTCGCCGTACGCGAACCCGCCGCCGTGCGGGTAGAGCAGGCCCGGCAGCGTCCCCTCGGCACCGGCCGGGCGCGGCACCTGCGCCTCCAGCGTGTTGCCGTTCGGCCCGGGCAGGGTCGTACGCCGCTGGGTTATCCGGGGGTCGTGGGCGGACATGCGCGGCGCCATCATCAGGGCGGCGAAGCCCGCGCGGGTGGCGGCGATGTCGGCGTACGGATCGGCGGGCCGGCTCGACGATCCGCGGGAGCCGGATACGGCCGAGGGGTGAGGGGGCTTGAGCCGCCTTCTCCCCGGCGCGGCTCGGGTCTCCGGGCCGCGCCGGGGCTCGCCGTCAGCCCGCCGGGGTGAAGACCAGCGAGGCGTTGTGTCCGCCGAAGCCGAAGGAATTGGCCATCGCCGCCGTCAGCGGCCTCCGCCGCGGCGCCCCCGCGACCACATCGAGCTTCACCCGCGGATCGAGGACCTCCAGGTTCCGGGTCGCCGGGATGACACCGTCACGGACCGCGAGGAGGGCGGCCAGCGCGCCGACCGCTCCCGCCGCGCCGAAGAGGTGGCCCGTCATCGACTTGGTCGCGGTGACGGCCGGATGCGCGCCGACGGCCTCCGTGATCGAGAGAGCCTCGGTGACATCCCCCGTGGGCGTGGACGTGGCGTGCGCGTGGACGTGCCCGACGTCGAGCGGGGACAGTCCCGCGTCGGCCAGCGCCAGACGCATCGCGCGGACCTGGCCGGCCGGGTGCGCGGCGGTGATGTGGTGGGCGTCCGAGGTGACACCGGCCCCGGCCAGGACCGCGTGCGCGCGGGCCGCCCGGGCCGCGGCGAACCCGGCCCGCTCCAGGACGACCACGGCCGCGCCCTCGCCGATGACGAATCCGTCCCGGTCGGCGTCGAACGGCCGCGACGCCCGCCCCGGCGCGTCATTCCGCGTCGAATGCGCCCTGGCCTGCGCGAAACCGGCCAGCGGCAGCGGATGGATGCAGGCTTCGGTACCGCCCGCCACCACCACGTCGGCCCGGCCCAGGCGGATCAGGTCCCGGCCCATCGCGAGGGCTTCCGCGCCCGACGCGCAGGCGCTGACCGGCGTGTGGGCGCCGCCGCGGGCGCCGAGTTCGATGCTGACCCAGGCGGCCGGACCGTTCGCCATCAGCATCGGAACGGTGTGCGGGGACACCCGCCGTACGCCGGAGGACTCCAGGACGTCGTCCTGGCCGAGCATGGTCAGCGCGCCGCCGGTGCCGGTGCCGATCACGACGGCCAGCCGCTCGGGTTCGACCTCGGGCGCGCCCGCGTCGGCCCACGCCTCGCGGGCCGCGACGAGGGCGGTCTGTTCGCAGCGGTCCATACGGCGGGCCCGTACTCGGTCCAGCACCTCGGTCGGCTCCACCTTGAGCCGGCCCGCGATCCGCACCGGCAGCCCGGCCGCCCACTCCTCCTCGATCGCCCCGATCCCGGATTCCCCGGCCAGCATCGCGGCCCAGGTCGAAGCGGCGTCCCCGCCGAGCGGCGTGGTGGCGCCGAGTCCGGTGACCACCACATCGTTGTTGTCCGCCGTCATGGCTGAACCGTTCATGGCTGAACCCCCTTTGTCGTGGAGAGACAATTCCCCGCGCGGTCGGCTGCGGGGAGAGATCGACTCGACAGCCACTCTGCCAGCGGCTTGAGGGCCCCTCGGATGCGATGATCAACGGATTCCCGAGCAGGGAATTTGTAGGTTCTTGCCATGTTGGCGGCCGCGCCAAGCCCCACCGGCGACCGCGTGGCGCGCCGGCCCCGTCCTCGTTCCCCGCCCGCCGCTCCTACGACTCCGCAGCCGCCCGCGCACGCGACCGGCCGCGGAACCGGCTCCGCAGCTTGGCCACCAGCGGGAACTTCTCATGCTGTTCCCGCGACTGCCGGTCCAGCTCCTCCACCAGCCGTTGCGACCGCTTCTCCACGTCCAACTCGTCCAGGATCCGGTCGACCTCGGCGAGCAGCGCGCCGTGGAGCTGCCACTGGCGCGGGTGTTCCCGCACCCCGTCCAGGAGCAGATGCGCGACGATCTCGCGGCTCTGGCGGCTGGCGCCGAGCTCCCTGAGCAGCCGGTCCTCGGCTTCCTCCGCGTTGGCGCTGACCTGCGTGGTGATCAGTACGGCGAAGCTCTCCACCGCGCGGGCCATGTGCGTGAACAGCTCCCGCAGCGCGGCGCCGATCTCCGCGGTGAACAGCGTCTCCTCGGTCCGGGCCTTCGCCAGATCGGTCAGGGTGCGGCACACCGTACGCAGCACCACCGCGGAGATCTCCAGGGTGTCCAGGCCCGTGCGCAGGACGACCCGGAAGAGGAGGCCCTCCTTGACGCGCGGGTTGAGGCGGAGGCTGTCCTCCGCCTGCCGGAGAGCCGCGTCGACCCGGACGATGTCGTGATCCAGCCGGCGCGCCTCGTGCAGCCGGGCGGCGGCCTCCGCCACCGGGGTGTGGCCGGTCACCTCGTCGCCGAGACACACCAGCAGCCCCCGCATGCGCCCGGCGAGGTCTTCGATGGCCGCGCTCGCGGGCTGCACCCACACCGGTGGCACGAACAGGACGTTGAACAGCAGCCCGACGACCGCCCCGATCAGCGTCTCCAGCACCCGGTCCCAGGCCGTCTCGGCCACCCTTGTCACGCCCAGCACCAGCATGGCGCTGATCGCCACCTCGGGGAGGAACTCCCCGGCCTTCACGAAACGCCCCAGCACGAGCGAGGCGAGGATGGTCAGGCCCAGGCTCCACCAGGTCAGACCCACCAGCGAGCTGAAGCCGATGGCGATGACCACCCCCGCCACGACCGAGTTCACCCGGCGCATGCTGGTGGTCAGGGTCGTGTAGAGGGTGACCTGGACGACGAGCAGCGCGGTCAGCGGCGCGGTCAGCGGGGCGGGTTCGCTGCTCAGCATCAGGGCGACGACGTAGGAGATCACGGCGGCGACGGTCGACCGGACCGTCTGCGCGACCGCGGGTTCCCGGTGCCGCCGCACGAGATTCAGCAGGGGGTCGGTAACTTCGGGCACCCTTCCTCTCTTCCCGCTCTTCCGCCCCGCAGGCACCATCGGCCACCCCACCACCCGTGCGCCGCCCGTACGGACCGAGGCGCACCGGGGGTCGACTACGGTCCGCGACCGCAGCCTGGCCTGCGCTCGCGGCGGCGCCCCTCATGACGGCCAGGGGCACTCCAGGGCCGAGACGGAGGACGCCTCCGAAGCCGCCACCGAGGTGTGACACGCGCAGGCCCCCGGGACCGTTGAGTTCCCGGGGGCCGGATACGCGGCACTCAGCGCCGCAAGCCTGATACCCGCGCTACGACCGGCGGCCGGGTTTGCCGCGCCGGGCGGATCTGGAGCCGCCGGACCCGCCGGAACCGCCCCGCGGGCTCTTGCCCGTCGTCTTCCCGGTGGCCTTGCCCGCGCCCTTGCCCGCCGCGGGCTTCCGCCGCGCGCCGCCCCCCGTTTCCGGGCGCTTACGCTTCGACTGCGCCGGGGCCGGAGCCGTGGCCGACGAGCGCCCCCGGGTGCTGTTGACCGTCCGCCCGCGCACGATCCCGATGAAATCGTCCACCAGATCAGTGGTCTCGTCGGCCGGCCAGGAGAGCGCGACACGGGACTCGGGGGCGTCCGTCACCGGTCGGTAGGTGAGGTCCTTGCGGTGGTGCAGGCGGGCGAGGGACTGCGGGACGACGAGGAGTCCCACGCCGGCCGCCACCAGTTCGATGGCGTCCGCCGTCGTCGCGGGACGCTCGTTCGCGGGCCGGCCCGGCGGCCGCTCCCAGCCGAGGGTGTCATCGAGGGGATGCAGCACGATGTCGTCGGCCAGATCCTCGGCGGACACCTCGTCGACCGCCGTCAGGAGGTGGTCTTTCGGGACCACGACCACCGTCGTCTCGGTGTAGAGCGGGATCGCGCTGAGGTCCGTCCGGTCGACCGGCAACCGCACGAAACCCGCGTCGGCGCCACCGTCCCGCAGCACGCCGAACGCCTCGGCGGGGGACACCGGGACGAGGGTCAGGGGGACGTCGGGCAGCCGCTCGTTCCAGATCCGCACCCACTTCGTGGGCGTCACCCCGGGGACGTAGGCGAGCCGGAACGAAGGGGATACTTCCGAGCCTGTCACCCCGCCAGGTTACCGGTCGTGGTCAGAGGTAGCGCACACGCTCGATACTCTTGACACATGACGTCGCACCAGACCACCCAGACGATGAAGCCCGCGACCGCGGCGAAGAAACTGGGTGTGTACCTAGAGGCCACCCCCGCCGACTTCCAGGAGGGTGTCGTCTCGCGTACCGAGCTCAGTGCGCTGCAGGCCGACCCGCCCGAGTGGCTGGTGGAACTGCGACGCAACGGCCCGCACCCCCGGCCGGTGGTCGCCGCGAAGCTGGGCATCTCCATTTCCGGTCTCGCGCGGGGCGGAGTCACGGAGGCTCTCACCACCGAGCAGATCGACGCGCTCAAGAACGAAAACCCCGAGTGGCTGCAGAAGGAACGCGCCACCCAGGCCGAGGTCCGCAAGGAAGCGGTCCGCCTGAAGGAGAAGAAGAAGGCGGCGCAGGACGAGCAGGGCCGCTGACCGCGTTCCTGACCTTCCCCGCCTCCGCTTGCTGAGGTTCCTGGACGCCGCCGGCGGTCCTCGCCCACCGAGGTGAGGACACCAGCCGCGAGGTAAGAGACGCCGGGACGCCGGGCGCCGCCCAAGGCGGTCACCCGGCGATCATCCGGCGATCATCCGGCGGCAGTCCACCCCGGCACCGTCGGCAGCACCTTCTGGGCGACGCGGAGCAGCACCGCGTCGTCCGGCACCCCGCCGTCCGCCCGCCACACGCCCACCTCGAAGGAACCGCCGCTGTCCTTGGTGTCCTGGGCCACGGTGAGGGTGCGGGCCGGGACGCCGGGACCGCTGTCGGTGTCGCTCCCGTCGAGGCGGAAGCTGATGCGGATGGTGCGGGTCGAGGAGAAGACCGCCGGGCGGCCCAGCACCTTCTGCCGTCGCGCGCCGTCCCCCACAAGCGCGGTGGAACCGGCCACCGGAAGACGGTCGTAGGTGGCCGACAGCGTCACCGTGTAGGTCTCGAACTCGACCTGGGCGGACGGCGTGGGGATCTCCTTGCCGCCGGCAAGCTTGACGGAGCCACCGCTGCCGCCGGCGGTCTTCGCGATCTGCCCCGGAGTGCCCAGCAGTTCGGCGAGGTCGCGACGGTTCAGCGCCTCGCACAGTTGCGCCCCGGAGACGCGCCGAGACGCCTTCGCGGCCTCCCCGCCCGAGCACGTGGCCGGCGTCGGGGCATTCTCCGAGGACGACGTCTCCTGCAACGTCCACAGACCGACACCGAGTGCCGCCACCATCGCCACGGCCGCGACGGCCTGCCCCCACGCGCCCGTGCCCTTCGTGGGCGTGCCGATTTCGTCTGCCATGTCCCCCGCCTGCCATGATCCCCCGATACGTGCCCGGGGACCTTAACCCGCGATCATCGGGCGGACAAGGATGTGGTGTGACCGAGCGGTTCTGTTGGCCGGTTGCGTCAAATGGACCGCCCGGAGTGGTGCGATGTGTTGGCTGATCCGGCGACCCCGTCGCGGCATGCGTGGTTGGCGGCCGGGGCGTTCGCCTACGTGACATGGCGGCGTCGGCGCCGTCCGCCACGGCACCGGCCTCATCGGCATCGAGTTCCGTGGACTGTGGTGCTGCCTCCTCGCGTTCCTCGTCTGCTGCGCCACGCTCCTGCGGCGCCCAGCCACCGTGCGTGGCCACCGACCCTTCTCGGATCCCGTTCGACCTGTTTGACCTTGACACGGTGACAAGGTCTTCACTGCCTGCCAAGGAGGTGGTGATCTCGATGACGATCACGAAACAGGACACGGATGCGATACGAGCGCTCCAGGGGCTGGCGGACGACCGTTCGTCCGTGCGACTGCGGGCCGCCCTGGCCGTCGGCACGACGCCTGACCCCCGCTTCGTCGGCAAGCTCATCGAGCGATGCGCGACCGAGCCCGAGTTCCTCGTCCGCGACATGCTGACCTGGGCGCTCACCCGCCACCCGGTGTCCCTGACGCTCCCCGCGCTGGTCCGCGAAGTCCGCTCGGAGCGTGCGCAGGCACGGAGCCAGGCGCTGCACACGCTGTCCAAGATCGGGGACCGGCGGGCGTGGCCGGCGATCACGCCGGCGCTGTTGTCCGACGCCGACGACGAGGTGGCGCGGAGCGCCTGGCGGGCCGCGGTCGTGCTCGTACCGGAAGGCGAGGAGTCCGCCCTGGCCGCGGTGCTGGCGACGCGACTCGGGCGCGGTGAGCGGGAGACGCGGCTGAGTCTCAGCCGGGCGCTGGTCGCGCTGGGTGAAGCAACCGCGCCGGCTCTGCGTGCGGCGACGACGGTCCCTGACCCGCACGTGCGCGCGCACGCGCTCGCCACCCAACGGCTGCTGCGCGACCCGGACGCCGGTTTCGAGTTCGCGATCGAGGAGGCGAAGCGCGTCGTGGCCCTCGGCGGGTCCGGCCAGGAGGGACGATAGGACGTGTTGATCGGTGAGGTGGCGCGACGGTCCGGGGTCAGTGCCCGCATGCTCCGGCATTACGAGTCGCTCGGCCTGGTGCGGCCGTCCGGCCGTACGGGCTCCGGATATCGGGAGTACTCCGGGGAGGACATCCGGCGGATCTTCCATATCGAGAGCCTGCGGTCGCTGGGGCTGTCGCTGCGGGAGATCGGGCGTGCGCTCGACGATCCCGGCTTCACGCCCTCGGCGCTCGTCGGCGACCTCATCCGCCAGACACGCGAACGCATCGCGGCCGAGACCGAGCTGCTCACGCGGCTGCGCCGGATCGATGCCGCGGACCCCGCCGACTGGGAGGACGTCCTCCAGGTCGTCGCGCTCGTCCAGGCACTGGGGTCGAAGAGCGCCAGCGCGCGCCAGCGTGCGGCCCTTTCCTCGGCCGACGAGGTTCCGGTGCCGGTGGAGGCCCTGGTCCAGGCGGCACTGAGCGAGACGGACCCGAACGTCGCCGGAGCCCTTCGATGGGCGCTGGCGCGAGCGGGCGACGGCGGCCCGGCACTGCTGGCGGAGGGCCTCGGCTCACCGGTGGCCGCGGTGCGGGAACGCGCTGTTCGATCCCTCGCCGAGATGCCCTGCGGTGAGGCCACGCGGCTGCGGCAGGCCCTCGCGAACCCCGACGCCGTGGTCCGCGGGCATGCGGCTCTGGCGCTCGGAACCCGTGGAGTGGCCGATGCGCTCCCGACGCTCATCGACATGATCGTGGAAGGACGGAACGACACCGATGCCGCCGACGCACTGAGCGTGCTGGCGAGCGACGATGGCGCGAGGGCGGATCGGATCGCGACCGGCCTTGTCGACCGCCTCGCCCACGACACCACTGAAGCGCCCGCCCGCGGACGGTTGACCCAGGCGCTGGCCGCCGTCCCGGGGACGACGGCGTCACGTGCCCTCATGGAGCTGTCGCATGACGAGGACCGCGCCGTCGCGCTGACTGCGGCGTACGTTCTTCGGCTCCGCGACGCGCGGTGACGCATCTCCGTTCCGGGATTGTGACTGAGCGCTTCAGTTGGCGGAGTTCGCCATCTGAAGCGCTCAATCTGTCGAGGTCGCGCCTGGGGACGCCGGGTCTGCCTCAGGCAAGCCCGACCAATTCGGCGATCGTCCCACCGAGCACCCGGTCGCGTATCTCGCCCGGGCTGGTGACTCGCTCCACCATCGCCCGGGCCAAGACCGGGTCGCCGTACGGGGCGTCCGAGCCGAACAGGGTCCGGTCCGGGATCTCCTTGACGGCCAGCCGGACCGCGAAAACGATGTTGGCCGTGGACAGCTCCAGGTACATGTTCGGGGTGTCCCGGACCAGCCCGACAGCCTGCATCCAGTTCAGCCCTCCGAGCTGGCTGACCACCAGCGGAACCCTCGGATACCGGCCGGCGAGAACCGACAGGGTTACCAGATCGTCCGCCGTGGTCGGGGCCGATCCGTGCACGACCACGGGCAGCCCACCATGATCGGCCGCCGCCCTCAGCACCGGTTCGATCACCCCTGCCTGTCCGGGCGGCGGCGTCAGCTCGCCGATCCCGTGCAGCCCACGCCCAACGACCTCGCGTTCCACGGTCGCGGCAATGTGTTCCGGCTCCAGGTCCAGCGGTACGGACAGGAAGCCGATGAACCGCTCCGGCCGTGCGGCAAGTGCGGCGTCCAATTCCCGCCACGCGTCGCGATACCTCTCGGCCGTGCCGGCCCGACCCCCGATGGCCTCGTCCAGGATCGCCATCTCCCGGCGCAGCGAGGCAAGGTCACCAGCCCGCTCCGGATGTGGACGGGTGGCGAACAGCACGGCACGGTCCACCCCGGCCTCGTCCAGCAGCCCCACATGTGCCTCGACCGGGTCGTGGACGTGGCTGTGTGCATCGATGATCAATGGTCACTCCATCCTTGACGATCGGCCCGGAATTCGGCCGACCAGTGCACTGTTGCTCCCTGACACGGTGGCAAGGTCAAGCTGGAAGGAGCTGGTCGGTGCTGATCGGTGAGCTGTCGCGTCGCGCAGGAGTGAGCGAGCGGCTGTTGCGCTACTACGAGCGGATGGAGCTGATCCACTCGGAGCGCCGCACCAACGGCTATCGCGAGTACGACGACCCGACGGTGGAGACGGTGCGGCGCATCCGCGCCCTGCTGGCCGCCGGACTGCCCACCCGCATCATCCGCCAGATCCTGCCCTGCACCTTTGACGAGGCGGCACTGCGCCCCTGCCCCGGCGTCCTCACCAGCCTCCGGGACCAGCTGAACGTCCTCGATCAACGTGCCGCCGACCTGGAGACCGCGCGCCGCCTTCTGCGCCAGACGATCGCCGCCACCGAGAACGAAGCAAACCAAGACCGGATGTCGGGCGCCCGAGTCCCGCACAGCGCTGAGTTTTCGCAGGTGAGAACCGCAGTCACCCCCTCGTCCGCCAACCGAGACGCTTCGGCCCGCCACGTCGGACGCTCATCCGCCAAGTGAAGCGCTCAGTCACAGGGATGCCGCGTGCGTGGCCTGGCGCCGCATTGCATAAAACTTCCTTCTTCCGTATAGTCATGCCTTCAAGGAGGAGGGTCCATGACGGTACGAGCAGCAGTGGCCGGTGCGAGTGGGTACGCCGGGGGTGAGGTTCTGCGTCTGCTTCTGGGGCACCCGGAGGTGGAGATCGGCGCGGTGACCGGGCACTCCAACGCGGGGCAGCGCCTCGGTGCGCTCCAGCCGCATCTGCTCCCGTTGGCCGACCGGGAGGTGCAGCCGACCACCGCCGAGGTGCTGGCCGGGCACGACGTCGTCTTCCTGGCGCTGCCGCACGGCCAGTCGGCCGCGGTCGCCGAGGAGCTCGGCCCCGACGTACTCGTCGTGGACTGCGGCGCGGACTTCCGGCTGCGGGACGCCGCCGACTGGGAGGCGTTCTACGGCTCGGCCCACGCCGGCACCTGGCCGTACGGCCTGCCGGAGCTGCCCGGCGGACGGGCCGCACTGCGCGGCTCCAAGCGCGTCGCGGTCCCCGGCTGCTACCCCACCGCCGTCTCGCTCGCCCTGTTCCCGGCCTACGCGGCCGCCCTCGCCGAGCCCGAGGCCGTGATCGTCGCGGCCTCCGGCACGTCCGGCGCCGGCAAGACGCCCAAGCCGAACCTGCTGGGCTCCGAGGTCATGGGCTCGATGAGCCCGTACGGCGTCGGCGGCGGGCACCGCCACACCCCCGAGATGATCCAGAACCTGAGCGCGGTGGCCGGCGAGCGGGTCAGCGTCTCCTTCACGCCGACCCTCGCCCCCATGCCGCGCGGCATCCTCGCCACCTGCACGGCGAAGGCCAAGCCGGGCGTCGACGCGGCGAGCGTGCGGGCCGCCTACGAAAAGGCGCTGGCGGACGAGCCGTTCGCGCGGCTGCTGCCCGAGGGGCAGTGGCCCTCGACCGCCGCCGTGTACGGCTCCAACGCCGCGCAGCTCCAGGTGGCTCTGGACGCCGCGGCCGGCCGGATCATCGTCGTCTGCGCCATCGACAACCTCACCAAGGGCACCGCCGGCGGCGCGGTGCAGAGCATGAACATCGCCCTGGGCCTGCCCGAGGAGACCGGGCTGCCCACGGTCGGGGTCGCCCCGTGACACCGACCGGGCCGGGGCGGCCAGGGGGGACCGGCGCGCCCGCGACGGGCGCGGCCGGAGAATCGACGGAGGAGAAGAAGTGAGCGTCACGGCAGCACAGGGATTCACGGCGGCGGGCATCGCCGCGGGGATCAAGGAGAACGGCAACCCGGACCTCGCCCTCGTGGTCAACAACGGGCCGCGACTGGCCGCCGCCGGCGTCTTCACCTCCAACCGCGTCAAGGCCGCGCCCGTCGTGTGGTCCGAGCAGGTCCTCAAGGGCGGCCAGGTCTCCGCGGTGGTCCTCAACTCCGGTGGCGCCAACGCCTGTACGGGCCCGCTGGGCTTCCAGGACACCCACGCCACCGCGGAGAAGGCGGCCGAGGCGCTGGGGCACAGCGCCGGAGAGGTGGCCGTCGCCTCCACCGGTCTGATCGGCCTGCGGCTGCCCATGGACAAACTGCTGCCGGGCATCGACAAGGCCGCGGCCGAGCTGACCGAGCACGGCGGCGAGAAGGCCGCCATCGCCATCAAGACCACCGACAGCGTGCACAAGACGGCCGTGGCCGCCGGCGACGGCTGGACGGTCGGCGGCATGGCCAAGGGCGCGGGCATGCTCGCGCCGGGCCTGGCCACCATGCTCGTGGTGCTCACGACCGACGCCGACGTGCCGGCCGCCGAACTGGACACGGCGCTGCGCGCGGCCACCCGTACGACCTTCGACCGGGTCGACTCCGACGGCTGCATGTCGACCAACGACACGGTGCTGCTGCTCGCCTCCGGCGCCTCCGGCGTCGTGCCGGACGCGGCCGCCTTCGCCGAGGCGGTGCGGACGGTCTGCGACGACCTCGCCCGGCAGTTGATCGGCGACGCCGAGGGTGCCAGCAAGGACATCCGCATCGAGGTCGTGGGCGCGGCCAGCGAGGACGACGCCGTCGAGGTCGGCCGCTCCATCGCCCGCAACAACCTCCTCAAGTGCGCCCTGCACGGCGAGGACCCCAACTGGGGCCGGGTGCTCTCCGCGATCGGCACCACGTCCGCCGTCTTCGAACCCGACCGGCTGAACGTCGCGATCAACGACGTATGGGTGTGCCGGAACGGTTCGGTGGGCGAGGACCGCGACCTGGTCGACATGCGCTACCGGGAGGTGCGGATCACCGCCGACCTCGCCGCGGGCACCGAGTCCGCGGTCATCTGGTCCAACGACCTGACCGCCGACTACGTCCACGAGAACAGCGCGTACTCCTCATGAGCGAGCGTAGCGAGGGAATCATTCAAAGGTGCGTGCTGTGCTCACAGCCCGCCGAGCGTAGCGAGGCCGGCGCATGAGTACGCGTAAGCACACCGCGCTGCCCAAGGCCCGCACTCTCATCGAGGCGCTGCCCTGGCTGACCCGGCACAACGGCAAGACCGTCGTCATCAAGTTCGGCGGCAACGCCATGATCGACGACGCGCTCAAGAGCGCCTTCGCGCAGGACGTCGTCTTCCTGCGGCACGCCGGGCTGCGCCCGGTCGTCGTGCACGGCGGCGGACCGCAGATCAGCGCGCAACTGGACCGCCTCGGCCTGGAGTCGGAGTTCAAGGCGGGCCTGCGGGTCACCACGCCCGAGGCGATGGACGTCGTACGGATGGTCCTCGCCGGCCAGGTGCAGCGCGAACTGGTCGGACTGCTCAACGAGCACGGCCCGCTCGCCGTCGGCATGACCGGCGAGGACGCCCATCTGATGACCGCGACCAAGCACTACGCCGAGATCGACGGCGAGCGGGTGGACATCGGTCGGGTCGGCGAGATCACCGCGATCGACCCGGGGGCCGTCCAGGCCCTGCTGGACGACGGCCGGATCCCGGTCATCTCCTCCATCGCCCGCAGCAGCGACGAAGGCGACGCCTCCGGTGTCTTCAACGTCAACGCCGACACCGCGGCGGCCGCGCTGGCCGCCGCGCTGGGCGCCGAGACGCTGATGGTGCTCACGGACGTCGAGGGCCTCTACGAGGACTGGCCCCACAGCGACGAAGTGATCTCCCGGCTGACCGCGACCGAGCTGGAGCGGCTGCTGCCGGACCTGGCCAGCGGCATGGTGCCGAAGATGCGCGGCTGCCTGCACGCCGTCCGCAACGGGGTGCACACCGCCCGGGTGATCGACGGGCGGGTCCAGCACTCGATCCTGCTGGAGATCTTCACCGACGAGGGAATCGGCACGATGGTCGTGCCGGACGCGGACACGAACGAGGGGACGGCATGAGCGAGCCGGTGGACAACGCGGGCCTGACACAGCGCTGGCGGGGCGCCATGATGGACAACTTCGGCACCCCCCGCCTCCCCCTCGTGCGGGGTGAGGGCACCACCGTCTGGGACGCCGACGGCAACGCCTACCTCGACTTCCTCGGCGGTATCGCGGTCAACGCCCTCGGCCACGCCCACCCCGCGGTCGTCCGGGCGGTCTCCGACCAGGTCGCCACCCTCGGCCACGTCTCGAACTTCTTCGTCACCGAGCCCACCGTGGCCCTGGCCGAGCGGCTCCTGACGCTGGCCGGCCGGCCGGGCCGGGTGTACTTCTCCAACTCCGGTGCCGAGGCCAACGAGGCCGCCTTCAAGATCGGCCGGCTGACCGGGCGTACGCACATGGTCTCCACGGCCGGGGGTTTCCACGGCCGCACCATGGGCGCCCTCGCGCTGACCGGCCAGCCCGCCAAGCAGGCCCCGTTCGCCCCGCTGCCGGGCGACGTCACCTACGTCCCCTACGGCGACGCCGACGCCCTGCGCGCCGCCGTCACCACCGACACCGCCTTCGTGATCCTGGAGCCGGTGCAGGGCGAGAACGGGGTGATCGTGCCGCCGCCGGGCTACCTCCGGGCGGCCCGCGAGATCACCGCCGCCACCGGCACCCTCCTTGTCCTGGACGAGATCCAGACCGGCATCGGCCGGACCGGCACCTGGCTGGAATCGCGGGCGCAGGGCGTCGAGGCCGATATCGTCACCCTCGCCAAGGGCCTGGGCGGCGGCCTCCCGATCGGCGCGACGCTCGCCTTCGGACCGGCCGCCGAGCTGCTCACGCCGGGTTCGCACGGCTCGACGTTCAGCGGCAACCCGGTCGTCTGCGCCGCCGCCCTCGCCGTCCTGGACACCATCGAGGCGGACGGTCTGCTCGACCACGTCAAGCGGGTCGGCGAGCGGCTGCGGGGCGGGATCGAGGCGCTCGCGCACCCGTTGGTCGGGCAGGTCCGCGGCGCGGGTCTGCTCCTGGGTATCGTCTTGACCGAGCCCCTCGCGCCCCAGGCGCAGCAGGCGGCTCAGGACGCGGGTCTTCTGGTGAACGCGGTCGCGCCGGACGTCATCCGGCTCGCCCCGCCGCTGAACCTCTCGGAAGGCGAGGCGGACACGTTCCTCCACAGGCTCCCCGCCGTCCTCGACACGGCCCTCGACGGGGCCCACGGGGCACAACGATCCGGAGACTGACGACAACGATGACCGAGCCGCAGGACAACGAGTCGCACAACGGCGGCCAGGCGGTACCGCAGACCCGCACCGCCCGGCACCGCCGGATCGTGGACATCCTCAACCGGCAGGCGGTCCGCTCCCAGAGCCAGCTCGCCAAGCTGCTCGCCGACGACGGGCTCTCCGTCACCCAGGCCACGCTCTCGCGGGACCTGGACGAACTCGGCGCGGTGAAGATCCGCAACACCGGCGGTGAGTTGATCTACGCGGTGCCCAGCGAGGGCGGTGACCGCACGCCGCGGGCGCCGCTGGGCGAGTCGGCCAAGGAGGAGCGGATGCGCCGGCTCTCCAGCGAGCTGCTGATCTCCGCGGAGGCGTCCGCCAACCTCGTCGTCCTGCGCACCCCGCCCGGAGCGGCCCAGTTCCTGGCCTCGGCCATCGACCAGGCGGAGCTGCACGACATCCTCGGCACCATCGCCGGCGACGACACGCTCATGCTGATCAGCCGCGACCCGGCGGGCGGCCAGGCGCTGGCCGATCATCTGCTGCGGCTGGCGCAGAAGGCGCACTGAGACGCCGGAAACGACTGCGGCACCGGAAGGACCGAGACACCTCGAAGGCAGGGCCCGGGGGGGGGGGGGGGGGGGGGGGGGGGGGGGGGGGGAGAGGCAGGGGGGGGGGGGGGTGCGTCTGGGGAGTCGTGCCCGCACGGGGAGTCGTGTTCGCCCGGGGACGCGTAGGCGT
>NZ_JBVIHH010000017.1:0-14593 GCF_055570395.1 Streptomyces sp. NPDC031210
GATGGTACTGCAGGGGGGACCCTGTGGGAGAGTAGGACGCCGCCGAACAATTTTTGTGAAAGCCCCGTGGGAACTTCGGTTCCCGCGGGGCTTTTCGCGTTCCCGGGACCCGCGGCACCGGGTCGCCGGCCGGCCAGGTAAGGTCAGGGGGCATCATTGGCACATTTCCCACAGGAGGCCCCCGCGTGGAGGTCCAGGAGACGCGGGTCCAGACGGATCGCGTCCTCACCATCCCCAATATCCTGAGCATGGCGCGCCTCGTCGGCGTGCCCGTGTTCCTGTGGCTGATCCTGTGGCCGAAATTCGGCGGCCCCGACACCAACCTCTGGGCACTGCTGGTCCTCGCTCTGAGCGGGGTCAGTGACTACCTGGACGGCAAGCTCGCCCGGCGCTGGAACCAGGTGAGCCGTCTGGGCCGGATCCTCGACCCGGCCGCCGACCGCCTCTACATCCTCTCCACTCTCGTCGGCCTCACCTGGCGCGAGATCCTTCCGCTTTGGCTCACCGCGGCCTTGCTGGCGCGGGAACTGATGCTGCTGATCGCCGTCGGATTTCTCGGACGCCACGGATACGGTCCTCCCCAGGTGAACTTCCTGGGCAAAGCGGCTACGTTCAACTTGATGTATGCCTTCCCCCTGCTTCTGCTGAGTGAGGGGAGTGGCTGGCTTCACACACTCGCTGCTATTTTCGGATGGGCGTTCGCCGGATGGGGTACGGCGCTCTATTGGTGGGCAGGGATCCTCTACGTGGTCCAGGTCCGCCGACTCATCCGGGCGGACACCACAGCCGACTGAGCTCGCCTGATGGCGGATCGCGCCAAGGCCCGTAGCCCCTGGGTGCGTACAGTGGTTGGTCTTGGCAAGTGAAGTCGGCAAGCCCGTCGTCTCTTTAGAGGAGGACGCTTCCGACATGAAGGCCGTTGTGATGGCCGGCGGCGAAGGCACGCGACTTCGCCCCATGACGTCCAGCATGCCCAAGCCGCTGCTGCCGGTGGCCAATAGGCCCATCATGGAGCACGTGCTGAGGCTGCTGAAACGGCATGGTCTCACTGAGACCGTTGTGACCGTACAATTCCTCGCCTCGCTCGTTCGCAACTATTTCGGCGACGGGGAAGAGCTCGGCATGGAGCTCACGTACGCCAATGAGGAAAAGCCCCTGGGCACCGCAGGCAGCGTGAAAAACGCCGAGGAAGCCCTCCGGGACGATGCCTTCCTGGTCATCTCCGGTGATGCTCTCACCGACTTCGACCTCACCGACCTGATTCGCTTCCACAAGGAAAAGGGCGCCCTCGTCACCGTTTGTCTGACGAGGGTTCCCAATCCCCTGGAGTTCGGCATCACCATCGTCGACGAAGCGGGCAAGGTCGAGCGGTTCCTGGAAAAGCCCACCTGGGGTCAGGTCTTCTCGGACACCGTCAACACCGGCATCTACGTGATGGAGCCGGAAGTCTTCGACTATTTCGATCCGGACGTTCCGGTTGACTGGTCCGGCGATGTGTTCCCGCAGCTCATGAAGGAAGGCAAGCCGATCTACGGCTATGTCGCCGAGGGCTACTGGGAGGACGTCGGCACGCACGAGAGTTATGTGAAGGCCCAGGCCGACGTGCTCGAAGGAAAAGTCGATGTCGATATCGACGGCTTCGAGATCTCGCCGGGCGTATGGGTCGCCGAAGGCGCCGAGGTCCACCCGGACGCCGTACTGCGCGGGCCGCTGTACATCGGTGACTACGCCAAGGTGGAAGCGGACGTGGAGATCCGCGAGCACACCGTCGTCGGTTCCAACGTGGTCGTGAAGAGCGGCGCCTTCCTGCACAAGGCCGTGGTGCACGACAATGTCTACATCGGGCAGCACAGCAATCTCCGCGGCTGTGTCATCGGCAAGAACACCGACATCATGCGGGCCGCCCGGATCGAGGACGGCGCCGTCATCGGCGACGAATGCCTCATCGGCGAGGAATCGATCGTCCAGGGAAATGTGCGGGTCTACCCCTTCAAGACCATCGAAGCGGGCGCGTTCGTCAACACCTCGGTGATCTGGGAGTCCAGGGGCCAGGCGCATCTCTTCGGTGCGCGGGGCGTCTCCGGCATCCTCAATGTCGAGATCACCCCGGAACTCGCCGTCCGGCTCGCCGGCGCGTACGCCACCACGCTCAAGAAGGGCTCGACGGTCACCACCGCGCGTGACCACTCCAGGGGCGCGCGGGCGCTCAAACGCGCGGTGATCTCCGCCCTCCAGGCCAGCGCCATCGACGTACGCGACCTGGAGAACGTCCCGCTGCCGGTCGCCCGGCAGCAGACCGCCCGCGGCAGCGCCGGCGGGATCATGGTCCGTACGACGCCCGGCGTGCCGGACTCCGTCGACATCATGTTCATCGACGAGCGGGGCGCTGACCTCTCCCAGGCCGGGCAGCGCAAACTCGACCGGGTCTACGCCCGCCAGGAATACCGGCGCGCCTTCCCCGGCGAGATCGGTGATCTGCGCTTCCCCGCCAGCGTCTTCGACTCCTATACGGGCTCGCTGCTGCGGGCCGTGGATACCACCGGTATCAGTGAGGCCGGCCTGAAGGTCGTCGTGGACGCCTCCAACGGCAGCGCCGGCCTGGTCCTGCCCAGCCTCCTGGGCCGGCTCGGCGTGGACGCGCTGACGATCAACCCCGGTCTCGACGAGTCCCGGCCGACCGAGACCGCCGACGCGCGGCGCTCCGGCCTGGTCCGGCTCGGTGAGATCGTGGCCTCCGCGCGGGCGGCCTTCGGCGTGCGCTTCGACCCCGTAGGTGAACGGCTGTCGCTGGTGGACGAGCGCGGCCGCATCATCGAGGACGACCGGGCGCTGCTGGTGATGCTGGACCTGGTGGCGGCCGAACGCCGCAGCGGACGCGTGGCGCTGCCGGTGACCACCACCCGCATCGCCGAGCAGGTGGCGGCGTACCACGGAACGCAGGTGGAGTGGACGACCACCTCGCCCGACGACCTGACCCGGGTGGGGCGCGCGGACGGCACGGTCTTCGGCGGGGACGGTCTGGGCGGCTTCATCATCCCGGAGTTCAGCAGCGTCTTCGACGGTGCCGCCGCGTTCGTCCGGCTGATCGGCCTGGTGGCGCGTACCCAGCTCACCCTGAGCCAGATCGACGCGCGGATCCCGCGGGCACATGTGCTGCGGCGGGACCTGGCGACGCCGTGGGCGGTCAAGGGCCTGGTCATGCGGCACGTGGTCGAGGCGGCCGGCGACCGGGACGTGGACACCACTGACGGTGTGCGGGTCGTGGAGGCCGACGGCCGCTGGGTGCTGGTGCTGCCCGACCCGGCCGAGGCGGTCACGCACCTGTGGGCGGAGGGCCCGGACGACGCATCCGCCCAGCAACTGCTCGACGAGTGGGCCGCCGTGGTGGACAGCGCGGGTCGGTGATCTTGTCCCCACCGGCGTGCCGCGATCGGGCACGCCGGTGGGGCCATTGGGAGTGCGCACCGCCGACGTGCGACGATGTGCGGCATGTCGCAGCAGCGCCCCGATCGGAGCCCCACCAAGAAGCCGGCTGCGCGGCCCGATGCGTCCATGTCGCTGCTGACCAACGTGATGGATCACAGCCTTGACGACGGATACGCCGAGGCCGCCGCGCGGAAGTCCGCAGCAGGTGTACGTGGTCTGCCCCGCACGTTGCGGGCGAAGTTGGGCCTGGCGGCGGGCCTGGTGCTCGCGGCGGTCGTGGTGACCGTGGGCGCGGCCCAGGCGCGGATAGCGGCCCCCACGCTGGCCAAGGAACGCGAAGAGCTGATCAACCGCATCCAGAAGGGCACCGCAGAGGCGGACAAGGTGCAGCGGCGGGTGGACGCGCTGCGGGATTCCGTCAGCAGGATGCAGAGCCAGGCGCTGAAGGAGCACGGCGGCGCCAAGGCCGATCTCCTGGCGCTGCTGGCCGGTTCGACGGAGGTCACCGGGCCGGGTGTGAAACTCGTCGTGGACGACGCGAAGGAGGCGGAGTCCAGCGGCGGCGGACCGCGCGAGAGCAGTGGTTTCTCGGACACCGGCCGGGTACGTGACCGAGATATGCAACGCGTCGTCAACGGCTTGTGGGAGTCCGGTGCCGAGGCCATCTCCGTCAATGGGCAGCGGCTTACGTCACTCTCGGCGATCAGAGCCGCGGGAGACGCCATACTGGTCGACAACAAGCCACTGGTACCGCCTTATACGGTGCTGGCGGTGGGGGACGGGCAGCGGCTCAGCACCGCGTTCCAGGACAGCGCGGACGGCCAGTACCTGCACGTGTTGCAGGAGAACTACGGCGTACGCACCAGGATTTCCGCCGAGAGCGAGGTCAGGCTGCCGCCCGCGCCAAGTTTGATCGTTCGTACAGCAAAGCCGCAGGCCGGCGCCGCGAAATCGGACGGCGCCGACACAGGGAAGGGCACATCGTGATCGCCGTACTGGGCCTCATCGTGGGAGTCGTGGTCGGACTTGTGGTCCGACCCGTGGTGCCGACGGTGGTCGAGCCCTACTTGCCGATCGCTGTCGTCGCGGCGCTGGACGCCGTCTTCGGTGGTCTGCGCGCGATGCTGGACGGCATCTTCGACGACAAGGTCTTCGTGGTCTCCTTCCTGTCGAACGTCGTCGTCGCCGCGCTGATCGTCTTCCTGGGCGACAAGTTGGGCGTCGGCGCCCAACTCTCCACAGGCGTGGTCGTCGTGCTGGGTATCCGGATCTTCTCCAACGCCGCCGCGATCCGCCGGCACGTCTTCAGGGCGTGAGGCGGATGTCGACGAACGAGACACCCGGGCCGGAGAAGAACGAACCGGACAAGCGCGAAGCGGACAAGCACGAACCGGCGAAGAACGAGCCGGCGAAGAACGATCCCGGGAGCGAGCCGGAGAACGGGCCGGAACCGCGGCCGGAACCGCGGCCGGACCGTCGGCCGACCGATCGGCAGCCGATGCCTCCCGCGAGCCCGGGCGTGCCCGAGCGGCCGCCGGCGGGAGACGACGCGAAGGGCGTACGACCGGAAGGCACGCCGTCGGCCGGGGACGACACGGCCGGTGCCGCCGCCCCGGAGCCGGCCGCGGAAGTGGGGACCGGGGAGCGTCCGGAGACCGGTCGGCAGCGGCTTTTGGCGAGCCTGTGGCCGCCGCGCCTGACCCGGGCTCAACTGATCGTCGCTCTCCTGCTGTTCATTCTCGGTCTCGGGCTGGCGATTCAGGTACGTTCCACCAGTGACAGCAGTGCGCTGCGGGGCGCGCGCCAGGAGGACCTGGTGCGGATCCTGGACGAGCTGGACAACCGCTCCCAGCGGTTGACGGACGAACAGCGGCGCCTGGAAGGGCAGAAGACCGAGCTGGAGAACAGCTCGGACCAGGCCGAGGAGGCCCGTAAGCAGACCGTGGAGAAGGAACAGCAGTTGGGTGTGCTGGCCGGGACCGTCGCGGCGCAGGGGCCCGGCATCAACCTGGTCATCGACGATCCCACGCACTCCGTCGAGGCGGACAAACTGCTGGACACCATCCAGGAGCTGCGGGCGGCCGGAGCCGAGGCCATTCAGGTCAATCAGGTACGTGTCGTCGCGAACACCTATCTCTCGGATGTCCGGGGTGGCGTGGAGATCGACGGCAAGCGGGTCACACAGCCTTACCGTTTCAAGGTCATCGGCAGGCCCGCTGACCTGGAACCGGCGCTGAACATCCCTGGCGGGGTGGTGCAGACGCTGGAAAAGGAGCAGGCCAAGGTGGCTGTGACCCGTGAGGAGAAGATCATTGTGAGCGCCTTGCGAGAGGCGAAGCGGCCTGACTACTCTCGGTCGTCATCGCAGTGAGGCGGTCACCTATGGCGATGGCCCGGGGAGGGCATGAGGTAACGGGGGGTCGACGCACCGTGTACGTGGTGTGTGATGGAAACTGTCTGAAGGCCACGGACGTTCACAGGATGTCCGGATCGGCCGGTGTGTGCATCGAGGGTTCGTCCTGCCCCACGGGCGGGTCTGTTTCGTTCAAGGGGAATCGCCCGTGAAGTTGTTTGGAAAGCTGTTCGGCAAGAGCGCACGCCAGGAGGGCGGGCCGGCGCGGCACCGCGCCCAGCGCCAGTCCGATGAGGGCGCCGCCGGCGAGGAGCGCCCGCTGTTCCGTGACGAGGTCGGCGGTCCGTCCGGGGGGCACGGCGCGGGTTCCGTTGACCCCTCCGGGGCAGGCCGCATAGGTTCCCAGGAACCATCGGCCGCACGCACGGGTGGAGGGTCTTTGCCGGTATGTACGAGGTGCGGGCACCGGAACGCCGAGGCGAGCCGGTTCTGCTCCAACTGCGGTGCGCCGCTGCGTCCGGGCGCCCAGCCCGAGCGCGCGTCCGAGACGACCTCGACGATCTCCATCTCGGGACTCGAGGCCTATGACGCGGAGGCGACGGGCCAGACCCTGACGCCGTCGCTGTCCCCCGAGGCCCAGGCGGCCGTCGACGCCCTTCCTCCGGGTTCGGCGCTGCTGGTCGTCCGCCGGGGCCCGAACTCCGGCAGTCGTTTCCTGCTGGACGGCGAGCTGACGACGGCGGGGCGGCATCCGCAGAGCGACATCTTCCTCGACGACGTGACGGTCTCGCGCCGCCATGTGGAGTTCCGTCGCGGCCAGGACGGCGGCTTCACGGTTGCCGACGTGGGCAGTCTGAACGGCACCTACGTCAACCGTGAGCGGATCGACTCCGTCGCCCTCGCCAACGGCGACGAGGTGCAGATCGGCAAGTACCGCCTGGTCTTCTACGCGAGCCAGCGAGGCGCCGGTATCTGACCGGCCAGGGAAGGCATATGCGCCATACACCGACAGGCGGTGCCGGCTCGGCCGGCACCGCCGCCTCGGACAGCAAGCCGGTGAGCATCGGCACGGTGCTCACCTTGCTGCGCGAGGAATTTCCCGAGGTCACCATCTCCAAGATCCGCTTCCTGGAGGCCGAGGGACTGGTCGAACCGAAGCGCACGCCTTCCGGGTACCGCAAATTCACCGCGGCGGACGTCGAGCGGCTGGCCGGCGTCCTGCGCATGCAGCGGGACCACTATCTGCCGCTGAAGGTCATCAAGGAGCATTTGGACGCCCTGGAGCGCGGCGAGCCGGTGCGGCTGCCCGCCCCCGCCACGCCCTCCCGTGACCTGGTGGAAGGTGTCCACGACCCGGACGGGGAGCGGCCGACGGCCGTCCGGATCGGGCGGGCCGAGCTGCTGGCCGCCGCCGAGGTGGAGGAGGCGGCGCTCGCGGACTGGGAGTCGTACGGCCTTATCGTCCCCGACGCGGAGGGCACCTACGACGTCGAGGCCGTCACCGTGGCCAGGCTTGTGGCCGATCTGGGGCGCTTCGGTCTCGAACCGCGCCATCTGCGGGCCGTGAAAGCGGCCGCCGAACGCGAGGCCGGCCTGGTCGAACAGGTCGTCGCACCCCTTCGTCGGCACCGTAATCCGCAGACCAGGGCGCATGCCGAGGCCACCGCGCGAGAGCTGGCGACACTGTCCGTACGGCTCCACGCGGCGCTGGTCCAGACCGCCCTGCGGGTTCGCCTGCAGTGAGCAAACGAGTGCCCGACTACCCAAACCGGCCGGGCACGTCCTAGGGTTGCTATGTGAACGAGCTCGACGTCGTGGGTGTCCGGGTGGAAATGCCTTCCAGCCAACCGATCGTGCTCCTGCGGGAGGTGGGAGGCGATCGCTACTTGCCCATTTGGATCGGGCCAGGGGAGGCGACCGCCATTGCCTTCGCCCAGCAGGGCATGGTCCCTGCCAGGCCGCTGACGCACGACCTTTTCAAGGACGTGCTGGACGCGGTGGGCCAGGAGCTGACGCAGGTCCGCATCACGGACCTGCGCGAGGGGGTGTTCTATGCCGAACTGGTCTTCGCCAGCGGCGTGGAGGTCAGCGCACGGCCGTCCGACGCGATAGCGCTGGCGCTGCGCACCGGTACGCCGATCTTCGGTACGGACGGTGTGCTGGACGACGCGGGGATCGCCATCCCGGACGAGCAGGAGGACGAGGTGGAGAAGTTCCGCGAGTTCCTCGACCAGATCTCGCCCGAGGACTTCGGCACCAACAGCCAGTGACTTCGGCCGCCCGGCGGCTAATTCAGGCCAAACCTTTCAGCCTTCCCCGTCTCGGGACACGAGAAACCACTCGTAGGGTGATTATCACTCGGCGTGGCGAGCGCGGCGATCGTTGACGCACCCCGGGTGACTGCATACCGTCGATATGGCAGGTCCCGTCCGGGACGTGGAGGACGGAGGGCGGCGTGGCAATCACCGGCGACGGTATGGCGGCGGAAGGGGCGTTGCCGCTCCACTCGGGCGCGGCGGCGAACCGTGCACCGGCACAGGCCGCGGCGGTGTCGGGAGACCGCGAGGCGCAGACCATCGGCTACCGCGGCCCCACCGCGTGCGCGGCGGCGGGCATCACCTACCGGCAGCTCGACTACTGGGCGCGTACGGGCCTGGTGGAGCCGAGCGTCCGGCCGGCCTACGGTTCCGGCACGCAGCGGCTCTACAGCTTCCGCGACGTCGTCGTCCTGAAGATCGTCAAGCGGCTGCTGGACACCGGGGTGTCGTTGCAGAACATCCGTACCGCCGTCCAGCACCTGCGCGAGCGCGGCCTGGCCGATCTGACGCGGATGACGCTGATGAGCGATGGCGCCACGGTCTACGAGTGCACCTCGCCCGACCAGGTCGTCGACCTGCTCCAGGGTGGCCAGGGTGTCTTCGGCATCGCCGTCGGAGTGGTGTGGCGCGATGTGGAAGGCGCGCTGTCCCAGTTGCACGGCGAGCGGGTGGACACCGGCGAGACGCTGATCGGGAAGAACCCGCACGACGAGCTGGCGCGGCGGCGCAACCGGGCGGTCTGAGCGCGCGGGCGCCGGTCCGGGCCCGGCCGGGGGCCGATTGTCAGTGGCGTAGGGCAGCATCAGACATGTGAGACGTGCGCCGACGATCCTGCATCTGGACATGGATGCGTTCTTCGCGGCCGCCGAGCAGGCGGCCAAGCCGAGCCTGCGCGGGAAGCCCGTGGTCGTCGGCGGGATCGGGCCGCGCGGCGTCGTCTCCACCGCCTCCTACGAGGCCCGGGTCTTCGGTGTCCGGTCCGCCATGCCCACCGCCCAGGCGCGCCGGCTGTGCCCCAACGCGGCCTATCTCAGTCCGCGCTTCACCCTCTACCGCCAGGTGAGTGACACGGTCATGGAGCTGCTCCAGGCGCTGTCGCCGCTGGTGGAGCCGCTGAGCCTGGACGAGGCGTTCGTGGATCTGGAAGCGGGTGGCGTCGTGGCCCGGACGTCGGTCGTGCGGGCCGTGGGCGAGCGGCTGCGCCGGGACATCCATGACGCCACCGGTCTGACCGGGTCCGTGGGGCTCGCCGGGGCCAAGATGCTGGCGAAGATCGCGTCGGAGGCGGCGAAGCCGGACGGCCTGGTGGTGATCGAGCCGGGCACCGAGCGGGAGCTCCTGGGGCCGATGCCGGTCCGGACGCTGCCCGGCGTGGGCCCGGCGACCGCCGAGGCGCTGCGGCGGGCCGGCATCCACACCGTCGCCGAGACCGCCGAGGCCGGGGAGGCCGAGCTGGTGCGGCTGCTGGGCAAATCCCACGGCGCCGGGCTCTATGCCATGGCGCTGGGCAAGGACGACCGTCCGGTGGTGGCCGATCGCGACGCGAAGTCCGTCTCCGTCGAGGACACCTTCGAGGTCGACGTGACCGACCGGACGCGGGTGCGCGCGGAGGTCCTGCGGCTCGCCGACCGCTGCGTGGAGCGGCTGCGGGCGGCCGGGCGCTCCGGACGCACGGTGGTGATCAAGGTGCGGAACTACGACTTCTCGACGCTGACCCGCTCCGAGACCCTGCGCGGGCCCACCGACGATCCCTCCGTCGTCCGGGAGGCGGCGACCCGGCTGCTGGAGACGGTCGACACGACGGGCGGGGTCCGGCTGCTGGGCGTGGGGGTGAGCGGGCTCGCCGACTACACCCAGGAGGACCTGTTCGCCCAGCTCGCGACGGAGCGGGAGGCGCAGGAGACGGCGAACGCGGTGGCCGAGCCGGCGGTGGACGTGACGGGCGGCGGGGAGCCCGAGGAGCCGCTGCCGCGGCGCTGGTATCCGGGGCTGGACGTGGTGCACGCCGAGTACGGCGCGGGGTGGGTGCAGGGCAGTGGGGTGGGAAGAGTGACCGTGCGCTTCGAGACACCGTGGTCCGCACCGGGAAGGGTGCGGACCTTTGCCGTCGACGACCCGGAGCTGCGGCCGGGGGAGCCCTTGCCGCTGGTGGGCGGCGAGCCGGGAAGTCAGTCCTCCGCGCCGGCGACCCGGCCGAAGTCCCTGTCGCCGGCCGAGGACACCGAGTCCGGTGAGGAGATATCGAGCCGGTAGTGGTGGTAGAGCTGGAGCTCCTGCTCGGGGGAGAGGTGCCGGCCGACACCGAAGTCCGGGGCGTCCTTGATCAGCTTGCGGTCGTAGGGGATGTGCAGCACGTCGCCGACCATCTCGCTCGGCTCCAGCGGCACGAACGCGTCCCTGCCGAACAGGCCCGTACGGACGGCGGCCCACTCCGGTTCTCCGGTCGCGTCATCGAGGTAGACCTCGTCGATCGTGCCGATCTTCTGGCCGTGCCGGTCGAACGCTTTGCGGCCGATCAGGCTCCGGGGATCGATGTCACTTTGCACGGCCCCTCCACGTTGGTCGCAACTGCCCTGTGACAACTACCAAACGGCACATTTCATGCCCCGGCCACTCGAAGGATCCCCCAGGTGGCACGCTGGTAGGCTGGCGAATGGCTGCAGACCCCATGCGGGAGAGTCCTTTGTCGTTCGCGACGGGGGCGCCGAAGGAGCAAATCCTCCCCGGAATCTCTCAGGCACACGTACCGCATGGACGAGGTCACTCTGGAAAGCAGGGCGGGCCACGGACAGCACAGCACCGGAACCCTTCCTCACCGACGGTGAAAGCCGGGCCGCAGCGGCGGTCCGGTGAAGCTCTCAGGTTGAGATGACAGAGGGGGAGGCCGTCCGGGCACCAGCGCCGTGGTGCCCCTCGTAGGTCGTATTGACCAGGAGGCCCCCGCAGATGACCACCAATCGCATCTCGTTGACCGAGCTCGAGCGCGGTACCCCCTTCGAGTACCGGCACATCGGTCCCGACCACGAGGCGCAGGCGAAGATGCTCGCGCACGTCGGTTTCGGCTCGCTGGACGAACTCACCGCCACGGCCGTACCCGACGTGATCAAGAGCGCCGAGGCGCTGGGGCTGCCGCAGGGCCGTTCCGAGGCCGAGGTCCTGGAGGAGCTGCGCAGCCTGGCGGACCGCAACCAGGTCCTGTCTTCCATGATCGGCCTCGGCTACTACGGCACGTTCACCCCGCCGGTGATCCTGCGCAACGTGATGGAGAACCCGTCCTGGTACACGGCGTACACGCCCTACCAGCCGGAGATCTCGCAGGGCCGCCTGGAGGCGCTGCTGAACTTCCAGACGATGGTCGCCGACCTGACCGGGCTGCCCACCTCCGGCGCGTCCCTGCTGGACGAGGGCACCGCGGCGGCCGAGGCCATGTCCCTCTCCCGCCGCGTCGGCAAGGTCAAGCAGGGCGTCTTCCTGGTCGACGCCGACTGCCTGCCGCAGACCATCGCCGTGCTCCAGACCCGCGCCGAGCCGACCGGCGTCGAGGTCGTCGTCGCCGACCTGAGCGACGGCATTCCCGCCGAGATCGCCGAGCGCGGCGTCTTCGGCGTCCTGCTCCAGTACCCGGGCGCCTCGGGCGCGGTCCGCGACCCGCGCGCCGTGATAGCGCGGGCGCAGGAGCTGGGCGCGGTGGTCACCGTCGCCGCCGACCTGCTCGCCCTGACGCTGCTGACCTCGCCCGGGGAGCTGGGCGCGGACATCGCCGTCGGCACCACGCAGCGCTTCGGTGTCCCGATGGGCTTCGGCGGACCGCACGCCGGCTTCATGGCCGTACGCGAGAAGTTCGCCCGCAGCCTGCCGGGCCGCCTGGTGGGCGTCTCCGTCGACGCCGACGGCAACAAGGCATACCGCCTCGCCCTGCAGACCCGCGAGCAGCACATCCGCCGCGAGAAGGCCACCAGCAACATCTGCACCGCGCAGGTGCTGCTCGCCGTCATGGCCGGAATGTACGCCGTTTACCACGGCCCCGACGGTCTGGCGGCCATCGCCCGGCGCACCCACCGCTACGCCACCGTCCTCGCCGAGGGGCTGCGCGCCGGCGGTGTGGAGATCGTGCACGACGCGTACTTCGACACGCTGACCGCACGGGTCCCCGGCCGGGCCGCCGAGGTCGTCGCCGCCGCCCGTGAGGCTGGTGTCAACCTCCGCCAGGTCGACGCCGACCTGATCGGCATCGCCTGCGACGAGACCACCGGGCGCGGACAGCTCGCCGGTGTCTGGGGCGCCTTCGGCGTCCAGGGCGACATCGAGCAGCTCGACGCGGCCGCGGCCGAGGCCCTGCCGTCCGCGCTGCTGCGCACCGACGACTACCTCGCCCACCCGGTCTTCCACCAGCACCGCTCCGAGACCGCGATGCTGCGCTACCTGCGCACCCTCGCGGACAAGGACTACGCGCTGGACCGCGGCATGATCCCGCTGGGCTCCTGCACGATGAAGCTCAACGCCACCACCGAGATGGAGCCGGTCACCTGGCCGGAATTCGGCCAGCTCCATCCGTTCGCGCCGGCCGGCCAGGCACAGGGCTACCTCACGCTCATCCAGGAGCTGGAGGAGCGGCTGGCCACCGTCACCGGCTACGACAAGGTCTCCCTCCAGCCGAACGCCGGCTCGCAGGGCGAGCTCGCCGGTCTGCTGGCCGTGCGGGCCTACCACCGCGCCAACGGCGACGAGCAGCGCACCGTCTGCCTGATCCCGTCCTCGGCGCACGGCACCAACGCCGCCAGCGCCGTCATGGCCGGCATGAAGGTCGTCGTCGTCAAGACCGGTGAGGACGGCGAGGTCGACGCCGACGACCTGCACGCCAAGATCGAGCAGTACCGCGACCAGCTCGCCGTGCTCATGGTCACCTACCCCTCGACGCACGGCGTGTTCGAGGAGCACATCACCCAGATCTGCGCCGCGGTGCACGACGTCGGCGGCCAGGTCTACGTCGACGGCGCCAACCTCAACGCGCTGGTCGGCCTCGCCGAGCCGGGCAAGTTCGGCGGCGACGTCTCGCACCTGAACCTGCACAAGACGTTCTGCATCCCGCACGGCGGCGGCGGTCCCGGCGTCGGCCCGGTCGGCGTCCGCGCCCACCTGGCGCCCTACCTCCCCAACCACCCGCTGCAGCCCTCCGCGGGCCCGGAGACGGGCGTGGGACCGATTTCCGCGGCGCCCTGGGGCTCGGCCGGCATCCTGCCGATCTCCTGGGCGTACGTCCGCCTGATGGGCGGCGAGGGCCTCAAGCGCGCCACCCAGGTCGCGGTCCTGAGCGCCAACTACATCGCCAAGCGGCTGGAGCCGCACTACCCGGTGCTCTACACCGGCCCGGGCGGGCTGGTCGCCCACGAGTGCATCATCGACGTCCGGCCGCTGACGAAGGCGACCGGTGTGAGCATCGACGATGTGGCCAAGCGCCTCATCGACTACGGCTTCCACGCGCCGACGATGTCCTTCCCGGTGGCCGGCACGCTGATGATCGAGCCGACCGAGAGCGAGGACCTCGACGAGCTGGACCGTTTCTGCGACGCGATGATCGCCATCCGTGCGGAGATCGAGAAGGTCGGCACGGGGGAGTGGGACAAGGACGACAACCCGCTGCGCAACGCCCCGCACACCGCGAACGCGCTGGCCGGCGACTGGGAGCACGCCTACACCCGCCAGGAGGCCGTCTTCCCGGCCGGCGTGGTGGCGGCGGAGAAGTACTGGCCGCCCGTACGCCGGATCGACGGTGCCTACGGCGACCGTAACCTCGTCTGCTCCTGCCCCCCGATGGAGGACTACGACGGCTGACGCGCCGCCTCACATCAAGGGCCCTCGGCATGCCGCCGGGGGCCCTGTTGTCCTTCTGGTGCGCTTCTCGCGTGCGCGGATCAGGCGGCGGTCACGACCCGGGCGCCGCCGAGCGGGCGGTGCGGGGCGATGACCTGCCCGTTCGGCAGGAGCTCACCGGTGTCCTCGAAGAGGAGGACGCCGTTGCACAGCAGGCTCCAACCCTGCTCCGGGTGGTGTGCCACGGGATGCGCGGCCTCCCGGTCGGTGGATTCCGCTGACGGGCATGGTGGCTGGTGCTGACACATGGATGTTGTCTTTCGCTGCGGTGTGGTGAACGTCGTCTTGCGGCTCGATGAGGTGGTCATGGCCGCTCCCCCGTTTCATCGGTCGGTCACAGTGTTGCCCTACGGGAGCGATTCCGCAGGGATTTCGCAGCAGCGGTACTCACTCGATATTGACGCGTCACCCATGCGGGCGGTTGCTCTCAATTCCGCCATGTCTCAGGCGCGTTGGGAGTGGTAACGGCGGACTAGCCCGCGCGGGTGAGAGCGCCGAGCGCCCCGCGGCCGGACGGGGCCACGGGGCATGCTCGTGCTTCAAGGCGTGGGGGGGGGGGGGGGGGGGGGGGGGGGGGGGGGGGGGGGGGGGGGGAGGAGGGGGGGGGGGGGGGGGGGGGGGGGGT
>NZ_JBVIHH010000017.1:14603-23710 GCF_055570395.1 Streptomyces sp. NPDC031210
CCGGACGGGACCACGGGACATCCTCGCCCTTAAAGGCGGCCGCCAACGCGCGGCCGGCCCACGGGGTCAGGCCGGTGAGCGCAGCAGCGGCGCGGGCGTCAGGCGCAGGGTGAGCCGGGGCAGGAGGTCGGCGACCCGCTGCGGGCGGTGCGCGGCGATGCCCGGCGGGGCGGGAGCCAGGGGAACCAGGAGATCACCGGGGTCGGGCAGGCCGCCGGCGCCGTCGGAGGTGATGTCCTGGTGCAGCCACAGGGTGAGCATGTACAGCTCGGGGACGGAGAGCAGCCGTGGCTGGTACGGCGTGGTCAGCGAGTCGGCCTGTTGCAGGGCCTGTTCGGTGGCCGCGACGTAGGGGCCGCCGCAGAAGTGCGAGAACGTCCAGCCGTCGGCCGTGAGCATCGCCTCGGCGGTGGCCACGGCACGCTCCCCGCCGCGGACGAGGAAACGCCAGCCGGCCAGGCGGGTGCGCGGTGAGCCGCCGGCACGGGTGACGTCGTCCCATACGTGGACGGGCAGTGGGTGGTCGGGGCTGAGCGGTCCCTGATGGGCGCGCAGGGCGGAGGTCGGGGCCTCGCGGACGGCGGTGGGCGAGCCGAGGGCGGCGAGAACGCTGCGCAGGGCGGGTGCGGGGGCAGGGGGGAGGTGCAGCGGCATGGTGGGTCGCCTCTCACTTCGGAGACACGGTGGAGCTGGGCAAGTGCGGACGGCGCTGTCAGCGTGGCGGGGTCAGAGCATGGCCGACCGGGGCTGCGGCCCGGCGGGGTCAGCCGCTGTGCCCCGGCACCGGTGAGAACACCGCGGAACCGGGCGCCAACTCTCTGCCTCGTCAGCGGAGTTTATACGACAGGTGTTCTGGGATTGTTTCGGCTAGTCGTCGCGTGAATTTCCGGCAAGGCGTAATCAGGACCCCTGTGCGGGGTGTTTTACGTCGCTTTGCGCGGGGCCTCGGGGGCGCTACCTCATATTTCCCCGCCGGCGCGGTAGGCCGGATCTCGTCGGTGTTTTTGACGAGAGAAATGCGTACGGCGATCGCCGCTGAGATATGCCCACGGAATGTGCCAGGCACTCCGTCTCTTCGAGCCTATCGGTACCGGCACGCCCCTGAGGCGTTATCGATCAGATTGCTGGGGCATCATCGACCGTAGCGCGTGCCCCGGCGGTGCCGGGGACGGCTCCCAAGCGACCCGTTTTCCGCGGGCCGTTCACTCGAGGAGGGACCCTTCGATGGGCGAGAAGGTCGCCGCGGACGTGATCGACCTGGCGGACCGGGAGCGTTATCGAAGAAAGCTTCACGAGTGTCTGGAGGGGTTGGGGCGGTTGCTCGCCCAGAAGCGGTTCGACCGGCCCAGGAATCTCATGGGCCTGGAGATCGAACTCAATCTCGCCGGCGCCGACGGCCTTCCTCGGATGATGAACTCTCAAGTTCTGGAGCGCATCGCCAGCCACGATTTCCAGACCGAACTCGCGCAGTGCAATCTAGAGGTCAACATCATGCCGCACCGATTGTGCGGCGGCGTCCTGGACCAGCTCGCGGAGGAACTCCGTACGGGCCTTGCCTACGCCGACAGAAAAGCGCGCGAGGTGGCTGCCAGGATCATCATGATCGGCATACTGCCCACCTTGACGGCCACCGACCTGACGGCCGCCAGCCTGTCGGAGAGCGACCGGTACGTGCTGCTCAACGACCAGATGCGGGCGGCCCGCGGTGAGGATTTCGCGATCGACATCGAGGGCGTCGAGCGCCTCGTGTCCCGCTCGCCCTCCATCGCCCCCGAGGCCGCCTGTACGTCGGTCCAACTGCACCTCCAGGTCACGCCCGGCCGCTTCGCCGCCGTATACAACGCCGCCCAGGCCGTCGCCGCGGTACAGGTGGCGATAGGTGCCAACGCGCCGTTCCTCTTCGGGCGGGAGCTGTGGCGCGAGTCGCGGCCGCCGGTCTTCCAGCAGGCCACCGACACACGGGCCCCCGAACTCCAGGCCCAGGGAGTGCGTCCGCGTACCTGGTTCGGGGAGCGCTGGATCGATTCTGCTTACGACCTCTTCGAGGAGAACCTGCGCTACTTCCCGCCACTGCTGCCGATCTGCGGGCCGCAGGAGCCGCTGCGGGTCCTGGACGAGGGCGGCGTCCCCGACCTGTCGGAGCTGGCGCTGCACAACGGCACGATCTACCGCTGGAACCGGCCCGTCTACGCGGTCGCCGACGGCGCCGCCCACCTGCGGGTCGAGAACCGGGTACTGCCGGCCGGGCCCACGGTCGCCGACGTCATCGCCAACACGGCCTTCTTCTACGGCCTGGTGCGGGCGTTGGCCGACCAGCCGCGGCCCGTCTGGTCGCGGCTGCCGTTCCCGGCCGCGGCGGAGAACTTCGACGCCGCCTGCCGGTACGGCATCGACGCGACCCTGCGCTGGCCCCGGTCAGGGCGGGCCGGCGGCATCACCGACCTGCCGGCCGTGCGGCTGGTGCGCCAGGAGCTGCTGCCGCTCGCGGCGGCCGGCCTGGACGCGTGGGGCATCGAACCGGCCGACCGGGACCACTACCTGGGCATCATCGAACAACGCTGCGTCCGCCGCACGAACGGCGCCTCCTGGCAGGCGGCGGCCTATCACCACGCGCTGCGCCAGGGCCTGACGCGGGACGCCGCGCTGGCCGCGATGACCCGGCGCTACGGCGATCTGATGGAGTCCGGGGAGCCGGTGCACACCTGGCCGGTGGCCTGGGCGGCCACGGCACCCGTCGTTCCGGGCGCGCGGCAGGCGGCGGAGAGCGCGTAACGGGAGAGGGGCTCCACCGGGAGGCGTGGCCGGGTCCTAGCGCGGTCCGGTGGCGCCCGCTTCCATGATCGCTTTGAGGATCACCTGGTGGATCCGCGACGGGTCGCTGACGCGGTGGAACGAGCCGCCGGTCGGGGCCACGATGCGTTCCAGCGCCGAGTCGTTGGCCTCCGGGCCGATCGCGAGGGCGATCAGCGGGACCGGCCGCGCCGGGTCGGAGAGCTTCTTCAGCGAGGCCGTGAGGGAGTCCAGGCCGATGCTGCTCGAATCGTCGTCGGCGCCGTCGGTGACGACGACCAAGGAGTTGAACTTCCCGCCCGCGTACGTCTCGCTCGCCTTCTCGTAGGCGGCGCGGAGGGTGTCGTAGAGGCCGGTGGCGCCGTTGGGTACCGGGGCCAGCGAGCCGAACGCGGCGGCGAGTTCCTCGCGGTGCGTGCCGCCGTCCGCGCCGGCGTCGCCGAGCCGGGCGGTGGGGGACAGCTCGACGTAGTCCTTGCCGCCGTCCAGGAGGGTGGCGAACTTCCACAGGCCGATCTCGTCCTCCGGCGTGAACGTCTTCAGCGCCTGGAGCAGGGAGTTCTTGGCGAGATCCATCCGGGACCGGCCGCCGCTGCCCGGCACCTGGTTGGCCATCGACGCCGACGCGTCGACGACCGTCGTGATCCGGGCGCTCTGCACCGTGATCGTCCACATGCCCAGCAGCGCCTGGACTTCCTTGGCGGACGGGGTCTCGGCGATGTCGTCGGCGTAGGGCCGCGGGACGCGCCCGCCGGCCGCCCGCTTCACGTCCTCGGGCGGTTCGTGATTGCCGGTCCGGAAGCCGTGCTCACGCAGCGTCCGCTGGCCCTGGGTGTCGCTCAGCAGCGTCATGAAGCGGTTGGCGGCCCGGACCTGGACGGCGCTGAGTTCGTCATCGTCGACGAGTGTGTAGGGGTAGTCGAGCTGCGCGGTGCCGTCCTGCGGGTAGATCAGGTCCAGGTCGGGGCCGCCGTTGTCCCCGGCGTTGTAGGCGTGCGCGGCCTGTTCGGAGAGCAGCAGCGCCTGGTTGCGGCGCGGATTGCCCAGTTCCGCGCCGGAGCCGTCGCGCGGCAAGGTGGCCAGGAGCCGGCCGTCGCCGTCCGCGACCCGCTGGTAGAGCAGCTTCGCGGCGGCGGCCGTACGCGTCTCGGCGTCCCCCTGGGCGTCCTCGGAGTCGTCGGCGCCCTTGCCGTCCCCGGTGTCCTCGCCCTCCCCACCGTCCTCGGTGTCCTTGGCGTTCGAGGCGTTGATCCGGGCGAGTGCGAGCAGTCCGGTCGCGCTGTGGGCCGGGTCGGCGACCCCCAGCCGCAGCGCGTCGCCGGAGATCACCTCCTGGGTCAGTCCGGCCCAGGTGTGGGTCTTGTCCGGCCAGCCCAGGGCCTTGGCGGCTTTGGGGACGGCGCCCAGTGCGATCGGCGAGGAGGCGATGGTGCCGGTGGAGGTCAGCGGAGTGCCCTGCTCCGCGCCGACCCGCTCCACCCACAGGCTCGAATCCGGTATCCACACCTGGTATTGGGAGTGGGCCGGCCGCTGCCCGAACGCGTCCGCGACCTCGTAGCCGACCCGCGAGGTGACCTTGACGTCCAGGCACTTTCCGTCCGTGCGGGTGCCCTGCTCGCGGGCCCGGTCGGCCACCGCTCGCAGCGCCGGCGCGATGTCGGGGGAGGCGGCGACGTCCAGCCGTACGGACTGGCCGTCGCACGCTTCTCCGAAGGGCAGCAGGTCGGTGCGCAGCGCGATCACGGATCCGGCGGCGACGGCCAGGACGACGGCGGTCGAGAGGAGCAGGGTGCGGCGGCGGGTGCCGGGGCGGCCCCCTGTGCTCTGGGGTGCGGAGCCGTCGGGCAAGCTGTGTCGTCCCATTGCGGTAGCGCCTCCTGATTCTCGGAGCTCGTCGTCGGAGCTCGATCGGGATTCGATGGAGGGAAACGCGCCACGTGGATGGCGCCCGTCCCCGGCCTGTCGCGCGCGATCTTCGTACCTGCTGTCGAGACCCTAGCGGGGCGGTGGTGACGAAGAGGCGGTATCGCGGAAGTGTGAAAGGAAGTGGAGGAAGCCGTGCAGTCGGATACAAGCCCCGTGGCCGATGCGGACGTTCCAGGTCGAGGACCTGGTGCGGGGCGGAGCGAAGGGACGGCCGAGGAGCCGCGCCGCGGTCTCCTGCGGAACGAGACGCTGCTCGTCCTGGCCCTGTCGCTCGGTGCCAGCGCGGTGTCGGCGCTCATCAGCTTCCTCGGTTCCGTGACCAGACCGGGCGCCCTCAAGGACCAGGCGGCGACGCTCAACGCCTCTCATGCGCCCGGCCGGCCATGGCTGGATCTCGCCTGGCAACTGTTCGGTATCGCGACCGCTCTGGTGCCCGTCGCGCTGGTGGCCCATCTGCTGCTGCGCGAACGGGCCGGCGGTCTGCGCGCGATCGGCTGGGACCGGCGGCGGCCCGGCTTCGACCTGAGCCGCGGCACCGGGGTGGCGGCGGTCATCGGCGGGAGCGGTCTGCTGCTCTACCTGGGCGCGCGGGCGGTCGGTTTCAACCTGACGGTGGTGCCCGAGGCGCTGCCCGACGTGTGGTGGAAGATCCCGGTGCTGATCGCCTCCGCGGTGCAGAACGCGGTCCTGGAGGAGGTCATCGTCGTCGGGTATCTGCTGCGCAGACTCGGGCAGTTGGGCTGGGGCCCGACGGCGGCACTGGCGGCCAGCGCGGTGCTGCGCGGCTCGTACCACCTCTACCAGGGCATCGGCGGCTTCTTCGGCAACATGGTGATGGGCGTGCTCTTCGTCCTGCTCTACCGGCGGTGGGGGCGCGTCGGGCCGCTGGTCGCCGCGCATGCGCTGATCGACATCGTGGCGTTCGTGGGGTACGCGGTGTTGGCGGGGCGGGTGGGGTGGTTGCCCACGCGGTGAGGCGGGGCGTGCGGGGTGGTTGCCCACGCCGGTGGGGAGGGGAGGGGCGGCGCCTGGTGTTCTGGAGTGGCGGCCGGTGGGGCGACCGGCCGCCGGTGACCCGGGCGAGTATCAGCCGGCGGTGACCCGGGCGAGGGTCACTCGCCGGTGACCTGGCCAGGGGGTCAGCCGCCGGCCAGCAGCTCCCCGTCGATCACCGTGACCGCCGCGCCGGTCAGCAGCGTACGGTCGCCGCGCAGCTCGGTCCGTACGAAGCCGGAGCGGTCGCCGCCCTGCCTGCCGACCAGGGTGTCGAGGCCCAGGCGCGCCGACCAGAAGGGGGCGAGCGCGGTGTGCGCGCTTCCCGTGACGGGATCCTCGTCGACGCCCACGGCGGGGAAGAAGCAGCGCGAGACGAAGTCGTAGCCGCCGTCGGGATCTTCGGCGCGGGCGGTCGTGATCACGCCCCGCCCGCCGTGCCCGGCCAGTGCCTTCAGGTCCGGCGCCAGCGCCCGTACGGCCTTCTCGTCGGCGAGCTCGATCAGCAGGTCGCCGACGAGCGGACCGGTGTCGTACGCCGAGCGGATCTCCGGGCTGCCCAGCGCGCCGACGACGATTCCGGGCACCTCCACGGGCGTGAGCGGGGCGGTAGGGAAGTCCATCGTGATCGACGCGCCGTTGCCGGCCGTCGTGGTCAGCACGCCGCTGCGGGTGCGGAAGCGGACCGTACCGGTGGCCTTCCCGGTGGTGCGCAGGACGTGCGCGGTGGCCAGGGTGGCGTGCCCGCACATGTCGACCTCGGCGGCCGGGGTGAGCCAGCGCAACGCCCAGTCGGCGTCGCCGCCTTCGGGCAGCGGGTGCGCGAAGGCGGTCTCGGAGAGGTTGACCTCGGTGGCGACCTGCTGGAGCCAGGTGTCCTCGGGGAAGGTGTCGGAGTCCAGGAGCACGACTCCCGCGGGGTTGCCGCCGAACGGACGCTCAGTGAAGGCGTCGACGATACGAATCCTCATGGCCGTGAGCGTAGGGGTCCGGCAAAGCCGCAGGCCAAGGCCAATCTCAGCGAATTGGACCCGAAAGGGGTTGCTCGGCGAGCTGTTCCGATATATCGTTGAAGCATCGCGAGCGATCAAAGATAGAACTCGCCAGTAGGAAGGATGTCGTCATGCGTCCCCAAGGACATGACCACGGACACGAGCACCGACATGAGCACTGCGGACCCGGGCGCCACGGCGGCCGGGGCGAATTCCCCGGAGGCTTCGAGCGACTGCGCTCCGCCTTCGGGCCGTTCGGACCGCCTTTCGGAGGGCCGCCGTTCGGTGGCGGCCGGGGCCGCGGCGGACCCCGGGGCCGGGCGCGGCGCGGCGATGTGCGCGCCTCGATCCTGGCGCTGCTCAAGGACCGGCCGATGCACGGCTACGAAATGATCCAGGAGATCGCCGAGCGCAGCGGCGGGGCGTGGAAGCCCAGCCCCGGCTCGGTCTACCCCACCTTGCAACTCCTGGAGGACGAAGGACTGATCACCAATGCCGCGGACGGCGGGAAGAAGCTCTTCTCGCTGACCGACGAGGGACGGGCCGAGGCCGAAAGCGGCTCGGACGCCCCTTGGGAGGACGCGGGGCGCGGCGTCGACTGGGACGCCATGAACGAGATCCGCAAGGCCGGCGGTGGCCTGGTCGAGGCGTTCCGGCAGGTGTGGGCCACCGGCAGCCCCGAGCAGCGGGAGAAGGCCATGGCGGTGGTCAACAAGGCGCGCAAGGAGCTGTATCTGATCCTCGCCGAGGAGGATTGAGCGGCAGCCGGGGGGTATGGGTGCGGCAGTCGTGGGATGGATGCCGCACCGGGGGACGGATGCCGCGGTCGGGGGATGGATGCCGCGGTCGGGATTCCGGCCGCGGCATCGACCCGTCAGGCCACCAGGGCGGCGAGCCTGCGCAGTGACTCGTTCAGGGCCGTGCCGGCCGAGTCCTTCAGCTTGCCCGCCATCAGCGACACTGCGGCGCCCGTGAACGCGCCGTCGATCCGGACCGTCGTCGCCTCGCCGTCCGGTGTCAGCTCGTAGCGCATCCCCAGGGTGACGCCCATGGGGCCCTTGCCCGTGAGATCGAGCAGGCGGCCGGGCTCCAGTTCCCGCACGGTCCAGTTCACCTCCGCGGGGAAGCCCATCAGCTTCATGTTCTCCTCGTAGCCCGCACCCACCTCCAGCGTCAGCGGGCCGCCTTTGGGGAAGGCGGTGTGCGTGGCGTTCCACTGCCCGTAGGAGTCGAAGTCGGTGAGCCGGTCCCAGAGTCGCCCGGCCGGTGCCTCGATGCGGGCCTGAGCGGTGACTTCGGCCATGCGACCACTCCTTCGGTGACTGTTCGGCGATTGTCCGGTGACTGTTCGATGGCTGCTTCCCGTGGAGGGACCGTTTCTCGTCGTTGCCGCGGAACGTAGCCGCCCGGGGGTGAAGGTTCAATGCCGGCGAGCGGTGAATGTGATGGCTCGTCAGGTCGGTGTGGGGTGGACCACGTGGACCGCTCCGGTCACCAGGTATTTCCGCGCGTCTCCTCCGTAAGGAGGAGACGCCACGCGGGCGTCCCCAACCACCGTGGGAGGCGCAAATGCTCCCCGCCGGGGATGTTTCGACCGTCAGGAGCTGATGAGGTGGGGAGCGTGCAAAACCGTACTGCGTACAACGGCGGCGACGGACCCGCCCAGCCGGACCTCGACACACGGCTCACCGCGGAGCTGGCGTCGGTGGTATCCGCGGCCCGCAGGCGGGCCACCCGCGACGGCGACCGCCAGGTCGACACCGCGCATCTGCTGCACGGCCTCCTGGAATCGGACCCCGCCGTCCGCGCCGCCTTCGACGGCGCGCCGCAGGTCGCGCGGCTGCTCGGCTACCTCGTCCAGCGCAGCATCAGCTACGGCCTGCGATGGCACGGCACCGTGGAGGACTCCGGGGCGGTCCCCGTGATCGGCGAGAGCGGCGTCCCGGGCTGGTCGCCCGCCGCGGCCGCCGCCATGGACGCCGCCCTCGACCGTGCCCGCGCCCGCTACGCCGACCGCGCGGACTGCCTCGACCTGCTCGTCGCGCTGGTGGACGACCCCGAGTCCCGGGCCGTGGAAGTCCTGCGCCGCGCCGCCGTCGACACCGCCCTGCTCGCCGCTCGCCTGGACGGGTACCGCGCCTGCCAGGATTGACAGGGGTCTCGGGCAGGGCGCTGCTGACGGGGCTGTCATGATGACCCGATGCACGCGTCTTCGGCGAGCCCGCCCGGTCCCCCGACCGGCACGGGCCAGGCAGTTCCCGGGCCCTCCCTGGGCATCGACCGGCCGCGGGGGGCCGGGGGGGAGAGAGGTGGGGGTGAGATGAGGGATGGCGACCGGCCCGCCATCGGTCCTGCATCCTCCCCCACCCTTAGGTCGCCAAGAACCGACCTCAAACCTAGCGTCGG
>NZ_JBVIHH010000017.1:23720-159938 GCF_055570395.1 Streptomyces sp. NPDC031210
GGTGGTCCGGATAACCAGATGCGCCTGCCTTCGGCGCCCCCGCCCATTCCCCCAACCGCCGCGTACCCCCCCCCCCCCCTCCCCCCTCCCCCCCCCCCCCCCCCCCTCCCCCCCCCCCGGCACGCGGTGGCGGCGACCGGAGCCGCGGCGCCGGCCTCGCCATCGCGCTGCTCTCCGCCCTCGCCTTCGGCGGCTCGGGCGTCGCCGCCAAACCGCTGATCGCGGCGGGCCTCGAACCGCTGCACGTCACCTGGCTACGGGTGGTCGGCGCGGCGCTGGTCATGCTGCCCCTGGCCTGGCGCCACCGAGACCTGCCGCGCCGCAAGCCCGCCCTGCTCGCCGGCTTCGGCCTGCTCGCCGTCGCCGGCGTGCAGGCCTGCTACTTCGCCTCGATCTCCCGCATCCCGGTCGGCGTCGCGCTGCTCATCGAATACCTCGCCCCCGCCCTCGTACTGGGCTGGGTGCGCTTCGTCCAGAAACAGCCGGTCACCCGCGCCGCGGCCGTCGGTGTCGTCCTGGCGGTCGGCGGTCTGGCCTGCGTCGTGCAGGTGTGGTCCGGTCTGAGCTTCGACGTCATCGGTCTCGCGCTCGCGCTCGGCGCGGCCTGCTGCCAGGTCGGCTACTTCGTGCTGTCCGACCAGGGCGGCGGCGACGAGGACGCGGCGGACCCGCTCGGCGTGATCGCCTACGGACTGCTCATCGGGGCCGTCGTCCTCACGCTGATAGCCCGCCCCTGGGGCATGCGGTGGTCGGTCCTCGGCGGCAGTGCCGACATGAACGGCACGCAGGTCCCCGCCGTGGTGCTCCTCGCCTGGATCGTGCTGATCGCGACGGTGGCCGCCTACCTGACCGGCGTGGTGTCGATCCGCCGGCTCTCGCCGCAGGTGGCGGGCGTGGTGGCGTGCCTGGAGGCGGTCATCGCCACGGTGCTGGCCTGGATCCTGCTGGGCGAGCATCTCGCGGCACCGCAGATCGTGGGGGGTGTGGTGGTACTCGTGGGCGCCTTCATCGCACAGTCGGCGAAGCCGGAGCCGAAGCCGAAGCCGAAGCGGGAGTCGAAGGCAGAGCCGCAGGCGGAGACGGGGCTGAAGCAGAAGCCGGAGCCGGAGCCGATGCCGCAGGTGGCGGGGCTGGACGTTTCGCTGTCCGGGGCGGTCGGGGGCGTTGGTGGGGAGGGGCGTGCCGAGGGGGATGAGGTGCTGGTGCCGACCGTGGACGGGGTGCCGGCACCTGGTACGGGGGCGGTGGACGAGGAGCAGTAGGCGTCGAGGGGCGGCGCGTAGTCGCTGATCCCCGTCCTCGTGCTCAACGGGTGGTGGGGATGGTGGGTGCGGGGGACGGTGTCTCGCCCGCCGCCCAGGCTGGCGGGGGACGGTGGCCCCGCCCGCCGCCCGCCGCCCGCCGCCCCGGCTCCGCCTGGCCGGCTGCCCGCCTGGCCCGCGCGTCGGCCGTCCGCCCGCGAGCTGGTTGCTCGTACGCGACCTGGTTGTCCACCCACGGCCTGGTTGTCCACCCACGGCCTGATTGCCCACCCGTGACCTGGTTGGCCGGTCAGCCCTCCGCCGGAGCGGATCCCGCGCCTGACAGGCGTCTGTGCTGATGGCGGCGGGCCGCCGCGTCCCCGGGGCCGTTCCGCTCGGCGAGGCGCTCCGAGATGCGCCGCTGGACGGCCTCGCTCCGCTTGCCCGCGTACTTGAATTTCGCGCGTATCTCCCGCACCTCCAGCCGGAGCCCACGGATGCCGGACAGCAGCCGCCCGTACGGCGCCTCGCCGGCGGCGACCGGAGCCGAGCCGCCGTTCGGCTGGAAGTGGCCCACCTGCCGTCGCAGCAGCGCTGCCTTGGCCTCCGGGTCGTCCACGATGTGCGCCGTGCAGGTCAGTTGCACGGCGGCGTAGAAGCTCGTGGGCACACCGTGCTCGGGCGGTTGGCCCTCATCCGCCTGCCAGGGCCCGGGGATGAAGGCGTAGTCGTCCACCACGCTCAGCAGAACCGTCGGCCGCTCCTCCAGCGCATCCCAGATCGGGTGGGGGCGGGCCAGGTGCGTGACGGCCTCGCGGCGGGCCGCGTCGTAGGCGAAGTGGAGCGGCTGGACGATCGGTGCCTCACCGGGCGGTCCGTTGGCGGCGAGCTGCCCGAAGTCGTGCGCGGCGAGCCAGTCTGCCCACTCGGCCTCGTCCTTCGGCGCATCCCAGGGATGAATCAGCACCGGGCCTCCTCAGCGCTCGGAGAGGGCGGCGAGGTAGGGCGGCTCGGCGGTGCCGGGTGCCAGATCGCCGGACGGTATCGGGGCGCCGTATACCGGAGCGACGGGGAGGACTCCGCTCCAGTAGGGCAGCGCGAGATCTTCGGGCTCGTCGTTGGGGCCGCCGGTGCGGAGCTTGGCGGAGACCTCGCGCAGATCGAGGCGGATCACGGCGGTGGCCGCCAGTTCCTTGGCGTTGCCGGGCCGGGAGTCCGCGGCGCGGCCGGGCACGACGTGGTCGACGAGGGCGTCGAGAGCGGCCGCCTTCTCCGCGGCGTCGGTGACCTGATGTGCGGTGCCGTGGACCACGACGCAGCGGTAGTTGATGGAGTGGTGGAAGGCCGACCTGGCCAGGACCAGGCCGTCGACGTGGGTGACGGTGACACAGACCTCAAGGCCCGGGTCCGGTGCCTCGCCGGCCATCCGCAGCGCGCGTGCGCCCGTCGAACCGTGCAGGTAGAGGCGGTCGCCGACGCGGCCGTAGAGCGTGGGCAGGACGACCGGGGCGCCGTCGCGCACGAAGCCCAGATGGCAGAGGTATCCCGCGTCGAGAATCGCGTGCACCGTCTCGTGGTCGTAGGCGGCGCGCTCGCGGGCGCGGGTGGGGACCGTGCGCTCGGTCGGTGCGTACGACTCGACCGGTGACTCGGCCGGTGCGGATGACTCGTCTCGTGCCATTGCAATCTCCATTGCACTAGTGCATAATCAAGTTTGTGCTAGGAGAGTATCGGATCGAAGGGCGGCGCGCATCGGAGATTGCCGCCAGCGTCGAGCGAGCCGTCGGTGCGGGCGAGCTCCAACCGGGCGAAGTCCTGCCCCCGCTAAGGGAGTTGGCCGTCTATCTGGAAGTCAATCCGAATACGGTCGCGGCCGCTTACCGCACGCTGCGCGATCGCGGTGTGATCGAAACGGCGGGCCGGCGTGGCAGTCGTGTGCGGCCGCGGCCCGCGAGCACCTCGCGGGAGGCCCTGCGGGTGGAGGTGCCGCCAGGGGTCCGGGACGTCTCCGACGGCAATCCCGACCCGGCTCTGCTGCCGCCGCTGGAGCGGGCACTCGCCGAGGCCGCGGCACGCAGCGCTCGTCGCCCCGTGCTCTACGGCACCCCCGCCGTCGACGACGACCTCGCGGCACTGGCCCGCTCGGCCTTCGCCGCCGACGGCGTGCCGGAAGCGCCGGTCGCCGTGACCAGCGGCGCCCTCGATGCCATAGAGAGAGTCCTGGCCGCGCATCTGCGGCCCGGCGACTCCGTGGCCGTGGAGGACCCGGGGTGGGGGAGCTTGCTGGACCTCATTCCGGCCCTCGGTCTGCGTGCCGCGCCGGTCGGAGTTGACGACGAGGGGCCGCTGCCCGAGCAGTTGGCGCGGACGCTCGACGGGGGCGCCCGGGCCGCCGTCGTCACCGCCCGGGCGCAGAACCCCACGGGGGCGGCCGTCAGCCGTGCCCGGGCCACCGAACTCCGCACCGTACTGGCCGACCACCCCGATGTGCTCCTCATCGAGGACGACCACGGTCACGGAATCGTCGATCTGCCTCTCCAACCACTCTCCGGGGTCACCGAGCACTGGACGCTGGTGCGCTCCACGGCCAAGGCCTATGGCCCGGACCTGCGTCTGGCCGTGCTGACCGGCGACGCCGTCACCGTCGACCGGGTCAGTGGCCGGCAGCGGCTCGGGCCAGGCTGGATCAGCCATCTCCTCCAGGACACGGTCGCTCACCTGTGGCGGACCTCCGCGATCGAACCGAAGGCAATCGCCGGAGCGTACGGCCGTCGGCGGGACGCCCTGATACACGCGCTCGCGGACAGAGGGGTGCGGTCGCGCGGGCGTAGCGGCATGAACGTCTGGGTGCCCGTCCCGGACGAAACAGGCGCGGTGGCCCGGCTCCTGCACTCCGGCTGGGCCGTGGCCCCGGGAGCCCGCTTCCGCCTGCAATCCCCACCGGGCATACGCATCACCGTGTCGGGGATGAGGGATGAAGACATCCAACCCATGGCAGATGCCGTCGCGTCGGCTACGGGGGTGGGGGCGGGAGGGCCGCGAAGATACGAGTGAGGGCGCCCGGTAGCTGCTCGGAGGCGGAGCCGCCTGGCAGGGGGCTCGGTGGGGTGGCCGAGTTGGGCGGCCGACTGGGGTGGTGGCCGCGTCGGGGCGTCGGGCTTGCGGGGTAGGTGGGGGTGGCGGGGGCGGCGGGGGGAGGGAGAGGGGGAGGGGGCGCTGACGTGTCAGAGCCTGCTGGAGCGCCGAGCTGGGGGGGGGTGCCGTGCCGCCGGAGCATCGCCCCCGCTGGAGCACCGCCCGACGGATCACCGAGCCGCAGGGGCAGGCGTGGCAGGGCGGTGAGGTCGTCGAGCCGTAGGGGCACCGTTCGTAGGTGGTTGCCGGGCGGCAGGGGCTCCGGACTCCGTGGCGGCTGCCGGGCCGGGCCGCGGGGGAGGGGGGGAGGGGAGGGGGCGATGGGGGCCTGGCCCGAGCAGCCGACGCGAGGCGAGGCTGGGGCCAACCGCCTCGCCTCGCCTTGCCTCGGGTCGCCTTGCTCGCCTCGGGTCAGGGGGCGGTCCGACGGGCCCTAAGGGTCCGGCCGCCGGTGCGGGGCTTGCTTTGGGTGAGGGCGGCGCCGGCGAGGATGATCAGGGCGCCGACCGGTGTGTTCCAGCTCAGGTGCTCGTTCAGGAGCGTCACGCCGGCGGTGGTGGCGATCACGGGGATGAAGTAGGTGACCATCTGGGCCGTCGTGGGGCCGATCTCGGCGACCAGCCCGTACTGCAGGAGGAAGGCGACGCCGGTGCCCAGGGCGCCGAGCGCCAGGACGGCGAGCAGCGGGACGATCGGGTAGGCGGTCGGCAGGGAGGTGAACAGGGGAGTCACGACGGCGAGTTGCACGGTGGCGAGCAGGAGTTGGGCGCTGGACATGGAGAGGTGGGAGTCCGCTGCGCCCGCCAGAGTGCGGCGGACGTAGATCCAGCCGACGGCGTAGCTGAGGGAGGCGCCGAGCGCCATCGCCGTGCCCGCCGCGTCCGTACCGGCGAAGCCCTGCCAGGCGCCCAGCACGGTGAGCACGCCCAGGAAACCGATCCCCAGCCCCGCCACCCGGCGCCGGGTGGGACGGTCCTCCGAGAGCGCGACCACCGACAGCGCCATGCCCCACAGCGGAGAGGTGGCGTTGCAGATGCCGGCCAGGGTCGACGGGATCGTCAGCTCGGAGTAGGCGAAGAGGGAGAAGGGGAGGGCGTTGAGGAGAAACGCGGCGACCGTCAGATGGGCCCAGGTCCGGGCCGACCGCGGCAGCCGCTCCCGCTTGATCACGAGCATCATCACCAAGGCCGCCGCGCCGAATCCGACCCGGCCCAGAGTGACCTGCAACGGCGCGAAGCTCTGGGTGCCGACCTTGATGAACAGAAAGCTGAAGCCCCAGACCAGGGAGAGAAGGGCGAAGCGGATCGGCCAACCCAGCGTCCGTCGGCGGGCGGTGCCGTTGCCGGTGCCGGGTGCGGCCGGGACCGTACTGCCGGCCCGGGTCGTGGCGACAGCGGTCGGGGAGGCGGCGTCAGGCGGGGAGGCGGGGGCAGCGGAGACGGTCGCTGCGCTGGTGGTGGGGCTCATGATGTCTACGATGAGGCTCGAAGACTGCGTAGCACAAGCGAATATTTGTCCACGGTATCGCGTAGCATTCCTTACATGTTGAACCTCGATCGCCTACGGACGCTGAGTGCGGTCGCCCGCCACGGCTCGGTGAGCGCCGCTGCCGACGCGCTGCACGTCACCACCTCGGCCGTCTCGCAGCAGATCGCCAAGCTGGAGCGGGAGACCGGACAGCAACTGCTGGCCAAGAACGGGCGCGGAGTGCGGCTGACCGACGCGGGCCGGCTGCTCGCGGACCACGCGGCGCGCATCCTGTCCCAGGTCGAGCTGGCGCAGGCCGACCTGGAGGCGCATCGCGGGCAGCCGGTCGGCGAGCTGCGGCTGAGCGCGTTTCCCACCGCAGCGCGGGGTCTCTTCCCGGCCGCGCTCGTCAGTCTCCGTGCCGAACATCCGCAGCTTCGCGCGCGGCTGACGGAGCTGGAGCCGGACGAATCCGTGCGGCGCGTGATGCGGGGTGACGTCGACCTGGCGGTCGTCCTGGACTGGTACAACCGGCCGCTGCCGCTCCCCGAAGGGCTGGCCAAGGCTCCGCTGCTCGACGACCCGGCCGATGTGGCGATGCCGGCGGACCACCGGCTGGCCGACCGGCGGTCCGTGGAGCTGGAGGACTTCGCGGACGACGAGTGGATCTCGTGGCCGCAGGGGGAGTTCTGCCAGGAATGGCTGATGTTCACCTTGCGCAGCAAGGGAGTTGAGCCGCGTATCGCGCACATGGCCGAGGAACACCACACCCAACTCGCCCTCATCGCGGCCGGCCTGGGTGTCGCGGTGGCCCCGCGCCTCGGGCGCGGTCCGGTGCCGGACGGAGTGAGCGTGGTCCCCGTACGTCACACGATGCGCCGCCATGTCTACGCCATCTGGCGCGCGGACGCCGACCGCAGACCCTCGATACGCGCCGCCGTCGACGCCCTGCGGAAGGCGGGCCAGGGGGTTGTCGATTGCTGAGGCGGCCGGGCTGGTGATGCAGGGAGGGACGCCTACGCTCCCTGGGCGCGGTAAGGCTCTGCGATAGGGCTCTGCGGCAGGCGGCAGGCGGCAGGCGGCAGGCGGCAGGCGCTGGACGGTGGACGGCACGGTGGACGGCAGCGGCGAGGTGGGCGGCAGCGCCGGGGGCGGGGACCAGGGTGGTGCTGGGGGCGTCGCCCTGGTCCCCGTCGGGACGTGTGCGGTCGGCGCCCGGGCCGGGCGTCGACCGCTTGTCCGCCAGTGGTCAGTCGGACGTCCGGCGCAGGACCATGCTGAGGAAGCCGAAGGAGTCGCGGTAGCCGCGCAGCCATTCGGTGCGGCGCGTGGCGGCCATAGCGAGCGCCTGCGGGCTGTCCGGATGCGCGGGACGGTCCAAGGCCCATTCGGCCAACGAGCCCCAGCAGGCCCACTCGTAGTCGTCCAGCTCGCGCCGGGTGCTGACGTGCCCGTGGACGGGCGTCCATCCCGCGGCGACGACGCGGTCCACGGTGGTCGCCAGGTCGGCGAAGTCGCCGAGCATCTCGACGGCCTCCGGGGAGGGCTCGCTCTCCCAGAAGCCGTCACCGATCAGGACGCGGCCGCCGGGAGCCAGGTGCTTGCGGGCCGCGGCCAGAGTGGGGAGCAGGCCGCCGAAGGCGTGCGCGGACCCGACGCTCAGCACGAGGTCGAACGGATCCGGGGAGGTGAACTCCCCGGCTTCCTGGTGGTGGAGTTCGAGGCGGTCTTGGACACCGAGGCGGCTCGCGTCCTCGCGGGCCCGCACGAGATCGCCCTCGGAGATGTCGACGCCCTCGGCGTGCACCTTCGGATGGAGGGTCAGGGCGCGCAGGAGCCATTCGCCACCGCCGCAACCGAGGTCGAGCACACGCTCGTCGCCGCGTGGGAGGCTCCGTTCCAGTAGGCGGCGCACGGAGTCGTCGTCGAGCGGGGACTTTATCGGGTGGCCGGCGTGGGCGATCCGGGACATCTCTTCACGATTCACCAGCGGAGCTTGTCAGCTCGGGAGTCCCCGCGCACCCGTATTTCGTCCGTAGCCCGGTGCCGCCTCGGGATATCCCTCAGCCACCGACTGAGCTGAACAGATGCGGTCGTTGAGCGGAAAGGCGCAGGTCCGGGTCTCAGGCCGGTGGGACGATGCCACGGATGATGCCCAGGTCCAGCAAGTCCTGGGGGCGGAGGTGAAGTTGGTCGGCGGTGGACCGCACCTGCTGGTCGTCGCGCTTGAGGATGGCGGCGGCCAGTTCCGGGGCGATCACGGAGAAGTAGCTGTCGGGGGTCGCCCAGAGCCGGTCCGGTGCGGCGAGGGCGAGAGCGCCTCCCGAACCGCCTTCGCCGATGAGCAGCGACGTGACGGGCACGCGAGCCGAAGCTATGGCGGCGAACGTGTCGGCGATGGCCGCCCCGGCACCGGCGCGCTCGGCCTCCGGGTCGTTGGCGGCGCCGGGTGTGTCCACGAGCGTGAGCACGGGAATGCCGAGCCGGTCGGCGAGACGGATCAGGCGGGCGGCGGTCCGGAAGCCGGCGGGGCGGGTGGCCGTGCCGCACTGGGCGGCGAACGCGATCGTGCGGCCGTCACGACGGCCGAAGCCGCAGCGCATCCCGGGGTCGACGCCGCCGCACCGGTCGCCGCTGAGCTCCTCCCAACTGTCGAAGTACGCGTGCAGATACGTCTCCGCGCGCGGCCGGCGGGCGTCACGAGCGCGGACGACCGCCTCCCAGCCGGTCTCCGGCAGGGCGTGAGAGCCGCACGCGTACGGCGGAGGCGCCGGCTCCGGAGCCGGCCCGAACGCCGGCTGCGGCGCTGCCCCGGCAGGGCCCGTCGTGGAAGCCGCTCCCGCAGGACCTGTCGCGGACGCCGCTCCCGTGGCGGAAGCCACCCCTGCCGCTCCCGTCACGGACGCTGCCCCCACCCCCGATGCCACCCCCGCTCCAGTCGCACCAGTCGTATCAGCCGCATCCCCCGACGCTCCTTCCCCGCCCAGTAGTTGGAGCCACCGACGCAGCCTGGCGCGGAGCTGCTCCGGTGGGACGATCGCGTCGATGTGGCCCGTCGCGAGCTGGCCTTCGGCGGAGTAGGCGTGGGGGTCGGCGTCCTTGGGACGCACGCGGGAGCCGGCGAAGCCGATCTGGGCGCCGGGCAGGGCGAGGGTGACATCGGCGCCGGCGCCGAGCGTCGCCCAGCCGCCGCCGGTCGTCGGATCGCGGAGTACCGCGATCTGGGGCAGCCCGGCGGCGCGGTTCAGCGCGCTCTGCCCGGCCACCCGCTGGAGCTGCGTCAGCGCGCGCATGCCTTCCTGCATACGGCTGCCGCCCGTGGCGATCAGCGAGACGACCGGCAGGCGGCGCTCGCGGGCCAGGGTGTAGGCGGCCACCAGGCGGTCGCCGGTGTGTTCGCCGAGCGAGCCGCCCAGGAATCCGAACTCGAAGGTGATGAGGACCGCCTGCCTGCCGCCTATGGTGGCCAGGGCCGTGACCACGGACTCGTCTTCGCCGGTCCGGGCGCGGGCGCGTTCCCGGGAGGCGTCGTAGCCCTGCCAGCCGAGCGGGCCGTCGGGCGCATCCACGCGACGACGGTCCTCGGAGACCAGCCCTCCGGGGTCCGCCGGTGTGGCCGGCTCGGTGTAGGCGTCGACCACCGCCTCGATGACCTCGCGGGCGGTCAGTCGGGCGGCCGGCGGGGCGGCCGGTGGGACAACGGCCCCGGCTCCCGTCCCACGCTCGGCCTGAGGCCCCGCCAAGGGCTCGCTGTCACGCACGGAGTTCTCGCTTCAAGACCTTCCCCATCTCGTTGCGCGGCAGGGCGTCCACGAAGTGGACCGTACGAGGCCGTTTGTGTGGGGCCAGTTGGCGGGCGACATGGTCGGCGAGTTCCTGGCCGGAGGGTGGTGGCCCGGTGTCCGGGCCGCCTTCGGCCACGATCCAGGCGGTGATCCGCTCGCCCAGATCCTCGTCCGGCTCGCCCGTGACGGCGGCCTCGGCGACGCCCGGATGTGCGAGGAGGGCGTTCTCGATCTCGCCCGCGCCGATTTTGTAGCCGCCGCTCTTGATCAGGTCGGTCGCCTTGCGGCCGACGATGCGGTAGTTCCCCGAGGGATCGCGGATCGCCATGTCGCCCGTGCGGAACCAGCCTCCGTCGAAGCCGGCGGCGGTGGCGTCGGGCCGGTTGAGGTATTCCTGGAAGAGGTTCGGGCCGCGGACCTGGATCTCGCCCACCGTCTCGCCGTCGCTCGTCCGGATGGTCTCCCCCGCGTCGTCGACGAGGCGGACGTACACCCCCGGCAGCGGCACCCCGACCGTCCCCGCGGCATCCGGACCATCCGCCCGCACACTCGTGTTCATGAGCGTTTCGGTCATGCCGTAGCGCTCGATCACCCTGCGGCCGGATGCCGCCGCGATCCGCTCGTGGTCCGTCAGCGGTAGCGCCGCCGAACCGGAGACCAGCAGCCGGGCCCGGGAGAGCGCCTTCGCCAGCGCCGGGTCGCGGCCGGCTTCGACGGCCAGCCGGTGGTACATCGTCGGAACGCCGAACAGCATCGTGCCGTCCGCGGACAGCTCGCGCGCCACGGCGTCGGTCCGGAAACGCCCCAGGTGATGGACGCTGCCGCCGCGGCGCAGCGGGCCGAGGATGCCGAGGATCAAGCCGTGGACGTGGAAGAGCGGCAGGGCGTGGACGAGGACGTCGTCGGCGGTCCACTGCCAGGCGTCCTCCAGGGCGTCCAGCGTGCGGGCGATGGCGCGCCGGGGGAGGACGACGCCCTTGGGCGGCCCGGTGGTCCCGGAGGTGTAGACGATCAGGGCCGGTGACTCGTCATCGGGCTCGTAAGGGAGGAGGGGGGCGGGGCTGTCCTCGGGTGGCGGGGTGGCGTCCACATCGAGGCGGGGAAGGGCGGCGAGGGCGTCCGGCAGCTCGGCGTCGGGCTCGGCCAGGACGAGCGTGGGCGTGCTGTCGGCCACGATGTGGGCCAGTTCGCTCTCGCCGGTCTTCGGGTTCACCGGGACGGCCGGCACCCCGGCGAGCAGCGCGGCGACGACCGCGACCGAGGTTTCGAGCGTCGCGGTCGCCCAGACCGCGATCCGGCTCTCGCCGCCGATCCGCTCGGCGAGCGGGGCGGCCACCGCGGCGAGTTGGCGGTAACTGAGCGCGCGGTCGCCGAAACGCAACGCGGGTGCGGGCGACGCGTCGCGCAGCGCGGGGAAGAGCACGTTCACCGGATCTCCTTCGTCCTCGTCGGCGCCCGGCCCGTGGCGGCCGGAACGGCCCGCTCCCGCACCCGTGCGGTGGAGAACGGCTGACCCCACCCACTCTCGCAGAGACCACTGACATCGCGATCACTTCCAGGCACCCGGCCGGGTCCCGGCTCCGGTCGCGGGCTCCGTTCAGCCGCATCGATACGCGTCGCCGCCCTGTCAGTACCGTCGCCGTCCTGCCGGCCCGTCGCCCGTAGCGCGCTTCCCTCGCCAGCCGTCCGCCGTCCGCCGTCCACAGGCCCGTCCCGCCATTCCGACAGGCCCTGCATGCCACAGGCCCGACAGGCCCCACCGTGCAGCCCGGCCACACCATGCACCCCGGCCCCGCGAAGCCACTCAGCCCCGCGAAGCCGCCCGGCCCCGCATCACCCCGGGAGCTTGCGGAAGTCCCAGGAGGTGAGGGACTCCGGCGTCAGGCGCAGCCAAGCGTGCCGGCCGTCGTGCGGCATCGTGCCCATCCCGAAGTACTTCGAGGCGAACAGCCTTTCCGGAGCGTCGAGTTCCGGGCACGGCTCGCCGGTACGCGGCACCTCACCGATGAAGTCCGCACGGCCCGCCAGCTCGATCCCGCGCAGCTCCCCGTACTCGTGGCCGTCGTCCACGACCACCGCGATCCGCGGATCCTTGCGCAGTTGGGCCCAGCGTTTGCTGCGGGTGATCGAGTACAGCCACAGCGCCGTCCCGTCCCACACGAACCACAGGGCGCCGACGTGCGGCGCGCCGTCGCCGCCGACCGTAGCCACCCGGCAGGTCCGCTGTGCCACCAGGTACGCGTCCCGTTCCGCCCGCGTCATCATGATCCGGCGCCCGCGCCGTTGTGTGTCGGTCATCGCCCTCGCCCTCCCCGCTCGTTCGCCCTACGTGGCCCCGTATCCAGGGCCGCGACAGTACCTGACTGGGTGTCAGGAAAGCATGGGGCCTCTTCCTGGCATGCGCAATGACGGATAGTCTCGCGCGCCTCGGAGAGGGTGCCAGGCCCGGAATACGCGAGAAGGGGAACGCCATGCCTTCGAACGCACCGAACGCACCGAACGCACCGAACGCGCCGCTCATGGAGCAACTGGACCCGGCCTCCACGGTCCTGCTCACCGTGGAGTGCCAGCGCGGCGTGGTCGGCCCGGACAGCGCGCTGCCCGAACTCGCCGACGCGGTCCGCACCTCGGGTGCGCTGGTCCACATCGCCCGGCTCGTCGTGGCCGCTCACGACGCGGGAGTGCAGGTGTTGCACGCGGTCGCCGAACGCCGTCCCGACGGGCGCGGCGCCAACCACAACGCGCGGCTCTTCAAGGCCGCCGAGCGGCTGCCCGTCCAGCAGGTCATCGGGTCCACCGCCGTACGCATCGCCGACCCGATACCGGTCTCGGAGGACGACCTGGTGGTGCGCAGGCTGCACGGCCTGTCGCCGATCGCCGGCACCGAGGTGGACGCCCTGCTGCGCAATTTCGGGTGCCGCACCCTCATCGTCACCGGCGTGTCGGCGAACGTGGCGATACCCAACGCCGTGTTCGACGCGGTCAACCTCGGCTACACAGCCGTCGTCCCGGCGGACGCCATCGCGGGCGTGCCCGCCGACTACACCCCCGCGATGGTGCGCAACACCCTCGCCCTCGTCGCCACCGTCACCAGGACCGACGAGATCCTGGCCTGCTGGAAACGCCCCCGACGCCCCCGACGCGTCCGCTGACCTGCGGATTCCACACCGCGCGGCGTCTCAGCCGCAGCACCTCGCGGTGCCCACGCCGGCCCTGGCGGCGGCGGGGACCGAAGCGCCTTCTGCTTCAGCGACCGCGTCGCGGCCTTCCGAGCCGGTGCCCGCGAGCTGGTTCCCGCGAGCCGGCGCCCGAGGTGCGTGGCGACGACTCCGGCCTCGCGCTCGCGTCAAGAAGGGGAGATCAGCGTGCTGTGGTGGAAGCCGAGTCGTGGGTCGTGCCACCAGGGGAGGCCGTCGACGTACTGCCGCAGCTCTGGCATGCGCACCCGCAGGCGGACCGTGTTGGCGGGGTAGTCGTAGACGGTGATGGAGTTGAGTCCACGGTTGGCGGTGAACAGCAGGGTCTGGTCGGCGGAGAGCTGGCAGGCGTAGACCGAATCGAGCAGGGTTCCGCGCGAGACCCGCAGCGCGCCGAGGAAGTGCCTGCTGCTCGCGGCCGGTGAGCCGCGGGTGAAGGCGTCGGTCACCTGGTGCAACGCTTGCCGTCCGGCGATGAGTTGATCGGGCGGGGTGGGGCGTTCGTCGATGATCCGGTGGGTGGACAGGTCGTCCAGGTCGATCATGACGATGGTGCCGCTGCCGCCGTTGCAGTAGATCAGTTCACGATCGGAGACGCAGACGTCCGAGTTGATGTGCGCCGGAGTGTCACGAGGGGCCGTCCAGTGGCGCAGGACCCGTCCATGTTCGGCGTCGATCTCGAAGACGTACTCCTTGAGGTAGGCCATGGCCCATTCGTGCCAGTCGCGTCCTTCCTGGGGAAGGACGCGGAAGGAAAGGGCGTAGAACCGGTCTTCGCGGGGATGGGCGGCCACGTGCCAGCAGGTGGCGGGTAGGTCGACGCGGCGGGCCGTGCCGGTGCGGAGGTCGAAGACGCCGACCTCGCGGGCCTCGCCGCGGCCGGGGTGATCCATGCCGCCGTAGACGAGGTAGCGGCCGGAGGCCGTGGTCTTCATGGCGTGGGGGAGCTTCAGCCCGTGCGGGCCCAGGCGCTCAGGAGCGTCGAGCTTGTCGACATCGAACCGCCACAGGTGCTCGCCGATCGCACCGACGAGCTCCCGGTCACCCAGCCAGGCGATGTGCGTGGTGCCTTTGATGGACGAGTCGGTGGCCTCGATCCGCAGGGTGGAGAGGCGGTCGGCCTCGTCGAGCGTCGCGGCGTCGTAGAAGAGCAGGTGTTGGCCGGTGTTTCCCAGGAACCCGAGAGAGCGGTCCGGGCTGACGCTGACGGCATGACCGCCGGCGATGCCGTCGTAGTACTCGATCTTGTACGCGTACCGGCCGGTGGCCGGGTCGTAGCGGAAGACGCAGACGCCCGCGCGGCCTTCCAATCCGTTCAGGCCGTTGCCGTCGAGGGCGATGTGGAAGGCGTACGGGTACGCGTGCGGCTCGGTGGCGAACGGGATCAACGGGGCTGCCTTTCGGGCCTGAAGTGGCGGAAGCCGGCAGCGTCGGTGTACTCAGGCCGCGTCGACCTCCACCGGGCCAGCGCGGCTAACGGTTCAGCCAGCCTGGCGAGGTCGTCCCAGAGCGCGGAGTCGGCTCGGGCCGACTCCGCGGTGGGCGCGGCGCTGCCCTGTCCGAATGCCGTGATGGTGTTCAAAGTGGTGAGGAAGGACCTGCGGTAGGCGTCCTCCACCAGGGCACGTCGGACCGCGGGCCACAGCACCGGGGTGATCGCCCGCCACAACGGGGGGAGTACGAACTGCTGATGGGCGCAGATGGTCACTCTGGTGCCGACCCCGGACCGGGCGAAGGACACCGAGCCGTCGTCCTGAAGCGCGGAGGCGTTCGCACTGTGGACCTGCCGCCAGCGCAGCAGTTGCTCGTCCGGACCGTATTCGATGGTCTCCAGCTTGCAGACGTCGAGTACATCGGCGCCGGACAGCGCGAGGTAGGCGGGCTGGGCCCGGCTGATGCTGCGTTCGAGCTGCCACATCGGCCTTCCGGACTCGTCGCGTGCTTGGACATTCGTACAGCCGGCAATGTAGCCGCTGGTCAGACCGATCACTCGGCTGATGTCGAGGCGCGCGGTGAACTCGTCAAAGGGCGTGGGTACTTCCCTCTCGCAGCGGAACAGGACGGCGTCGTCCAGGTAGCGCCACCGCATCCCGTCGGCATCTGGCGGGACGGCCGCGATCAGTTGGTCCAGCGGTGCCAGCCGACTGGCGACGGCGTCGAACTCCGCAGGCCCGAAGGCACGCGGATCGATGCCGAGCGCTGTCGCCCTCGTGCGGGTCGCGGCGTCGTTCGGGTGGATGCGAAGTGCGGCCGCTAACTCCGCCGTATGGTCGACGGCCGTCAGCACCCATCGCAGCGCTTCTCCGGCCAGGGGGATGTGGGGCATGATCCCGCTCTACCCTGCGCCACCACCTCCCATACCGGTCACGGATGGGCACAGCTCTCGCTGTGCCCATCCGTTTGTCGTGCCACCCCGACAGATCCCCTTACGCTCCATGATGCGTGGCGTTCCCGCTCGCCGTCACCGTGGTGAGACCGGTCGGGGGCTGTCGCCCGCGAACGAGGACGGGGGGCTGAAGCTGAGCTCTCTGGCATTCTTCACAGAGTGTCGCCAGCGGCCTGAGCGGCGCCTGTGACAGCCGTGCCGGGGCTCCGGCCCCAGTGGGCGGCCGGGTGGCCGCACGGTCAGGCGGTGGTGACCGAGCCTCCCTTGACGTTCACCTTGGCAGGCGCCAACGCGCTGGTCGCGGGCCCCTCCTTCACACTGCCGTCGGTGATGTCGAACTTGCTGCCGTGACACATGCAGTTGATGGTGCCGCCGGAGACCTCGCCGACGAGGCAGCCCGAATGGGTGCAGACCGCTGAGAACGCCTTGAACTCCCCGTCCTGCGGCTGCGTGACCACGACCTTCTGAGCCTTGAAGATCTTGCCGCCGCCCTTGGGGATCTCCGAGGTCTTCGCCAGCCCATCGCCTCCGCCCCCGGCGGTGCCCTCGCCTCCTGTGGCGCCCGCATTCCCGGCGCTCCCTCCGCTCCCGGTGGTGGCGTCGATGTCACCTTCCCCGGAGCCGCCCGATCCGCCGGCCGCCGGTTCGTCCCCTTGGCCGGCACCGCTGTCCATGGAGCCGCCGCAGGCCGCGAGGGCGGCGGTGAGTCCGGCCGCGCCCACCGCCGCGACGACCGCCCGCCGGCTCGTACAGCGCCGTCCGTGGCCGCTCGCCTCAGCCTTCCGGCCCGCCACGGTTGCTCCGGCCGCCTTCCCGCCCGCCACTACGGCCACGGTTTCTCGGGCCGTACCCCGCTTGCCGCACGCACCCTCCGTACCCGCGCCGTCGGTCGGCTTCCCGCGCTCCGTGGTCTCGGTGACTTCCGCAGCCGGTATGGCCGGCACGGCCGTCGGGCCTTCCCTGCCGCCGGTTACCGCCGCACCTTCGGTTACCGCCGCACCTTCGGTGGTCACCGCACCTTCGGCGGCCGCCGTACGCCTCGCGGGCTCCGCCTGTCCGCCGCTCGCTGCCCGGCGGGTCGTCCTCCCGTCCACCTGCTCGTCGGCGTTGCCGTCCACCCTCGTAGCCGCCGCGTCGATGCGCTGTGACGTTGTCTGCCGAGCCATGGTGTGCCTCCGGTTCCTGGTGCCTTCGGTGGGTGGCCGGCGGCCGGTCGTCGGCTGATACGAGCGGGACGACGTGCCGCGACATCCGCCACCCGGAGCCCTCCTGTCGCGTGCCTCCCGGATGCGGTCCGGGCTGAACGGCGGGCAGGTGGGCCATGGACGTTGCGCTTGTCCATACGGGCGGGCGGTCGCGTGCGTTCAACTCCGGGCGGAAGGCGGCAGGGTTCGACCACCGGAATCGAACCTGCCGCGCCCGGAAGAGTGCCCGGTCGCCGGCCGTCCACAGCAGCCCGTCACTCCCGCTCCGTACGCTCCGCCGCTCCCGCTCCCGCTCCCGCTCCCGCTCCCCCTCCCGCTCCACCGAAGTCACCGGAACACTCACTCAGGTCCCGCTCAACGCGTCCCCACCCTCACGCCAACCCCCACCCGCTTCCCCACCGGTCCCAACGCCTCGACCAGGAAGTCGCGCTGAAAGCGCAGCAGGTTCTCGTTGACGCGTTCGTCGGACGGCGCATGTGTCGCGCCGGGCAGCGGGAGCACGCTGTGCGGCCTGCCCGCCGCGAGCAGTTCGGCCGAGAAGCGCAGGGTGTGTGCCGCCGCGACGTTGTCGTCCGCCAGCCCGTGGACGAGCAGAAGCGGGCGGCGCAGCAGATGCCCCTTGCCCGTCAGAGAGGAGCGCGCGTAGTTCTCCGGCCGCTCGTCCGGGTGGCCCAGATACCGCTCCTTCCAGTGGGTGTCGTACAGCCGCATGTCGGTGGGCGGGGCGCCGGCGACCGCCGCGTGGAAGACATCGGGGCGGTGCAGCACGGCCGCCGCCGCGAGATATCCGCCGAACGACCACCCCCGGATCGCCACCCGCCCCAGATCCAGCTCCGGGAACCGGGCCCCCGCCGCCGCCAACGCGTCCACCTGGTCCTCCAGCGCGGGCGTGAGCTGGTCGCCATGAACGGCCTTCTCCCAGGCCGGGCCCCGACCGGGCGTCCCGCGCCCGTCCACCACGAGTACCGCGAAGCCCTGCTCGGCGAACCACTGGGAGACGCACGCGAACCACCCACGCGCCCGCACCGCGATCTGCATCCCGGGGCCCCCGTACGGGTCGAGCAGTACGGGAAGCGTGCCCGCGCCCTCCCGGTGCCACGAGGGAAGGTAGAGGGCGGCGCGCAACTTCCTCTTCCCGAGCGTGAGATGGACAGGACGCGGATCGACCACAGGCTCCTCGGCCAGCGAGGCGATGACTCCCACCGGGACCTCCACCGGGACCTCCACCGGGACCTCCACCGGGACCTCCACCGGGACACCCACTGGGACCCCGACCGGTACCCCCACCGGGGCCCCGACCGGCGCGCCACCACTCACCACCGAGCCTCTCCCCGAGCCTCCTCCCGCGCCCCTCTCCGCCCCGCCTTCCGCATCCGCCTCCCGCACCACGCTCACCACACCGCCGCGCGGTGTCAGCCCCGCCAGGACCACCGTCCCGCCACGCGCCACGCCCGCGTACGTGCCGGGCTCCCCGCTCAGTCGGCGGATGCCCCGGCCCGGCTCGTAACGCCACACATGGGTCTCGACGGGGTCGTCGCTCGCCGTGAACAGCACCTGTTCGCCCTCGACGCCGAGAACTTGCCGCAATTGCAGCCCCTCCGGGGTCACCCGGTGCCCGCCGACGGTCAGATGGCGGGTGTCACCCGCGTCCTCGGGCAGTACCAGGGCGCCCGACGCCGTACGCGCCGGTGTGCCGGGAATGAGCTCCACCCAGGCCGGATCGGCCCGCTCGTGCAGCACCTCGGTGGTGCCGGTCGCGGGATCGACCGCGAGCGTGCGCAGGGTGCGCTGGTCGCGGCTCTGCACGGCGACGAGCGGCCCGTGCGCGTCCCAGCCGGCGTCGGCGACGTATTCGTACGCCGCACGGCCCCACCGGACCTCGACGCGTTCGCCGTCCAGGGACAGCACGTGGAGGGTGACCTCGGCGTTGGCGGTGCCCGCCGCCGGATAGCGGATCGCCTGCGGCGGCTTGGCCGGGTCCGCCGGATCGCTGAGGTAACGCCGCTGGACCGGTGTGGTGTCGACCCTGGCCACCAACACCCGGCGGCTGTCCGGCGCCCACCAGTAGCCGCGCAAGCGGCCCATCGACTCGGCGGCCGTGTACTCGGCCAACCCGTAGGTGATCTCCGGGCCCTCGGCGCGGGCCAGTTGGCAGTCGGTGCCGTCGAGCCCGACGACGTGGAAGGAGCGGCGGCTCACATAGGCGATGTGCCGGCCGTCGGGAGAGGGGCGCGGATCGACCACCGGTCCGGCCGCCGGCACGGAGAACGGCGCACCGTCATCCGTACGCACCGCCCACAGGGCGCCCGACAGCGCGAAGGTCACCAACTCGGCGGCGCTGTCGGCCGCGTACGCCACCACCCCGCCGGACCGCTCACGTGCCCGCTCCCGGCGCAACCGCTCCTCCTCGGGCACGGGCCCCCCGCCCCCACCCACCAGAGCCACCGGATCGGCGAGCAACCGCTCCGCACCGTCCTCGTACTGCCACAGCCGGCCCACCGCGTCCGTGCCCGACCCCGTACGGACGAAGAGGATCCGCCGGCCGTCGGGGGAGACGGTGAAGTGCCGTGGCACACCGAGAGAGAAGCGGCGGCTGCGCGCGAACTGTCGCGGGAAGGCGTCGGAGTTGGGCGTGGGGTCGTTGTTGGGGGTGGGGTCGTCGTTGGGGGTGTGGTCGGCCAAGGTGCTGTCCTCCGAGATGAGGTCGGGATTACGGGCGTGCCCGTGCGGGACGAAGTTGCGAGCGAGAGTGCGAGTGCGAGCGGGAACGGGAGCGGGAACGGGAACGGGAACGGGAACGGGAACGGGAACGGGAACGGGAACGCCAAGGGAAATGAGCACGCTAACGAGCGGGAGCACTACTGAGGAAGGGAACGCATACGCATGTGGCTGGCGCGGCGGCCGGCACCTTGGCTGCACCTGTCGGCTGCCGACCAGGCGTCGCTCACCGTCGCCGACCTGGAAGCCGCCGTCGACGAAGCGACAGCGCCGGGTGCCGAGATGGTGAGGGGGCGGCCAGGGCTTGGCGGGGCGAAGGCCCAGCCGTTCAGACGGCCGGCGTTTCGCCGGGGTTCGGGCCTCCGCCGTGTCCCGGGCTGAGCAGGCCGGTGATGACCGCGTCGAGTTGACGGGCGATGTCGTAGTGCTCGGTCAGCTCGGTCCAGCGACCCGCGAGCGAGGCGAGACGGGGCAATTCCGTGGCGTCCGCCTCGCTCAGCATGGCGGGGAAGTACTGTTTGCGGTCGTCCTCTTGGGCACGTTTCGCCATCGCCTGCCGGTAGACCAGATCACCGTACACGCAGTGCCAGATCGTGCGGTACGCGCTCACCGCGTCCTCGGGTGTCAAACCGCAGCCGATGCCCGCGTCGACGATCGCCTCCACCATCCACAGCGCCCCCTTGTCGGTGAGGTCGCCGAGGCCGAGCACCTCCACCACCCAGGGCATCTCCCGCAGCACCGCGTGCATGTGCAGGGAGACGGCCAGCATGCGCTCGCGCGGGTTCTCGGGCAGCTCCGGGCGGGGAACCGTCCGGGCCATGCCCGACAGCGTGAGCATCAACAGCTCGTCCTTGTCGCGCACATGGTGGTACAGCGCCATCGGGGTGGCGCCGACCTCCTTGGCGACCCGGCGCATGGAGAGCGCGCCCACGCCTTCCTCTTCGAGGATGCGCCGGGCCACGTCGACGATCCGCTCCGTCTCCAGACGCCGGGGGCGTCCTCTCCTACCGCTGCTCTCACTCACCCCCATATTCTGCCCCTCCAATTTTCTATACGCGTATAGTAATGTCTCGCCGCATGACGAACTCGCAGACGAACTCGCAGACGAACTCGCAGACGTACTCGCATAAGAACAACGTGCGTTGGTTAATGCCCGTGGTGCTCACCGTCCAGTTCCTGGTGTCACTGGACATGTCCGTGGTGAACATCGCCCTGCCCGACATGCGGGACGACCTGGGCTTCACGCCCGCGGGCCTCTCCTGGGTCGTCAACGCGTACGCCCTCACCTTCGGCGGACTGCTGATGCTCGGCGGCCGCCTCGCCGACGTGTACGGACGGCGGCGCGTCCTGGTCGCCGGATTCGCCCTCTTCGGCGCCGCGAGCCTGGCCGGGGGAGTGGCCGACGGGCCCGGCCTGCTGATCGCGGCCCGCGCCGTGCAGGGAGCCGGAGCCGCCGGCCTCGCGCCCGTCGCCCTCGCGCTGATCACGGTCACCTACCAGGGCACCGCACGCGCCCGCGCCCTCGGCCTGTGGGGCATGGCCGGGGCGGTCGGCGGCGCGGTCGGGGTGCTCGCGGGCGGCCTGCTGACCGACGCGTTCGGCTGGCGCGCCGTGATGCTGATCAACGTGCCCGTAGTCCTGCTCGCCCTGGCGGCCACCCCGCGCGCCGTGCCGGCGGACCGCTTCCTCGGCGGCGTGCGGCCCAAGCTGGACGCGGCGGGCGCGCTGCTGATCACCGCGGGCATGTCACTGCTCGTGCTCGGCCTCGTACGTACGCAGACGTACGCCTGGGACTCCCCCGTCACCCTCGGCACGCTCGCCCTCGCCGTGCTGCTGCTCACGTCCTTCGTCCTGGTCGAGCGGCGGGTGCGACAGCCGCTGCTGCGACTCGGGCTGCTCGCCAAGCGCCCCGTTCTCGCCGCGAACCTCTTCGCGCTGCTGATGTCGTCCGGCCAGTTCGCCGCCTTCTACTTCACCTCCCTCTCGATGCAGAACCTCCTCGGGTACGGGCCTACGCGGGCCGGGCTGGCCTTCCTCCCCTTCTGCGCGGGCGTCGTCGTCGGCTCGCTGCTGGCGCCCCGCGCCGTGGCACGCTTCGGCGAGGGAACGGTTCTGGCGGCCGGGGGACTCGTCGGGGCGGCCGGCTTCGCATGGTTCGCGCTCGCCGTGGCTCCGGGAGCGCCGTTCGTGACCGCGGTTCTGGTGCCCTCCCTGATCGCGAGCGTGGGCATCGGCCTGTGCTTCGTCCCTCTCGGTACGGCGGCGACGAGCGGGGTCGCCCCGGCCGAGGCGGGCATGGCCTCCGGCCTGCTCAACGCCTCCCGCCAGACCGGCGGCGCCTTCGGCCTCGCGGCCCTCGCCACGGTCGCGGCCTCGGCGACAACCGCCGCCGAGGGGTACGCTCGCGCCTTCGCCACCGCGGCCCTGCTCCTGGTGGCGGCGGCGCTGCTCGCCGCCTTGGTGACGGGCAGGCGGACCGGCGCGCCGTCCGGCACGGCCCGATCCGGCGAGGGGCGCCGGGTTCCGACTCGGGAGACGGAGACCTCCCTGAACGAGCCCCTCTGAACGAGTCCCTCTGAACTTCACCGACCACCAGGTCCCGGCGGCGCGAGGCCGAGTCCCACTGAGGAGCAGGGGTTCGACCCGCGCCGTGGATCGTGAAGCTCGGCGGCCGGATAGCCTGGGAAAATGCTGACCGAAGTCACAGCGACCCGCTACGTCACGCCCTTGCGTGAGGGCGGCTCGCTCCCGGGGATCGTCGAGGCCGACGATCTCGGTACGTACATCATGAAGTTCACCGGCGCGGGGCAGGGCCGCAAGACGCTGGTCGCCGAGATCATCTGCGGGGAGCTGGGCCGGCGGCTCGGCCTGCGGGTGCCGGAGCTGGTCACCATGCAGCTCGACCCCGTGATCGGTCTGAGCGAGCCCGACCAGGAGGTCCAGGAGCTGCTCAAGGCCAGCGGGGGACTGAATCTCGGGATGGACTACCTCCCCGGATCGCTCGGATTCGACCCGCTCGCTTTCGAGGTGACCTCTCGTGAGGCGGGGCGCGTGGTGTGGTTCGACGCGCTGATCAACAACGTCGACCGCTCCTGGCGCAATCCCAACCTCCTGGTCTGGCACGGCGAACTGTGGCTGATCGACCACGGCGCCACGATGATCTGGCACCACAACTGGCCCAGCGCCGAGAAGGCCGCCACCAAGCCCTACGACGCCTCCGATCACGTGCTGGCCACGTTCGGCCCCGACCTCGCGGCAGCGGCCGACGAATTCGCGCCACTGATCACCGAGGAACTCCTCACCGAGATCGCGGCCGACGTACCGGACGAATGGCTGGTCGACGAGCCGGGCTTCGACTCGCCGGACGCGCTGCGCCGGGCATACGTGACGACACTGCTCGCCCGCTCCCGGACGGTCGGTGACCACCTCACCATCGGGGAGCGCAGCAAGGACGAGCCGTCGCGGGCGCCGCAGTGGCTGGCGGGAAAGCTGACGCGGAGGGCAGTGAAGTGAGCGGTCTGCACAACGGGCGGGATGTCTTCGAGTACGCCGTGCTGAAGGTCGTGCCCCGGGTCGAGCGCGGCGAGATGATCAATGCCGGGGTGGTCGTCTACTGCCACGCCCGTCGCTTCGTCCAGGCCCGGACGCATCTGGACGAGGCCCGGCTGCTGGCCCTGGATCCCACCGTTGACGTAGCCGGGGTACGGGCCGCGCTGGACGCCGTCGAAGGGATCTGCCTCGGCGGCGAACGGGCCGGGCAGGCGGCGGGGGACGACGCGGGACGCCGGTTCCGCTGGCTGATCGCGCCGCGCAGCACCATCGTCCAGCCCGGACCGGTCCACACGGGCCTGACCACGGACCCCGCCGCCGAGACGGAACGGCTGCTGGAGCTGCTGGTGCGCTGAGGCGGACGCCATGGAGGCGCCAGGTGCGGGGGAAAGGGGCATAGGGGGGAGGGGGATACGGGGTAGGGGAGTGGGCTGGTGTGGGTTGGGGTGGGGGCCGGGCGGGCTTCGCGACCGGATCGCGCCGGGGCGGGCGCTTCGCGCCCCAGGTGAGGTGGGCAACGGCGCGCCCGTGGGGCGTTGACAGCGGGTGGCCGGGCTTCTAGCGTCAGCCCTGCTGAAGCTACTAAGCGGTTGCTCACCTTCGGGATCGGTGCGGCGGACCGCTTGTCGAGGTTTCGAGGGTGAGGAGAACCCGCATGTCCACCACCGAGCAGCGCGTCGCCATCGTCACGGGCGCGGCCCGCGGTATCGGCGCGGCCACCGCCGTCCGCCTGGCCGCCGAAGGCCGCGCCGTCGCCGTACTCGACCTTGACGAGGCGGCCTGCAAGGACACCGTCGAGAAGATCACCGCGGCCGGCGGCAAGGCCCTCGCCGTCGGCTGTGACGTCTCGGACTCGGCGCAGGTGGAGGCGGCGGTCGAGCGGATCGCGGCCGAGCTCGGCGCGCCGACCGTCCTCGTCAACAACGCGGGCGTGCTCCGCGACAACCTGCTGTTCAAGATGAGCGACACCGACTGGGACACCGTCATGAACGTCCACCTGCGCGGTGCGTTCCTGATGTCGCGGGCCTGCCAGAAGCACATGGTGGACGCCAAGTTCGGCCGGATCGTCAACCTCTCCTCCAGCTCCGCGCTCGGCAACCGGGGTCAGGCCAACTACTCGACCGCCAAGGCCGGCCTGCAGGGCTTCACCAAGACGCTCGCCATCGAACTCGGCAAGTTCGGCGTCACCGCCAACGCCGTCGCCCCCGGCTTCATCGTGACCGACATGACGGCCTCCACCGCCGAGCGTGTCGGCATGGACTTCGAGGAATTCCAGGCCGCGGCCGCCACCCAGATCCCGGTGCAGCGCGTCGGCCGTCCCGAGGACATCGCCAACGCCATCGCCTTCTTCACCGGCGAGGCGGCCGGCTTCGTCTCCGGCCAGGTCATGTACGTCGCCGGCGGCCCGCTCAACTGACCGCCCCACCGACCTCAGGAGTACAGGACATGACCGAGCAGGACAGCGGGCTCCCCGAGCCCTCCGGCAAGGCGGCGCTCGTCACGGGCGCCAGCCGTGGCATCGGCTACGGCATCGCCCAGGCGCTGGTGGCCCGCGGCGACCGGGTGTGCATCACCGGCCGCAACGAGGACGCCCTCAAGGAGGCCGTCGAGAAGCTCGGCGCCGACCGGGTGATCGGCGTCGCCGGCAAGGCGCACGACGAGGCCCACCAGGCCGTCGCCGTGGAGCGCGCGATGGAAGCCTTCGGGCGCGTCGACTACCTCGTCAACAACGCCGGTACGAACCCGGTGTTCGGCCCCATCGCCGACCTCGACCTGGGCGTCGCGCGCAAGGTGTTCGAGACCAACGTGGTCTCGGCGCTCGGTTTCGCGCAGCGCACCTGGCACGCCTGGCAGAAGGACAACGGCGGCGCGATCGTCAACATCGCCTCGATCGCCGGCCTCAACGCCTCGCCGTTCATCGGCGCGTACGGCATGAGCAAGGCCGCGATGGTGAACCTCTCGTTCCAGCTCGCCCACGAGTTCGCGCCGGTGGTGCGGGTCAACTCCATCGCGCCCGCGGTGATCAAGACCAAGTTCGCGGCCGCGCTGTACGAGGACCGCGAGGCGGAGGCGGCGGCCGGCTATCCGATGGCGCGGCTCGGCGTCCCGGAGGACATCGGCGGGGCCGCGGCCTTCCTGCTCTCCGACGCCTCGGGTTGGATCACCGGGCAGACGCTCGTCGTCGACGGCGGGCTGTTCCTCAACGCCGGGGTCTGAACGCCGGAGTCTGACGGCGGGGCGGGGTTCGAAGGGCCTTGATTGCTCGAATGGCCTTGATCGGGTGTGCGCTCCAGGAGCGGAGTCCGTGATGCCGGTCCCTCGGGGCCGGCATCACACTCGGTACGGGGGGATCTTCCGGGTCGGCGGGGTCGGCCGGGCTGTCCTCGCCCGACTCATGGGCGCTACGTTCCGGCCGTACCATTGCTCGGTGCTCGGTGCTCGGTGCTCGGTGCTCGGTGCTCGGTGCTCGGTGCTCGGTGCTCGGGATGAGCTCGGTGCGCGCGGTGTCCGATCAGGGTGGGGAGCACGGCCCGGAGGGCGGCGTTGTCAGTGGTCGCCGGTAGGTTCTGGGAACGAGAACGGAACGTACACCGGAGGTTGTTGACGTGGTGACCGACATGCTGCCCGAGTCCTGGCGCGGCGTCCTCGGCGAAGAGTTGGAGAAGCCCTATTTCAAGGAGCTGACCGACTTCGTCGAGCAGGAGCGGGCCAGCGGCCCGGTCTACCCGCCCCGTGAGGAGGTCTTCGCGGCGCTGGAGGCCACGCCCTACGACCGGGTGAAGGTCCTCGTCCTCGGCCAGGATCCGTACCACGGCGCGGGGCAGGGGCACGGCCTGTGCTTCTCCGTCCGGCCCGGAGTCAAGACGCCGCCGTCGCTGCGGAACATCTACAAGGAGATGAAGGAAGAGCTGGGCCACCCGATTCCGGACAACGGCTATCTCATGCCGTGGGCCCAGCAGGGCGTACTGCTGCTGAACGCCGTCCTCACCGTCCGCGAGGGCGAGGCCAACTCCCACAAGGGCAAGGGCTGGGAGAAGGTCACCGATGCGGTGATCCGCGCGGTCGCCGCCCGGCCCGACCCGGCCGTCTTCGTGCTGTGGGGGAACTACGCCAAGAAGAAGCTGCCCCTGATCGACCAGGAGCGGCATGCCGTGGTGCAGGGTGCGCACCCCTCGCCGCTGTCGGCGAAGCTGTTCTTCGGCTCCCGGCCCTTCACCCAGATAAACGCCGCGGTCGCCGCGCAGGGCCACGCCCCGATCGACTGGCGCATCCCCGACCTGAGCTGAGCGACGTCGGCGGAGAGCCGGACTCCGGCACCGCGGCCGCTCCGCACGCCGCGCGGAGGTTCCCCTGGGCGGTTAGCGTCGGGGGGACGGCAGCGGCTGGATGACGAGCGAATGCTAGGAGTCTGCGGTGGCGGAGAGGCAAGCGGAGGAGGCACCCGGGGACGGTCTCCTGACGCGGATCGGCCAAGCGATCATGTTGCATCGCGCGGGCGACCGGGAAGAGGCACGCAACCGCCTCGCGGACCTGTGGCACGAGGTCGGGCCACAGGGAGACGCCTTCCACCGCTGCACGCTCGCCCACTACATGGCCGACACCCAGGACGACCCCAGGGACGAGCTGGACTGGGACCTCAGGGCCCTGGAAGTCGCCGAGGGCTTCGTCACCGAGCGGGGCGCGGCCACCGGCGCCGCCCTCGGGGCGACGAGCGTCGCCGACGCCCCCGGGCATCCGCTTGTCGCCCTGCGGGCCTTCTTCCCCTCCCTGCATCTGAATCTCGCGGCCGACTACGCCGGACTCGGCCGCCCCGCCGACGCGCGTGCCCAGCTCCTGCGGGCCAAGGCGTCGGCCGGCGCGCTCGCCGACGGCGCCTACCGCCAGGGGCTCCAAGAGGCCATCGGCCGTCTGGAGTCGCGCATCGCCGACGCCCCGGACAATTCGCCGTAGGTCCCCCCGACGATCGCGGCCGCCGCGCCCACTCCGCCAGGACCGCCGTAGCGGGTAATCGCTCGCCCCGCCCAACTGCGCTGCGTGCGGCGCGACTTGGAGCGGCCTATGCGCCGCAACCTGGGGGAGTCCCAGCAGACCGTGATGCCGACCCCGACCGCCGACCGCCGACCGCCGACCGCCCACCGGCAGCCGCAGAGGCCCCGCCGCGTGTGCGAGCGCCGGTCAGCGGTTCAGCATGCCCGCGAGTAGTTCCGCGCAGGAGGCGCGCAGGGCGTCGCGGGTGGGAACGGCCGCGTGGTACTGGCCCGCGGTGCAGGAGAAGAGCACGCCGTCGCACCAGGCGATCACGGTGAGCGCGTGCCGCTCGGGATCGGCGGAGCCCGCCGCCTCCAGGAGCGCGACCACCGGGTCCCGGAATGTCCGGCCCGCCCGGTCGTAGACGGCCCGCAGTTCGGGCCGGCGGGTGGCTTCCAGGGCCAGTTCGTACCGGGCCAGGAGCAGCTCGCGATGGCGGGTCAGGGAGCGGTGCATGGCCAGGGAGACGGCGTCGGCGACCGTGGCCATGGCGTCGTCCGCCGGTTCCTGGGGGGCGTCCGCCGCACGCGGCCGCAGCGCCGACGCGTCCGGCATCTCGCGCGGCGAGAGCACCGCCGCCTCACGCTCGGCCAGCCGCCGCACCGCCGCCTCCAGCAGGGCCGCGCGGGTGCGGGCGACATTCGAGGTGGAGCCCGGTGGGAGGCCGGCGGTCTCGTCGACGGCCCGGTGGGTCAGCCCGCGCATGCCGCGCTCGGCGAGCAGGGTCAGGGCGGTGTCGGCGATCAGCTCGTGGCGGGGGGTGTTGCGGGCGCTCATGGCAGGTGAGCCTATCGCGGTGACTACGGGTGTAGTAGTGTGTCCGTAGGAACTACGCCTGTAGTGGCGTGACGGTGGGGGAGGAATCATGGGGCAGCGCACCGCGATCGTGATCGGCGGCGGCATCGGCGGGCTCACGGCGGCGGTGGCGCTCCACCGTCGCGGCTGGTCGGTCACCGTGCTGGAGCGCGCCCCCGCGCTGGAACCGGTCGGCGCCGGCGTCGGACTCGCCCCCAACGCCCAGCGCGCCCTCGACTCCATCGACGCCGGTGACGAGCTCCGGGGCATCACCGCCTGGCAGACGGAGGGCGAATTCCGTCTCCCCAGCGGCCGCTGCCTGGTCCGTACGAGCAATGCCGCGGCCGTCCGGCGCTTCGGCGGGCCGGTCCTCATCCTCCACCGCGCCGAACTGGTCGCGCTGCTCGCCGCCCGCCTGCCCGAAGGCTGCGTACGCACCGCGGCCCCGGCCGCCCTCGTCGACGAAGGCGACCCCGCGCGAGGCGGCCGCCCGGCCCGCGTACGGACCGAGGACGGCGAGGAACTGACCGCGGACCTCGTCGTGGCCGCCGACGGCATCCACTCCACCGCCCGCCGCACGCTCTTCCCCGACCACCCCGAACCCCGCTACGCCGGCTTCACCGCCTGGCGCTTCGTCGTCCCCGCCCCCGCCGACCCGTTCCCCGCCCAGGAGACCTGGGGCCCCGGCGGCGTGTGGGGGTCCCTGCCCCTGCACGACGGACGCGTCTACGCCTACGCCACCGCGGCCGTACCCGCGCGAGGACGGGCCGACGACGAGCGGGCCGAACTGCTGCGCCGCTTCGGCCACTGGCACCAGCCCATCCCCGCGCTCCTGGCCGCCGCCGACCCGGCCGCCGTCCTCCGCAACGACGTCCACAGCGCGGCCGCGCCGCCGCCCGCCTTCCACCGAGGGCGGGTCGCCCTGCTCGGCGACGCCGTCCATCCCATGACCCCGAACCTCGGCCAGGGCGCCTGCCAGGCCATCGAGGACGCCGTCGTCCTCGCCCACGAGGCGGCGCCGGACGCGGACCTGGGCGCCGCGCTCGCCGCGTACACCCGCAGCCGGTTGCCGCGCACCTCGGAGGTGGTGCGCCGCTCCGGGCGGATCGGCCGCCTGACCACCTGGCGCTCCCGTCCGGCCTGCGCGCTACGCGCCGCCTTCATGGCCGCGACCGCCCGCCTCGCCCCGGATCTCGGCCTGCGCGCCCTGGACGGCATCGCGGACTGGCACCCGCCGACGGCCACGTAAACTTCGGCACGCGGGCCATCCGGCCCCGGCGCTACCCAAGGAGAACGCGTGAAGGTCGGCTGCATAGGACTCGGCGATATCGCGCAGAAGGCATATCTCCCCGTGCTGGGCGCGCAGCCCGGCGTCGAGCTGCACCTGCAGACCCGGACCCCGGCGACCCTCCAGCGCGTCGGCGCCGCCCACCGGCTGGCGGACGACCGGTTGCACACGGACCTGGACTCCCTGCTCGCCGCCGGCCTGGACGCGGCGTTCGTGCACGCGCCGACCGCCGCGCACCCCGAGATCGTGACCCGCCTGATCGAAGCGGGCGTGCCCACGTATGTCGACAAGCCGATCGCCTACGAACTGGCCCGGACCGAGCGCATCGTGCGGCTCGCCGAGGACCGGGGCGTAGGGCTGACCGTGGGCTTCAACCGCCGCCACGCGCCCGGCTACGCCCAGTGCCTGGAGCACCCCCGTGACCTGATCCTGATGCAGAAGAACCGCGTCGGCCTGCCCGAGGACCCGCGCACGCTGGTGCTGGACGACTTCATCCACGTCGTCGACACCCTGCGCTTCCTCGTCCCCGGCGAGATCGATCACGTCGACGTGCGCGCCAGGATCCGCGACGGGCTGATGGAGCACGTCGTCCTTCAGCTCTCCGGCGACGGCTTCACCGCGATCGGCACCATGAACCGCCTCAGCGGCTCCGCGGAGGAGATCCTCGACGTCTCCGGCCGGGACACCAAGCGCCAGGTCGTCAATCTCGCCGAGATCATCGACCACAAGGGACAGCCGAGCGTGCGCCGCCGCGGCGACTGGGTGCCGGTCGCCCGCCAGCGCGGCATCGAACAGATCGTCCTGGCGTTCCTGGACGACATCCGCGCGGGTCGGCGGCCGTCCGCCCAGGACGCGCTGCGCACGCACGAACTGTGCGAACGGGTGATCACCGAGGCCCTCGCGCAGGCCGCCTGAGCAGCCGCCCGCCGGCCGCCGCCGCGGCCAGAACGAGCGCCGCCGCCGCGCCGTACACGGCCCAGTCGCCGAACCGGGCGTACGGGCTGGTGCCCTGGGCCAGCGGCAGGTCGTAGACGGCCGCCGCCCGCCGGTCGGTGCCCAGCCGGTCGCCGACCGGCTCGCCCCGGGGGCCGTGGACCGCGCTGACACCGGTCAGCGTGGCGTGCACCATCGGCCGCCACGTCTCCGCGGCGCGCAACGCGGCGAGCGAGGCGTGCTGCTGCGGCGCCCAGCCGTCCTGGAACGTCGAGGTCGAGGACTGGGCGACCAGCACCCGCGCACCGGTGCGCGCCAGATGGCGGCTCAGATCCGGGAAGGCCGTCTCGAAGCACACCAGCGGCCCGATGCGCAGCCCGCCCGCCGGGGCGACCGGCATCAGCACCTGGTGCCCGCCGCGCATCCGGTCCGTGGCGGCCGCCTTGCCCACCGAGGTCGCCCAGCCCAGGACGGAGCGCGCCGGCAGGTATTCGCCGAACGGCACCAGCCGCATCTTGGCGTACCGGTCACCGGTCGGCCCGTCCGGCCCGATCAACACCGCGCTCTTGTAGATCCCGGGCCGGCCGGCGCGCGCCGCGTCGGCGTTGACCAGAAGGGCGGCGCCCGTCCGCCGGGACAGCGCGGCGAGGCGGGCGGCGAGCGCGGGGTGGTCGGCCGGGTCTTGGTAGAGGCTGCTCTCGCCCCAGACGATCAGACGGACGCCGCGTCCGGCGAGCTCGCGGGTCAGCGTCTCGCTGCGGTCCAGCCGGCCCTGGGGGCCGCCCGCGTCGCCCGGCTGGACGACCGCGATCCGAACCGTGCCGGCGGGCCGCGGGCTCGGTCCGCCGTACCAGGCGACCGTGCCGGCCAGCGCGCACACCAGCAGCCCGGTGACGGCGGGCAGCCGCGCCGCGCGGTGGGCGACCAGCTCGGCCAGCGCGGTGTTCACCGCCACGATCAGCAGGCTCAGTAGCCACACCCCGCCGATCGACGCCAGCCGCAGGGCGGGCGCCACCTGCCACTGACTGGCCCCCAGCAGCCCCCAGGGCCCGCCCAACTGCTCCCAGGAACGGACCAGTTCGACCATCAGCCACCCCGACGGCACCAGCACCAGGGCGGCGGCACACCGGCCGGCACCGGGCGTGCCGGACAGCACCGCGCGCACCAGCAGTCCCCACGGCGCCCACAGCGCCCCCAGCAGCAGGGCCAGGACGAGGATGAAGACGTGCAGGCTCGGCAGCAGCCAGTGGTGCACCACGAGCAGGAATCCGGCGCCGCCCAGCCAGCCGTCCACCGCCGCCCGGCGGGCCGTCGGCGCCGACCGCACCAGCAGCAGCCACGGTACGAGCGCCACGTAGGCCAGCCACCACCAGGACGGCGCGGGGAAGGCGAGCGCCGGCAGGGCTCCGGCGAGCGCCGCGGCCGGGCCGCGTGACCAGGGCGAGGTGAGCCGGCGACCGAGCGGTCCGTGCGGGGTGTCCTCCTGCGCCGGACGCGCCGGGCTCACGCCGGGCACGCGGTCGGTTTCCGCTCCGGTGCCGCGCCGCCCCGCCATTCGTGGGCCTGTCATCTGGGCGCCTGCCCGTTCGGGGCCGGCCGTCCGGGGCCCTGCCATGTCGCGGCTGCCGGGGACGCCGGGGTCTGCCGCCATTTCTCGTGGACGACGACCTCGCTCAGGCGCCAGCCGTCGGGGGTGCGGCGGGCGGCGAACGCGTAACGGCCGGCACAGGTGAAGTCGGGCATGGTGGGGCCGCCCGGACCGCTCTCGCCACCCGTAACGCCCGCCTCCTCCGCCCCCTCCGTCACCGGGTCGGCCAGCCGCATCGGATTGAGGTAGTCGGCCTGGGCCGCCGCCGTGTCGCCCGCCGACCCGTCGCGCGAGGGGACCACGATGCGGCGGTTGACGATCAGGTGCTGGCGTACGGAGAAACGGCGCAGCATGTCGGCGAGCCAGTCCGCGACCTCGTCGGTGCCGCCCTCGATGCCACCGGCGGAACGGTAGTCGGCCCGGCCGTCCGGGGTGAACAGGGCGCGATAGGCCGGCCAGTCGCCATCGTCCAGGGCGATGGCGTAGCCCGTGATCAGATCGTCGATCGCGAGGCGGTCCATGACAGTCGAGTGTTCCGCGCGCTGCGTCATCACCTCAGTTTTCGGCATACGGAGGTCCCCGCCAAGAGGCGGGGACTTCCCGGGCGCGGCGTCAGGGCACCAACGCCGTCTCCTCGGCGGTCTCGGCTCCGGCCTCCGCGGGAGACTCGCCGGTGGCGAACTGGGTGCGGTACAGCTCCGCGTACCGCCCGTCGGCGGCCAGCAGCGTCTCGTGCGTACCCCGCTCCACGATCCGCCCGGCTTCGACGACGAGGATCAGATCGGCGGCCCGTACGGTCGACAGCCGGTGGGCGATCACCACCGAGGTCCGGCCGGCCAGCGCCTCGGCGAGGGCCTCCTGCACCGCCGCCTCGGAGGTGTTGTCCAGGTGGGCGGTGGCCTCGTCCAGGATGACCACCCGGGGGTGGGCGAGCAGGAGACGGGCGATGGTCAGCCGCTGCCGTTCGCCGCCGGAGAGGCGGTAGCCGCGCTCACCGACGACGGTGTCCAGGCCGTCGGGCAGCGAGCGGATCAGCTCTTCGAGCCGGGCGCGGCGCAGCGCGTCCCACAGCTCCTCCTCGGCCGCCTCCGGCCTGGCCAGCAGCAGGTTCTCGCGGATCGAGTCGTGGAAGAGGTGCCCGTCCTGGGTGACCATGCCCAGCGTGTCGCGCAGTGAGGCGGCGGTCAGATCGCGGACGTCCACCCCGGCCAGCCGGACCGCGCCCGAGTCGGTGTCGTACAGCCGGGGCAGCAGTTGCGCGATGGTCGACTTGCCGGCGCCCGAGGAGCCGACCAGGGCGACCATCTGGCCCGGCTCGGCGCGGAAGGAGACGTTGTGCAGGACTTCTTCACCGCCCCGGGTGTCGAGGGTGGCGACCTCTTCCAGAGAGGCGAGCGAGACCTTGTCGGCGGAGGGGTAGGCGAAGCGTACGGAGTCGAACTCCACCGCCACCGGGCCCTCGGGCACCTCGCGGGCGTCCGGCTTCTCGGCGATCAGCGGCTTGAGATCCAGGACCTCGAAGACCCGCTCGAAGCTGACCAGCGCGCTCATCACCTCGATGTGCGCCCCGGACAGTGCGGTCAGCGGGGCGTAGAGCCGGGTCAGCAGCAGGGCGAGCGAGACGATCGCACCGGCCTCCAGTTGGCCGCGCAGCGCGAAGAACCCGCCCAGGCCGTAGACGACGGCCAGCGCCAGGGCGGAGACCAGGGTCAGCGCGGTGACGAAGTACGTCTGCACCATCGCCGAGCGGACCCCGATGTCGCGCACCCGCCGGGCCCGGGCGGCGAATTCGGCGGACTCGCGGGACGGGCGGCCCATCAGCTTGACGAGCGTGGCGCCCGGCGCGGAGAACCGTTCCGTCATCTGCGTGCCCATCGCGGCGTTGTGGTCGGCGCCCTCGCGGCGCAGATCGGCCAGCCGCCGCCCGACCCGGCGGGCGGGCAGCACGAACACCGGCAGCAGGACGAGCGCGATCAGGGTGATCTGCCAGGACAGGCTCAGCATCACCGCGAGGGTCAGCAGCAGCGTCACGATGTTGCTGACGACTCCCGAGAGGGTGTCGCTGAACGCCCGCTGCGCACCGATCACGTCGTTGTTGAGGCGGCTGACCAGCGCTCCGGTGCGGGTGCGGGTGAAGAACGCGATGGGCATCCGCTGCACGTGGTCGAAGACGGTGGTGCGCAGGTCCAGGATCAGGCCCTCGCCGATGCTCGCCGACAACCAGCGGGTCAGCAGGCCCAGGCCCGCCTCGGCGATGGCGATGACGGCGATCAGCCCGGACAGCCCCAGAACGATGGTGGTGGAATCGCCGTTCACGATCGTGTCGACCACCCGGCCCGCGAGCAGTGGGGTGGCCACCGCCAACATCGCGGTCACGGTGCTCAGCAGCAGAAAGAACACCAGGTGGCGGCGGTGCGGCCGGGCGAACGCCGCGATGCGGCGCAGCGTCCCCCGGGAGAGCGGGCGCCGACCCTGCTGTGCCGTCATCGAGCTGCGCAGCGAATGCCAGGCGGTGACTTCCATGTCCATCGCGGTCTCCAAGGTGTTGTTATCGGCACGCCATCGCCGTGGCTGACCGGCGATCTGTAAGGAACCTAGGACCTCAACCAATATTGAGGTCAACTGTTCCCGTGCCTCTCACCTTCCCGGGGCCGCCCGAACAGCGAGGCGGCCCCCTCACCGACGGGCGGTGCGGGGGCGCCTCAACCGTTCACGAAGCGGCGGCGCCTCAACTGTTCACGAAGGTCCGCACCTGCCCGTACACCGTCGTGTCCGTGCCCAGGGCATTGTGCCCCAGACAAGCGGTCCGGGTGTTCTGCGCACCGCTCAGGGAGACGCTGCTGTCGGGGTTGATGACGGTGTCGCAGGGCGACCACCAGGTGGCGTACCGAGGGGCGCCCGGGGTCTCGTCGCCGGAGTTGAGCGCGCCGAGGAAATCCGATCCGACGCGCATCTCCCCGCAGGAGGTGTCGAAACAGGCGTTCGCCGAGTCGGTGCCGTGATTCGGGCCGCCCAGCGAGACCCAGGCGTCGATCTTGCCGCCGCCACCGAGGTTCTTGGCGTAGTGACGACTGGAGAGACCGCCCATCGAATGCGTGACGATGTCGACCTTGGCCGCGCCGGTGGCCGCGAGCACGCGGTCGACCTCGGTGGCGAGCTGCTGAGCGGTGACCGTGTTGGACTGGCGTGTGTCGTAACTCCACTGGTCCAGGAAGGCGGACGGCCAGCCGTCGGCCCTGAAGTGGCCGGCCATCGTGTCCCAGTACGAGCCGGACGAGTTGTAGCCGTGGACGAACACCACGGGATTGCTGGACGGGCCGAAGGTGGTGGTGCCGGCCGACGCGGGGGTCGGCATTCCCGCGCTGACCAGCGCGAGCAGGACGCCGACGAGCCCGGCGCGGAACATACTCTTTTTCATGGCCTACCTCTGAACGGGAGGCGGGGGGCGGCACGCAAAAGGAGGTTACTGACGAGTTGGCGTAAGTCAATTGTCTCGTCAAAAACAATGGGAGATCTCCGGAATTGATTTCCGCTCCAGGTCGTAGCGTTAATCGACTTCTGCCCCGATTTCCGCCCCGACTGCCGCTCGGACTTCCGCCCCGACTTCCGCTCCCGGGTGGAGCGAATTCTTCTGCGGTGATTTCCGACGGATCGGGAATTGCGTCCCGCGAGCGGCCCGGACCCCCGCGAGCGGCCCGGACCCCCGCGCGCGGCCGGGCCCTCCCCACCCGCCGACGCGCCCGACTTGCCTTGGAGAGGGCTCCAACTCGTAGCGTCTGACGCACAACCTGACCGGAGGGAAACACCTTTGCGTTACACACTGTTCGGCAAGACCGGCCTGCGGGTGAGCGAGCTGAGCCTCGGCACGATGACCTTTGGCGGTGACCCCGGCCGGGGCGCCGACAAGGACGTCAGCCGACGAATCGTCGACGCCTACGCGGAGGCCGGCGGCAACTTCATCGACACGGCCAACGTCTACACCGAAAGCCGCTCCGAGAGCATTCTCGGCGAGGTGCTCGACGGCCGCCGCGACGCATTCGTCCTGGCCTCCAAATACGCCTGCGCCACGCACGAGGGTGACGTGAACTCCGGGGGCAACCACCGCAAGAACCTCGTCCGGTCGGTGGAGGCGAGCCTGCGCCGGCTGCGTACCGACCACCTTGACGTGCTGTGGGTGCACGCCCGGGACAACTTCACGCCGGTCGAGGAGGTCATGCGGGCCCTGGACGACCTCGTACGCGCGGGGAAGGTGCTCTACACCGGGGTCTCGGACTGGCCCGCCTGGGAGATCGCGCAGGCCAACACCCTCGCCGAGCTACGCGGCTGGACCGCCTTCGCGGGCTCGCAGCTTCGCTACAGCCTCCTGGAGCGGACCCCCGAGCGCGAACTCCTCCCGCAGGCGCGCGCCTTCGACCTGGCGGTGCTGGCGTGGGCCCCGCTGGCGGCCGGAAAGCTCACCGGCAAGTACCGCCGCGGCGAGTCGGGCAGGCTGAGCGCGGACGCCGTCGGCGGCGGGGCGGACGGCAAGGAGGACGCGATCCTCACCGAGGTGCTGGAGATCGCCGAGCAGGGCGGCTGGAGCCCGGCACAGGTGGCGCTGGCCTGGCTCCGTGACCGGCCCGGCAACATCATTCCGATCATCGGCGCCACCAAGGAGAGCCAGCTCGCCGACAATCTGGCCAGCGTCGACGTCACGCTCGACGCGGACGCCGTCGAACGCCTCAACGCCGTGAGCGCGGTCCCGCTCGGCTTCCCACACGACTTCTTGCGGGAGCCGCAGGTCAAACGGAACGTCTACGGCGACCGCTGGGCCGACATCGAAGACCGGCGGTCCACTTATCGCCGGACGACGGGAGAGGTGCTCTGACGACGGGAGAGGGGCTCCAAGGACTTCCGGGTCACGCCGGCGCCCTCAACGGGCCGCCGGTGACCGGGAAACGACTTTGAGACAACCTCTCAACGAAGCCCGGCCCGGGACTTGACCATCCCGGCAAAAGGGTAAGTCGTAGTCACGTAAGGTCACAGCAGACACGTAAGAGCACAGCCGACGGCCCGGAAGCGGTGGGATCGCCCGGATCGCGTCGGGCGCTCCTCTCACCCTCCGTATGCCTTAGCCGTAAACGGGCGCGGCCCTCTCGCGCCCTGGCATGAAAGTGGGTCGGGCTGATGGACGACGGCCAGGACTGCCAAGGATTTGTCACCTACGCCCCCCGGACAGGCGCCACCCTCGTGCTCGAACTCCGCGGCGAGCTGGACGTCTTCGCCGTATCGGTGCTCTCCGGCAAGCTCGACGACATCACCGGCGCCCCACGCCGCGACCTGCTGCTCGACGTGCGCGCCGTGACCTTCATGGACTGCGCCGGCCTCTCCCTCCTCTGCCGCGCCCGTCACCGGATACGCGAGCGCGGCGGCCGGCTGCGTCTCACCGGCGTCGCCGACAGCGAGAGCGTCAGCCGGCTGCTGCGACTGACCGGTCTGAGCGGCGATTTCGACATCGTGCCCGCGCGGGACGACATCCTGCCCGCGCGGGACGGCGTCGCGGAAGGCAACACGGCCGGTCGTGCCGTGGCGTGACGGTCGCGCGCACGCGACGGCCAGCAGCCACACGCGACGGTCAGCACCCACAGGACAGCCGGGTGCTCACCTGACGCCGGTCCCGCCCGGGCAGGGGTGCCCGCCGCCTCAGGCCGGCAGGGCCGCCTCGATGGCCTTGACCAGCTCCTCGGCCTCCGGCTCGGTCCGCGGCCGGAACCGGCCCACGACCGCTCCACTGGGATCCACCAGGAACTTCTCGAAGTTCCACTGGACATCGCCCGCCGTGCCCTCGGTGTCCTCGGCGCGGGTCAGCTCGGCGTAGAGCGGATGCCGGTCCTCGCCGTTGACATCCGTCTTCTCGAACAGCGGGAACGTCACGCCGTACGACGCCGAACAGAAGGTGGCGATCTCCTCGGCCGAGCCGGGCTCCTGGCCCGCGAACTGGTTGCTGGGGAAGCCCAGCACGCTGAAACCGCGGTCCGCGTAACGCTCCTGCAGCCGCTCCAGGCCGGAATACTGCGGGGTCAGCCCGCACTTGGAAGCCACGTTCACCACCAGCAGCGCCTTGCCGCGGTAGTCGGCGAGCGAAGCGGGTTCACCGGTCAGGGTGCGCAGGGGAATGTCGTACAGGCTCATGGTCAGGCTCCTCGATGCGGGTCCGCGGACAGGGACGTACGTCATCGGTCCCAACAGCGGAAGCCGGCCTGATCTTCCCGGGTTCGTCCACCGGCCAGGAAACGACCGGGCGGAGCGAGCCGGCGCGCCACTCCTTGAGCAACTGATCGAAGATGGGTGTCGCCTCCTCCGGGGGCCGGCGGGCCGGTGGGGGAGGGGGCGGCGGCAGCGCTGGTGCCCGGTGGGGATGGGAGAGGCGCCGGAAGGGATGGCCGGCGCTCGGCTTGGCGTCCATACCCTGACCCAACCCGCGGACCGGCCCGGGAGTTGCGGGACGCGGCCGGGCGGCCGTCAGATGCCCCTCGGGCGGTGACGGTCAGAAGATACGTTCCAGCTTTGCCCGCGCCCTCTTCCGCTCCACCGGCTCCTTCCGTACTCCCTGTCCCCTTCCGTACCGTCCGCCCCGTTCCGTAGGGCTCATGCCTCCCCCGTCCTCCCTCGTCCGGCTTTGTGGATCGCCGCCTCGATCCCGTCCAGGATGACGGTGAGGCCGACCTCGAAGGTGGTCTTGGCCTCCCGCTCCAGATAGGGCACCGAATCGTCGGTGTGCGGCGCGGCGCCCTCGGTCTCCAGGCGCACCAGGAGCGGGAAGCGGTGCGGGAAGTCGGGCGCGACCTCGCCCAGCACGGCGGAACGGGACTGCCACCACTCCTCGTCGGTCACGCCCGTCGCCGCCGCGGCGAGACGTGATTCGGTGACGGTCTGCGCCGCCCCGCGGACGAAATGGGACAGCGCCCCGACGATGCGCCGCAGCACGGTGGAGTGCAGTTCCGTGGCGTAGAGCAGGCGCACCAGCGTTTCCAGGGCGGTGTATTCGTTCGGGCCGAGCACCGGCCGCGCCTGGGAGACCTGGAGGACCCAGGGATGGCGCAGGTAGAAGTCCCAGGTGTCCTCCGCCCACGACGTCACGGCGGCCCGCCAGCCGGGTGTGAGGTCGTAGTCGGAGGGCAGCTCGGCGAGCGCCCGGTCGTACATCAGGTCCACCAGCTCGCTCTTGCCGGGAACGTAGGTGTACAGCGCCATCGCCGTCCGGCCCAGGCGCTCGCCGACCGCGCGCATGGACAGCGCGGCCAAGCCGTCGGCGTCCGCGACCGCGATCCCGGCCTCGACGATCGCCGCCATGCTCAGCGCCGGCTTGGGCCCCGGTGCGGAGCGCCTCCCGTCGGCACCCTCGCCGCGCCACAGCAGCGACATCGAACGGTGGGCGTCGCCCTGGCCGGCGTAGAGAACCACTTGCAACTCCTTACGACGTAAAGTAACGTCTTCCTCGTGAACTCTTTACGTCGTAAAGATATCAGTAGGTGCTCCACTCCATCCCTCACCCACCCCACCCCCTCACCTGCGGAGGAAGCCATGGCGGACGTGCCGGCCGCGCTCATCAACGTCACCGGCGTCCGCCGGATCACCCCGCGCATGGTCCGCGTCACCTTCGCCGGCGGCGGACTCGAGACCTTCCCCACCTGGCCCGACCAACAGCTCAAACTGTGCTTTCCCCGGCCGGGCCAGCGGGAGCCCAGGCTTCCCGACCAGGGCACGGACGCGGACGTGATGCGCTGGTATCAGGCATTCCTCGCCCTCCCCGAGGACGAACGGCCGTGGATGCGCAGCTACACGGTGCGGTCCTACGACCCCGCCCGCGCGGAAATCACCGTCGACTTCGTCCTGCACGGCACTGCCGCCTCGACGCCTGAGGACGCGACCGGCCCGGCGACCCGATGGGCGGCCACCGCCGAGGTGGGGGACACCCTCGCCCGATACGGCCCGGATGCGATGTACGCGCGCCAACTGCCGCTCGATACGGCCGACTGGTTGCTGCTGGCCGGCGACGAGACGGCCTTGCCGGCCATCGGCTCACTCGTCGAATCCCTGCCCGGCGGCGCCCGCGCGCTGGTCTACGTCGAGGTGGCCGACGCCGCGGAAGAGCAGCCCTTCACCACCCAAGCCGACCTCACGGTGCGGTGGGTGCACCGCAAGAACGCGGGGGACGCAGGCGGCGACGTCCTGCTGAACGCGATACGTGAAGCCGACTTCCCGCCGACCGCCTCGGGCTTCGCCTGGCTCGCGGGCGAGGCCGGCATGGTGCGCGGCCTGCGACGCCACCTGCTCGGGGACCGTGGATTCACCAAACGACAGATCGACTTCACCGGCTACTGGCGCCGCAAGCTCAGCCAGGACGACGCCCCGACCGAGGCCGACCTCGCCGACGCCCAGGAGACGCTCGCGGCGGTGGAGGGGCAATAGCGGGGGCAGGGCGGTGGGGTCAGGGGCTGAGGGTTGGGTAGTTGGGGAGGGGAGGGGAGTAGTTGGGAATTGGGTGAAGGGCCGCCGCCGCGCCCGCCCGGCGTCACCCACCCGGTGGCAGGCTTCTTCGTGGCGGAGGCGCGGGTCGGCTCCTGATGTCAGGCGGTGGAGTTGGCAGTGGTGCGTTCAGGGGGCTGCCTTCAGGGGGCGTTGCGTTCAGGGGCGCTGCGTTCTACGCAGAATTCGTTGCCTTCGGGGTCGGCCAGGGTGGCCCAGCCGTGGCCGTCGGGCCGGCGGTGGTCGGCGACCAGAGTGGCGCCCAGCTTCAGCAGCCGTTCCACTTCCTCGTCGCGGGTCCGGTCCTGGGGCTGGAGGTCGAGATGGACGCGGTTCTTCCCGACCTTGGCATCGGACACCGTGACGAACAGCAGGGCACTGCCCGCAGCGGTCACCAACGCCTCGGGATCGCCGGGCAGGTCGTCCTCGGCCAGCGATCCCTCCAACACCTGCGCCCAGAAGCTCGCGAGGGCGTAGGCGTCGGCGCAGTCGATCGTGATGTGGCGCACCAGTGAAGTCATGGGCGCCACTATGGGGTTGGGGTGCGGGGGGTTGTCCAGCGAGTTCTTGGGGAGTGCCCGGTGGGCCGGGCGGCGGGGAGGGATGGCGTCGGGCTGTGACGGGCCGGTGTGTGTGAGGTGGGGGCGCGGGAAAGGGGGGCGTAGCCATGGTGCGGTGCCTTGCGGGGCTTCCGTTTACGTCGTCTAGAGTTGCAGAATTCTGCAAGTCAGCAGAAGTCTGTGATTCAACAGGTGACGCGACGGCCGGTCGGCCGGGACGCGGAGGGCGTGCGTGGGCGGATTCGCCGAGTCGGTACGGGAACGGGTGCGGGTGGCGCGCGACGCCGTGTCGGCCGCACAGGCGGCGGATGACGCGTACGCGCTGGCCGTGGCGGAGGACGAGCTGGACGACGCGGTGCGGGTGGCCCGTAACGTCGGCATCGATCCGGGCGGCGAGAACGATGCCGGGCAGAAGGACGGGGAGCCGGCGTGAACGGTGCCCGCGTCCCGCTTTATCAGGCGAAGGCCGAATTCTTCCGGATGCTGGGGCACCCGGTGCGGATCCGGGTGCTGGAGCTGTTGCAGGACGGGCCGCTGCCGGTGCGCAGTCTGCTCTCCGCGATCGAGGTGGAGCCGTCCGCGCTCTCCCAGCAGTTGGCGGTGCTGCGCCGGTCGGGCATCGTGACGGCCACGCGCAGCGGGTCCACCGTCGTCTACGAGCTCGCCGGCGGTGATGTCGCCGAGCTGATGCGTGCCGCCCGCCGCATTCTCACCGATGTGCTCGTGGGGCAGCATGCGCTGCTCACCGAGCTGCGGGAGGCGGAGGCCGGCGGCGGGGTGGCCACGGTTCGTGGTGCGACGGCAGCGTGTGGAGGGAAGGCGGCTCTTGGCGCGGCAGTGGCAGCGGCAGCGGCCGAGGGTGCGGGCGCCAGAGGAGCTGTGGGGGCGGTGTTGTGACGCGTGAGCGCACCGCGCCCGGTCTCCTGGCGAAGGGTGCCAGGGTGTTCGAGCCCTGGACGGTCGGTTCCTGGGCGGCCACTCGTTGGCCGGACACTGCCCGGTCGGCCGCTTCCTGGGCTGATCCCCGGTCGTCGAGGCGGGTGTGCGTCGGCGGGCCGTCGCCCAGCCGCCCCTTGTCCAGCCCTCGGTCGTCCGTTTTCCGGTGGGACGAGACGTGTGCCCGGGGCCGTTGCCGGCCGGCGCGTGACGGGGCCGGGTGATCGCTGATGGCCGGCGCACCCAGGCGTAAGGGACCGCCGCCGTGGCGGGCGGTCCGTTCGCGTACCTGCATACCGACCGCCTTCGGGCCGGGCACCTCGCGGCCCTGCCCGGGGCGCCATCATGGCCGGGCCCTGCGGCGTGCCGCCGGCCGCGCATGCCCGGATATCGTCGTACGTCACCGCACCTCGCCCCGATGTTCCGGCCCACGGACCGTGACGACCGCCGTGCGCCCCGGGGCGCAACTGGCGAGGCGGCACGGAGTCGTCCTGACGCCCCGCCGGGCGGTGCGGCGGAGTGTGTGGCGGCGGGTGCTGCTGACCATCGTTGTGACGCAACTGGTGATTGTTTTCCTGGCGTTGGTGATCTACCTGGGGCGCCACGCCGGTACGTAGCGGGTGGTCACACCGTTCTGGTGGCCCGTCGCCCCCGGCCTCGTCCTGGCCCCCGTCCCCGCCAAAGCCAAGCCACATCTCGTCCGAAGGACCACACCAGCAGCGCCAGCGAAGTGGCCAGCAGGGCGCATGACGGGGAGTGGGGCAGGAATCCTGTGCCGGCGGTGGCCAGGGTGATTCCCTGGAGGGCCGCGACGGATTTGCGGGCCGGGCTGGGTGGGAGAGGGCGCCGTAGCCAGGGGAGGGGCCAGGAGGCGGCTACGAAGGCGTAGCGCATGGCGCCGATGGCGAGGGGCCAAGTTCCCAGGTGGGTCGCGGCGTAGGTGGAGAGGACGAGGATGAGGAAGGCGTCGACTTCCATGTCGAAGCGGGCGCCCAGTGAGGTGGCGGTGCCGGTGCGGCGGGCCACCTGTCCGTCGACGGCGTCCAGGGTCAGGGCCACGAGGGACAGGATGATCAGTGCTGGGCCCGGTGGGCGGCCCGTGAGGGCGTCGGTGACCAGGGCCGTCACTCCGCCGACGAGCGTGGCGCGGCCCAGCGTGACGCGGTTGGCGGGGCCGAAGGCAGTGGTCCGCGAGGTGCGCAGGGCGTGGCCGAGGATGGCGGGGAGGGCGGCGGCGAAGGCCGTACCGGCCAGCCATCCCGCGGGGCCCAGTCCGACCGTCTCGTGGAGCAGCACCAGCAGCAGGAGTTGCGTGACCGTACCCAGGGCGAGGTCCGGCACGAACGACCCCGCGCGGTAACGGGTTTGAACGGCCACGATGGCTCCCTGGGGTGTGGCGGAGTCGAGGGGTGCCGCGTATCGTAACGGCGTCCTCATGATCCGCAGCGATCGTGCGCCGTAGCCGCGCATTCATGGGTTTTTGCCGCGCGGTCGTGCGTCATTGCCGTAGCGTTCAGGAGGTTCGATGCCGCGCCTCGTCGCCCGTGCCTTGTGGCTCCGCGTCCCCGGGCAGGCGGAGCTCCGGACGGTCGAGCTGCCGCGGCCCGGTGCCGACGAGGTGCTCGTGCGTACGGTGTTCTCCGGAGTGAGCCGGGGAACGGAGACGCTGGTCTTCCGCGGTGGTGTCCCCGAGAGCCAGCACGCCGCGATGCGGGCGCCGTTTCAGGACGGGGAGTTCCCGGCGCCTGTCAAGTACGGCTACCTCAATGTGGGTGTGGTGGAAGAGGGGCCGCGGCGGTTGCTGGGGCGTACGGTCTTCTGTCTCTATCCGCACCAGACGCACTACGTCGTCCCGGCGAGCGCCGTCACCCCCGTGCCGGACACCGTTCCCGCGCCCCGGGCGGTGCTGGCCGGCACGGTCGAGACCGCGGTGAACGCCCTGTGGGACGCGGCCCCGCTGCTCGGTGACCGGATCGCCGTGGTAGGCGCGGGAATGGTCGGTTGCGGGGTCGCCGCGCTCCTCGCCCGCTACCCCGCGACGCGGGTGCAGTTGGTCGACGCGGACCCCGCGCGGGCCGCCGTCGCCACCGCGCTCGGCGTCGACTTCGCGCTGCCCGGCGACGCCCTGGGGGAGTGCGATCTCGTCGTGCACGCCAGCGCCACCGAGGACGGACTCGCCCGGTCGTTGGAACTGCTCGCCCCGGAGGGCACGGTCATCGAGCTGAGCTGGTACGGCGACCGGCGGGTCAGCCTGCCGTTGGGGGAGTCGTTCCACTCCCGGCGGCTGGTCGTGCGCAGCAGCCAGGTCGGCGCCGTCTCGCCGGCCCGGCGCGCCCGCCGCACCTTCGCCGATCGCCTCGCGCTCGCCCTCGACCTGCTCGCCGACCCGGCCTTCGACGCGCTGATCACCGGTGAATCGGCCTTCGAGGACCTGCCGTCGGTGCTGCCCCGGCTCGCCACGGGTGATCTTCCGGCACTGTGCCATCGCGTCCGGTACGACACCGAGGGCCACTGACGTCACCGTGGCCTGACGTGACCGGGACCCGATCGGACCCGGTGGCGGTCAGCACGCCCCTCGCCCCCGCCCACGTAGCCAGTCCAGACAGACACCCACTCGCCCCCGCCCCTTCACACCCGCCCCTTTACACCCACCAGCCCCCCCACACCCACCCACCCACACCACCCGCTCCCCCCCGGAGGCCCTCGTGTTCAGCATCACCGTCCGCGACCACCTGATGGTCGCCCACAGCTTCCGTGGCGCGGTTTTCGGGCCCGCCCAGCGGCTGCACGGCGCGACGTTCGTCGTGGACGCCACCTTCCGCCGCGCCGAACTCGACGCCGACAACATCGTCGTCGACATCGGCCTGGCCACCCAGGAACTCGGTGGGGTGATCGGCGAGCTCAACTACCGCAACCTGGACGACGAACCCGCCTTCGCCGGCATCAACACCTCGACGGAAGCCCTGGCCAAGGTCATCGCCGACCGGCTCGCCGACCGCGTGCACGCCGGCAGTCTCGGCGAGGGGGCCCGGGGCCTGGCCGGGATAACCGTGACCCTCCACGAATCGCACATCGCCTGGGCGAGTTACGAGCGCACCCTGTGAACCGGCCCGGCGCCACCGCCGCGGCGGAGCGCGTGGTGCACTTCATCCTGCCCGGTGACGTCCGCGACCCGACCGTCCCCAGCGGCGGCAACACCTACGACCGCCGGGTGTGCCGTGGCCTGCCCGCCGCCGGATGGCGGGTCCGGGAGCACGAGGTGCGCGGCGGCTGGCCGCGGCCGGACGGCGCCGACCGGGACGAACTGGCGCGGCGACTGGCCACGTTGCCCGACGGTGCCGTCGTCCTGCTCGACGGCCTCGTCGCCTGCGGCGTCCCCGGCCTCATCGCCGCCGAGGCGGCCCGGCTGCGCATGGCCGTACTGGTGCACCTGCCGCTGGCCGACGAGACCGGGCTGAGCAGCGAACTGGCGGCGGAGCTGGACGCGGGGGAGCGCCGCGCCCTGCACGCGGCGGGCGCGGTGGTCGCCACCAGCGAATGGGCCGCTCGGCGGCTGACCGATCACCACCAACTCCCGGCCGCCCGGGTCCATGTGGCCCGGCCCGGCACCGACCCCGCGCCCCTGGCGCCCGGCACCGATGGCGCCACCCGGCTGCTGTGCCTCGCGGCGGTCACCCCGCGCAAGGGGCACCGCACCCTTGTCGAGGGGCTCGCGGCCGTCGCGGACCTGCCGTGGAGCTGCGACTGCGTGGGCGGGCTGCGCCGCGAGCCCGACCATGTCGGCGGACTGCGGCTGCGCGTGGCGGAGTTGGGGCTCGCCGACCGGATCCGCTTCGTCGGGCCGCGGGTGGGCGAGGAGTTGGACGCGAGCCTGAACGCGGCCGACCTCCTGGTGCTCACGTCGTACGCGGAGACCTTCGGCATGGTCGTCACCGAAGCACTCGCGCGCGGGATTCCCGTGCTGGCGACGGCCGTCGGCGGGGTGCCCGAAGCGGTCGGACGGGCTCCCGACGGCAGCGTGCCGGGCCTCCTCGTCCCCCCGGACGACCCGCCGGCGCTCGCCGGAGCCGTGCGCGCCTGGCTCGGCGATCCACAACTGCGTCACAGGGCGAAGATCTCAGCATATGAGCGACGTGCCATGCTGGAGGGGTGGGAGAAGACGTCGCACGCTCTGGCCGGAGTTCTGGAACGACTTCGGCACCGGCCCCGAAGCCCCGGATGAGCACCATCGGGGCACCCCGGTTCGCGCCGCGCTGGCTGGAGTTGCGCGAGCGCGCCGATGCCGCCGCCCGCGCGCCGGAACTGCTCCATCCGCTGCGCGCCCGGCTCGCGGCCCAGGCGCCGCAGGTCCTTCCGCCCGCCGCCGTCCCGGCCGCCGTCGGCGCCTACCAGCCCGATCCGGTGCGCCGGCCGCCGGGCGCCCGCGGCCTGCTGATCCGCGATATCGGCTGCGGCACCGGCTCCATGGGGCGCTGGCTCGCCGTCCGCCTGCCCGGCCCCCAGCACTGGGTCCTGCACGACCACGACGCCGCGCTGCTCGCCCGCGCCGGTGACGGCATGCCCGCGACGGCCGCCGACGGCACGCCCGTTACGGCGACGACGCGGAAGGACGACCTCGCGGGCCTGAGGGCGGACATGCTCGTCGGCACCTCGCTCGTCACCGCTTCCGCGCTGCTGGACCTGCTCACCCGTAGCGAGATCGAGTCGCTCGCCGCGGCCTGCACCGGCGCCGGCTGCCCGGCGCTGCTGGCCCTCTCCGTCGCGGGCCGGGTCGACCTCACCCCGTCCGACCCCCTCGACCGGGAGGTCACCCGCGCTTTCAACGACCACCAGCGGCGTACGGACGGAAGCCGCACGCTGCTCGGTCCCGACGCGGTGGTGGTGGCCACCGAGGCGTTCGAGCGGCGCGGTGCGACGGTCGTGGCGCAGGCCAGCCCGTGGCGGCTCGGCTGCCCGGAGGCCGCGCTGACCGCCGAATGGCTGCGGGGCTGGGTCGGCGCCGCCGTCGCCCAGCGACCGGACCTCGCCCCGCGCGCCGTCGCGTATCTGCGCCGGCGCCTGGAAGCCTGCGCGGCGGGCGAGTTGAGCGTCGAGGTGCACCACACCGATCTCCTCGCGCTGCCCGGGCCCGCCGGGAGCGGGTGATGAACCGCGCCCTGGGGGTGTGGCTGCGGATGCTCGCGGGAGTGGCCATCCTCGCCGTGCTGCTGTGGCACCTGGGAACCGGCGCGTTTCTGGCCGGTGTCCGCCGGATCGACGCGGCCACGCTGCTGGCCGCCGTCGGCATCGGCCTGCTGACCACCGTGTGCAGCGCGTGGCGGTGGTGCCTGGTGGCGCGCGGTCTCGGACTGCGGCTGCCGCTCGGCCGGGCCGTCGCGGACTATTACCGCGCCCTGTTCCTCAACGCCGCGCTGCCCGGCGGCGTACTGGGGGACGTACACCGCGCGGTGCGGCACGGCCGGGACGCCGGAGACCTGGGCCGCGGCGTCCGCGCGGTGGTCCTCGAACGCGCCGCCGGCCAAGTCGTCCTGGTGGTGCTTGGAGCGAGCCTCGCGCTCCTCGGGCCGTCCGCGGTGGCGGGCCGGGCCGGCCGTCTGATCGGCACGCCCGGCGCCATGACGGCGGCGGGCGCGGTGTGCGTGCTCGCACTCGCGACCGCCGTCCAACTGCACCGCGCCCCCGCCCGCGCCTCGCGCCGCAGCCGCGCCGTCCGCGAGGCGCTGGCCGAGGCGCGCCGGGCCCTGCTCGCCCGGAATGTCTGGCCGGGCGTCGCACTGTCCTCCGCCGCCGTGCTCGCGGGCTACCTGACGACGTTCCTGCTCGCCGCCCGCGTCGCCGGATCGACCGCGCCGGTGGCCGTACTGGTGCCGCTGACGGTCCTGGCCCTGCTCGCGATGGCGCTGCCGCTGAACATCGGCGGCTGGGGCCCGCGCGAGGGCGTCGCCGCCTGGGCGTTCGGCGCCGCCGGGCTAGGGGCGGCGCAGGGCCTGACCACCGCCGTGGTCTACGGCGTGCTCGCCTTCGCCGCGAGTCTGCCCGGCGCCGGCGTCCTCCTCGTCCGCTGGGCCGCCGGGTCGCGGCCCGCGCGCCCGCAGGTCCAGCTCGAAAAGCGTGTCCGCGCCGAGCGTGCCGCGCCGCAGCGGCGGCCGTAGCGCGTCCCGCATCACGGGCGTGCCGGGAAACCGCAGCCCGGGCACGCCGTCGCCGAGCAGGACCGGGGCGACGGTGACATAGAGCCGGTCCAGCGCCCCGTCGCGCAGAAACCGGGACACGGTGACGCCACCGCCCTCGACGAGCACCCGCCGCAGGCCACGCCGCGCGAGCGTATCCAGCAACCGGCGCGGGGCGAACGCGTCCGCGTCCGGCAGCGCCACGATCTCCACCCCGTCCGCAGCCGGACCGGCGTCCGCGGCGTCCGGGCCCACCAGCCACAGCGTCGGGGCCGCGCCGTCGGTGAACAGCCCGAGCCGCGGCGGCACCCGCCCGCGCGGATCGAGAACGACGCGCACCGGGTTGTCCCCCGCGCAGGCCCGCACCGTCAGCCGCGGATCGTCCGCGTCGGCGGTGCCGGCCCCGACGACCACCGCGTCGGCCAGCGCCCGCAGACGGTGCAGATGGCGGCGGTCCTCGGCGCCGGTGACGAAGTCGGCGTCGCCCGTACGGGTCGCGATGAAACCGTCCAGGCTCTGCCCGAGCTGGGCGAAGGCGGTACGGGGCGGGGCCAGGCACAACGGCAGATAGCGCTCGGCCAGCCCCGCGGCCTCGGCCGCGGCGGGGCGCGCCCACCGCAGGCCGCCGTTCCCGTCGGGCACCAGGCCGGCGGCCGCCGCCTGCTCGGGGGTGCGGACGCGGCGCAGCAGGTCCCAGGCTTCCGGCGCGCCGAGCGGTGCGTCCGCCGGCCCGGTCACGCCTGTCCCTCCCCGGTCGCGGGGCGCCCGCCGAGCAGCGCGGCGTACGCGCCGAACGCCTCGACCAGGCCGGCCAGCAGCTCCTCGCCCTTCCCGGCGGAGGCCAGGGACGGGCGGCCGATGACGCCGGACGCGGTGTAGGGGGCCATGCCGAGGGTGAGCAGGTGCGCGCGGTCGTCGGCGAGATGATCGGCGGTGGCGTAACCGGGCCGGACGAGTTCCGGGTGGGCGTGCAGCAAAAGGGAGGTCTCGACTTCACCGGCGTGCATGTCGCTGTGCGAAGGCGTCGCTATACCGGCCCGGGTGCGGGCCGCTTCCCAGTCGGCCGGTCCGGGAAAGAGCGCCATTCGCGTCCCGCTTCCCGCGGATTCCTGAACGACGTTGCGCAGTACGTAATTGCCGCCGTGCCCGTTGACGAGGAGCAGGGAAGTGATGCCGGACCGGCGCAGCGATTCGGCGATGTCCGACACGACACCGTGCAGGGTCCGGGCGGAAATGCTGACGGTGCCGGGCCACGCGGCGTGTTCGTGGGAACAGGAGACGGTCAGCGGCGGCAGCAGTTGGACGGGATGGACGGCGGCGATCTCCGCGGCGATGGTGCAGGCGATGACCGTGTCGGTCGTCAACGGCAGGAAAGGACCGTGCTGTTCGAGGCTGCCGACGGGCAGCACGGCGATTTCCGCCCGCCGCGCCCGTATCTCCTCGGTGGTGTCCACCGGCAGCACGCCGGGGGCCGAAGCCCGTCGTCCCGTAGCGGTCATCGTGGGATGCGGCCTTTCGTCGCTCACTCGTGCGGCGGTCACCGGGGTGACCGGCGCTCGGTCGTCGTGGTGGTCGAAGCATAGGCGGGGGTTGCCCAGGACGTCGCGCACCGGGTTGTTGGGCCCTCAATCATGGCTCTGACCAGCGGAGTTGGCGAGAGTTGTAGGAATGTGAGCGAGCGCCGCCGTGCCTTCGCCGGCGCGGGTACGATCGCGCCATGACGGACCCCTCTGCCGATATCGCCTGCGATGCCGCCGCCGGTGCGCCAGGAGTTCCGCGGCTGCCGGAGCCCGCGCGCCCGGCCTCGGCCCCGCGCCCGGCGGGTGTCGAACGTATCGTGCGGACCCGACTGCCCACGGCGTACGGCGAATTCCTGGCCGTCGGTTATCTGGACCGGCACAGCGGCACCGAACAGGTGGCGCTCGTACACGGCGACATCGGCGGAATGCCGGCCTTGACCCGGGTGCATTCGGAATGCCTGACCGGGGACGCCTTCGCCTCCACGCATTGCGAATGCGGCGGTCAGTTGTCCGCGGCGCTGCAGGCCATCGTGGCGGAAGGGCGCGGCGTTCTGGTCTATCTCCAGGGCCATGAGGGCCGGGGAATCGGACTTCTGGCGAAACTGCGGGCGATGCGGCTCCAGGAGGACGGGCTGGACACCGTCGAGGCGAATATCGCCCTGGGACTGCCGGTCGACGCCCGTGAATACGGGGTCGCGGCGGAAATGCTCCAGGACCTGGGAGTCCGTTCGGTGCGGCTGCTGTCGAACAATCCACGCAAACGCCAGGCGCTGGTGCGGCACGGTATCGCCGTCGCCGAACAGGTGCCGCTGCTGATGCCGCCGTGTGCGGAGAACATCCGCTATCTGCGGACCAAACGGGAGCGTCTGGATCACGAACTGCCGCATCTGGACGGCGTTCCCGGCCTGTCCTGATGCCCCGGCGCGGAAGGCGCCCAGGCCGGAAGACGTCCCGGCCGGAAAACGAGGACAAGGGCCCGCGATGGCGGTCGCGGACCCTTGGCCGTGGTGAGGCAGCGCGCGGCGCGTCAGGGTGTGGCCGGCACACTCCGGTCGGCGGCGGCTGCCCCGGTCGGGACGACGCGCTCCGCGAGGTGGCCGAAGATCAGCCCGAAGGCCGTCCACAGCACCAGTTGGATGGCGATCGCCGACAGCCGGAACTGCCAGAGCAGGGTGCCGGAGAAACCGTCCGGCACCTCGTTCATCGACGGCAGGAAGGCGTAGGCGATCCCGATGGCGAGGGCGAACGCGGCTCCGCCGGCCACCGTGGCGTTCCAGTTGCCCAGCCTGGGCGCCAGACGCCGGCCGAAGAGAGTCGCCGCGACGGCCAGCAGGATGCCGAGGACCATCATGAGGAAATACAGCGCCGTGCGGGTCCCGATGGTGTCGGGATCACCGACGGCCGGCGGATTGGCCGGGTACTTCAGGAACGGGACGAGGTAGACGGCCAGCAGTGCCGCGCCGGCGACCAGGACGGCCGTGGCCTTGGCGCCGAAGCGGCCGATCCGGCCCAGGGCGAAGCAGAACGCCAGCGCGGCGATCCCGCCCAGGGCGACGCCGTAGACCAGCACGCCGGTCGCCAGCCCCGCCGTGGACTGCATGCCGCGGCTGACGACCTCCACCCCGTGTTCGTGCTCGTGGCTGTGCGCTTCCTCGAACGCGATGGCGGCGTTCACCCGCGGTTCGCCCAGGAGATAGGCGACGACGAAGGCGAGGACACCTGCCGCCAGGCCGGCGAGCATGCCGCGCACCAGAAGATTTCTGATGGTGACGGAGTTCATGGTGCGGCGTCCGATCAGTGGCACGGGAAGCCGAGCAGGTGACGTCCGTCGTGCACCCATTCGTGAACGTCCGTACCGGACAGCAGGGAGGTGGCGCCCTGCTCCGCGCCGATGAAGTACAGCAGGACCAGCATCAGGACGCCGACGAACAGCGCCCAGGGGGCGATCGTCTTGAGGGGCAGTGGGGCCGGGGTGACGGCGCCGGTGGCCGGCGGCGCGATGGTCTGAGCCATGGCGGAACCTCCTGAGTGGGGAACTCGCGTCCCTTGTGGATGGAGTGCTGGGCGACATGCCGGGTCTGGCTCGCCCGGTCCCGGCCCCGCCTGGGGCCTAGTCAAAACCGGACATACAGTGGCGCGACCGCGCCGGGATCCCACCGGCTTCCGTCATGTCGTCGTCAATATCATCGGGAAGGTACCGCGAACCGGAGTCCGGGCCAAGGCCCCGCGGGGGGCGGAGAGGCGCAGTCCGGGGCGCGCCGGGTGGACAACTTCCCTTCCCGGACCAGTGGTTGACGGTGTGGAAGAGCGAGGGGAGAGGGCATGACAACCCGGGTGATGTTGATCTCACCGGCCGCCGGGGAGGCGCACCGCGAGGTGCGTTTCGACGACGACGGCGCGCTGAGCGAGGCCGGGCTGCGCCGCGCCCGTGCCGTCCGCGCGGCCGACGTGCTGCCGGCCGCGGCCCGGATCGTCGCCTCACCCTCCGTCCGCTGCCGCCGTACGGCCGGGGAACTCGGGCTGACGGCCGAGCCCGCGCCGGAGCTGGCCGGCTGTGCGATGGGCCGCTGGCGCGGCCGGACCCTGGCCGAGGTGGCCGAGGCGGAGCCGGAGGCGGTGGCCGCCTGGCTCGGAGACCCCTCCTTCGCCGGGCACGGCGGCGAGTCGCTGCGGCGGCTGTGCGCGCGGACGGCGGACTGGCTGACGCGGGCGGCCGCCGTTCCGGGTCGCCTGATCGCGGTCGTGGAGCCGGATGTCGTCCGCGCCGCGGCGGTGTGCGCCCTGGGGGCCGAGGCGGACATCTTCTGGCGGATGGACGTGCCGCCGCTCACCGCCGTCGAGCTGAGCGGGCGCGGAGGGCGCTGGAATCTGGCCCTGGGCCGGCCGCTGGATCCGGGCTGAGCGGGCGAGGGGGCGGGCGTCGAAAAAAATCCCGCCACCTCTACACATAAAGGCGGCATAAGTGCACAATTAGGGCACGTGGCTCGATGTCACGGGTACGGCCAGGCTTGCGGAGCGAAGGAGGCGAGTCGCATGGCCGACGTCTCACACAGCAGGGGAGACCTCGCCGGTCACCCTGACGCTACGGAAATGCAGGCTCGGTACGATCGCGTCCTGGGCGGGCGTGACGTCGTACTCGTCGACGGCCCGGTCTTCCTGGTCGGCCTGTACTGCGCCGCTTCCCCATGGGTCATCCACTACACGAGCTCGCAGCCCGCACTGGTGACGCACAACCTCATCGTCGGCATCGCGATCTCCCTGCTGGCGCTCGGGTTCACCATCACCCCGGGCCGGATGTACGGCCTGAGCGGGGCGATGTGCGCGATGGGCGCATGGCTGATCATCGCGCCCTGGGTCGTCGGCGACGGCCCCGACGCGGGTGTCATCTGGAACAACGTGGTCATCGGTGCTCTGACGTTCCTGCTGGGTGCGACGTGTGTCGCCGTGGCGTCGAGGAGCCGCCGGGTCACGTGACCCACGCCTGCCGGGCAGGCGTCCAAGGAGACCGCCGGCCTGTTCACCGCCCCTCAGTGGTGAACGGGCCGGCGATTCTGTTCGTCACCGCGGTCAGGACGTGACGTCATGCGACATGACGTGACGTCATCCCCGGTCACGGCCGTCCCGGCCCTCGCCGTCACGGAAGGTCGCGGAGAGTTCGACCAGTCCCGTCCGGGCGGGGCCGGGGCGTAACGGGGAACGGGACAGCCCGGCGAGGACGAGGCCGAGCGCCATGAGCAGGCCATGGCCGAGCACGATGCCGGCGGCCAGGGCGCAGGTCGCGGCGCTGAGCGCCAACCAGGTGGCGGCGCGCGGCACGCCGGTGGCGGAGGCGGACCGGCCGGTCGGGGGCTGTGACGTCACAGGTGGTGTTGTGCCCGGTACGGCGCGGCACGTAACGCCGCCTCCGCACGTTGGCCGCCCCGGCGACCGGCGGCCGTCCGCCACCTGGTGGAGTAGGGGCGACAGGACCCCGCGACCCGCGGACGCCCGCCTCCGGAAGGGACCGACGTGAGCCAGCCCGCCACTCCCACCGCCCCCGCCGGAGCCCGGCGATGAGCGACGACGCCCCCGTACTGACCCGCACCGAGGGCCGGGCCGGCTACCTCACCCTCAACCGGCCGCGCGCCCTCAACGCCCTCAACCACGCCATGGTCCGCCGGATCGACCAGGCGCTGACGGCCTGGGAGCGGGACCCGGCCGTGGCGACCGTGGTGATCGGCGGAGCGGGCCCGCGCGGGCTGTGCGCCGGCGGCGACATCCGCACCATCCATGACGACGCCCGCTCCGGCGGCGGAGCGGCCTCCCGGGCCTTCTGGCGGGACGAGTACCGCCTCAACGCGCGCATCGCCCGCTACCCCAAGCCGTACGTCGCCCTGATGGACGGCATCGTGATGGGCGGCGGCGTCGGCGTCTCGGCGCACGGCGGCGTCCGGATCGTCACCGAGCGCTCGCGGATCGCGATGCCCGAGACCGGCATCGGCTTCGTCCCCGACGTGGGCGGGACCTACCTACTCTCCCGCGCCCCCGGCGAACTGGGCACCCACCTCGCTCTCACCGGCGCCGCGGTGGGCGCCGCCGACGCCCTGCTGTGCGGCCTCGCCGACCACTTCGTCCCCGCCGCGCGACTGCCCGACGTCGTCGCCGCGCTCGCGCGCACCGACGTGGCGGCGGCCCTGCGCCCGTACGCCCAGAGCGCCCCGGAGGGGGACCTGGCCGCCCGGCGCGAGTGGATCGACGCCTGCTACGCCGCCGACCGTGTCGAGGAGATCATCGACCGGCTGGAGCGCACCGGTGAACAGGCCGCGAAGCAGGCCGCCGCGACCCTGCTGAGCCGGTCGCCCACGGCGCTCAAGGTCACGCTGGCCGCCCTGCGCCGGGCCCGTGCCCTGGATCGCCTGGAAGCGGTGCTGGACCAGGAGTACCGGGTCTCCTGCGCCGCGCTCGGCGCACCCGACCTCGTCGAGGGCATCCGTGCCCAGATCATCGACAAGGACCGCGCTCCCCGCTGGTCACCGGCCCGCCTGGCGCAGGTCACGGCGGCCGAGGTGGAACGGCATTTCCGGTCGCCGGGCGCCGGCGAACTCGGCCTGGCGGGCGGTACGGCGGGCGGTCCGGTTCCGGGCCGGGACTGAGGCCCCGGCCCGCCCCTCACAGCGTCGGGTCGCCGGCGAGCGCGTACAGCAGGTCGTAGGCGGTGCCCACCATGCGGCAGGCGTGGCCGCGGCGGGTGGCCACCGCGGCGAGGCCGGTACCCGACGCCGGGTGGAAGCCGAGGAACGCCTGCTGGCCGAAGGTCGCTCCGACGTGGAAGAGCAGCGGCCCGTCCTCGGCGGGGTGCTGATACCACGTCAGCGTGTGGGTCTCGCGGTGGCGCCGGCCGCGGCGCAACTGCGGCACCTGGACCTCGCGCAGGGCCGGCCCCAGCGGGGTGTTCTCGGGGAAGAGATGCGCCTCCAGGTAGGTGAGCAGATCGCCCGGAGTGGCGCGGACGGCGCCGGCGGCGATGAAGCCGCCCATGTCGGCGCTGGGCACCGGTGTGCTGCCCCTCGCCCGGTGCCCGATCGCGTCCGTGCCGGTGGTGCCCGGGCCGAGCGTCGTTCCGGTCAGCCCGAGCGGCCGCAGCACCCGCTCGGTGAGCAGCTCCGGATAGTCGGCGCCCGCGGCCCGGGCCATGGCGGGGCCCAGCAGCGCCAGCCCGAGATTGGAGTAGCTCCAGTGCGTTCCGGGCCGGTGGCGGGGCCGGGTGCGGGCGAAGGCGCGCAGCAGCCGGTCGGTGTCGTAGCGGGCGTAGCCGCTGGCGTACGGATGGAGCAGCGCGCCGGGCACCAGGTCGCCGGGGATGCGCGGCAGCCCCGCGGTGTGGGTGGCCAGATGCCGCAGGGTGATCGCGCGGGAGGCGGCGTGCCGCAGCGGCAGGTCCGGGAGGTGGGCGGTGAGCGGATCGTCCAGGTTCAGCACGCCGGACCGGTCCAGGTCGGCGAGCAGCAGCACGGTGAAGGTCTTGGACAGCGAGCCGAGTTCGTAGCGCAGCGCGTCCCGCGGCATGGGGGGCGCCAGGGCACTGCCCCCGGTGACGAGCGTCCGGCGGCGGTGACGGGTGGCGGCGAGCACGACGTCGGGCGCGTCGATGCGGGTCAGCGCGTCCGCGAGGCGGTCCCCGAGAGCGGTGGCGGGACGGAGGTGGCTCATCAGACGGCGGCGGACAGCGCCCGGGAGGTGGCCATCGCCGAGGCGAAGGCGGCGACCAGGGTGGGGTGGTGGACGAGGTCGAAGATCTCCGCCGGGTCGCCGTCCGGCATGCCGCGCTGGATGGGCATCGCGCCCGACGCGGACTGGGCGGCGGCGTAGCGCTCCCACAGCTCCGCGTCGAGGGTGGGGCGCGGCAGGCAGGCGTCGACGACGAGGAGTTCGCCCAGCAGGTCCCAGTGTTCGAGGTCGGCCCAGTCCTCCAGCCACGCGGGCAGGTACAGCGCCAGGTAGTCGGCGATCTCCGGCGGGATACGGTCGGGCGCCGCGCCCCAGTTGGTCAGGTGGAAGACGGTGTGCGTGATGTCGTAGGCGATGTGCAACTGCACCGTCCACGGTTCCGGCAGCCGGCCCAGCCAGGTCCGGTCCAGGGCCTGCCCGAAGTCGGCGCTGGGCGTCCAGCCCAGTTTCCGTTCGGCGTTGAGGACGCCGAGCCGCCGGTTGGGCACCATCTCCAGCGCCGTCCAGGTGGTGGTGCGGCGGCAGACCTCCAGGGCCGCTTCCAGACCGGGGTGGCGGTGGCCCACTTCGTGGAACGTCGCGTAGATCTCCAGGGGCACCGGCGACAGCGGTTCGTCGTGCTGGAGCCCGGCCAGCACGTTGCCGCCGTCGAGCAGCTCCCGCCACGCGAAGTCCAGCAGCGCCGTGGCGCGCGAATGCTGCCGGGAGCCCGCCACGCCCTCCCGGAAGAGCACCCGCATGTTCAGGGCCAACTCCCCGACGGGCTTGAGCCGTTCGATGACACCGGCGCCGGTCGCGCGGTCCTCAGGAGTCAGCCGGAAATGCTCGCGTTGGTCGTTGAGCCAGGTCAGGGCACGGTCTCCGACGCCGTGCAGCAGCGCGGGGGGTGCGGCGGTCACGGTCACGGGCTCGTCTCGCTTTCGCAGGGGGCCGGCCCCACCGCCGCACCGGCGGCCTCGTCCGAGGCGATCCGGGCGAGGGTACCGGCGAAGGCGGTCACTAAAGTGGAGTGGTAGCAGGCCAGGAAGACCTCACCACGGTCGTCCGTACGGGGCGCGGCGCCCTGCTCGGGCACCGAGCCGTCGGCGGCCTGTGCGCCGGCCAGCCGCTGCCAGGCCACCGGGTCGTAGGGAGCCGCGGGCAGAGCGGCGGTCACGGCCAGCAACTCGCCCGCCAGATCCCACAGTTCCTCGTCCAGCCAGTTCTCCAGCCAGGCGGGCAGCCAGAGCCGCAGGTAGTCGGCGAGTGCGCCGGGAAGCCGGTCGCGATCCCGGCCCCAGTCGGTGAGGTGGAAGACGTCATGGGTCAGGCCGTACGCCGCCTTGCGGTCCAGCGCCCACGGCTCCGGCAGGAGCCCCAGACCGGTCCTCGCAAGGACGGCGTCGAAGTCGGCGTGCGGCGGCAGCCCGATCCGCCGCTCGGCGTTGAGGACACCGAGCGTACGGGTGTGGTCCTCGCGCGCCACCCGCCAGCCGCGCAGCCCCGTCGTCGCGGGCAGCAGCGCCTCCGTGGCGGCGTTGCGCAGACCGGCCCGCGCGAAAATGCCGTAGAGCTCGACGGGGTAGGTGGCGTGCGGCTCGCCGCGGATCAGCTCTGCGAACACCTCACCGTCACGGGTCTCGTTCCAGGCGAACGCGAAGAGGCCGGCGGCGCGTGCGCGGAGGTCCTCGCGCGGGTGCGTGCCGGCGATCAGGTGGGCCAGTTCGGCGAGTTCGCCGAGCGGCTTGAGGGTGAGGTTGGGGTCGGCGTCCGTCGTCACGTTCGCGGGCAGCCGGAAGTGCGGGCGCGCGGCGTCCAGCCACCCGAGGCTGCCGGCGACCATCCGGTCCAAGAGTTCCGGGTCGCCCCGGCCGCCGGTCACCGACCCCGTCCGTAAAACCGCTGCGCGGCCGTCACATGCAGGGTCACGCGGGGGTCGCCGCCGCTCATCTGCCGTACGAACGCGAGCCCGTTGTCGAGCCCGAGCGTGGGCGGCGCCTGCGGCAGCCGGGCCAGCCAGCGGCCCAGGCCCGCCGCCTGCAGCCAGTCCCGGCGGCGGACCGCCCGGACGAAACCGCGGGCCAGGTCATCGGTGCGCGGTGCCAGCCGGTCGGCGAGCCCGGGCGCGAGTCCGGGCAGGGCCAGCGCCGCCAGTTGCGAAGCCCGGTGGGAGAGTCTGGGCCATGGATCGGTGGCGACCCAGCCCTCGCCCGCCTGGGGTGCCGGCGGCCAGTGGTGGGCGTCACCGGGGAGGAAGGCGTGCGATGCCTCGATCAGGCCCCGGTAACTCCACACCGACACGTCCGAGGCGTCCGCTCCCGGTGGATAGGCCGCGAGTGCCTCGCGGATGACCGTCTTGTCGTCCTCACCGCCGGGCACCGCCCGGGGATTCAGCGCGTACGGTGCGAGCGCGTCGGCGCCCAGCACCCGGATCGCGGCCAACGCCAGCGCGTCGCCCTGCCGCAGCACGCGCGACAGGGCATAAGGGTCGCCCTCCCCCCGGAGGGCGAGGGCGACCCCAGACGCGGCATCGGCGATCACAGCGCTCAGCGGGACTGCTCCCTGCGCCTGTTCAGCCAACGCACTGCCCCTTAGCGGTCCGTCTTCGGCCGGGGAGTGGGGGGCGAGATCAGGAGCAGGCCGAGGAGCACCAGGCCGCCTCCGCACTCGCGGGTGTCGCGGAAGACACCGTCGGGCTCGGCGGGCTCCAGCAGTCCTTCGACCTGGGCGGCCAGGCCGGCCGTTTCGACGGTTGCTGCGCGATCGGTAACCATGAGAAACCTCCTTCTGTGGCGGACGAGTCCAGCGTTACATCGACCACATTTCGCCGCAAACGGGAAAACCTGGACTATCGGTCGTACGGGTGGGCCTGTTGTGTGTGAAGGGTTGCCGGAGCCCTCAACGACCCGTAAGAACCGGCCAGTTGTGGTGATCGGGTGAGGGCGGACCGTCCGTCAGGCCGCCGGGCGCACGGACGCGGGCCGCTCAACAGGGTGAAACCGGGGTGTCGTTCCCCGGACTCAGGCGGTGGCCAGCGCGATCTCGGTCGACTTCACCAGCGCGGTGACCGGGGAGCCGGTGGCCAGGCCCAGGTCCTGGACCGCGTCCTTGGTGACCGCGGCGGTCAGCTCGCCGCCGTGGACGGTGACCTTGACCCCGGCCATTACGCCGCCCGTGGCGATGCCGCTGACCGTGCCGGAGATCCGGTTGCGGATGCTCAGGCCGTCCACCGTGCCGGTGGCGAGGGAGACCTCGGTGGACTTGATGAGGACGCGCACCGCGGACCCGGCGGCCAGCCCCAGCTCGTTCACCGCCTCCCGGGTGATGACGGACGTGAGCTCCTGGCCGCCGTCCAGGCGGACGCGTACGGCCGCCATGACCTCGCCGTGCGATACCGCGGTCACCGTGCCGGGGAGCTGATTGCGCGTGCTCAGGCTCATGGGGGCCTCACCTGCGGGGAGTGGGGGAGCGGAGGCTGCATCGGAGACAGGGTGGATTGTTCCGTTATGTCCCGTGTTTCCGCACTCTAGCCACGCGGGCCGGTTCGGTGCTTCCTCCGGCCAGGGTGGTGTCTGCTAGGCATAAGCGACCAATAGGTTGTAGATGCGAGCCGCCCGCGCCTATCGTGGCGCATATGCAGTCCTACACGATTGGCCAGGCGGCGCGTCTGCTGGGCGTCAGCCCCGACACGGCGCGCCGCTGGGCGGACGCCGGAAGGGTCGCGACCCACCGCGACGACAGCGGCCGCCGCCTGATCGACGGCCGCGACCTGGCGGCCTTCTCCGTCGAGGTCGCGGCGGGCGGCGGCGGTGAGGAAGACGCCTCCTACACCTCCGCGCGCAACGCCTTCCCCGGCATCGTCACCGGCGTGAAGCTCGGCGACGTGGCGGCGCAGGTCGAGATCCAGGCCGGGCCGCACCGCCTGGTCTCCCTGCTCACCCGGGAAGCGGTCGAGGAACTGGGCCTGGAAGTCGGCATGCGGGCCACGGCACGGGTGAAATCCACCAGCGTGCACATCGACCGCGGCTGACGGCCACCGCGCCACGGCCACGGCCCAGGCAGCACCCCACCGCACCCCCGTCCCCACCCAGCGGCGTCGCCGTCCCCGGCGCGGCTTTCCCTTCCGCACGGCGGCACCCGCCGCCCCGCGCACCAAGGAGTCCGCTCCCATGCCCCCTGCCCTCACCCGCCGCCGCGCCGCCGCCGCGCTCGTGACCGCCGCCCTCCTCCTGCCGCTCGCCGCCTGCGGCGACGACGGGGAAGCCGACGGCCGGAAGGACGGCGCCGCCGACAAGTCCGGCGGCGCGACCCGGACGCGGATCACCGTGCTGGCCGCCATGTCCCTGACGGACGTGTTCAAGACCGCCGGCGCCGCCTACGAGAAGGAGCACCCGGGCACCGAGCTGCGGTTCTCCTTCGCCGGCTCCCAGGAACTCGCCGCCCAGGTCGAGCAGGGCGCCCCCGCCGACGCCCTGGTCACCGCCGACACCAAGACGATGGACGGACTCCGTGCCGACACCGGCACGCCGACCGTCATCGCCAAGAACCGGCTGGTCATCGCCACCGGCGAGGGCAACCCGAAGAAGATCCGCAGCCTTACGGACCTCGCCCGCGGCGACGTGAAGGTCGTTCTCGCCGCCCCCGAGGTGCCGGTCGGCCGCTACGGCAAGAAGATCCTGGACGCCCGGGACCTCCACGTGAAGCCCGTCTCGCAGGAGCCGAACGTCCGCGCCGTGCTCAGCAAGGTGGCCCTCGGCGAGGCCGACGCGGGACTCGTCTACAAGACGGACGCGGAAACCGCGCCCGGCAAGGTCGACGCCGTCGCCATCCCCGACAAGCAGAACGCCGTCGCGTCCTACCCGGCCGCGACGCTGAAGACGTCGGAGCACCCGGATGCCGCGGCCGCGTTCGTGAAGTGGCTGAGCACGCCCAAGGCACAGAAGATCCTGCGCGAGGCCGGCTTCCAGCAGCCGTAGGCGCCGCGTGGACGCCCGGGACTGTCCGGCTCGGGGGAGCGGACAGCCCCGGGCGGCCCCTTCGCGCCGCCCGGCGGCCCGCAACCGCACTGCCGACCCGCTCCGATCCCGGGAAACCCGATGAGACGCCCCCTTGCACTCCGCCGGCCCTCGGCGGCCCGGCGCCCGGTGCCCGGCCCCCGCACCCCGGTGGCCCTGGCCGTGCCCGCGCTGCTCGCGGTCGCGTTCTTGCTGATGCCGCTGATCGGCATCCTCGCCCGCACCACCTGGAGCGATCTGGGCACCCACCTGACCAGCCCGGGCGTCACCGAGGCGCTTCGCCTCTCGCTGGTCGTCTCCTGCTGGGCGCTGGGGCTTTCCCTCCTGCTCGGGGTGCCGCTCGCCTGGCTGCTGGCCCGGGTCTCCTTCCCCGGAAAGGCCCTGGTCCGCTCGCTGGTGCTGCTGCCGATGGTGCTGCCGCCGACCGTCGGCGGCGTGGCGCTGCTCCTCGGCTTCGGCCGGCGCGGACTGCTCGGCCCCTGGCTGGAGGACACCTTCGGCCTCACCCTGCCCTTCCACACCTCCGGCGCCGTCGTGGCGGCCACCTTCGTGGCGATGCCGTTCCTCGTCATCAGCCTGGAAGGCGCCCTGGCCGGACTGCGGCCGAGCTACGAGGAGACCGCCGCCTCCCTCGGCGCGTCACCCGTCCGGGTCTTTCGGACCGTCACCCTCCCCATGGTCGCGCCCGGCCTGGCCGCCGGCGCCGCGCTCACCTGGGCCCGGGCGCTCGGCGAGTTCGGCGCCACCATCACCTTCGCCGGCAACCTGCCCGGCACCACCCAGACCCTGCCGCTCCAGGTCTACCTGCTGCTCCAGGGCTCCCCGGAAGCCGCCACCTCCGTCTCCCTGCTGCTGCTCGCCATCGCCATGGCCGTCCTGGTGGCGCTGCGCGGCCGCTGGACCGGCGCCGGCGCCGGCCGCCCGGGCCGCCCGGCCGCCACGCCAGCCCCCGACGACGCGCCTCCGCCGTCGGCCGTGGACGCCGGGCCGGCCGATGCCACACGGCGCGCCCCCCAGGAGCGCTGGCGGCTGCACGCCGACGTCACCGGCTTCACCCAGCTCACTCTGGACGCCGAGCCCGGCACCACCCTCGCCGTCGTCGGCCCCAACGGCGCCGGCAAGACCACGCTGCTGCGCGCCCTCCTCGGTCTGACCCCGCGCGCCCGCGCCACGCTCCGGCTCGGCGAACACGATGTCTCCGCTCTGCCCCCGCACCGCCGCGGCGTCGCCTGGGTCCCCCAGGACGGCGCGCTCTTCCCGCATCTGGCCGCCCTGGCCAACACCGCCTACGGGCTGCGTGCCCACGGCGTGCCGCGCGGCGAGGCCCGGGCACGGGCGCAGCGGTGGCTCGACCGGCTGGGCGTCGGGCACCTCGCGCACCGCAAACCCGCCCAGCTCTCCGGCGGGCAGGCCCAACGCGTCGCGCTGGCACGGGCGTTGGCGGCCAGCCCGCGGCTGCTGCTGCTCGACGAGCCGCTCGCCGCCCTCGACCAGACGACGCGCGCGCACGTCCGCCACACCCTGCGCGGCCACCTCGCGGGCTTCGGCGGGGTCTGCCTGATCGTCACCCACGATCCGGTCGAAGCGGTCTCGCTCGCCGACCGGGTCCTCGTCCTCGATGACGGCCGTACGCTCCAGGACGCGCCGCCCGCGGAGGTCACCCGCCACCCGCGCTCGCCCTGGGTGGCCCGGATGCTGGGCCGCAACGCCTGGCCGGGCACCGCCACCGACGACGGCCTCACCCTCGCCGGCGGCGGCCGTCTCGTCGTCGCCGACCGCCTGCCCGACGGCACGCAGGCGCTGGCGATCATCGCGCCGGAGGCGGTGTCCGTCCACGTCGGCAAGCCCGGCGGCAGTCCCCGCAACGTCTGGCCCGGTACCGTCCGCGAACTGACCTCGGCCGGCAGCAGGCTCCGCGTCCTGATCACCTCTGAGGAGGCCCCCGACCTGGTCGCCGAGATCACTCCGCAGGCCGCCGCCGAACTCGGCCTGGCCGACGGCGTTCCCGTCTGGACCAGCGTCAAGGCCACCGAGGTCTCTTTGGTGCCGCTCTGAGGCAGCGGTGGCCCCCGGCCGGTCAGTGCGGGGTGGCCGCCGGCTCCAGGACGAAGACGGGGATCTCCCGGTCGGTCTTCTTCTGGTAGTCGTCGTAGTCGGGATACGCCTCGACCGCCCGGCCCCACCACAGGGCCTTCTCCTCGCCCGTCACCTCACGGGCCGTCATATCCCTGAGCACCGGGCCGTCCTGAAGCTCGACCCGCGGATCCGCCACCACGTTGTGGTACCAGACCGGGTGTTTGGGCGCCCCGCCCAAGGACGCCACGGCGGCGTAGTCGCCCTCGTGCTCCACCCGCATCAGCGGGGTCTTGCGCAGTTGGCCGCTCTTGGCGCCCCGGGTCGTGAGGATGACCACGGGCAGACCGCGCATCGTCGTGCCCTCGGTGCCCCCGGAACTCTCGTACAACGCGACCTGATCGCGCACCCACTGTTCCGGGCTGGGCTCGTACTCGCCGTGAAGAGGCATAACCGTCCGTCCTCGTCGTCGAAATCCCATGTCATGTCGGCCACGGCCGGGCGGGGACGGCGTACCGCCCCCGCCGGCCGTGATCTTCATGGAACAACCGGAGGACGCACAATCATTCCGATACCCGGTCCCGAGTCCTCGATGCCGGTCCCGGTCCTTCAGGAGACGAGTTCCGCCGACTTCCGGTCGCGCCGGTGCTGCTCCTCCCAGTTCGTCAGGGCGGCCGCGCAGGCGTGGTCGAGATGCCGCAGGCCGCTGAGGACGAGGACGACGTCCCGGTCGGCGGGCAGCGCCGCCAACTGGTCCAGGAGCTTGGGCAGCCGCAGGAAGGTGGCGTTGCCCAGGGCCCGCACCCGGACCGGCTCCGCCTCGTCCTCCGGAATATCGACCTCCAGATGGACGTGCGAGGTCTCCCACGCCGTTTTGACGATGGCCATCACGAGCCCGATGAGGACGCCCTCGAACATGTTGACCGTGACGATGGCGAGTGCGGTGACGAACAGCACGACCGCCTCGCCCCGGTGGTCGCGCCACAACGGCCGCAGGTCCCGCAGCGGGATGAGCTTGAAGCCCGCGTGCACCAGTACGCCGGCCAGCGCGGCGACGGGCACCACGCCCAGCGCCGCCGGGAACGCCGCCGCGAACACCAGCAGCCACACGCCGTGCAGCACCCGGGACGCCTTCGTCCTGGCACCCGCCTGGACGTTGGCGGCGCTGCGGACGATGACGGCGGTCATCGGCAGCGCGCCGAGGAGGCCGCAGACGGCGTTGCCGGCGCCCTGCGCCATCAGCTCCTTGTCGTAGTCGGTGCGCGGCCCGTCGTGCAGCCGGTCGACCGCCGCCGCGCTGAAGAGCGATTCGGCGGACGCGATCAGCGTGAAGGCCAGGACGGTGCCCAGCACGCCTATCTCGGTGAGCCGGCCGATGTCGGCCAGACCCGGCGGCTGGATCGCGTCGAGCAGACCGCTCACCCGGACGCGGGCGACCGGCAGATCCCACGCCCATACGGCAACGGTGACGAGGGCGACGGCGGCCAGCGGAGCGGGCAGTACCCGCGCCGCACGCCGCCAGCGGGGCCACAGCACCAGGACGGCGATGGTGGTGACACCGATGGCCGGCGCGGCCAGCGCGCCGCCGGACCGGGCCGTGGTGGCGACCAGGTCCGGCAGGCCCCCGAGGTTGGCGAGCCCGCCGCCCGGCGCCTTGGCGTCCGCGAGGGCGTAGAGCTGCCCGGCGATCAGCACCAGGCCGATACCCGCCAGCATGCCCTGGACGACGGCCACCGAAATGGCCCGGAACCAGCGCCCCAGCTTGAGGGCGCCCATGGCCAGTTGCAAGGCGCCGGCGGCGAGCACCAGCGCGCCGAGCGCGCCGAGGCCGTACTCTCTGACCGCTTCGAAGACGAGCACGGTCAGGCCGGCGGCCGGGCCGCTGACCTGGAGGCTGCTGCCCGGCAGCAACCCGGTGAGCAGGCCGCCGACGATGCCGGTGACGAGCCCGAGTTCGGCCGGGACGCCGGAGGCCACGGCCACGCCGACGCACAGCGGGACGGCGACGAGGAAGACCACGAGGGAGGCGGTGAAATCCGCCCGGAACGGGGCGAGTCGCTTCATGACGCGCATGCCGGCCCTCACAGCGGGAGGAAGGTGTCGGTGCCCGGCCGAAGCGCGGACACGGTGCCGGTGTGCACCTCGTAGAACCAGCCGTGCAAGGTCACTTCACCGGCGGCCAGCCGCTCACGCACGCAAGGGTGGCCGCGCAGCCGGTCCAACTGCTCGCACACATGCTGCTGGACGGCCGCCCGGACCGTCGGCTCCGCGTCGCGCGGCAGCTCGTCGGACAGTTGCTGGGCGAGCCAGTCCCGTACGGCGGGCACGCCGGCCAGGTCCTCGTCGCGGATCTTCGCGCCGACCGCGCCGCAGTGCGAGTGACCGCAGACCACGATGTCGGCGACGCCCAGCACGCGCATCGCGTACTCGATGGTGGCGGCTTCCGCGCTCGCCGTGCCTTCCTGGTAGGCGGGCACGGCGTTGCCGGCCGTGCGCAGTTCGAACAGTTCGCCGGGCTCCGCGCCGGTGATCAGCGACGGAACGACCCGGGAGTCGGAGCAGGTGATGAACAGGGCGAGAGGGGACTGGCCGTCGGCCAGGCGGCCGTAGCGTTCGCGTTCCTCGCGCCGGTCGGCGATACGGGCCGTGAGGCCCCGGGCATGCTGAACGAAGGTCTCCATCTGGAGGTCTCCTGCTGATGAGTGAGCCACGCGGGGTGGCGGAAAACATGCGACATACCGGATGCGTGGTGGATGGCGGTGCCACCACGGTCGCGCTCAGCAGCGGAAGACGCAGTGCAGGACGGGGAGGGACAGCGGTCTCGACGCGGCGGTGGCGAAGCCGGCCGCCGCGGGAGGGGCGGCCCCGGCGACGGCGCCGCCCACCGCATCGCTGCGGCACGGCGGCATCAACCGGCCGGTGTGCTGCGGAATTCCGACGCGGGCCCGCGCGACCCGGCGCGGTTGTCCGCGTTCGGCGTCGTCCTCGGCGCTGTCCGCGTCGGTGTCGTGGGCGGCGTCGACGGCCGGCGGGACGCCCGCGGGTTTGAGGGCGGCGGTGGCCGGGAGCGCGGGCGTCGCCGTGCCGGGCGTCATCGTCGCATTGCCCAGCAGGAACGTCAGGATCAGCGCGAGTGCGGTCAGCGGCAGGTGGCACAGACGGCTGAGCGGAATGCCGGGCGTGCCCTGGGCCCTCCGCATCATCGCCCTCCGCATCGGCCTGCTGACGGGGCGTCCGGCTGCCTCGGCGTCCTGCCCGGCCGGCCCGTCATGGTGGATGGTCCACACGGTTAAAGCTGCTCCAACATTGCAACATCGGTGTTTCCCACGGGATAACGAGAAATGACGCCAACTTTTCGTGGTTTTCGCCGCCGGTGGCGGGGGAGTGTCCGGTGGCCGTGCGGCCGGCTGCCCGGTGTCCGGTAGCTGTTACGTCAACCCGCGTCACCCGCGCCTGCCGGACCGGGCCGCCCACGCGACCACGGGCACGCTCGCCAGCGCCAGAGCCCCGCCGGCGAGCGCCAGCGTCGGGAAGCCGCCGCCGGCCACGACCAGACCCGAGGACAGGCCGCCGGCCGCGCCGGCGAGCGCGATGCCCACGTCCACCAGTCCCTGCGTCGCGGCCCGCCGATCGGGCGGCAGCGCGTCGGTGACCAGCGCGGTGCCGCTGACCAGACCGAAGTTCCAGCCGAGGCCGAGCAGGACCAGGGCGGCGGCCAGGGCGGGCACGGACTGGGGCGGGGCCAGGGCGGCGAGGACGCCGGCGGCGAGCAGCGTCAGGCCGGACGCCGCGGCCATCCTGTGCCGCCCGACCCGGTCGACGAGCAGGCCGCTGAGCGGGGAGGGCAGGAACATCGCGCCCACATGGAGGGCGATGACCAGCCCGGCCGCCTGTGTGCCGTGTCCGTGCGCGCGCATGTGCACGGGCGTCATCGTCATGACCGCGATCATCGTGAGCTGGCTGAGCACCATGACCGTGGTGCCGGTGACCAGGCCGGAGCGCGGTGGGTGTGCGGGGGAGCCGGCGGGCGCGGCGGCCGGGCCGGGCGGCGGGGCGGTGGCGGTCTCGGTGCGGGCGGGGGCGTCGGACGCGGCGGTGTCCCCGGCCGGCTCGCGGGCCGGCCGCAGCGGGTCGGGGCGCAGCAGGGCGGCCAGGACGACGGCGGCCGCCGCGAACGCGACGGTGGCCAGCAGGAAGGGGCCGGCGAGCCGGGGAATGCCCCATGTATGTGCCACGTCGCCCGTGACGGTCACCAGGTTCGGACCGGCGACCGCGCCGAGCGTGGTGGCCACGAGCACCGTGCTCACGGCGCGGCCCCGGCGCTCGGGCGCGGCCCGGTCAGCCCCGGCGTACCGGGCCATCAGGTTGGTGGCGGTACCGGCGCCGTAGACGAGCAGCGATACGAACAGGGCCGCGACGCTGTTCAGGGCGGCGGCGGCCACCACCCCGGCGCTGCCGAGCGCGCCGGCGGCGTAGCCGAGCGCGAGGCCGGGGCGCCGGCCCCAGCGCCGCGACACCTGGCCGATGCCGGCGGCACCGAGCGCCGCCCCGGCGGTGAACAGGGCGCTGGGCACGCCCGCGAGGCCGGTCGAGCCCAGCATCTCCTCGGCGAGCAGCGCGCCGACGGTGATCCCGGCTGCCAGGCCCGCGCCGCTCAGGAGCTGCGAGACGACCAGGACCGCCAGAATCCTCCGCTGCTCCGGCGCGTCGCGCGTCGGGGCCGGTGTGCCCGGCGTGGGTGTTTCGGCGGCTCCGGCCGCGTCGGTGACGGTCACGTCTCTACGCCGCCGCCGGTTCGAGCGCGGCGATCTCCCGCAGCGACATTCCCATGCGCTGGTGCAGGAAGCGGACGATCGTCCAGTGCGGCAGCGCGTCCTCGTCGAACGCGCCGAACTCCCGGCAGTACAGCGGAATCCAGCGCAGCGCCTCTTCGAGGGCCCGCTCGCGGCCCGGCTCGCTCTGGTAGGTCTCGTAGGCGATGCTGCGGTGCTCGATGAAGAAGCGGCCCGGCAGACGTTCCTCGCACAGCGCGCGGTACTCGCGGGTCTGGAGAATGAGGTAGTGCCAGATCTCGTCGATGTCCTGCTCGACCGGCAGGAAAAGACCGCTGAGCCGGTCCCGGTGGCGGGACACCAGGTAGAGATACCGCAGGCATTCGGTGACCTGGCGCTCCACGAACTCCCGCGGCGCCTCGCTCTTCTCGGCGAAGTGCGTCACCACCTCGGTGTGCAGTGCGTCGCCGAGCAGGGCTTTGAGGTCGTCGGCGGATATCTGCGGCTGACTGGTCATGGATCTCCTACTCCGGTGTCGGTCGGTTCACACGCTGGGGGCGTCGTGGGCGAGCCAGGCGTACTTTCCCGACGGGCCGATGGGCAGATGCGCCCGGTGCTCGGCCCGGCAGCGGCGGCCGGTCAGTTCGCCGACGCCGCTCTCCAGCGCCTCGGCCTCGGCCGCCTCGACCGGGGCGCCGTGGAAGGTCGTGTACGCCAGCACGACCTCGTCGTCCCCGGTCACCCGCAACTGGTGGAGGAAGACGTGCGGGGAGACGTCTCCGACGCACAGGTCGAGGTCGCCCTGCGCGACGGGCCCCCGCGGCGTGTCGAGCAATTCCTTTTCCCGGCCGCAGAACTGGGAGATCTTGGCGGGGTCGGGCGTCCCGTCCGTGGTGCGCACGCAGTCGCCGGAGCGGTACCTGACCAGCGGCATGTAGGGGTTGCGCACACTGGTGACGATGAGTTGGTGAATCGTGCTGTCCGGGGCGACCGGGAGGAGTTCGACGCTCATCTTGTCCAGATGCGGCCGGTAGCGGCCCCGGCGGTCGCTGAAGAAGAGATAGCCCAGTTCCGTGCTGCCGAACAGATCGATGATCGGGCAGGCGAAATGCTGTCGCAGATACCGCCGGACGTTGACCGGCGTGTATTCGTACGCGTGGATGATGCTGGCCGGCGGCGGAAAGTCGTCCCACAGCCCCCATTCACTCACCTTCCGCACCAGATGCGCCAGATGGGAGCCGGAGCAGTCGAGGTGATACCAGCCGCGGGGGTGCTCGCGCACCGCCGTCCGGATCTCCGCGAGCATCCGCTCGACGTCGGCGCGCTCCCACAGTGCGGGGTCGAGTCGCAGATTGAGGTAGCAGGTTCGCGCGTCGAGCCACCGGTCCGCCGGAGAGGGGACCGGCTCCGGCTCCTGGCCGCGCTTCTTGGCGTTCACGCGGGCGACGTGTTCCGTGGCCAGCACCGTGGTGAGGGAGAGCCGGCGGCAGTCCGCCTCCCAGGTCCCGGCGATGTCCGGGTGCTCGCTCCACAGTTGGTAGTAGGACCGCAGCAGGAAATACGGGGGCCGGATGAGCTGCATACGGGCATGGTTGGTGCCCGTGGAGAGCACGAACTCCGCCTCGCCGGTCTCCAGCGCGGCCGCCAGCCGGGGCGTCATCCAGTTGTCGGGGAACCCCCGCGCGATCTCCGGCTTGTCGAGTACGGGGAAGTGGCCCTGTGCCAGTGACCGGCGGTAGATCGGGATGTCGCGTATCTGCTCGATGACCTCGGCAGTCGGCTGACCGTCCATGGAATTCCTCATCTGCGCTCGAAAACGGCCCTGCTGGCGGGTGTGGGGGCGCCGCACCAGGGAGCGGCCCGACGGCGGGGGAAATCGCCGTCGGACCGCTCCCGGCCGGTCAGCGGACGGTCAGGAGATGCAGCCGGTCTTGGCGACGCTGATGCAGCCGGACTTGGGGGCGGCGCTGATGCAGCCGTCCTTGGCCGACTGCGCCGAGTTGGCGGCGAGCCAGCTCCGCCAGACGTCGTCCTGGGCCATCTTCTTGATGAGCTGCTCCATGGGAACCTCCGGAAAGAGTGGGGATATGCGGCGTTGACCTGCATAGATGCCGCACCCCCCGAAGGTAAAGGGAATGCCAAGTCAATGTCAACGCAGGGCAATGCCGTCGGGCCCGCGATCGCACTCGGCGCGCCAACTTTGGCCAGATCCCAGCAAGATGATCTCGTCGGGGAACTACTTGACGAGCCGTCAGCTCGGCTGCCTGTCGACTCGCTGCCCGCCTCCGCCGCCGCTCACGCCACCAGGGCTTCGCCCCGCCCCAGCAACAGCGCGACATCCACCGCCGCCACCACGATCGCCCCGGCGAACGGCGCCTTCGGCCGGGTACGGCCCAGCAGCGCCCCGCCGGCCGCCACCGCCACGGACACCGCGACCGCAAGGAGCCCGGCGGTGCCGACCGGCCCGGGCCGGCCCCAGACCAGCACCGCCGTGGCCGCGACGAGCGGCACGGGCAGCAGCACCGCCGACAGCCGCGGCCCCAGCCGCTGCGGCCAGCCCCGCACACCCGTGGCCAGATCGCCGGCGATGTCCGGCAGGACGTTCCCCAGGTGCGCGCCGATCCCCAGAAGCGCGGCGGCGGTGACGACCCACCAGGCGGGCCACGGCCGGCCGGGCAGGCCCAGGGTGACGAAGGCCGGCAGCGACGCGAACCCCACGGCGTACGGCACCCACGACAGCGCGGTCGCCTTCAGCCCCAGGTTGTACGCCCAGCCCGCGGCGACCCCCAGGAGATGGACCGCCCCCGCGAGCGGTCCATAGAGGAAGGACAGCGGCAGACAGAGCGCCAGGGCGGCCGACGCGGCGGCGCCCACGGAACCGGCGGGCACGGCGCCGGCCACCACCGCCTTCGTACGCCGGCCGGTGGCGGCGTCGCGCGCGGCGTCGAGGGCGTCGTTGCTCCAGCCGACCGACAACTGGCCCGCCAGAACGGCCGTGGCCGCCAGCAGCGCGCCGGCCGCGCTCTGCCCGGCGGCCACCGCCAGGGCGCCCACCAGCAGCGTCACCACGGCGGTCGGCCCCGGATGACAGGCCCTCAGCAACCCGCCGACCGCCCGCCACGGCCGCGCCCCGGAGCCCGCGGCCTCGTTCCGGTCCATGACGTCCACGCGCGCATGCTGGCACGCGTCCCGCCGCCCCCGGGCGCGCCATGCCGCCCGACCGCCCGCCCTCGACCGGGCCGGGCGCCGTCTGCCGCCGGACGGGCGACTTCTGCCGCGCCCCGGTGTCACGCCGTACCGGCCGGGGGCATCCCTTGGAGGGTCACGCGTCACCGTCTCCCCCCTCGGACCGCAGATGACCCGCATCGCAGCCGTCCATGGAGTGCTCGCTCCGCACCGGCATCCGCAACGAGAGATCACCGACATGGTGGCCCGCACCTGCCTGCCCGGTGGGAGCGACCGGCGGGTCCTGGACCGGCTGCACCACAGCGCGCGGGTGGACACCCGCCACACGGCGCTGCCCCTGGACCGCTACCCGGCCTTCCGTGACTTCGGCGAGGTCAACGACGCGTTCATCGCCGGCGCGGTGAGCCTGGGAGAGCGGTCCGTCGGCGCCGCGCTGGAGGCCGCCGGACTCTCGCCGCGCGATGTCGACCTGCTGATGTTCACCTCCGTGACCGGCATCGCGACCCCGTCCGTCGACGCGCGCCTGGCCACCCGGCTGGGGATGCGCCCGGACGTCAAACGGCTGCCTGTCTTCGGACTGGGCTGCGTGGCGGGCGCCGCCGGGATCGCCCGGCTGCACGACTACCTGCTGGGCCGGCCCGACGACGTGGCCGTCCTGCTGGCCGTCGAACTGTGCACCCTCACCTTCCAGCGGGACGACGCCTCGACGGCCAACCTCATCGCCACCGCCCTGTTCGGCGACGGGGCCGCCGCCCTGGTCGCCTGCGGTGCGCGCCGGACGGCCGAGGGCGGTCCGAAGGCGGCCGGCCCCACGGTGGTCGCGACCCGCAGTCACCTCTATCCGGACACCGAGCGGGTGATGGGCTGGGACGTCACCGCCGCCGGCTTCCGGGTGGTGCTCGACGCCGCGGTGCCCGACGTCGTCCGCAAGAACCTCGCCGGCGACGTCGACGGTTTCCTCGCCGACCACGGCCTGCGCCGCGAGGACATCACCGCCTGGGTGTCCCACCCGGGCGGCCCCAAGGTGCTCGAAGCGGTGGCGGAGGCCCTCGACCTGCCCGACGGCGCGCTGGACGTCACCTGGCGCTCGCTGGCGGCGGTGGGCAACCTCTCCTCGGCCTCCGTGCTGCACGTCCTGCGCGACACCCTGGCCGAACGACGGCCGCCCGCGGGCACTCCGGGACTGCTGCTCGCCATGGGCCCCGGATTCTGCTCCGAACTGGTCCTGCTGCGCTGGTAAGGGGGATATCGATGTTCTGGTACGCGGTGCTGGTGCTGGCCGTCGGTGTGGAGCGCCTCGCCGAACTCCGCGTCGCGCGCCGCAACGCACGCTGGAGCGCGGCCCGCGGCGCCGTCGAAGCGGGACGCCGGCACTATCCGGCCATGGTCGCGCTCCATTCCGGACTGCTGGCCGGGTGCCTGGCCGAAGCCTGGGCCGCCGGACGGCCGTTCGACCCCGTCCTGGGGTGGACGATGACCGCCGTCGTCGGAGCCGCGCAGGCCCTGCGCTGGTGGTGCGTGCGCACCCTGGGCCCCCGCTGGAACACCCGCGTCCTCGTCATCCCCGGCCTCCCCCTGGTCCGCGAGGGCCCCTACCGCCGGCTGAGCCATCCCAACTACGTCGCCGTGGTGGCGGAAGGGCTCGCCCTGCCCCTCGTCCGCGGCGCCTGGCTGACCGCGGTCGTCTTCGGCGTGCTCAACGCCGCGCTGCTCACCGTGCGGATCCGCTGCGAGAACCGGGCACTGGCCGGCCGGGACGCCCCGGACCGCCCCACCGGCTCCCTCACCGGCACCACGGGCGCCGCGCGGTGATCGACCTGCTCGTGGCGGGCGGCGGACCCGCCGGACTGGCCACCGCCATCCACGCGGCACTCGCCGGCCTGGAGGCGGTGGTCGTCGAACCGCGCACCACACCCGTGGACAAGGCGTGCGGCGAGGGCGTCATGCCCGGTGGCGTCCGCGCCCTGCGCGCGCTCGGCGTCGACCTCACCGAGGGCCGGGCGCTGCGCGGTATCCGCTACACCGACGGGCGCCACCGCGCCGAGGCGCCCTTCCGGGGCGGCCGGGGCCTGGGCGTGCGGCGCACCGTGCTGCACGGCGCGCTGGCCTGGCGGGCCGCCGAACTCGGCGTCAAGACCGTGACGGCCAGGGTCGGTGAGGTCCGCCAGAGCGACGACGGGGTGTCCGCGGCGGGGTTGCGGGCCCGCTGGCTGGTCGCCGCGGACGGTCTGCACTCGCCCCTGCGCCGCGCACTCGGCCTGGAGCTGCCCGTCCGCCGCCCCCGGCGCTACGGTCTGCGCCGTCACTACCGGGTGCCGCCGTGGACGGATTTCGTCGAGGTGCACTGGCCGGTTCGGCCCGGGGAGGGGGAGGCGTATGTGACGCCGGTCGGCGAGGAGTTGGTGGGCGTGGCGGTGCTCAGCGCCGTACGGCGTGATTTCGACGCGCATCTGGCCGAATTTCCCCACCTGGCCCCACTGTTGGCCGGGCCCGTGGCCGGCGTTGTACGGGGTGCCGGTCCGCTCCGGCAGCGAGCCCGCCGCCGGAGCGCGGGCCGGGTGCTGCTCGTCGGGGACGCGGCCGGCTATGTCGACGCGCTCACCGGTGAGGGCATCGCGCTGGCGCTGGCCTCGGCGGAAGCGGCGGTCCGCTGTCTGCGGGCCGGGCGGCCGCAGGCGTACGAGGGGGAGTGGCGGCGGCTGTCGCGGCGGCACCGCCTGCTGACGGAGGGTCTGGTGCGGCTCAGTGGCCGCCCGGCCGCCGCCCGCCTGATCGTGCCGGCGGCGGCCAGGATGCCGTCCGTGTTCCGTGCCGGGGTCCACGCCCTGCGATGACGCCCGTGACCCGCCCGTCGGCGGTCGGCGTGCCGTGGGAGGGGGAGCGGCGCAGCAGTGAGGGATACCCGGCGTCGAGCGCGGACGGGTCTCACGGGGGCCGGTGGAGCGCGGCCCGCGGAGGCTTACGGCGTGGGCAGGTACTTGTAGCCGATACCGAAGACGGTCCTGATGGACTCCCGACGGCCCGGCCCCAGACGGCGGCGCAGCCGGGCGATGTGGACGTCGACGGTGCGTGCGCTGGACTCACAGGAGGGCCACACGGCGGCCATGAGCTGCTCGCGGGTGAAGGCGCGCTGGGGGTGCAGCACGAGGTGGGCGAGCAGGTCGAACTCCAGGCGCGGAAGGTTGACTTGGCGCCCGTCGATGGCCACGGTCCTGGCCTCGGTGTCGATCTGCACCGGGTCGCGGCGCGGCGGAGCGGTGGCGGAGGCCGCGGGGTGGGCGGGCTCGTCACGGGGTGGCGCGAGGATGATGTGGACCTCGTCGGAGGGCAGGCGGTGGACCGAGACGGGTTCGAGGTCGTGCAAGGTGAGCTGCCACTTCCCGTCAGGGAGCCGGTCGACCGCCACAGGTGGCCCTTCGCCGGACCCGGCGTCTGCCGGCCGGAAGTCGGCCTCCGGTCGCGAGGCGAGGGTCGTCGAGGATTTCAAGAACATGATCTGGGCCCATTCCTCTTGCAAAGCAGGCGTGTACGGACAGACATGGCGGTGCTCGACGTTCGGTGTACGGATGTCTTACGGGACGAGCGCAACGCGTCCGGTGGTGAGGCGGTCGGCGAACCGGCACGCGGGCTGCGGGTGGGCCCGGCGGGGCCGGTCGCTCCGTTTGTGCCGGAAGAACGCTCGCGTCCACGCCCGTACGTCAGCCATGACGTAGTGCGAAGTCACGGCTCCGGTCCCGACGAACGCTACATGTGATCACGCGCTTCCGGAAAGTAGCTACCGCTAATTACGCGTCCTCTTGAGCCGCTCCACAGCGCGGCCGACGCCCCGATCCCCGCCTGGGCGCAACGAAATCCGCACCGGCCGCCAGGCCGTACGGACCACCCCGCCCGGCTGCCGCCGCCCGCACCGGGTCCCCCGTCCGGCATGGCGGGAAAGCGTCGCCGAACTGGCCGATACCCGTGATTGGTTGCCTTCGGACACCGGTCTCGGGGACTCTCGGGCGTGCACATCTGTGGAGGCGGGGTGAAGAGGGGCATATGTCAAATGAATGTCTGACGGAGCGGAAAAAGGCGTGGTCCACCGCGCCCGGAGGGGCGGTAGAGGGGTGTCCGGGGGCATCTGACTCCGTCTCAAATCCGTCCGCGATGAAATCGTGCGGAACCAGATATTCCCGGCGACTGTTTTCGTCTTGTGATGATGATGAGTAGGGTGTGGCCCGCTGCCGCTCGGATCTGGGGAGGGATCCGGCTGAATTCGGCGTGACGGAATGTGAACGTGGGGATGATGGCGCCTTCAGGACCGGGAGGGGATCATGGCGGCTGGCTCATTCGAGGGGCAGTACGTGTGGAGTCCGGCAGCCAATGACCGGCAGTTGGCGCGCGCGTGTATGGACGTGCGGGCCGGCCGGTACTTCAGCGCCCACGAGGTACTCAAGGAGACCCGCGGGGATTTCGAGGTACGCGCCCACCGGTCGCTCGTGCTGGCCTCCGAGGCGGCCGACTCCGATCTGGCGGAGCGCTGGATTGCCGAAGAGCCCGGCCCCGAGGCGGCATTGCTGTGGGCGCGGGTCGCGATGCTCCGCGCCCTGCGCATGGCGGACGCCGGCGACCGCCGCCAGGGCGCCCTGGTGCGGATAGCGCGGGCGGCCTGCGAGCGCGCCGCGCGGCTCCTGCCCGACGACCCCACACCGTGGGCGGCGCAGTTGGCCCTGGCGCGGCTGGAGCGGCCCCAGGACCCCGCCCCCCAGGGCCTGTTGACCGCGCCCACCGGCCCCTGGTACCTCTTCGCCCACATCCTCCGCCTCGACCCCTGGCACCGCGAGGCCCACCACCGCTTCCTGTCCTTCTTCTTCACCCGCTACGGCGGGTCCTCCAGCGCGAGCTGGGACGTCGCCGCGTTCCTGAGCCAGCGCGCACCGGCCACCTCCCCGCTCCGGCTGCTGCCGCTGGTGGCCCTCGTCGAGGACTACAACCCCTCCGCGCTCCTGGCGGACCACACCTGGGAGCAGCCGCAGTGGGTCACCGCCGCCACCAGCATTCACCGCAACTGGTTTCCCCTGGTGGCCGATTACCGTTTCACGCCGGTCCTGGACCTGGCGTATCTGGCCCACGCGCTGTTCATGGCGAAACGTGAATTCGAGGCACGCGAAGTCTTCACCGCCATGGGGCCCTATGCCTCACGCATGCCCTGGAGTGCGTTCGGGGACCCGGAGGAGCAATTGACCAAAGCCAGACGCTCCTGCGGACTTCCCGTCCCGCACGCCGCCTGACCCGCGGCGTGCGAACTCCCGTCCCGTACCCCGTAACGCTCTTGCAGAAAGGTTTCGGTTGTGTCCGAGCGCACGGCTGTCCCACGCTCGAAAACCCCCCACGACGCAGACCCCGTCACCCTTGACGACGACGCGACCCTGCATGCGATGGGCTATCCGCGGAAACTCACCCGGCGATTCCGCGCATTCGACAATTTCGCCATCTCCTTCACCATCATCAACATCATTTCCGGGATCTTCTCCTCCTTCGGCTTCGGCATGAACGCCGGCGGCCCGCGCGTCCTCGTCTTCGGCTGGATCGGCGTCTCGGTCATGGTGCTGTTCGTCGGCGCCGCGATGGGCGAGATCGCCTCCGCCTACCCGACCAGCGGCGCGCTCTACTTCTCCGCGGGCAAGCTCGCCAAGCGGCACCGCGGCGCCTGGTCCTGGTACACAGGCTGGCTGAACTTCGTCGGCCAGGTCGGCGGCACGGCCGCCACCAACTTCGCCGCCGCCACCTTCATCCAGGCGTTCATCGCCATGCAGTGGCCCTCCTACGAGGCGACGGCGCAGCAGACCGTCGGCATCACCGCCGTCATCCTCCTCCTCCAGGCGCTCGCCAACACCTACACGGTGCGACTGGTGGCCGTGGTGAACCGGATATCCGTGTGGTGGCTGCTGATCGGCATGGTGGTGATCGTCGTGGCACTCACCGTGATACCGACGAGCCATCAGTCGCCTTCGTTCCTCACCCACTTCGCCAACAACACCGGCTTCACCAATGGCATTTACGGCGGAATGCTGGGACTGCTCGTCACGAGTTGGACGTTCACCGGCTTCGACGGCAGTTTCCACATGTCCGAAGAGACGGTGAAGGCCACCGTCAACGCGCCCAAGGGCATCATGCGGGCGATCGCCTACTCCGCGATCACCGGACTGCTCCTCATGCTCGCGCTGATCTACGCGATCCGCGACTACGGCCACGCCGCGAGCGCCTCGGCGCCGCCGGTGCAGATTCTCATCGACGCGCTCGGCGTAAGCACCGCCAAGCTGCTCCTGTTGATCGTTATCGGCGCCATGCTCTTCTGCGGTCTCGCCAACATGACCAGCAATACGCGCCAGATCTTCGCCTTCTCCCGCGACGGCGCGATGCCGGGCTCGCGGTGGTGGCATTCGGTGTCCGCCCGCACCCGCACCCCCGTCAAGGCGGTATGGCTCGCCGCGGCCTGCCCGCTGGTGCTGGTCCTGCCGGGCTGGTGGTCCCACACCGCCTTCACCGCCGTCGTCAGCGTCAATGTCGTCGGACTGTTCCTCGCCTACGGCGTGCCGATCTTCCTCCGGCTGCGGCTGGACGACTTCCAGGTCGGACCGTGGAACCTGGGCCGCTACGGAAAGCCCGTCGCGGCGGTCGCCGTGACCTGGATCCTCGTCAGCAACGTCCTCTTCATGCTGCCGCAGGCGTCCCCGATCACCCCCACGACGTTCAACTACGCGCCCATCGCCCTCGCGGTGGTGCTGATCATCGCCACGGTCTGGTGGTTCGCCACCGCCCGCCACCGCTTCCAGGGACCGGTCAGCTACGGCCGCCCGGACGAGGTGGCGGCCATGGACCTGATCTGACCGCGGACCGGCCACCGGCGGCGGCCCCGGCGCAGGACCCGCCGCCGGGGCCGCCGCTCCCGCCGTAGCGCGCCGCCCGCCGACCCACCGGCGCACTCACCCTCACCCCGGCCCCGGCGATGGGCTTGGATGGCAGGTGGAAAGCCCGAGGTGACAGGGCAGCCGCGAACGCAGGGAGACGCCCGATGGCCGACACCGACACCCCCCGTGCGGCGTCCGCACGGGTGGGACCGCCGCCGCCGTTCGACCCCGAACTGGCGGCGGCCCTGGAGGAGTTCGGTGAACTGCCGCCGCCCCCGCTGCTGCCCGGGATGATCTCCGGGATGCGCGAGGCCGCGGCGCTCCACCGGCCCGGCGACGACGCGCTGCGCCGCGGCGGCGCCTTCGACGTCGAGGACCGTACCGTCCCCGGGCCGCCCGGCGCGCCGGACCTCTCGCTGCTCGTCTGCCGGCCGACCGGAACCCACCCGCCGCTGCCCGTCCTCTACGTCCTCCACGGCGGCGGCATGGTCCTGGGCGACAACCGCTCCGGCATCGAGGACTTCCTCGACCTGGCGCGGGACCTGCCGGCCGTCGTGGTGTCCGCCGACTACCGCCTCGCCCCCGAACATCCGCACCCCGCGCCCGTGGAGGACTGCTACGCCGGGCTGGTCTGGACTGCTGCCCACGCCGCCGGACTCGGTGCCGACCCCGCCCGGATCGTGGCCGCCGGGATCAGCGCCGGAGGCGGCCTGGCCGCCGCCGTCGCGCTGCTGGCCCGCGACCGCGGCGGCCCGGCCCTGGCCGGCCAACTCCTGCTGTGCCCCATGCTCGACGACCGCAACGACACCCCCTCCAGCCACCAGATGGCCGGCCGGGCCCCCTGGGACCGCACGGCCAACCACACGGGCTGGACCGCCCTGCTGGGCGAGCGGCGCGGCGGCCCGGACGTGTCGCCGTACGCCGCCCCGGCCCGCGCCCGGGACCTGTCCGGACTGCCACCCGCGTATGTCTCCGTCGGCTCCGTCGAGACCTTCCGCGACGAGGACGTCGACTACGCCACCCGCCTGTGGCAGGCCGGCGGCCGGGCGGAACTGCACGTCTGGCCGGGCGGCTTCCACGGCTTCGAATCCCTGGCCCCGCACGCCGCCCTCTCCCGCGACGCCCGCGCCGCCCCGCTGCGCTGGCTGCGCCGCCTGCTGCGCGACTGACCCGCTCCCCGGGCCGTCCGGCTCCCGGCGCCGTCCCGCTCAGGCGCCGACGGTGCCGTCGATGCCCTCGCGCAGGAAGTCGGCGTGGCCGTTGTGACGGGCGTACTCGTGGATGAGGTGCAGCATCACCAGGCGGAGCGAGACGTCCTCGCCCCACCTGGGCTGGTAGGCGGTCACGTCGAGCGATTCGGCCGCCCGCTCGATCCGGCGGGAGTGCTCGACCTCGGCCTGCCAGGCGGCGAACGCCTCCGCCCCGGTGGCGCCCGTCGGGTCGTACGCCGCCTGGAAGTCGCCCTTGTCCGACCACACCAGCGGCAGGTCCTCGCCGTTGATGACGCGGCGGAACCAGGTGCGTTCCACCTCCGCCATGTGCCGCACCAGTCCCAGCAGGGAGAGCGTGGACGGCGGCATGGACCGGCGCCGCAGGTCCTCGTCGTCCAGGCCCTCGGTCTTCATCGCGAGCGTGGCGCGGTGGAAGTCGAGATAGGCGCGCAGCGTCTCCCGTTCTCCGGCGGCCGAGGGCGGGGCGATGCGTTCGGTGGTCACTGCGGGGTCCCTTTCCCGGGCGGCCCCTCGGACCCGCGCAGGGGTAACCGCTGCGGCGGACGGGGCCGGTGGGAGGCCAGGGTACGCAGGGCTGCTCCGCCGTGTGGGTGAATTCGCGTGCGGGCGCGGGCAGACGTGCGGGCGCCCGGCCGGCTCACGGCCGTGGCAGCGGCATGGCAGTGGCGCCGGTCCCGGGGACGTCCCGTGGTGCGGACGTCCCGGGGCCGGCGCCCCTGGGGGACGTCAGGGCAGATACCGCTCGATGGCGGCGGGCCCCTCCTCATCGATCAGACGCTTGGCCCAGGCGAGGGTCGCGGGGGTGGGCTCGCGCCCGGATGCCCTCACCAGGTCCTCCGGGTCGAAGGGACGCTCGCTACCGGTGTAAAGCTGCGTCGGCCGTCGTTCGGCCGAACTCTCCCTGCCGTTGGTCGTCACAGGTCCTCCTCTGTCCGGGCGCCCCCGAGCCGCAGCGACGGGAGCTTGGTTCCATCATGAGGCTGCCTCCGAACACCCGCACGGCATGCGCCGCGGCGGCCGGGCCGCGCGGGCGGGACGCCGGTCAGCCGACCGGCCGCGGCGCCCCCGGATAATCCGGCGGAAACGCCTGCTCCGTCCAGATCGTCTTGCCGCGCGGCGTGTAGCGCGTGCCCCAGCGCTGGACGAGCTGGGCGACGATGAACAGCCCGCGCCCGCCCTCGTCGTCGCTCGCGCTGTGCCGCAGGTGGGGCGAGGTGTGGCCGGTGTCCGACACCTCCGTGAGCAGCGTCCGGTCGCGCAGCAGACGCAGGTGCAGCGGCCCCGACGCGTGCCGCACCGCGTTCGTGACCAGCTCGCTGACCAGGAGCTCGGTCGCGTACGACAGCTCTTCCAGGCCCCACGCCGACAACTGCCCGATGGCCAGCTCCCGGGCCCTGGCCGCCGTCGCCGGCTCGGCGGGCAGCTCCCAGCCCGCGACCTGTCCGCTCTCCAGCTCCCGGGTACGCACCAGCAGCAGCGCCGTGTCATCGGTGGCCGTCCCGCCGGGCAGCAGCTCGCCCAGGACGCGGTCGCACAGCTCCTCCAGCGGCTTGCGGTGGTCGGTGAGTACCCGGGCCAGGGTCGCCAGCCCCACGTCGATGTCCTGCTCCCGCTTCTCGACGAGCCCGTCGGTGAACAGGGCCAGCAGGCTGCCCGTCGGCAGTTCGATCTCCATCGACTCGAACGGCAGGCCGCCCAGCCCCAGCGGCGGCCCCGCCGGCAGGTCGGGGAAGTGCACCTCGCCGTCCGGAAGGACGATCGCCGGTGGCAGATGCCCGGCCCGGGCCATGGTGCACAGCCGCGAGACGGGGTCGTACACGGCGTACAGACAGGTCACGCCGGTGGCCACGTCCTCGGCGGAGCCCTCGTCCGGGGCCGGGCCCGCCGAGCGGTCCTCGGGCCGCTCCACCAGGTCGTCCAGCCGGCTCAGCAGCTCGTCGGGGGCCAGGTCCAACCTGGCCAGGGCCCGCACGGTCGTCCGCAGCCGCCCCATCGTCGCCGCGGCCTGGAGGCCGTGGCCCACCACGTCCCCGACGACCAGCCCGACCCGGGTGCCGGACAGCGCGATGACGTCGTACCAGTCACCGCCGACCCCGGCCCGGTCGTCGGAGGGCAGATAGCGGTAGGCCAGCTCGACCGCCGACTGGCCGGGGACCTGCTGCGGCAGCAGATTGCGCTGGAGGGTGAGGGCGGCGGTCCGCTCCCGCGTGAAGCGGCGGGCGTTGTCGAGGGACACCGCCGTACGGGTGACCAGCTCGTCGGCGAGGACGACCTCACCGCTGTCGAAGACGGACGGATGCGCGCCCCGGGTGAAGGTGACCAGCCCCAGCGGGTTGCCGCCCACCCGCAACGGCACGACCATGCTGCGGTCCTGGCGCACCATGCCGCCCGAGGACAGGCTGCGGTACTGCGGCGAGCCCGGCGGATACGCCACGCGGTAGGCGGCGTGCGGGGTCTCCCGCGCGGCCTCGCCGTCCGGGCCGGCGGAGCGGGAGGCGACCCGCATCAAAGGGGGCACCGACCCGTCGCCCGGGGCGGGCTCCGCGCCCTCCAGTACCTCCGCCGCCAGATCGACGGTGACCGTGGCGGCGAACTCCGGGACGGCCACCGCGGTGATCTCCCGGGCCGTGACGGTCATGTCCAGCGTGGTGCCGATCCGGCGCCCGGCCTCCACCAGGAGGTTGAGCCGGCGCTGCGCCTGGTAGCGGTCCGTGATGTCGAACGAGTCCTCACACACCCCCAGCACCCGGCCGAGCGGGTCCTCCAGCCGGTAATAGGCGCACGACCAGACGTGCTCGGTCCCCGGATCGGCGGGCGGCTCGCCGACGAAGTGGAGATCGAGGATCGACTCACCCGTGCTCAGCACATACCGCATCACCGCGTCGAGATCGCGGGGATAGCCCTCGGTGACGAACTCGCCGTTGGGGTACACCTCGTCGGCGTGCCGGCCCAGGAATTCCTGGAGCGGCAGCCCCACCTCCCGGCCGTACGCGGCGTTGAACCAGGTCAGGCGCAGATCCGCGTCGTAGGTGGCCAGACCGACGGGGGAGCGGGTGGCCAGCCCGTGCAGCATGGCCTGCTGGGACTCCCACACCCGCATGCCGTCCAGTTCGGTCACCACCAGGATCCGCGCGGGCGCCGCCGTGGCGTCCGCGCCGGTCATCGGGCACGTCGTGGTCGCCACGCGCAGCAGGCGGCCGTCCCGGTGCCGCGCCGTACGGCCCTCGCTGCCGTTCAGCAGGGCGGTGGGCGGCCGCTCGGCGGCGAGCGGGGCGGGGTCCGCGTCGTCGGGCAGGACCGTCTCCACGGGCCGTCCGATGATCTCGCGCGGCGCGTACCCGAGGAGCCGCTCGGCCGCCGCGCTCCACCCGATCACCAGGCCGCGGGCATCGACCACCGCGGTGGCCGCCCTGGCGACGTCGAGGGGACCACGGAAGTCGGCGTTCTGCGCCGCGTTCCACGCTTTCATGGCATCAACCCAGCCCGGTTCGGTATCTCCAGCATCGAGTGTGCCCAGGACCGGCACAACCCGCGCCGGCCGGAACCGCCGGCCGCCACGGGCCGGCGCGGCGCCCAACTCCCGTGGTGGCGGCCGCGCGCCCGCCGGCCGCCTTACGGGGGCGCGTCGCTCCCCCGGGCGGGTCACGGGTCCGCCACCCGCCCCGGCGTCGCTCTCCGTCACCGGGCGCCCGTGCCGTGCCGCGGTCCGTCCGCCGTCCGTCCGCCCTCCTCCCGCCGTCCGCCCTCCGTGCGGCTTCCACGCGGCGCTGGCACAGTGGGAAGGAGCGCCGAGCACAGGAGGCAGATGTCGATGTCGGCCGAACGCCCCACCGTTCCCTCCCGCGGCGCTCCGTGCTGGGTCAGCCTGATGGCCCGGGATCTGAAGGCCGCGCAGGGGTTCTACGGAGCGGTGCTCGGCTGGACCTTCCGGCCCGCGAGTCTGGGGGCCGAATTCTGTGTGGCGCTGGCCGACGACCAGCCGGTCGCCGGTATCGGCGCGCTCGCGCCCAGCTTCCAGGTACCGGTGGCCTGGACCTCGTACTTCGCCGTCGAGGACGCCGACGCCACGGCGGCCCGCATCCGCGAACGCGGCGCGACGGTCGCCGTCGGCCCCCTCAAGGTCGGCCCCGGCCGCGCCGCGCTCGCCGCCGACCGCGACGGTGCGACGTTCGGCATCTGGGAGGGCCGCACCCGCGCCTGGTCGGTCGGACACGGCCGCGCGCCGGTCTATCTGGAACTGCGCACCCGCGACGCCTTCGCCGCCGCCATCTTCTACGCCGAGGTCTTCGGCTGGGCCTCCGGCGAGCCGGGCGGCTGCGACGTGACCTACGAACACGACCAGGTCATCGTCCGGGACGGCGGCCACATGGTGGCCGCGCTGCGCGGCGGCGGCGTCGAGGCCGACCCCGATCCGCGCGTCCGCCCACGCTGGCACGTCCACTTCCCCGTGAGCGACGTCCAAGCGGTGATGGCGGCCGCCGAGGCCGCCGGCGGCACCGCCACCTCCGTCACCGCCTCCTGGGGCGGGACGGGACGCCAGGCCGTCATCCGCGACCCCGACGGCGGCCTCTTCACCGTCTCCGGCCCCTGACGGCCGGAGAGCCCGAACAGCCGCCGACGCCGGAACTCCCGCTCCCGCAGCCCGCGCAGCAGTATGTGGTCCCTCCAGGCGGCCTCCGGTGCCGGGGCCGCCGCCGGCGAGTGGTGAGTCGTAGCAGATGATCAGGGCGGGTGTCAGGCCCTCGCCGCGGCGAGTCCGGGAAGCCTTTCGCGCCACCGGCCGCGGGGGTCGGTCCGGTGGCGCGAAAGGCTGGAACGGGGGGTGGTTCCCGGTCAGTTCATCGCGTCCGGAGCGCCGTCGCCGTCGCCGACGGCGCCCGGGTCTTCGGCACCGGCGCCGGGGTCTTCGGTGCCCGTGCCCGGGTCCTCCGTGCCCGGTTCCTGGGTGCCCACGCCCGCGTCCGCACCGCCCGCGTCCGCACCGCCCGCGTCCGCACCGCCCGCGTCCGCGCCGCCCGCGTCCGCACCGCCGTCGCCGCCGCCCGCGCCGATCTGCGCGCCCGTGGCCTCCAGGGCGTCGGTGACCGGCTGGAAGAAGGTCTCGCCGCCCTGGGTGCAGTCGCCGCTGCCGCCCGACGTCAGCCCGACGGCCGCGTCCCCGGCGAACATCGCGCCGCCGCTGTCGCCGGGCTCCGCGCAGACGTCGGTCTGTATCAGCCCGTTGACGATGTCGCCGTTGCCGTAGTTGACGGTGGCGTCGAGGCCCGTGACGGTGCCGTCGGTGACGCCCGTGGTGCTGCCCGAGCGCTGGACCTTCATGCCCACCGCGGCCTCCGCCGCCTTGGTGATGTCCTGGGTGGAGCCGTCCTGGAGCAGGACCGCGCTCTGCGGTTGCGCGCCCGGGTCGTCGTAGGTGACCAGCGCGAAGTCGGTCTTGGGGAACTGCGAGTCGGTGACCGTGCCCAGCGGCTGGGTGCCCGCCTGGTCGGCCGACCAGCTCTTGGCCTCATTGCCGCAGTGACCGGCGGTCAGGAACGCGGGCGCGCCCTGCACCGTGACGTTGAAGCCCAGCGAACACCGGGCGCTGCCGCCGAAGATGGCGCTGCCGCCCACCGGCGCCGCGGCCGCACCACCACCGGCGTCACCGCCGCCCTGTCCGCCGTCCCCCGCGGACCCGCCGACCTGTCCGGCACCGCCGGCCCCACCGGCGTTGCCCGCACCGCCCGCACCGCCTGCCCCGTTGGCCCCTCCGGCCCCCTCTCCGCCGTCGTACCGCTTGAACTCCCCGCGGGACCGCTTGACGGTCACCAGATCGCCCATCCCGGCGGTCGCCTTCGAGAGCGTGGCCATCTTCTGCCCGGTCACCGTCCGGTCGGCGAGGACGACGACCTTGTTCGTGCGCGGGTCGATCGACCACGCGGTGCCGGGCACCGAGGCCGTGTCGCTCAGCGTCCGGGTGCCGGCCTTGAGGGCGGCCAAGCTGTGGCGTACGACCCTGGCGACCGCGCCCTTGGCCGTGACGCTTCCGGCGTCCTCCTCCGCCAGCACGTTCATCACCAAGTGGCCCGTCTTGCCATCCAGATACCAGCCGGCCGCCTGGTCCCCGAGGTCGGCCTTCAAGGACTCCGCGAGCTGCGCGGCCGATCCGGCGGTCCGGGCGGTGAAGGTCTGCGGAGCCCGCTGGTCCGTACTGGCGTTGGCGTCGGGAAGCAGGATCGCCGCTGCCGCGATGGCGGCCGCGGCCGCGCCTGCGATGGCGCCGGTCCGCTTGTTGACATGTCGGTGGCTCACTTCACTGACCTCCAGCTTTGACACACGAGAAGCGCACGGTTCCGCGAGGGGCGTTGGCCTCAAGGACCCGTGCACGCTTGCCACCCAGTCCTACGGAGGCGGACCCACCCCGGTCTCACGCCCACTCAAGGTGTGATGAATTCCGGCGGGCGCCGCCGCGGTCCCTTACACTCCCGGCGCGCCCGGCCCCGGTGGGGCGTAAAGGGGAGCTGTGACCGCGCTTAAGAAAACCTCGATGGACCCCGAGGCCGCGGTAGGGAAGATTTCCTGGCTGGGGCCGGGCGGCCGCATACGCGGCCCCGGGCAGGTCACAGCACTCTTTACGTACGGGAGCCGTTGCGTTGAAGGCACTGGTCAAGCAGAAGGCGGAGCCGGGACTGTGGCTCACGGACGTCCCGGAGCCGGAGACCGGCCACGGCGATGTGCTCATCAAGGTGCTCCGCACCGGTATCTGCGGCACCGATCTGCACATCCGGGCCTGGGACGGCTGGGCGCGGCAGACGATCCGTACGCCGCTGACCCTCGGGCACGAGTTCGTCGGAGAGGTCGTCGCGACCGGCCGCGAGGTCACCGACATCAAGATCGGTGACCGGGTGAGCGGCGAGGGCCACCTGGTCTGCGGCACCTGCCGCAACTGCCGGGCCGGGCGCCGCCATCTGTGCCGGGCCACCGTCGGACTGGGCGTCGGCCGGGCCGGGGCGTTCGCGGAGTACGTCGCGCTGCCCGCCGCCAACGTGTGGGTGCACCGGGTGCCCGTCGACCTCGACGTCGCGGCGATCTTCGACCCGTTCGGCAACGCCGTGCACACCGCCCTGTCCTTCCCGCTCGTCGGCGAGGACGTGCTGATCACCGGCGCCGGGCCGATCGGACTGATGGCCGCGGCCGTCGCCCGGCACGCCGGCGCCCGCAACGTCGTCATCACCGACGTCAGCGAGGAGCGCCTGGAACTGGCCCGCAAGATCGGCGTCAGCCTCGCCCTCGACGTCGGCGAGCGGTCCATCGCCGACGGCCAGCGGGAGCTGGGCCTGCGCGAGGGCTTCGACATCGGCCTGGAGATGTCCGGACGGCCCGAGGCGGTGCGCGACATGCTCGCCAACATGACCCACGGCGGCAAGATCGCCATGCTCGGCCTGCCGTCCGAGGAGTTCGCCGTCGACTGGGCGCGGATCGTCACCTCCATGATCACGATCAAGGGCATCTACGGCCGCGAGATGTTCGAGACCTGGTACGCGATGTCCGTCCTCCTCGAAGGCGGCCTCGACCTCGCCCCCGTGATCACCGGCCGCTACAGCCACCGCGACTTCGAAGCCGCCTTCGACGACGCCGCCGGCGGCCGCGGCGGCAAGGTCATCCTCGACTGGACCACCTGACCGGCCCCGGGCCCTCGACCGGCTCCGCCCCGCCCGACCAGCCCTTTCCCTGGAGAATCCTGATGTTCGACTCCGTACGCGACGATCTGCGCGGCACCCTCGACGAGATCCGCGCCGCCGGCCTGCACAAGCCCGAGCGCGTCATCGGCACCCCCCAGTCCGCCACGGTCGCCGTCACCGCCGGCGGCCGCCCCGGCGAGGTCCTCAACTTCTGCGCCAACAACTACCTCGGCCTCGCCGACCACCCCGAGGTCGTCTCGGCCGCCCACGAGGCGCTCGACCGCTGGGGCTACGGCCTGGCCTCGGTCCGCTTCATCTGCGGCACCCAGGAGGTCCACAAGGAACTGGAGCGGCGGATCTCCGGCTTCCTCGGCCAGGAGGACACGATCTTGTACTCCTCCTGCTTCGACGCCAACGGCGGCGTCTTCGAGACGCTGCTCGGCCCGGACGACGCGGTCATCTCCGACGCCCTCAACCACGCCTCCATCATCGACGGCATCCGCCTGTCCAAGGCCCGCCGCCTGCGGTACGCCAACCGCGACATGGCGGACCTGGAACGGCTGTTGAAGGAGGCGTCGGGCGCGGGCCGCAAGCTGATCGTCACCGACGGCGTGTTCTCCATGGACGGCTATGTGGCGCCGCTGCGCGAGATCTGCGACCTCGCCGACCGCCACGGCGCGATGGTGATGGTCGACGACTCGCACGCGGTCGGCTTCGTCGGCCCCGGCGGCCGCGGCACGCCCGAACTGCACGGCGTGATGGACCGCGTCGACATCATCACCGGCACCCTCGGCAAGGCACTGGGCGGCGCCTCCGGCGGCTACGTCGCGGCCCGCGCCGAGATCGTCGCGCTGCTGCGCCAGCGCTCGCGCCCGTACCTGTTCTCCAACTCCCTCGCCCCGGTGATCGCGGCCGCCTCCCTGAAGGTGCTCGACCTGCTGGAGACCGCCACCGACCTGCGGACGCGGCTGCACGCCAACACCGCGCTGTTCCGCTCCCGGATGACCGAAGCGGGCTTCGACGTCCTGCCCGGCGACCACGCCATCGCCCCGGTGATGATCGGCGACGCCGCGCGTGCGGCCCGGATGGCCGAGCTGCTGCTGGAGCGCGGCGTGTACGTCATCGGCTTCTCCTACCCGGTCGTCCCGCAGGGCCAGGCCCGCATCCGCGTCCAGCTCTCGGCCGCGCACTCCACCGACGACGTCAACCGCGCGGTGGACGCCTTCGTCGCCGCCCGGTCCGCCCTGGAGGCCGAGGAGTCCGCCCTGGAAAGCTGAGGCGCGCCGGCGCCTGGGAGACTGGAGGCATGATCGAAGCACGGCGGCTGCACATCCTCCGCGCGGTGGCCGACCACCGCACGGTCACCGCCGCGGCCGCCGCGCTCTACCTCACGCCCTCCGCGGTCTCCCAGCAGCTCGCCGCCCTGGAGCAGGAGACCGGCCACCGCCTGGTGGAGCGCAGCGCCCGCGGCGTCCGTCTGACGACCGCGGGCGAGATCCTGCTCACCCACGCCAACGCCGTACTGGCCCAGCTCGAACGCGCCGAGTCGGAGCTGGCCGCGTACGGCTCGGGCGAGGCGGGCACGGTGACCGTCGCGGCCTTCGCCACCGGCATCGGACTGGTCGTCGCGCCCGCGATCACCGAACTCGCCGCCCGCGCGCCCGGCATCCGGGTGCGGGTCCAGGACGCCGAGGGCGACGCCAGCCTGGGCATGGTCCTGGACCGGCGGGTCGATGTGGCGGTGGCCGTCGAGTACCGGGGCGCGCCCCGCGAGGACGACCCGCGGCTGACCCGGGTGCCGCTGTACGCCGAACCGTTCGACGCGGTGCTGCCGGTCGGCCACCGCCTGGCGGAGTCACCGCGGGTGGCGGTCGCCGACCTCGCCCAGGACCCGTGGATCGGCCCCTACACCGGCAATCCCTGCCATGACGTGGTCGTGCTGGCCTGCGAATACGCCGGATTCCAGCCCCGCCTGGAGCATTCCTCGGACGACTTCCGCGCGGTGGTCTCCCTCGCCTCGGCCGCGGCGGGGGTCGCCCTCGTCCCGCGTTCGGCACTGCGCGGCATGGACCTCGCCGGGGTGGTGGTCCGCCCGGTCGACGGTGTGGCGCCCACCCGCCGCGTCTTCGCGGCGGTCCGCCGCGGCGCCGAGGACCATCCGCTGCTCCGGCCGGTGCTGGCGGCCCTGGAGGCGGCGGCCGTTCCCCAAGGCTGAGCCGGCGCACGCGGGGGCCGTCGGCCGCGCAGTGGAGGGACGGGCGGGCAGGCCCGTGCGCGGGGGCGTCAGGCGGGTGAGGGACCGAAGTCGGGTGCCCGGCGGCGGGCGAGGCCGGTGAAGGCGCGGGCCGCGGCACTCTCGTACGCGGCCTCCCTGCGCAGCAGCGTCACGGTGCGCGCCGGGAACGCGGGGTCCACAGGGACCGGGTGCAGGCGGTCGTGGCCGCGGGTGACGGCGTCGGGCAGCACCGTGGCGAGCGTGCCGCGCCGCACCAGTTCGGTGAGCGTGGTGAGGGAGTTGGCCTCGACCGCGATCTCCGGCTGGAGGTGGCAGGCGGCGAAGTGCGCGTCGATGTGGCCGCGGGTGGCGAAGTCCGCGCTCAGCAGGGCCAGGCGCAGGTCGCCGAGGGCGTCGACCGGGAGTGGCCCGGTGCGGCCCGCGCAGGGATGGCCGGTGCCGACGACGAGCCCGAGGGTCTCGGTGAACAGCTCCGTATGGCTGATCGCCGGGAGCCGGGCCGGGCCGAACGCGATGCCGAGGTCCAACTCGTCGGCCAGCAGCGCCGCTTCGATACGCGCCTGCGTCATCTCCCTGAGGTCCAGGGCGATCCCGGGGTGGCGGCCGTGGAACTCGGCGGCGAGCGGGCCGGTGAGATAGGCGGTGAACGTCGGGGTCGTGGCCAGGCGCAGGGTGCCGCGCGAGAGGTCCCGCACGTCGTGCACCGCGCGCTCCGCCGCCGCCAGATCCTGGAGGGCCCGGCGGGCGTACCGCGCGTAGCTCTCGCCGGCGTCGGTCAGCCGGATGGAGCGGCCGGAGCGGTCCAGCAGCGGCGCCCGCACGGACCGCTCAAGCTGCTTGATCTGCTGGGAGAGGGTGGGCTGCGAGACGTGCAGGGCCTCGGCGGCCCGGGTGAAGCTCGCGTGCTCGGCCACGGCGAGCAGGTAGCGGAGGTGACGCAGTTCCACGGACATGAATCAACTATAGATGTGACCAATAGCAGTCATGGGTTTTGCGACTTGGACGCTATAGGTGCAGGTCGCGCACAGTTGAGGACGTCGGCGCACACCGGCATCCACGAAGGCCACGAAAAGGAGTGACCATGCGCGATCTCGCCGAGGGAGTCCGCCGCTTCCAGCGGGAGGTGTTCCCCGGCCAGGCGGAGCTCTTCGCCCGGCTCGCCACGGACCACCGGCCGAGCGCCCTGTTCATCGGCTGCTCGGACGCCCGGGTCGTACCGGAACTGCTCACCCAGCGCGCGCCCGGCGAGCTGTTCGTCATCCGCACCGCCGGCAACCTCGTCCCCGCCCACGCGCCCGGCGCCGACGGCGTGGCGGCGAGCATCGAATACGCCGTCGGTGTCCTCGGCGTCACCGACGTGATCGTCTGCGGGCACTCCGGGTGCGGCGCGATGACCGCGCTGGCCCACCGCCAGGACCTGTCCGGGCTGCCCGCCGTAGCCGACTGGCTGCGGCACGCCGGACCCGCCGGGCCCCGCGCCGCCGACGGCCGCCCGACGGAGGGCGACGAGGTCGCGGCCCTGGTGCGCGCCAACGTCACGCGCCAGCTCGCGCACCTCGCGACCCATCCCGCCGTCGCCCGCGCCGTCGCCCGGCACGCGCTCACGCTGCACGGCTGGGTCTACGACATCGCCACCGGCCTGGTCGAAGAACTCGACGCGGCGAGCGGCCACTTCACCGCACTCGCCGCCTGACGCCCCCATCTCCCCGTTCCCCGGAAGGAATCCCATGCTCCACGCACAGACCGACCCCCAGGCCCGCCGGCAGCTCGCCCGCGACATCGTCGAGGCCAAGACCCGCGCGGACCTCAGTTGGCAGGAACTCGCCGACACCACCGGCCTGTCGGTGGCGTTCGTGACGGCCGCCCTGCTCGGCCAGCACGCCCTGCCCGCCGACGCCGCCCGCGCCGTCAGCGAGCGCCTCGGCCTCGGTCCGGACGCCGCCTCGCTCCTTCAGACCATCCCGCTGCGCGGCACCGCTCCCGGTGCCGTGCCCACCGACCCGACGATCTACCGCTTCCACGAGATGCTCCAGGTCTACGGCACGACCCTCAAGGCCCTGGTGCATGAGCAGTTCGGCGACGGCATCATCAGCGCCATCAACTTCCGGCTCGACGTACGGAAGGTCGAGGACCCCGACGGCGGCAGCCGCGCGGTGATCACCCTGGACGGGAAGTACCTGCCCACCAAGCCCTTCTGATCCCTCGGCCCGGCGGCGTCACCGGCCCCGGCCCCGGCCTCGCGCCAGGGGCCGGGGCCGGTGACGTTGCCGGGCGGGGCACCCTCCTCACAGCTCGGTGTTCGATGCGCAGGATCGTCATCGCCCTTCCCCTCTCCTCTTTCCTCACCGTCGCGGTGTTCTGCCCGTTCCCGTCCAGGTCGTCAGCCCGCGGGCGGTCCAGGTGTTGACGACCCGCTCGGCGGGCACCCCGCATTCCTCGGCGCGGGCGCAGCCGAAGATCTGCCAGTCCAGTTGGCCCGGGGCGTGGGCGTCGCTGTCGATGGCGAACAGGGTGCCCGTCTCCAGGGCCTGGCGGAGCAGCCGGCGCGGCGGGTCCAGCCGGTCGGGGCGGCAGTTGATCTCCACCGCGGTGTGGTGCTCCGCGCAGGCCGCGAACACCTCCTCGGCGTCGAACCGCGACTCCGGCCGCGACCGGCCGGTGATCTGCCGGCCGGTGCAGTGGCCCAGGACGTCCGTGAGCGGGTTGCGGACCGCCGCCAGCAGCCGCTTCGTCATCGGCCCCGCCTCCATCCGCAGTTTGGAGTGCACCGAGGCGACCACCAGATCGAGCCGCGCCAGCAACTCCGGTTCCTGGTCGAGCTCGCCGTCGTCGAGGATGTCGCATTCGATGCCGGTCAGCAGGCGGAACGGTGCGAGCCGTTCGTTCACCGCCGCCACCAGCGCCAGTTGCGCGCGCAGCCGCTCGGGACTGAGGCCGCGGGCGATGGTGAGCCGGGGGGAGTGGTCGGTCAGCACACACCACTCGTGGCCGAGGTCGCGGGCGGCGCGGGCCATCGCCTCGACCGGGCTGCCCCCGTCCGACCAGTCCGAATGCAGATGGCAGTCGCCGCGCAGGGCCCGGCGCAGGCGCAGCCCCCGGTCTCCGTCGACCAGCGGCGCGGCCGCCTCTTCCGTCAGCCGTTCCAGATAGGCCGGTACCCGCCCCGCGAGCGCCTCTTCGATGACCCGGCCGGTTTTGGGCCCCACCCCTTTGACGCGGGTGAGGGAGCCGTCCGCGGCCCGCTGCCGCAGTTCGCCGCCGGGAAGTTCCGCGATCACCGTCGCCGCCGTACGGAACGCCTGCACGCGGTAGGTGGCCGCGCCCTGCCTCTCCAGCAGGAACGCGATCCGCTCCAGCGCTTCGACCGGGTCCACGCGCCGCTCCTTCCCGGCGTGCCGGGCAGCCCTCCTCCCACCGTGCCCCACTCCCGCACCCGCTGCCACCGGCGGCCGCGGGGCCGGCGCCGGGGGACATCCGTCCCGGTAGCGGACGCGAGCGGGCATCACGGCCGCTACCGGACCCAGCGGGGAAAGCACCCATTCCCGCCGCGTCCGGCGTCGCGCTGTTATGCGGTTATGTCCGTTCTCCGCAGGGCCAATCCCTTTCCGTCTGAATAGCGCTTACCGGTTGCCGTTCATTTCCGACATTACCGCCAGTAATCGTGTACGCGAGGTGTCCCTGCAATGTGTGCGCAATGCGCGGGTCGGTCTGCTGGAAACACGCACCGCACTTCGCCGGGCGCGCAGCGCGGATCTGCCGGAAATGTTGGCGGGCGGTTGGCGTTCTTCAGTGAATCTCCACATCGAATACGCAGACGGCCCACCGTTCCGGTCTCCCCATCGAGGCTCTGACCTGGGCATCAGCGAATTGGTGCGGGAATGTCCAGTTCACCGCCGAGAGCTGATGGATCTTCGCCTCTTCAAACCGGAGATCGTGTGAAGAAGCTGCCACCAAGCCATGGACGCGCGTCCACTTCAGGTAATTCGAGGGAGCTTTGGCATCCGGATCGGTAGCTGTCCGATTAGCGGCCAAACCCGCCAGCGTGCTTTGATCCATCCCACTGCGGGAGTCACCCCCCGGGTTCCCGGTTCGGGTGCCCGACGACCGCTGCCTGCGGCTCGGCCGCCCTGCCGGACGGCTCGGTCGCAGCTATTTCGAGATATTCATCCGAAGGGAATCACCATGAACTCCACCCCCCAGGTCCAGACCCAGGAAATCGCCGACAGCGAGCTGGACAACGTGGCCGGTGGCCTCGTCGGCGCCGTGCTCGGCACCGCCACCTCCACCGTTGACTCCATCGCCCCGGTCTCCGGCGCGCTGGGCACCGCCACCGGCCTGGTGGAGTCCACCACCGGCGTCAACACCGGTGCCGTGACGGGCCTGGTCTCCGGTCTCTGAGACCGCCGTGTGCCGCCCCGCGGCACAGCTTTGAGCGGTACTGACGGTTCGCCGGCGCGTTACCCGGCCGGCGAACCGTGCCGTGTGCCCCGGACCCGCCCGGCTCGCCGCCGGTCCTCCGGGGCACGCGTCCGCCGTGTCCCGGCCCCGCCACGCCAGACAGATCGCAGTTGAGGGAAGAGTGTCGTGCAGTTCCGTCAACAGGCGCTTTCCAAGCTGCAGTCGGCCGAAGAGATCGACCTGCCGGTGCGTTTCGCCCGGCCCCAGGGCCTGCTCGTCCTGATCGTCACCGTCGCGGTGATGATCGGCGCGTCCGTCTGGGCGGTGACGGGCACCGTCTCCTCCACGCTCAACGCGCCCGGCATCCTCACGCACGGCCAGGGCAGTTACGTCCTCCAGAGCCCCGTCGCCGGCCAGGTGACCGCCGTACTCGCCAAGGAGGGCACCAGGGTGCCCGCCAACACGCCCGTCCTGAAGGTCCGTACCGCCCGGGGCACCACCGTCGTCCGTACGCTCGCCGCGGGCCGGCTGACCACCATGGTCGCCACCATCGGCTCGGTCGTCACCACCGGCGCGGACGTGGCCGCCGTGGAGCGCGTCGCGGGCGCCCGCGATCCCCTGCTGGCGACGCTGTACGTCCCGGCTGACAGCGGCGCGACGGTGCCCGTCGGCGCGACGGTGGATCTCACCGTCCAGTCCGTGCCGACCCAGCGCTACGGCGTCCTGCGCGGCCGCGTCGAGGCCGTCGGCCGGACCGCGCAGACCCGCCAGCGCATCACCGGCTTCCTCGGCAACGCCCAGCTCGGCGAAGAGTTCTCCCGAAAGGGCCAGCCCGTCGCCGTCCTCGTGCGGCTCGACCGGTCGCCGGACACCCGCTCCGGCTACGCCTGGTCGACCCCCGACGGCCCGCCCTACGCCGTCGACTCCATGACCCTGGCCACCGGCGCCATCCACCTGGCCGCGCAGCATCCCGTCGATTGGCTGCTCCCGTGACCGCACCGCACCCCTCCGCGACCCCACCGCAGCAGCACCTGCCGCCCGCCCGGGGACGGCACCGCCCCGAGTCGGCACCCGGCCGCCGCCGCGCCCGCCGCGACACGCCCGCGCCAAAGCCGAAGAAGCGCAAGGCCGTCCGCACCCCCACCATCCTCCAGATGGAGGCACTGGAGTGCGGCGCCGCCTCCCTGGCCATGGTCCTCGCGCACTACGGACGCCATGTGCCGCTGGAGGAACTGCGGATCGCCTGCGGCGTCTCCCGCGACGGCTCACGCGCCAGCAACCTGCTCAAGGCCGCCCGCGGCTACGGCCTCCAGGCCAAGGGCATGCAGATGGAACCCGCCGCCCTCGCCGAGGTCCAGGCGCCGGCCATCCTCTTCTGGGAGTTCAACCACTACGTCGTCTACGACGGCATGGGACGCCGGCTCGGCCGCCGCGGAGTCCACATCAACGACCCCGACAAGGGCCGCCGTTTCGTGGCGATGGAGGACTTCGACACCAGCTTCACCGGTGTCGCCCTGGTCCTCGAACCCTCCGACTCCTTCCGCCGCGGCGGCCGCAGACCGGGCGTCCTGGGCGCGGTCCCGGCCCGGCTGAAGGGCACCACCGGCACCCTGCTCGCCGCCCTGCTCGCCAGCCTCCTGCTGGTCGCGGTCGGCGCGGCGGTGCCCGCGCTCAGCCGCACGTACATCGACATGTTCCTGATCGGCAACCAGACCTCGCTGCTGGGACCGCTCTTCGCGTCGATGGCCGCGATGGTGGCGCTCACCGCCGTACTGACCGGCCTGCAACAGGCCAACCTGCTGCGCGGCCGCATCATCTCCTCCACCCTCAGCAGCGCCCGGTTCCTGCGCCATCTGCTCAGACTGCCGGTCACCTTCTTCGCCCAGCGCAGTCCGGCCGACCTGGTCCAGCGCCTCCAGTCCAACGACGCGGTCGCCGAAACCCTCGCCCGGGACCTCGCCGCCGCGGGCGTCGACGGCGTCGTCGTGATCCTCTACGCCGTCCTGCTGTGGACCTACGACCCGCAACTGACCGTCATCGGCGTCCTGATCGCGCTGCTCAACGTCGTCGCCATGCGCATCGTCGTCCGGCTGCGGGCCACCCACACCCAGAAACTGCGCGCGGACAGCGCGCGGCTGACCAACACCTCCTACACCGGCCTCCAGCTCATCGAGACGATGAAGGCCACCGGCGGCGAGAGCGGATACTTCCGCCGCTGGGCCGGCCAGCACGCCACCACCCTGGAAGAACAGCAGCGACTGGGCGTGCCCAGCGCCGTGCTGGCCGTCGTCGCACCCACCCTCGCCACCCTCAACAGCGCCCTGATCCTGTGGATCGGCGGGCTGCGGGCCGTCGAAGGGCATATCTCCATCGGCCTGCTCGTCGCCTTCCAGGCCCTGGTGACACGCTTCACCGCGCCGATCACCCGCCTCAACGGCGTCGCCGGCCGCATCCAGGACTTCGCCGCCGACGTGGCCCGCCTCAAGGACGTCGAGAGCTTCCCCGTCGACACCCTTTACTCGCGCCGCGAACCGGACGCCAGCACCCGCCGGCTCAAGGGCCACGTGACGCTGGAGAACATCACCTTCGGCTACAGCCCGCTGGACAAGCCGCTCCTGGACGGCTTCTCGCTCGCGGTCGGCCCCGGCCGGCAGGTCGCGCTCGTCGGCGGATCGGGCAGCGGCAAGTCCACCGTCTCCCGGCTGATCTCCGGCCTCTACAGCCCGTGGGAGGGGACCATCCGCATCGACGGGCAGCGACTGGAGGACATCTCCCGCAGCGCGCTGGCCGCCTCGGTGTCCTTCGTCGACCAGGACATCTTCCTCTTCGAAGGCACCGTCCGCGACAACGTGGCCCTCTGGGACCCCTCCATACCGGACGACGCGGTGATCACCGCCCTGAAGGACGCCGCCCTCTACGACGACGTGATCGCCCGGCGCCCCGACGGCATCCACAGCCGCGTCGAACAGGACGGCCGCAACTTCTCCGGCGGGCAGCGGCAGCGGCTGGAGATCGCCCGCGCGCTCGTACGCCGGCCCAGCGTCCTGGTCCTGGACGAGGTCACCAGCGCCCTCGACGCCCGCACCGAACAGACCATCATCGACAACCTGCGCCGCCGCGGCTGCGCCTGCGTGGTGATCGCCCACCGCCTCAGCACCGTCCGCGACAGCGACGAGATCGTCGTCCTCGACCACGGCGTGGTCGTCGAACGCGGCCGCCACGAGGAACTCGTCGCCGCCCAGGGCCCCTACGCCGAGCTGGTCAAGGAGCACTGACGTGTCATCCGTACACCCCGCACCCGGCGCGGCCCCCGCACAACCCGTCCCGACCGACGCGGTCACCCACGCCCTGGGCGGCCTCGGCGCACCCGTCGACACCACCGGGCTGCGCAGCGTGCCGCTGGAGGGCCCGCACGTCCTGTGGCTCGTCACCGGCGGCGCCCTGGACCTCTTCGCCGTCGACACCGCCCAGCAAGGCCACTGGCACTTCCTCGGCCGCCTCGAAACGGGCACCCTGCTGCTCGGCCCCGTCGAGGGCCCGCAGCACACCCTGCTCGGCCGGCCCTCCCAGGACTGCCGGCTGCGCCGCATCCCGCTGCGGGAGCTGCTCCGCCCCGAATACGACGAGTACGGCGGCGCCTACGCCGCACCGGGAAGCGGCTACGGCACCGTCCACCAGGCCCAGGCCGAGCAGCCCACCGCGCTGGAACACGCCTTCGCGCTCGGCACCGCCCGCGGCCTGGGCGTCCTGTTCGAGGCCCCGCTGGACGGCCGTCCCCTCGACGAAGCCGTCGCCGACGACGACGTCCTGTGGATGCCGGTGCCCCCCGGCAGCGTCGGGTACGGCGCCTACTACAGCGCGGACGCCGCCGCCGACCTGCTGATCGACGGCGCGCTGTGGCAGCGGATGGTCAACCAGCAATACCGGCTGCTGTCCGCCGTCGACCGCTGGATCGAACAACTGGAGCGCGCCCACGAGGACCGGGCGGCGGCCGGCATCAAGGCGGGCGAAGCCGTCCGTGCCCGGGCCGACCAGGCCCTGCTGGCGTCCATCGGCGGAGCCGACCGCGACGGGCGGCTGGCCGGCGACGCCGACCCGGCCGCCGACGACACGACCTTCGCGGTGTGCCGCCACGTCGCCCGGGCCGCCGGCATCACGCTCACCGAACCCGCCAAGGGCGCCGCCGTCAACGACCGCCTCAGCCCCGTCGAGCGGATCGCGGTCAGCTCCCGGATCCGCACCCGCGCGGTCCGGCTGGAGGGACGCTGGTGGCGGACCGACACCGGCCCGCTGGTCGGCCACCGCGCCAAGTCCGGCGCGCCCGTCGCGCTGCTGTGGCGCCGGGGCCGCTACGAGGCCGTGAACCCGGCGTCCGGACTGCGGATGCGCATCGGCAAGGACAACGCCGACGCGTTCGAACCGCGCGCCGTGATGTTCTACCGCCCGCTGCCCGAACGCCCCATGACGATGTGGCGGCTGCTGCGCTTCAGCCTCCGCGACACCCGCATGGACCTGCGCAACCTGGCGCTCAGCGGCCTGGTGACGGTCGGGCTCGGCGCGCTGGTGCCGATCGCGACGGGCCAGGTGCTCGGCGTCTTCGTGCCGACCGCGCAGAAGAGCCTCATCGTGCAGGTCGCCCTCGCCATCATGATCACCAGTGTGGTGTCGGCCGCCTTCATGCTGCTCCAGAACCTCACCGTCCTGCGCATGGAAGGACGCATCGAGAGCGCGCTCCAGCCGGCCGTGTGGGACCGGCTGCTGCGCCTGCCGACGAAGTTCTTCACCGAACGCTCCACCGGCGAGCTGGCCAGCGCGGCGATGGGCATCAGCGCCATCCGGCGGGTGCTGTCCGGTATCGGCCCGGTGACCGTGCAGGCGACCACGGTCGGCGCGATGAACCTCGTCCTGCTGCTCTGCTACAGCGTGCCGCTGGCGCTCGCGGCGATCGGCATGCTCGTCGTCATCGGCGCCGTCTTCCTCGCCATGGGCCTGTGGCAACTGCGCTGGCAGCGCCGCCTGATCGAACTCGGCAACAAGCTCAACAACCAGGCCTTCCAGACCCTGCGGGGCCTGCCGAAGCTGCGGGTCGCGGCGGCGGAGAGCTTCGCGTACGCGGCGTGGGCCCGGGAGTTCGCCCGCTCCCGGGAGATGCAGCAGCGGGCCGGCCGGATCAAGAACCTCACCACCGTCCTGGACGCCGTCTACCTGCCGCTGTGTTCGCTCACCATGTTCATGCTGCTCGCCGGGCCGGCCCGCGGCAGCATGTCGGCCGGCGCGTTCCTGACCTTCAACACCTCCGTCACCATGCTGCTGACGTCCGTCACCCAGATCTCCGGGGCGCTCGTCTCGGCCGCCGCGGCGCTGCCCATGTTCGAGCAGGTCAAGCCCATCCTGGACGAGGTGCCCGAGGTGCGCGGCGGCAGCGCGCAGCCCGGTGTCCTGGCCGGCGGCATCGAGGCCCGCAAGCTCTCCTTCCGCTACTCCGACGACGGCCCGCTGGTCCTGGACGACGTCTCCTTCCAGATGCGGCCCGGCGAGTTCGTCGCGGTCGTCGGCCCCAGCGGCTGCGGCAAGTCGACCCTGCTGCGCCTGCTCATCGGATTCGACAAGCCGGTCTCGGGCAGCGTCCTCTACGACGGCCAGGACCTCGCCGCCCTCGACCAGGCGGCAGTCCGCCGCCAGTGCGGCGTCGTCCTGCAAAACGCCCAGCCGCTGACCGGATCGATCCTGGACTGCATCTGCGGCGCCGAGACCTTCACCCAGGAAGAGGCGTGGGCGGCCGCGGAGATGGCCGGTCTGGCCGAGGACATCAAGCGCATGCCGATGGGCCTGCACACCATGATCGCCGGGGGTGGCGCGATCTCCGGCGGCCAGCGCCAGCGCCTGATGATCGCCCAGGCCCTGGTCCGCCGCCCGCGCGTCCTCTTCTTCGACGAGGCCACCAGCGCCCTGGACAACGAGACCCAGCGCATCGTGATCGACAGCACCCGCCAACTGAACGCCAGCCGCCTGGTGATCGCCCACCGGCTGTCCACCGTCATGGACGCCGACCGGGTCCTGGTCATGGCGGACGGCCGGATCGTCGAACAGGGCCCGCCCGCCACCCTCCTCGCCGACCCCACCGGCCGGCTCCACGAACTCGTCCGCCGCCAGCTCACCTGAGCCGTGCCCCGGGCACCGGGCGTCCTGGAGGCGGCGCGGGGGCGCGGCGGTCCCGGCGGGCGGCGCGAGGCGCGCGGACCGGTGCCCGCCCGCGAGATGGGGCCGGACGGCCCTGTCCGCCACGGCCCAGGGAGACCAGGCTGGAGACAGGTAGGACGCGTACGCGCCGGCGGCGGATCGAGGAGGCGTCCCATGCGGCACGGCCCGCGCATCGTGAGCGACGTGATGACCCAGACCGTGGTGGCCGTCGGGCGGGAGGCACGGTTCAAGGAGATCGTCGAGACCATGGACCAGTGGCGGGTCAGCGCCCTGCCGGTGCTGGCCGGCGAGGGCCGGGTGATCGGCGTCGTCTCCGAGGCGGACCTGCTGCTCAAGGAGGAGTTCCGGGACGCCCGGCCGAGCCCTTCGGAGCAACTGCGCCGCGTCGACGACCTGCGCAAGGCCGGCGCGGTGACGGCCGCCGAACTCATGACCTCGCCCGCCCTCACCGTCCACGCCGACGCCACCCTGGCCCAGGCCGCCAGGACGATGGCGCACGCCGGCGTCAAACGGCTCCCGGTGGTCGACGACGCGGGCATGCTCCAGGGGATCGTCAGCCGCTCCGATCTGCTGAAGGTCTTCCTGCGCTCCGACGAAGAGCTCGCCGAGGAGATCCGCCGGGACATCGTCGGCCACCTCTTCGCCGTCTCCCGAGGCGACATCGACGTCAGCGTCACCGACGGGGTGGCCGCCATCAGGGGTCAGGTCCGCGACACCTCACTCATCCCGGTGGCCGCGCGGCTGGTACGCGCCGTCGAAGGAGTCGTGGACGTGACGTTCGACGTCACCGGCCCCTCGCCCGCCACCCGGATGGACCGCGACCTCCCCGTCCGGTAGCCCGTCCTGGGGCGCCCGCCTGCCCGGCACCGCGTCCAGCACCTCGAAACCGCCGTCCAGGCCCAGCGCGCGCAGCAGCCACCGCTGGAGCGGATCGGTGACGACCAGGGAGATCCGACCACCGCGTTCACGGACGCGCCGGCGCGCACGGCACAGGACGCCCACGCCGGCGCAGTCGAGGAACGTCAGCCGCGACAGGTCCACCACCAGCCGTGGGCGCCGTCCGGATGTCGCCGCGTCGAGGTAGGCGTGGGTGGCGGGCGCGCTCACGTAGTCGAGTTCGCCCTCCAGCCGTACGACGGTGGGCGCGGCCGGGAGCCGCCCCCGCGCGCTGTCCGTCGGCTCCCGCAGCATCGTCCTCACCGGCATCCTCCGTGTGCTCCTCCGGCCTCCGTCGGCCTGTCCCTATCGAAGGGGCGGGCAGCGGTCCTGGGGAGTGCCGGCAGGCCCCGGGGCCATGGGCCCTTCGGCCCTTTTTCCGGGTCGGGCCCGGGCCAACTCCCCTTCCACCGGGGCCGTTCGGTCCCCGCCCCGGTCCCGGACGGCCCTGTGAGCCGCCGCCGCGCCGTCCGATCGTTTAAGCACCCGGACCCGTGGGGCGCGGGCCGGCCCGCGGGACGTGCCGCGATCCGAGCGGACGCGTGAGAGGACGCGTGAGATGAAGCACCGCAAGGTCGGCAGCGTGATGACCGGCGATGTCCTCCCCGGCCGGAGCACCACGCCGCGCGACGACATCGAGCGATGGTTCGCCGAGTACGACATCGGCGGCCTGCCGGTGGTGGACGCCGACGACAAGGTCCTCGGGGTGGTCGCCGCCTCCGACCTGCGCCGCCCCGGGCGGCGGGCCGGCGCGGACGGACCGCCGACCGCGGCCGATCTGATGACCGCGCCGCCCGTGACGGTCCGCGCCGACGACTCCGTCGTCCGCGCCGCGCGCCTCATGGCCGACCACCGCGTGGGCCGGCTGCCCGTGGTGGACGAGGAGGCCCGGCTGATCGGCATCGTCACCCGGCGGGACCTGCTGCGGATCTTCCTGCGCCCCGACGCCGAGATCCGTGACGAGGTGATCGACGAGATCATGGTCCGCACCCTGTGGCTGAGCCCCCAGCAGGTCAGCGTCTCCGTGCGCGGGGGAGTGGTGACGCTCAGCGGCTGCCTGGAGGACGACCGGGAGGTGGCCGCCGCCCTACGGATGACGCGCCAGGTCGACGGCGTGACCGCGGTCGCCAGCCACCTCACCCACCGCGCCGGCGTGGCCCGCCACCGGCCGTCCGCGCCCGGCGCCCGCCCGGTCCCCGCGCACGGAACGCCGCTCGCCACACCCGACCGCGGCGGGTGGGGACGGTGAACACCGGGCGCCGGGTGCTGGTGGTCTACGCGAGCCGGAGCGGCTCCACCGCGGAGATCGGCGCCTGGATCGCCGAGGCGCTGCGCGAGCGGCGGACCGCCGCCGACGCGCTGCCCGCCGCCGAGGCGCCCGACGACCTCGGCGGGTACGACGCCGTGGTGCTGGGCGCCGGGCCCTACCTGGGCCGTTGGGACCGGGCCGCCCGGCGCTTCGCGCGGCGGCACCACCGCGCCCTGAGCCGGCTGACTGGAGCAGGAGCCGCCACGGCACTGACGGGGGCGACGCCCCGGCGCGGGGCCGCTGGGACCCCTATGGGTCACCGCGACCGGCGGGCACGCCGAGCGGCGCATATCGTGCACAGAAGGTGAGACGGCCCGTGCGGGGGACGCCCGGCGGTCCGCCACGGGCCGCCCGCGCGGCCCGGTCGACCGACGACGGAGGCGAGATGACCGTAGCGAGGAACCTGCTCGACGCACTCCCGCCGGAGGGGCGCGAGCGGCTGGTGGGAATCGCCCGGGACGTCTCCCTGGCCCAGGGCACGCGGCTCTTCGAGGAGGGGCGGCGCGCGGACCGCTTCTGGATCATCCGCAGCGGGCAGGTGGCGCTGGACCAGCACGTTCCCGGACGCCGGGCCGTGGTGGTCGACACGCTGGGCCACGACGACCTGGTGGGCTGGTCCTGGCTGTTCCCGCCCTACGTGTGGCATCTGGGCGGGGAGGCCGCCCACGCGGTGACGGCCGTCGAGTTCGACGCGGCGGCGGTCCGCGCGCTGTGCGAGGAGGACCCCGTGCTCGGCCGGGCCGTCTACGGCTATGTCGCGCGGACGGTGGCCGACCGCCTGCACCGCACCCGCACCCGCATGCTGGACCTCTACGGCCCCCAGGGCAGCGGCGTCGAGGAATGAGCCGCCGCGGGGCGCGTGTACGGCCCGCTCACGCCTTGCGCTGCCCCCACTGCGGACCGGCCCGCTCCCATTCGCGTTCCCACTGCGCGTAGCGCCGCCGGTCCAGCAGGGCGCTGCCGACCCGTTCGGCGCCCAGGAGCAGCAGCGCGGTGCCGCCGCCGGCGACCGTGCCCAGCACCACGCTCTCGACCTTCGCCTCGGTGGGCGTGAGCGGATCGCGTATCAGGGTGCCGTGCCGGTCGACCCAGGTGGTGGTGCGGTCGCCGGAGCTCAGGCCCGGCGCGACCGTGGTCTCACCGGTGCGGGGCGTGCCGTCGGGCGCCGTCCACCGCACCGTCGCGTGCACCCGCCCCCCGACGCCGCCCGCCGCGTCCACCCCGATGCGGGCCGGCGGGTCCTTCGTCAGCACCGCCGTGACGCTGTGCCGGCCGACGCTCTCCTGCCGGGTCGCGGTGTCCATGGCGTCCGCCGTCACGACGCCGGCGAGGGGGGCGGCGACGGCGATCAGCGCCCCGGTGGCCAGCACCAGCCAGGACTCCGCCACATCCGAGCCGCGCCGGAGCGGGTTGTGCCGCCGGCGCCAGAGGATCTCCTTGGTGAGCACGACGCACCCCCTTTCGCCTGTTCCCCGACGGTGCCACGCCGCCGGGCCCGGCAAGAGGGGCCGAACGGCCCTGCGTGCGGCCCGGTGGGCCGGTGCGGACCCGTTCGGCCCTGGCGGCCCTCCGGCGGCCGGGCCACGATGGCGGGACGAGCCGTAGACGACACGGAGGGCACGATGAGCGAAGCGGGCGGGTTCTCACCGCAGCGGCCGATCCGGGTGTTCCTGCTCGACGATCACGAAGTGGTCCGGCGCGGTGTGCAGGACCTGCTGGACGCGGAGCCGGACATCGAGGTCGTCGGGGACGCCGGCACCGCCGACCACGCGCTCGCCCGCGGACCGGCGCTGCGGCCCGATGTCGCCGTCCTCGACGTACGGCTGCCGGACGGTGACGGCATCAGCGTCTGCCGGGAACTGCGCTCCCGGATGCCGGAGCTGGCCTGCCTGATGCTCACCTCCTTCGACGACGACGACGCGCTGCTCGACGCGATCATGGCCGGCGCGGCGGGCTATGTGCTGAAGGAGATCAAGGGCGCCGACCTGGTCGCCGCGGTACGCACCATCGCCTCGGGACGTTCGATGCTGGACCCGGCGACCACGGCGCGGCTGATGAACAGCCTGCGGGGCGAGGAGAGCGAACTGGAGACCCGGGCGGACGCGCTGTCCGGTCTCTCGCCGCGGGAGCGGGAGATCCTCGGGCTGATCGGCGAAGGGCTGACGAACCGTCAGATCGGTAAGCGGCTCTACCTGTCCGAGAAGACCGTCAAGAACCACATCTCCCGCCTGCTGGCCAAGCTCGGCGTCGAACGCCGCATCCAGGCTGCGGTCCTGGCCACCCAGGCACCCCCACCGCCCGGGGCCGGCCCCGGCCACCGCCGCGGCTGACCCACCCGCCGGGGGACCGACGCCCGACGCGCCCGGCGGCCCGCCTCACGCCGAGGGCAGCGGTACCCGCCACACCACCCGCGTGCCGCCCTCGGCCGGCGCCTCGGTGCGCAGCTCCCCGCCCGCGCTCTCCGCCCGTCGGGCGAGATTGGCCAGCCCGCTGCGGCGGCCGCCGGGCGCGAGGCCCCGGCCGTTGTCGGTGACGGTCAGGGTCAGCGCGCCGCCGCGCACGGTCAGCGCCACATCGACCGCCGTCGCGTGCGCGTGGCGCGCGGCGTTGCTCAGCACCTCGCCGAGCACCGCGACGACGTGCTCGGCGATCTCGGCCGGCACGTCGGTGTCGATGAGCCCCGCCATGTGGAGCGAGGGCGTGAACCCCAGGGCCCGCGCGCCCTGCTCGACCGCGGTGACCACCCGGACCCGCAGCCCCTGACGCCCCGGGCCGCTCTCGCGGGCCCGCAGCCCGAAGATGGTCGACCGGATGATTTTGATCGTCGCGTCCAGATCGTCGACGGCGCGCAGCAGCCGCTCGCTGGCCTCCGGATGATCGACGAAGCGCACCGCGCTCTGCAGCGTCATCCCGGTCGCGAAGAGCCGTTGAATGGCCAGATCGTGCAGATCGCGGGCGATCCGGTCGCGGTCCCGCAGCAGCGCCAACTGGTCGGCGGCCTGCCGCTGTTCGGCCAGCTCCAGCGCCAGGCCCGCCTGACCGGCGAAGGTCAGCAGCGGCGTGGTCTCCGGTGCGGTGAACGGCGCGCGGCCCCGCAGCCGGGCCAGCAGCAGCACTCCCCGCACCCGCTCACCAGTGATCATCGGGACGGCGACGGCCGGCCCCAGCCCCCGCCAGCGCGGCGGACCCACCGTGATCCGCGGATCGTGCTCGACATCGACGCTGATGAGCGGCTTGGCCGCGGCGAGCGCCGCCCCGACGAAGGAGCCCTCGTCCGGCAGCACCAGCCCGCGGTGCTCCTCGGCGTCCACGCCGGACGCCAGCACCACCCGCAGACCGCCGGTCTCCAGGGGCAGCGCCAGCACCCCGAGGTCGGCGGCGAGAATACGCACCGCGTGGTCGACGATCATGCCCAGCACGTGCATCTCGTCCGCGCCGGGCAGGAGACTGGCGACGATCTCGCCGTTGGCCTCCAGCCACCGCTGGCGGTAGCGGGCCTCCTCGTACAGCCGGGCGTTCTCGATGGCCACACCCGCCGCGACCGCGAGCGTCGACAACACCGTCTCGTCCTCGTCGTCGAACTGGCCGCCGCCCCGCTTCTCGGTGAGGTACAGATTGCCGAACACCTCGTCCCGCACCCGGATGGGCACCCCGAGGAAGGAGTGCATCGGCGGATGGTGCGGCGGGAATCCGTAGGACGCCGGATGCTCGGACAGTTCCGCCAGCCGCAGCGGCTCGGGGCGGCGGATCAGCTCGCCGAGGATGCCGTGCCCGGCCGGGTGCGGGCCGATGGCGCGTTCCTGCTCCTCGCTGACGCCCACCGTCAGGAACTGCGCGAGCCCGCTGTCGCCGCCCACCACGCCCAGCGCGCCGTACTCGGCGTCGACCAGCACCACCGCCGCCTCCACGATCCGGCGCAGCATCTGCGGCAGCTCCAGCCCCTTGCCCACCGACAGCACCGCTTCGAGCAGCAGGTGCGCGGCCGGGCCGGAGTGCCGCTGCACGGCCTCCAGGCGCTCGTGCAGATCCTCCGGCAGCGCGTCCAGGTGCCGCCGCGCGCCGTCGTGGTGACCGCTCCGGTCGTCGTCGCGCAACCCATGCCTCCGTCGCGCCCCGCGCCCGGGCGGGGCCGCGTTTCCACCGTAGCCGCCGGGGCCGACGAGCACGTCCCGCGGACCCCGGCCGGCGCAACCCATGGGTCTTTCGGGCCACGGGTCGCGCCGAACAGCCCCTGCCCGGCCGGGCCGCGGCCGCGCACGCTGGAGGGACCGGTGGCGGCCGGCCGCCCGTGCCGTCGCCGGCGGACACCTGGAGGACTGCCATGACCACCGCACTGCTCAGCGTCCTGCCCCCCGAAGGGCGCGACCGTCTGCTGCGCTTCGCTCACGACGTCTCCTTCGACGCCGGAACCCGGATCTTCGAGGAGGGCGGTCTCGCCGACCGGTTCTGGATCATCCGCACCGGCTCGGTCACCCTCGACCTCCAGGTACGCGGCCGGCGCCCGGCGACCGTCGAGACGCTCGGCCACGGGGACCTGCTGGGCTGGTCCTGGTTCGTCCCGCCGTTCACCTGGCGCCTGGGCGCGGAGTCGCTCAGCCCCGTACGCGCCCACGAGTTCGACGCGACGGCGGTCCGCGCGCTGTGCGAGGCGGACCCCGTCCTCGGCCTCGCGCTGACCCACCGGGTGCTCGACGTGGTCGCCCACCGCCTCCAGTCGACCCGGCGGCATCTGCTCGACCTGTACGGCCCGCCCGGCGCCCACGACGGGTCCGGACCGGTCTGACCGGCACCGCCGGGAAACCCGGCCGGAACGCACCGGGCCCGGCCGGAACGCCGAAGAGGAAGGCGGTGGGGACGGTGCAACTGCCCCTGGTCGCAGGCGTCGACGGATCGGAGCCCGCGCTGCGGGCACTGGACTGGGCGGTGGACGAGGCGGCGCTGCACGGCCTGCCGCTGCGGATCGTCCACGCGTCGCGATGGGAGCGCTACGAGGGCGCGGCGCTCGCCCCCGTCCTCGGCCGCCCCGACCACGAGGAGGTCGCCGACACCGTCATCCACACCGCCGTCGAGCGCGCCCACCAGCGCGACCCGCACCTGCGGATCTCGGCGCAGATCCTCGCCGAGGACCCGCGGACCGCGCTGCTGCGCGAGGGGCGTTACGCGTCGTCGGTGATCCTGGGCTGCCGGGGCCGCGGCGCGTTCGCCGGGCTCCTGCTGGGGTCGGTCAGCCTGTCCGTGGCGGCGAGGGCCGGCTGCCCGGTGATCGTGGTGCGCGGTGACCGGGCCGCTGTGGAGCGGAAGCACGAGCGGGTCCTGCTCGGGGTCGGCGAGGCGGCCAAAGGGACGGAGCCGGTCCGCTTCGCGCTGCGCGAGGCCGAGGCCCGCGGTTGCGCCCTGGACGCCGTCCGCGCCTGGCGCAGCCCCGCGCACCAGCCCCCTGACCATCCGCTGCTCGCCGGAGAGCCGGCCCGCTACCACGAGGAGCGCGCCGCGGTCCTGCTCGACCAGGCGCTCGGCGACGCCGCCGACGACCACCCGACGGTGCGGCTGCGTCGGGTCACCCTCGAAGGCCCCGCCCCCAAGGTGCTCACCCAGCGCTCGGCCGCCGCCGATCTGCTCGTCGTCGGTGCCCGGCGCCGCGAGGGCCATCTCGGCCTCCAGCTCGGCGCCACCGTGCACGGCGTCCTGCACCACGCCGACTGCCCCGTCGCGGTCGTACCGCAGACCAGGTGAGCGACGACCCCCCGCAGACCGGATGAACGACGGGCGCCGGCACCCGCGAGCGGCGGACGCCCGCCGTCGTACCGCGCTCTCGTACCGCGCTCTCGTACCGCGCTCACCGCCCGGCAGCGGGGCCGAACGTCAGCGCCGCCCGCTCGACCCGCCGGTGGACCCTTTCCGTCAGCCCGGTCAGCGCCGCCGAGACCCGCGTCTCGATGGGCGTCGGCGACCGGATGAGCCGGGCGCTCTCGGGCAGCCACGCCAGATCCGCCTCCAGCCGCCGCCGCGCGTCCGCGAGCCCGTCGCGGGGACCGCACGGCGTCCCGTCCCGCATCATCGTGACCAGCAGCGGCTCACCGTCCGCGGGCGGCTCCTCGTCGGCCAGAGCGATCAGATCGGCCTGGCCGGGCCGCCGGAAGACCTGCTTGCGGCCCGGGGAGCTGACCTTCGCCGACGACAGCTTCATCACCGGCCGGCCGTCGTACTCGACCAGCTTGTAGGCCGAGTCCAGATACGGGGCGTCGGCGCTGACGCCGACGTGGGTGCCCACCGCGAAGACGTCGATCGGGGCGCCCGCGCGCACCAGGTCCGCCACGCCGAACTCGTCCAGCCCGCCGCTCGCGATGATCCGCACGCCGGGCAGGTCCGCGTTGTCCAGGATCGCGCGCGCCCGGAACGCGAGCGCCGCCAGGTCCCCGCTGTCCAGACGGATCGCCGCACCCTCCGCGCGGTCCAGCGCGTGCAGGACGCGCGCCGCCGCCGCGACGCCCGACTCGGTGTCGTAGGTGTCCACCAGGAACGTCAGCGGGCCGGGGTGGGAGCGCGCGAAGGCGGTGAACGCCGCCTCCTCGTCCTCGAACGCCTCGATGTAGGAGTGCGCCATCGTGCCGACGGCCGTCAGCCCCTCGGCGTGGGCCGCCGCGACATTGCTGGTGCCCGCGAAACCGGTCAGTGCGCTCAGACGGGCCGCCTGGAAGCCGGCGGCCGTCCCCTGGGTGCGGCGCAGCGAGAAGTCCACCACCGGACGGCCCCGCGCGGCCAGGACGCACCGCGCGCACTTCGACGCCACGGCGGTCTGGTGGTTGAGCTGGTTGAGCACGAACGTCTCGACGAGCTGGGCCTGCGGGAGCGGCGCGGTGATCTCCAGCAGCGGAACCCCGGCCGGCACGACCCGGCCCTCGGGGACGGCCCGCACCTCGCCGGTGAAGCGCAGGTTGCGCAGCGGCGCCAGGTCGCGCGCGGGCCGCCGCAGCACTTCGGCGAAGACCTCCACGTCGTCGGGGCGTACCCGGAAGGCGGACAGGTAGTCGAGTGCGGACCGCACCCCGGCGGCGACGAGGAAACCCCGGTCCGCGGGCAGGTCCCGCACGAAGCAGTCGAAAGTGGCGGGCTTCGTCATGCCTTCCCGCAGGTAGGACAGCGCCATCGTCACTTCGTACAGGTCGGTGGTGGTGGCGTCCGACATGGCGGCTCCTTCCGCGCGCCCGCTGAGACCGTCCGCCGGAGACCGCCCGCCCGCGTGCCCGTCTCCGCCCGCCGGGTCCGCTCAGGACATCGCGTCCGTCCAGCCGTAGGCGGTCGTCGTCGGGCCGCCGCCGGGCGGCGCGGCGCCGACGCCCTCCAGATCGCGGTCGGCCACCCGCATCAGCTTCCCGGCGAGGTTGTGCATCGCCCGCCCGGCCGCCAGCTCGTCCCCGATCTGGGGGATGTCGACGTCCTCGGGATTGCATCGGGCGGTGCCCTGCCCGGTCAGCGTCGTGGTGCCGGTGTTCAGCACCACCCGGGCCCGGGTCCTGCCGTCCTCCTCGGAGAGGTACAGACGGACGTCCCACTCCACGTTCCTGGCCATGCTCTGCCTCCGTTCCTCACGCGGCCGCGCCCGGTCGCGCGGCCGGTGTCGGCCCTGCCACCGTCAGCCCCGCACCGGTACCTCCTCACCGCGCCGAGACGTGATGCCCCATCGCGGAGGGGCCACCCGAGGGGGTGCGCAGACCCTGGACCCGGATCCGGCGCCCGGTGATCCGGCTCGGGCGGATGGCGATCCACCGCTGGCGCCCGCCGCCCGCCCAGGGGGCCGTGAAGGCGTTTTCCTCCAGCGCGAGCGCTTCGTCCAGGTCGGTCACCGCATGGGCCGGGCCCACGACCAGGACGCTCCAGCCCTGGCTGAAGGCATCGTCGATGTGGTCGACCTCCAGTGCCACTTCCTGCCCGGCGGCCTCGGCGGGGCCGCTGCCCGGCGCGGTGCGGTAGCCGATCAGCTCACCCGCGACCGTGTAGTTGACGGGAAAGACGGCGGGGGAGCCGTCCACGGTCAGGGCGACGCGGCCCACCCCGTGCCCGGAGAGCCGCTCCCGGCATTCCGCGGCGCTCAGCTCCAGCACCTCGGGGTGGCTGCCGGCCCGCCCGAAGCCCGCCGGGAGTTCCGCCGTACCGCCGGTCAGCTCGGCGACGGTGGTGTCCAGGGCGGCGGCCAGGCGCAGCAGGAAGCCGATGCCGGGCGTGGCCGCGTGCTCCTCGACGTACTCCAGGTAGCCGGGGGCGGCGGCCGCCCGCGCCGCCACCTCCTCGCGGGTCAACCCCAGTTGTTCACGGCGCATCACCGCCCGGCGGCCCAGGTCGCCGGGGGCCGGGCCCGGCCCTCTCGCGTCGTTGGTCATCGCGGATCTTCTCCCTTCCTCGATCGGCGCCGGCGGGTCACTCGTGCGGGACCACCGCGACCGGGCAGGGGGCGTGGTGCACCGCGGCCTGCACCATGTGCCCGATCCGGGGTGCCAGCAGGTGACGCTTGTGGCGGCGGCCGACGACGAGCAGCCCGGCGCCCGCCGCGTCGCGCAGCAGCGCGTCGGCCGGGCTGACCATGTCCATGCGCTCCTCCACCCGCACGTCGGGGAACTTCTCCCGCCACGGCAGCAGCGCCTCGGCCAGCTCGCTCCGGGCGATCCGCGCGGCCTCCTCCGCGGCGTACGGCTCCACGCCACCGCCCCGGTTGTACGCGTGCGCCGGAAGGTGCCGGCCGTGCACGGCGCGCAGTGTGGCGCCGCGCCGCGCGGCGCTTTCGAAGGCGAACGTCAGCATCGAGTCGCACGGCTCGTGCAGGCTCACCCCGACCGCCACATCGCCCTCCCCGCCGGTCGGCTCGACCTCCTGCCGGGAGCGCACCAGCACCGCGGGCACGGGGGCGTGCGCGACCACTTGCAGTCCCAGCTCACCGAGGGTGTAGCGGGCGACGGGGCCCAGGTCGCGGGAGCCCAGGACCAGCAGGTCGGACTGCTCGGCGGCGTCCAGCAGGGCCTTGAGCGGCTCCTCCGCGACGAGTTCCTGGTCCACGGGCACGTCGGGGCAGCGCTCGCGTACCGCCGCCTCGGCCTCGTCCACGATCCGGTGCGGCCAGTAGTTCTGTTGCGGGGGCGGCTCGTCGGGGATGTGCGGCTCGGGCTCCGGTACGAGCAGCACCCACGCGTGCAGCAGCCGCAGCCGCGCGTGCCGCAGCCGCGCCTCATGGGCGGCCCACAGGGCGGCGGACACCGACTCCGGTTTGCCGTCCAGGCCGACGGTGATGATGTCCTTCATGGCCTCGCTCCGTTTCCGACGGGGGTCGTTGCGGGGGTGGCGCCGGCCGCCCACCACTGCGGCGGGGCGCCTGGCCTGACGACGGTGCCCGGCGAACCCGGCCCCACCTCAAGGGTGGGCGGCGTCCACGGGGTCGCGGCATGAGCCACTCGGCCCCATCGGGCGGCCGGCGGTCCCCGGCGGGCCGGGCGTCTCACCCCGTCCGCCCGGCACGGTCGGGGATCCGCGGCAGCTCCGGTGTGGCGGTGTCCAGCGGCACCGACCAGGAACGCACCAGGCCGAGCTGTACGCCCTGACGGGGCAGCGCGGCGTCCAGGAGCCAGTCGGCGGCCACCCGGACACGGTTGCCGGGCATCGCCATCAGGTGGTAGCCGCGGGTGACGGCGCTCGCGAGCGGGCCGGACAGCGGCACGTGCAGCGGGTTCGCGGCGGCCTGGACCCCGCCGAGGTCGACCATGAACCCCAGGTCGTGGTGTTCGTACCGGCGCGGCTCGCCCTGACCGCAGGACGCCGCCACGTTGTGCGCCGCGACCTTGCCCTGGCGGTGGGCGTGCTGGGCGGTCATCGGCGTGACCTCGCCGGGACGGGTCAGATCCGGTACGGCCGCGGCGTCACCGCAGGCGAAGACCTCCGGCCTGCCGGGCACCCGGAGGTAGGCGTCGACGCACAGCCGGCCCTTGTCGGTGGGCAGGCCCATCGACGCGACGAGCGGGTCCGGGCGCACGCCCACGCACCAGATCAGCGACCGGCTGGGGACGAAGTCGCCGTCGTCCAGCAGCACCCCGTCCGGGGTGGCCTCCTTGACCGACGTCTTGGTCCGGACCTCCACGCCGCGGCCGCGCAGGACCCGGTCGGCGGTCCGCGACAGGCGCTCGTCGAGTTCGGGCAGGATCCGGTCGGCGAGGTCCAGCAACAGCCAGCGGGGCCGCAGACCGTCTCCCAGACCGGCGTTCTGGCGGGCCAGGGCATCGGTGAACAGCGTGCCGTGGGCGGCGACTTCGGTACCGGTGTAGCCGGCCCCCACGACCACGAACGTGGTCCGGGCGGCCCGCTCCGCCGCGTCCTCGGTCGCGCCCGCCAGCTCGATCTGGCGGGTGAGGTGGTCGCGCAGATACAGCGCCTCGGGCATACCGCGGAAACCGTGGGCGTGCTCGGCGACGCCCGGAACGGGCAGCAGCTTGTTGACGCTGCCGACGGTCAGCACCAGGCGGTCGTAGGCCAGGGAGCTCTCCCGGCCCTCGGGATCGGTGAAGTGCACCCGCCGGCCGTCCAGATCGACCTCGTCGGCGTGCCCGAGCACGAGCCGGACGCCCGGCAGCGTTCCGGTGAGCGAGACCGAGATCCGGCGGGGTTCGAGGATTCCGGCGGCCACTTCCGGCAGCAGCGGCACGTACAGAAAGTAGTCGTTCGGATTGATCAGTACGATTTCGGCGGCGCCCTTGGCCCGCTTGGCGAGCGAACGGGCACATTGATAGCCGGCGAAGCCGGCGCCGACGATCACGATCCGGGGACGACGTCGATTCACGGAATACTCCTGCGGTCGATGCGGTCGATGCGGTGGGGTGCTGAGTGCGGGCGACGGACCGGCGCACGGCGCGCGCCGCCGCGGTCTGCCTCCGCGGCGGCGCGGCAGGTCGGCGCGTACGGGCCCGGTCAGGAACTGTCGGCGAGTTCGGTGACACCGCGCATCCGGGCGCAGTGCGCGCAGCAGAAGAACTGGCCGTCGGACTGAAGGCCGTGGCCGAGAATGCGGCACTTGCAGTTGTCGCAGACCGGCGCGAGCATATGCGCGGCACATTCGAAGCTGTCGAACGTGTGAATCACTCCGGCCGTCTTCACTTCGAAGGCCATCGGATAGTCGTTTCCACAGACTTCGCACATCGCCATCGTGATCACTCCTGCCCACGAGTGCCGGGTGGAAGACGGGTTACCGGTGCGGCCGCCCCTACACATGAATTCCGTGCTTTTCGCCGCCGCCCGCCCACCGGCGGCGCGGCGCGGCGAAAGGCGGCACAGTGAAAGAGGCGGCCACCGCCACGAAGGGAGGGCACGTGAGCGGCAGCGATCCCCTGGAGACCTACCGCGGCAAACGGCATTTCGACCGGACGCGGGAACCGGCGGGCGGACCCGCGCCCGCCGCCGGCAGCCCCTGCTTCGTCGTACAGATCCACGACGCGCGAAGAATGCACTTCGACTTCCGCCTGGAGGTCGACGGCGTACTGAAGTCGTGGTCGGTCCCCAAGGGCCCCTCCGGCGACCCGCACGACAAACGGCTCGCCGTGCCCACCGAGGACCACCCGATGGAATACCGGCACTTCGAGGGCGTCATCCCGGCGGGGGAGTACGGCGGGGGCACCGTCATCGTCTGGGACGAGGGCGTCTACCACCCCCTGCCGCGGACCAGGAAGGGCCGCACCCTCACCTTCGGCCAGTCACTGGAACAGGGCCACGCCTCCTTCCGGCTCGACGGCAGGAAACTCCACGGCGCCTACGCCCTCACCCGCTTCCGCACCGCCCAGGGGCCCGAGGGCCGCGAGTCCTGGCTGCTGGTGAAGGAAAAGGACGACCAGGCGGGCCGCTACCACACCCCCGACCCCTGGCGCGCCCGCTCCGTCCGCACCGGCCGCACCCTCGGGCAGGTGGCCGCCGAGGAGGCGTGACGCGCGCGCGGCCGCCCGCCGCTCAGCCGCCCAGCGGACTGCCGTCCAACTCCGCCAGCAGCGCCGACACGTTCTCGTACACCGCGACGGCGCCCGCCTCGGTGAGCTCACCACGGCTGATCCCGCCGGACAGCACGGCGACGCAGCGGACACCGACCCGGGACGCCGCCTCGACGTCCCAGACCGAGTCGCCGACGAACACCGCCCGCTCGGCCGGCACCCCGGCGTGCTCCAGCGCGGCCCGCACCAGGTCGGGCGCGGGCTTGCCGCTCTCCACGTCATCGGCGCCGGTGACCGCGACGATCGCGTCGTCGGCGTCCAACGCCCGCCGCAGCGCGGCGAGTTCGGACTCCTTCGCGGACGTGGCGAGGACGACGCGCCAGCCGCGGCCGGCGAGCGTACGCAGCAGTTCGGCCGCGCCGTCCAGCGCGGGCAGGCGGTCGCGCCAGGTGGCGTAGAGCGTCGTGTGCGCGTCGGAGATCGCCTTGTCCTGGTCGGTGCGGCGGTCGCGGCCCAGGAGCCGCTCCAGCAGGTGCGGCGCGTCCATCCCGATGCAATGGTGGATCTCCCGCATCGGCACCCGGTGACCGGCCTGGTGCAGGGCCTCCCACCAGGCCACCGTGTGCAGGTAGTTGGTGTCGGTGAGGGTGCCGTCGATGTCGAAGACCGCCGCCCGGGCCGACCGCGTCCGCGGCGACGGCCCGGAACCGGGCGCGGGGTGGCCGTTCACCTGATCACCGCCTCACGGAATCAACAGTGTCTTGATCATGCCGTCCTGCTTGGCCTGGAACGCCTTGTACGCCTGCGGCCCCTCCTCCAGCGGCAGTTGGTGCGTGGCGAAACCCTCCACGCCGAGCGGATCCTCGTCGGTCAGCAGCGGCAGGATGGCGTCGACCCACCGCCGGACGTTGGCCTGGCCCATCCGCAACTGGATCTGCTTGTCGAACATCGTCAGCAGCGGCAGCGGATCCATCGCCCCGCCGTAGACGCCGACGACGGAGATCGTGCCGCCCCGCCGCACGGCGTCGACGGCGGTGTGGAACGCCGCCATGCGGTCCACGCCGGCCCGCCCCATGAGCTTCTCGGCGAGCGCGTCCGGCAGCAGCCCCACGAGCTGCTGGGCGGCCTTCACCCCGGGCGCGCCGTGCGCCTCCATGCCGACGGCCTCGATCACGGCGTCGGTACCCCGGCCCCGCGTCAGCCGCCGGACCTCGTCCCCGACCCGCGTGCCGAGTTCGTTCACGTCCAGGGTGTGCACACCCCGCGCGCGGGCCCTGGCCAGCCGCTCGGGCACCAGGTCCACGCCGATGACCTGGCCGGCGCCCCGGTGCAGCGCGATCCGCGCCGCCATGTCACCGATCGGGCCCAGCCCGAGAACGGTGACGCTCCCGCCCTGGGGGATGCCGGCGTAGGCGACCGCCTGCCAGGCGGTGGGCAGCACGTCGGAGAGGTAGACATACCGTTCGTCCGGCGCGGCGTGCGCGACCTTCACCGGCAGCGTGTTGCCGAACGGCACCCGCAGGTGTTCGGCCTGCCCGCCCGGCACCTGGCCGTAGAGCTTGGTGTAGCCGAAGAGGGCCGCGCCCATACCGCGCTCGCGCACCTGGGTCGTCTCGCACTGGGAGTGCAGGCCCTGCCCGCACATCCAGCACTCCCCGCACGAGACGTTGAACGGCACCACCACCCGGTCGCCGGGGGACAGCGCCGTGACCTCCGGGCCGACCTCCTCGACGATCCCCATGGCCTCGTGGCCGAGGATGTCGCCGACGTCGAGAAACGGCCCCATGACCTCGTAGAGGTGGAGATCCGACCCGCAGATCCCGGTGGAGGTGACCCTGACCAGGATGTCGGTGGGCTCTTCGAGCCGCGGATCGGGCACGGTGTCCACGCGGACGTCCCGCTTCCCGTGCCAGGTCAGTGCGCGCATCACGCTCTCCTTCGCGGCGGTCGGCAGCCGGGTGCCGCGCAGCCCCGGGTTCCCGTGGCCGAGGGCGGCAAACGCCCGGGGCGGGGAGTCAGCGGGCGGCGGGCGGGGGCGGCTCCGGCAGGTCGCAGACGGCGATGCCGCGCTCCAGCACGCTGCCCAGGAACAGCCGCCGGCCGCGCCGGCAGACGCTCGTGACCATGCGGTACGAGGACCTGCGCCGCCGCAGGTCGCAGACCGCCTCGCCGTCCGGGCCGAGCGCCACGATCCGCGCGGTACGGCGCGGCCGCGGGCCGAACGGGCGCACCGCCGCCCACGTGGCCCGCCGCACCGCCGGGGGCGTCCGGTGCAGCGCGTCCACCACCGGCTCACGGGGCCCGGCCAGCGCGACCCAGAGCAGCCCGCCCGGATCGCGCGAGAGGTTGTCGGGGAAGCCCGGCAGGTCCCGCACCAGGACGTCGTAGCGGCCGGCGCGCGGACCGGTCAGCCAGAAGCGGCCGACCCGGTAGGCGCCGCTCTCGGCCACCGCGACGAAGGACTCGTCCGCCGCCAGGGCGACGCCGTTGGCGAACCGCAGACCGTCCACCAGCACCTCCGGCACGCCGCCCGGCCGCAGCCGCAGCAACTGCCCGGTCCCGGTGCCTTCCAGGATGTCGCCCAGCCATTCCTGAAGGCCGTAGCGGCGGCTGGAGACCGTGACGTACACCGTGCCGTCCGACGCCGCGGCGGCGTTGCTGCAGAACCGCAGCGGCGCGCCCGCCACCTCGTCGGCCAGCACCCGTACCGCCCCGTCGCGCGGATCGACGCGCAGCAGACCGCGCCGCGCGTCACACACCAGCAGCCCGCCGTCGGGGGCGCACTCCAGGCCGAGCGGCCGGCCGCCGGTGCGCGCCACCACCTCCGCCCGGTCGGTACGGGCCACCGGGCCACCGGGCGCCAGGGTCAGCCGCCAGATCGCACCGTCCGCGGCGCCCGCCAGCAGCCGGCCCTCCGCGTCGGCCACCACGTCCTCGGGCCCCTGGATCTCCGGCGCGAGAATCCGCGGGACGGCCAGCGCGGCGGGCGCCCCACCGGGGAAGCCCCGGCGGGCGGCGCCCCTCGGCCTCTGCCGTGTCATCCGGCGTCGGCCCGGGCCGCCTTGACGCAGCGCGTCAGCTCCTCGCCGTACGGCAGTGCGACGAACGCGCCGATGGCCAGCGACAGACCGGCCAGATAGGACAACGACAGGGGATTGTCCTTCGGCAGCAGTTGCCAGTCGTCGGCGCCCCGGCCGCCGCGCAGCGCCGCGCGGACCTGGTCGGGATGCAGACAGCAGGTGAACGCCAGCGCGGCGAGCGGCAGGACTTCGAGGAAGCTGTGCACGTGCTGCTCCGCCGGGCGCACCTCCCGGTCCTCGGTCGCCATCGTCACATCCCACACCGCCGTCGCGCCGTGCACGAGCGCGGCGCCGCCCATCACCGACAGCACCAGCGGATTGACCTTCGCCAGCAGGCCCATCAGCACGGGCACGCCGGCCTCCGTCATCATCAGCGCGTGCAACACCGACTCCCGCGTCCCGGTGGTGTCCTCGATGCGGGTCCGCCGGTGCATGAACCAGTCGGCCACCGACGGCACGAACCACAGCGGCAGCACGCCGTACAGGAGGAACCGGCGGTTGGCGTCCTCCACACCGACCGAACGCCGGGGGACGGGCAGATCCCTCGGTCGCCGCCAATGCCGCCAGGCACGGGCCACCGGGCCACCGAACGCCATGTCTCGCCTCCGCTCGCGTATCTCGCCACACCCTGCCGACGGTGGCACGAGCGCCACCGGGGCGCGCCATCGAACGCGCCGCACCAGGGCCGGGTGGCCTCTCGCCGGCCACCCTGACGGCGGGTACCCGACGGCGAACCGGGCACACCGGGCTGTTCCGGCCGGGTGGACCGGGCCGCCGGTCGGCCGCCGAGGGACCTCCCACCCACCGGTCGCCGCCGCACGGTGATTGACCCGGTCCCGCCCGGGCACGCGTCCTCCCATGGCCGTCGATCACACTCAGGCGCCGGTGCTCGAAGCGCTGGCCCAGTACCGGAAAGCAGGCCGGCTCGCTTTCACGCCGCCCGGCCACAAACACGCACGCGGCGCCGACCCCCGGGTCCGCGACGTGCTCGGCGACGCCGTCTTCCACGGCGACCTCCTCGCCTCCGGCGGCCTCGACGACCGGCGGACCACCGGCCGCGTGCTGGAGCGCGCCGAGGCCCTGATGGCGGACGCCGTCCACGCCGAGCACACCTTCTTCTCCACCTGCGGCAGCTCGCTGTCGGTCAAGGCCGCGATGCTGGCGGTGGCCGGCCCGCACCAGAAGCTGCTGGTGGGCCGGGACGCCCACAAATCCGTCGTCTCGGGACTGATCCTCTCCGGCGTGCGGCCCGTCTGGGTCGACCCGCTGTGGGACGCGGAGCGGCGGCTGGCCCACCCCCCGCCCCCCGAGCGGTACGAGGAGGCGTTCGCCGAGCACCCCGACGCCCAAGGCGCCCTGGTCACCAGCCCGACACCGTACGGCAGTTGCGCCGATCTGAGCGCGCTCGCCGAGGTGTGCCACCGGCGTTCGCGCCCGCTCATCGTCGACGAGGCGTGGGGCGCCCATCTGCCCTTCCACCCGGAGCTGCCGGCCTGGGCGATGGACGCGGGCGCCGACGTCTGCGTCACCAGCATCCACAAAATGGGCAGCGGACTCGAACAGGGCTCCGTCTTCCACCTCCAGGGCGGCCTCATCGACCCGGCCGTCCTGAAATCACGCGCCGACCTGCTGGGCACCACCAGCCCCTCGGTGCTCCTCTACGCCGGAATGGACGGCTGGCGGCGCCAGATGGTCCAGCACGGCCACCACCTGATGGGACACGCCCTGGACCTGGCCGCGCGCACCCGCGCCCGGATCGAGAAGCTCGACGGGCTGCACGTCAACGACCGGGCCGACTTCCGCGGCCCCGGGCGGGCGGCCGCCCTCGATCCGCTCCCGGTGGTGATCGATGTCAGCGCCCTGGACACCAGCGGCTACCGCGCGGCGGACTGGCTGCGCGCACACCATGGCATCGACACCCACCTGGCCGACCACCGCAGGATCAGCACCCAACTGACCCACGCCGACGATGACGACACCGTCCGCCCGCTGCTCGACGCCCTGCGCGACCTCGTCCGCCACGCCGACGCCCTGCGCCCGGCCCGGCACATCGCCGTGCCGACGCCCGGCGGGATGCGGTTGGACCAGAGCTGCCTGCCGCGGGACGCCTACTTCGGCCCGGTCGAGGACGTACCCGTCGAGGAGGCCGGCGGACTGGTGGCCGCGGAGATGCTGACGCCCTATCCGCCGGGAATTCCCGCCGCGCTGCCCGGCGAGCGCCTCACGGACACCGTCCTGCGCTATCTGACGAGCGGCATCGAGGGCGGGATGAACCTTCCCGACGCCGCGGACCCGGCGCTGAGAACGGTGCGCGTGGTGGCCGGGGAGTGACGGGCGCTCGGCCCGGTCCGGCTACCGGCGGTACCACCGTCCCCGCCCGCCGCCCGGACGTACCTCAGCCGAGGGTCTTGCGGGCACACGCCGAAACCACCGCCGCCAGCGAACCGGTCGCGCGCAGCAGCCCCCGCTGGATTCGCGCACCGTTGCCCGCCGCCAGCAGCCGGGCCAGCTCCTCCTGGACCAGTTCCAGGTCGCCGACGTCCTCCAACGCCTCCCGCACATGGGAGAACAAGGCCGCGACGACGGTCTCCGCGGGCTCGGGCAGCGAGGTGACGGGATGCACCAGCCCCTCGTCCAGCCCCGACCGGGCCGCCCGCCACGCCGCCAGCCGCAGCAGCCCCACCCCGTGGCCGGCCGGACCGCCGCCCGCGCGCCATTCGCGCGCCGCGGTCTCCACCAGCCCGCGCGCCAGGGCGGCCACCAGGACCGTGGTGGCCGCCTCCAGGCACACATCCGCCACCCGGATCTCGACCGTCGGGAAATTCCGCGAGAGCCGGGCGTCGAAATAGATCATCCCCTCGTCCCGCAGGACGCCGGTGTCGATCATCGACCGGACTTCCTCGTGATAGCGCTCGGGGGACCCGAACACCTCCACCGGCCCCGCCGACGGCCAGCGCGACCACACCCGGCTGCGGTAGCTGCTGTACTGGCTGTCCCGGCCCTGCCAGAACGGCGAATTGGCGCTGAGCGCCAGAAGGACCGACGTCCAGGGCCGGATACGGTCCAGGACCGCGGTGCCCTCCTCGTCGGACTCCACCGACACATGGACGTGGCAGCCGCAGGTGAGCTGCTCCTGCGCGGTCAGCCCGTACTGCTCCCGCATCCACCGGTACCGCTCGCCGGGAGTCAGGGTGGGCCGTACCGGCAGGGGCGAGGTGGCCAGCGCCACCACGGCGCCTCCGAGCTGTCCCGCGTGGGCGGCCGCCTCCTTGCGCCAGCCCGCGATCTCCGCCGCCAGCTCCGCCATGCCGGTCTGCGGATGGGTGGCGAATTCCAGTTGCTCGGACTGGAGTTCCTTCACGAACGGCTGGGCCGGCCGGCCGCACCGGGCGACGACCGCCAGCACGGCGGCGCTCAGCGAGCGCGGCTCACCGGTCTCCGCGTCCACCAGGAGGAGTTCCTCCTCCACACCGACGCTGCGCACAAGAACAGCCTCTCCCGTGCCTCAGGTCCCGGCACCCCCGCTGCCGAACGAACCTCCCGAATCGTCATTCCACTTCCGGCGCTCCCGCGACGCGCTCGCCCGCGAGCCGACCGTGCCGTGCCCCTTCAGCTCGTGCGGAGTGAGCCGGTTCTCGTGTTCGGGAACGGGATCGGGTTCACGCGCTTCGATGACGTCCCCGACGGGCCCGCCCTCCGGCAGCGTCGGCTGCTCGTGCGGCAGGGGCGGAAGCGGCGCGCGTGCCCGGCGCCGACGGCCCCAGACGAAGGCGGCGAGGAGCACGGCAACGATGACCAGCCCCACGACGAGGAAACTCATGACGCTCATGTTCTGGCCGGCGGCCAGTTCCCATTTCGACGTCTCCATGCGGCCCGGGTACCCCTCCCCGAAGGTGCCAATCCTGGCGTGATCACCAGGGAAGCAGGGCGAAGGAGGAGGTGTCCGGCCGACGGGGGAGGGTACCCGCCCTTGCACACGAGCGCCGTGTCCGTCCGCCGGACGGGTGCGGCATCACCGGCGCGACCGGGGAGGGGAACCGGCACCGCACCGGAGGCAGGCCGGGGGCTCGGACGCACCGGTGACGTACCGCTCGCCGAGTTCACCCCATGGGCGGGGCGATACCAAGCTTCGGGCCCGGGTCGGCGTGGCGCGGAGCGACCGGGCACCGGGCCGCGACGGCCCGCCGCCGCGCGTCCGGCCCATGCGCGCGCGTGCCATGGCTGGCACAGTGAAGAGGGGTGCCCAAACCAGGAGGCGGATTCTCATGTCGGCCACGGTCCCCGCCACAGGCTCCGTCGCCGCGGTACGCGGCGCGCCGTGCTGGGTGAGTTTGATGACGCACGATCTGAGACGCGCGCAGGACTTCTACGCGGAGGTGCTGGGCTGGACCTACCGGCCCGACGATCTGGGCGAGGAGCATTCCGTCGCCTTCGCCGACGGTCAACCGGTCGCCGGCATCGGGGCCGTCGCTCCCCGCTGGCGGGTGGCGGTGGCCTGGATGCCGTACTTCGCCGTCGAGAGCGCCGATGAGATCGCGGCCCGGATCCGCGAGCGCGGTGCCACCGTCGCCGTCGGCCCCCTGGAACTGGGCGACGGGCGCGCCGCGCTCGCCGCCGACCGCGACGGCGCGGTCTTCGGCGTCTGGGAGGGCCAGACCCTGTCCTGGAGCATCGGGCAGGGCTCCGCGCCCGCCTGCCTGGAGCTGCGCACCCGCGACGCGTTCGACGCGGCCATCTTCTACGCCGAGGTCCTGGGGTGGGCCTCCGATGAGCCGGGCACCTGCGAGGTCACCTATGAATACGACGAGGTGATCGTGCGGGACGGCGTGCAGACCGTGGCCGCGTTGCGCGGCGGCGGCGTCGAAGCGGCTCCCGACCCGCACATCCGCCCCCGCTGGCACGTCCACTTCCCCGTCGAGGACATCGAGAAGGTCACCGCGTCCGCCGTGGCCGCCGGCGGCATCGTCCAGCCCGTGACGCCCACCGCCGACCGGCAGGGCTGCCAGGCGATCATCCGCGACCCCGACGGCGGCCTGTTCACCGTCTCCACCCCGCAGATCTTCCAGGGATGCCCGTGACCGTGCGGCGTCCCCCGTACCCGTCCGCACCTACCGCTCGCAAGGAGTGATGGCCCGTGGCCTCGCACACCCCCGCCCGCGGCACCCACCGACGGAACGTCCCGGACACCACCGCCTCGTTCGCCGAACTGGCCGCCCTTCCCGAGGGGCCGCGCCGCCGCGAACTGCGGGAGGACATCGTGTGCGCCTGGCTCCCCCTCGCCCACCGGCTGGCCCACCGCTATCACGGGCGGGGAGAGAACGACGAAGACCTGCGCCAGATCGCCGTCGTCGGCCTGCTGAAGGCCGTCGACCGCTACGACCCCGAGAACGGCACGCCGTTCGCCGGCTACGCGGTCCCCACCATCCTGGGCGAACTGCGGCGCCACTTCCGCGACGACCTGTGGGCGGTCCACGTCCCCCGGCGCACCCAGGAGCTGCGGACGGAGGTCTACCGCGCCCACAAGGACCTGGAACTGCGGCCCGGCGCGACCACGCCGAGCACCCGCGACCTGGTCGCGCACACCGGCCTCAGCGAGGAGGAGGTGCTGCTCGGGATGGAGGCGCAGGAAACGTTCACCGCGCTGTCGCTGGAGCGGCCGCTGGGCACCGACACCGGCCGCCCGCGCACCCTCGCCGACACGCTCGGCGCCGACGACCCCGCGCTCGGACTCGTCGAGCAGCGGATCGCGGCCACCCCGGCCCTGCACCGCCTGCCGCGGCGCGAGCGGACCATCCTCTACCTGCGGTACTTCCGCGACATGACGCAGCGGGAGATAGCCGCCGAGATGGGCGTGTCCCAGATGCACGTCTCCCGGCTGCTGCGGCGTTCCTTCGACCGGGTGCGCGCCGGCGTCCTCGCGGAAGCCTAGGGGCCTGGGGTCCGCGGGGTCCGCCGGTCACTCGTCGTCGCCCGCCGGCTCGCTCTCGCCGTTGTACGGAGTCAGATGCACCGCGGCCTCCTCCGCCGACGCGGCCCCGCCGTCGATCCCCACGTCCCGGCCGAGGACGTCGTCGGTCTGCCGGGGCGGCACGCCGTCGTCCAGGGCGACCAGCCGCCCGGCGCGCTGCACGCCGGCCATCTCTTCGATCGGTTCGCCGTCGCCGCCGGGCTGGTCGCCGATCCCGTCACCGTCGGGCGCCGCGATGTCCGGGACCTCCTCGGACAGCCGCTGGTCGAGGCTCTCCCGCTGCTGCTGTTCGCGTGCCGTGGTGCCGACGCCGTTCACCGCGAGCGGCCGTTCGGGCGGTGAATAGCCCTGGTCCAGAATTTCGTCCAGCCCCGGCTCGTCGAGAGCGTCTTCCATGTCGAGATCGTCGGGGTTGTCCTGCGGGTCGGATACGGACGGCTGATACACCTCGTCGCCCATCGCGTCGTCGGACATGGCTGCCCTCCTTCTCCGGATGCGATCACAAGGATCAGACCGCGCTGCCCAGCCCGTGCAGAATGCTGAGGACTTCGCTGTCCTTCACCTGGTCGAAATTCTCGTACCACTCGCCCACGCCGCGGAAATCCGGTGGCTGGTACGCGCAGAGCAGGTCGTCGGCCTCACCACGTGTCGCGGCGGCGGCAGCGGCATCGCATACGGGGACGGCCAGGACCAGCCGGGCCGGGTGCCGGCGCCGCAGATGGCGCAGCGCCGCGCGGGCCGTCGCCCCGGTGGCCAGCCCGTCGTCGACGAGGAGGGTGGTCTTCCCCCGTACTTCCAGCGGGGGCAGGCCACGCCGGTAGAGGGCCTCCCTGCGGTGCAACTCGGTCCGCTCATGGGCGACGACGGCCCCGAGGCGGTCCTCGGACAGGCCGAGCATCTCCAGCGCCTGCCGGTCGAACACCGGCGGGTCCTCGCCGACGATCGCGCCGACGCCGATCTCGGGGGCGCCCGGCATGCCGATCTTGCGGGCGACGAGTACGTCGAGGGGCGCGCCCACGGCGCGCGCCACCTCGGCCGCCACCGGTACCCCGCCCCGTGGCAGGGCCACCACCAGCAGCGGGGCGGCGAACGGGTCGAACGCGTCGCCGGTGTCACCCGCCCGCTGCCAGGCACGTACCCGGTCCGCCAGTACTTGGCCGGCCTCGCGCCGGTCGGCGAATCTCATCGCTCCGCTCCGCTCGCTCGATGTCCTTCAGACGCGGCGGTCCTCGGTGCCCAGTCCCAGGGACTCCGCGATGCCCTGCACGTTGGTGAACCGCTCCTTCTCCGGCAGCCGCTCGGCCAGCGCGACCAGGCGGTCCGGCGCGTGGTTGCGCCGCAGAGTGTTCAGGATCGCGGTCTTGTCGGCCGGGTAGACGCTCCGGCCCAGATGTTGCGCGAGTTCGGACCGGGTGCCGACGTCCTCGGCGGTCATACCGGGCGGTGTGCCGCCGATGTGCGCGGCGTCGAGCGACCGTGTGACCTGGGGCTGGTCCTCGCCGGCCGGTTGGAGTTCTTGTTCTTCCTCCGTGTGCAGCGCGCGATCCGCCGTCAGCTCTCCGCGCATCTGCTTCTTCATCATCTCGTCCCGGGCCGGTCCGATCTTGTCCCTGCCGTGTTCCATGGCCGTTCCGCCCTCCAGGATTTCGCTCTGACAACACCTGGCACGCCTCTCTCCGTGCAGGCTGGCTGAGTGCCTACCGAGTGCCCTCTATCCCCTCGCCGTAACAACCGCGCGAAGGGAAGATTCACCCCTTCCACACCAGTGTCCGTCAGGGGCATACGGCATGCGATAACGGGCACCCGGGACGCTGTCCCGATGGAATCCCGGCAGTATCCGAGGAGGCAGCGCCATGCGACTCTCGCTCCTTCAACCGGTCATCGAGCGGCCCGGCCCCTGGGCGTCGGTCTACGCCGACCTTTCGCACGGCACGGAGGACGCGGCCAAGCAGCAGGAGCTGACGGCGACCGCGATCGCCGACCGGCTGTTCGAACTCGGCGCGGACGAGGCCACCTGCGGCGCCGTGCACGAAACGCTGGCCGCCCTGCGCACCGGTGAGCCAGGGGCGCACACCGGACGGGCGCTGTTCGCCACCCATGGCGAGGTCGTTCTCGACACCCCGCTGCCCGGGCCGCCCGCCGCGCCGTTCGCCACCTGGGCGCCGCTGCCCCGGATCACCCCCCTCATCGAGGCGTTCGGCGACGATCCCGTATGTCTGGTGGCCTACGTCAGCCGCTCCGGCGCGGACTTCGAGGTACGCAGCGACACGGGCCGGGCCGACGCCGGCCACGTCACCGGCGCCGAGCGGCCGTTGCACCGCACGGCGAGCGCCGACTGGTCCGAGCGCCGCTTCCAGGCGAGCGTCGAGAACACCTGGGAGCACAACGCCGCCGAGATCGCCCGCGCGGCGCGGGAGGCGTTCGAGAACTGCGGTGCCGAGGTCATCCTGCTGGTCGGCGATCCCCGCGAGCGCCGGTCCGTCCACGAGAAGCTGCCCGAGCGGCTGCGCGCCGTCACCTTCGAAACCGAGCACGGGGGGCGCGCGGCCGGTGCGGCGAGCGAGAAGCTGGAGCGGGACATCGCCCAGGTCCGCGCGATGTACGAGCGGGAACACCTCGCGGAGGTGGCGGGCCGCTACCGGGCGGGCGCCGAGCCCGGCGCGGAGCACTCCCGGCAGGCCGCCGCCGGCGTCCCCGCGCTCATCGCGGCGGCCCGCGAACACCGGATCGACACCTTGCTGGTCAGCCCGGACAGCCGCGACGCGAGCCGCGAGGTCTGGGTGGGACCGGACCCCGACCAGATCGCCGTGCGCGGCTCCGAACTGCAATACCTGGGCGAGGTCCATCCGGCCGCGGCACGCGCCGACGACGCCCTGGTGCGTTCGGCCGTCGCGAACGGCGCCGAAGCGGTGGTGGTACGCGACCCCGCCGAGGCACCGGCCGGCGGACTCGGCGCGATCCTGCGCTGGCGGGAACCGGTCCGCGGCTGACCGCCGCCCCGCGGGAGCGCCGACCGTACGCGTCCCGCGGAATCGCGCGACGGGAGGTTATCCGCGGCGCGCACCGGGCACCCCGGGCACGTGGGCGTCCGGCCCGCACCCGCCCGAACGAGCACAGTCCGAGGGGAGGCACCTCATGACCGTGCCGCAGCCTCCGGAGCCACCCGGCCCCCTCCAGCCCGACCCGGTACCCGGGCCGGTTCCTCCGCCGGAACCGGGCCCCGTACCGCCGCCGACGCCGCAACCACCCCACGAGCCCGACCCCGTGCCGCCTCCGCCGCCCCCGCCGGACCCGATGCCGGGACCGGGGCCGGTGCCGGGCCCCACCCCCGATCCGCAACCTCCGCGCACGCGCCGGGCCGCACCGCCCGGGCCCCGGGGCACGCCCCGCTCCGCCTGAGCGCGCCCGGACAGGAAGGGACCGCCATGCGCACGTTTCCCGCCGCCCCCTCCCTCCAGGGGCTCACCGCCGTGGTCGCGGGCGGCTCCCGCGGGCTGGGGATGCTCCTGGGCCGCCAGCTCGCCCGGCGCGGCTGCGAGGTCGTGCTGCTCGCCCGCGACGAGGCCGAACTCGACCGGGCCGTCGAGCGGTTGGACGAGACCGCCGGCGGGTCCGTACGCGGCGCCGTCTGCGATGTCCGCGACCGCGCGGCGGTGCGCGACCAGTTGGAGAAGACGGCCCGGCGCGACGGCGGCATCGACATCGTCATCGCCAACGCCGGGATCATCCAGGTCGGGCCCGCCGACGCGCTCGGCCACGACGGCTTCCAGGACGCGATGGACTCCATCTTCCACGGGGCCCTCAACACCGCTCTGGAATCCCTGCCCTACCTGCGGCGCAGCGACGCGGGCGGCCGGCTGGCCCTGATCGGCTCGATCGGCGGCCTGCTCGCGGTGCCGCACCTGCTGCCGTACTCCTGCGCCAAGGCGGCGGTCGCCGCGCTCGCCGAGGGCCTGCACGCGGAGGAGTCGCCGCACGGCGTCACCGTCACCGGGGTCCACCCGGGGCTGATGCGTACGGGCTCCCACCTGCACGCCTATTTCGGCGGCGACAAACGCCGCGAGTACGCCTGGTTCTCGGCGCTGGCCGGCGCTCCGCTGGTGACCATGGACGCCGAGCGCGCGGCGGAACGCATCGTCTCCGGCATCCAGCGGCGGCGCACCCGGATCGTGCTGACGCCGGCCGCGCGGCTGGCCGCCACGGTGCACGCCGTGGCGCCGGTGACCACCACGCGGTTGATGTCGGTGATGGTCCGGGCGCTGCCCAAGGGCGACGGCGCGGGAGTGGCCGAGGGCGCCACCGTCGAAGCCTGGGACCAGCCGCCCGCCCCGCGTCTGCGGAAGGCGGTGAGCGCCCTCAACGAACGGGCCGCGGACCGGTTCAACCAGCGGGGCGCGGCCTGAGGGATTCCGCGTGGGGATTCCCCGCGAGGACCTGCCCGGCCCTCGACCGGACCAGTTTGTTGAGTCGAGGCTTGTCAACTTACGTGCCGCGAGCTATAGAAGAGGTGTCGCTTGTGCATCCCTTTCCGGGAAAGGAGTGAGCCATGATGCTCATGCGAACCGACCCCTTCCGTGAACTCGACCGGCTGGCCCAGCAGGTGTGGGGCGCACCCGCCCGCCCGGCGGCTCTGCCGATGGACGCCTACCGGGACGGCGAGACCTTCGTCGTCGAACTGGACCTGCCCGGTGTGGACCCCGAGTCGATCGACCTCGACGTCGAGCGGAACGTGCTGACGGTCAGGGCGGAACGCCGGCCCGCGGCGGGCGAGGGGGCGGAGGTGCTGATCGCCGAACGGCCGACCGGCTCGTTCAGCAGGCAGCTCTTCCTCGGCGAGAACCTCGACACCGAGCGTATCGACGCCTCTTACGAGGCCGGTGTCCTGCGGCTGAGCATTCCGGTCGCCGAGCAGGCCAAGTCCCGCAAGATCGCGATCTCCGGCGGTTCGCAGAAGGAGATCGGCGGCTGAGCGAGGCGCCCGGGGGCGCGGCCGTCAGGGTTTTGCCGCCCCCCGGGCCAGGGCCGGGATGACGCCGCCGGCCAGGACCGCCGCGCGGCGGCCGGGGGAGAGGCGGTGGTGGACGCCGTACTCCTCGTCCCGTGTGGCGTTGCGGACGCGCGGCGTGGGTGCGTCCCCGCCGTCGGCGGCGAGCGCGGCGTGCAGCCCGGACAGCCGCAGCCGGTCGCCCACGCGGATGCGGTCGTAGTCGGCCGGATCGTCGAAGACGAGCGGCAGGACCCCGAAGTTGGCGAGGTTCTGCCAGTGGATGCGCGCATAGGACTTGGCGAGGACGGCCCGCAGTCCGAGGTAGCGCGGGGTGATGGCGGCGTGCTCGCGGGAGGAGCCCTGCCCGTAGTTCTCACCGGCCACCAGGAAGTGCCCGCCGGCGTCGCGGGTGGCCGCGGCCCGGCGGGGATAGTCGGCGTCGAGCCGGGTGAGGGTGAACTCGGCGAGCTTGGGGATGTTCGACCGGTAGGGCAGGGCGCGCGCCCCGGCCGGGGAGATCTCGTCGGTGGAGACGTTGTCGCCGGCCTTCAGCAGGACCGGGCCGTCCAGGGTGTCCGGCAGCGGATCGAGGTCGGGCAGGGCGGAGATGTTCGGCCCGCGCTCCAGGGAGACCTGAGCCGCCTCCCGTGGCGGCAGCGGGGCTTCCCACATGGCGCGGTTGACGGAGACCGGCCGTGTGGCGGGCGGCGCGGGACGGTCCATCCCGTGGCGGTCGGCCCACTCGCGCGGATCGGTGATGACGCCGGTCAGCGCCGAAGCCGTGGCCGTCTCCGGCGAGCACAGCCACACCGCGTCGTCCTCCGTGCCGGAGCGGCCGGGGAAGTTGCGCGGGAAGGTCCGCAGCGAATTGCGTCCGGGGGCCGGGGCCTGACCCATACCGATGCAGCCCAGGCAGCCGGACTGGTGAATCCTGGCGCCGGCCGCGATCAGGTCGAACGTCCCGCCCGCCCGGGTCAGGTCCTGGAGGATCTCCCGTGAGGTGGGGTTGACGTCGAAACTCACCCCCGGCGCGGACTGACGGCCCTTCACCATCGCAGCGCAGACGGCGAAATCCCGCAGACCGGGGTTGGCGGAGGAGCCGATGACGACCTGGCCGACCGGCTCACCGGCGACCTCCCGGACCGGCACGACGTTTCCCGGCGAGGTGGGCCGGGCGATGAGCGGCTCCAGCGAAGAGAGGTCGATCTCCTCCGCCAGGTCGTAGCGCGCGTCCTCCTCCGGGAGCAGTTCGGTGAAATCCTCCTCGCGTCCCACCTCCCGCAGGAAGGCACGGACCGCGTCATCGGCGGGGAACACCGTGGTGGTGGCGCCCAGTTCGGCGCCCATGTTGGCGATGACGTGCCGGTCCATGGCGGTGAGCGAGGCGAGGCCCGGGCCGTGGTACTCCACCACGCGGTGGACGCCGCCCCGCACGCCGTGGCGGCGCAGCATTTCCAGGATCACGTCCTTGGCACTGACCCACGGCGGCAGTTCGCCGGTCAGCCGGACACCCCAGATCTCCGGCATGGTGAGGTGAAGGGGCCGGCCGGCCATGGCGAGGGCGACTTCCAGGCCCCCGGTGCCGATCGCCAGCATGCCCAGTGAACCGGCCGCGCAGGTATGGGAGTCGGAGCCGGCCAACGTCTTTCCCGGCACCCCGAAATGCCGCATGTGGGTCGGATGCGAGACGCCGTTGCCGGGCTTGGAGTACCACAGGCCGAACCGGCGGGCGGCGGACCGCAGGAAGAGATGATCCTCGGCGTTGCGCTCGTCGGCCTGGAGAATGTTGTGGTCGACGTACTGGGCGCTGACCTCCGTACGGACCCGGTCCAGCCCCAGCGCCTCCAGTTCCTGCATCACCAGCGTGCCGGTGGCGTCCTGGGTGAGTGTCTGGTCGACGCGCAGCGCGATGTCCGCTCCGGGTTCCATGGCGCCGGACAGCAGGTGATCGGCGATCAGGCGATGGGTGACGGTGCCTCGCGCGGGGGCGCCCGTCGGTCTTTCCCCGCTGCCGCGCGGGCGGGTGTCCACGTCGCCGGGCCCGGGCCGGTTCAGGGCTCTTTGCGGGCTTGTTCGGCCGCCGCCCGGGCGGCCGCGGCCTCGCCGGTGGCCTGCGCGGTGCTCAGTTCCCCGCCGGCGCTTTCGAGGTGGGCGCGGACGAACCACTGGAACAGCTCCAGCGCCCGGAGGTGCTCGATGAGCAGGTCCTGCGTGACGGGATCGGTCTCATCGGTGGCCGCCACGGCCGCCCGGTGGTCGGTGATGATCCCGGTGTAGACCAGATCCAGCGCGCCGAGGTGCTCGATGGCCTGCGCGCGGCCGATGGAGTAGTCGTCCCAGGTGCGTTCGGCGACCAGTGCGCCCGGTGTGCCGGGCGGGGAGCCGCCGAGGGTGGAAATGCGCTCCGCGGTGTCGTCGATCATTTCGCGTACGGCCTCGACCTGCGGGTCGAGCATTTCGTGGACGGCGATGAAATGCGGCCCGACCACGTTCCAGTGGATGTGCTTGAGGGTGAGCGCCAGATCGTTGAGCGCGTGCAGGCGCAACCGCAGCAACTCGATGACCTGGCCGCCTTCCGACGCGGTCATCCCGGGAACGGTGTACTCGGGGGTCTTGCTCGCGGCCATCGCGCGCACTCCTCATTCCGCCGGCGACAGGAAAGGCGGGCACGCCCGTCGATGGCCCGCCCCCACCAGGTGAGCACCGGCTCGAAGGGCGCGCCAGCCCGGATAGGCCGACTGCCGGGCGCCGCCGTCCGCGCCTTGTTCAGCGGGCCGTCGCGTCCGCCGCCTCGGCGGGCAGGTCGCGCAGGCCCAGCCGCAGGTGCTCGACGTGGAAGAGTGCCTGGTCGAGGAGTTCGGCGACGTGGTTGTCGTAGAGGGCGTAGATGATCGAGCGGCCGCGACGCTCGCCGGTGACCAGCCCGAGGTTGCGCAGCAGACGGAGCTGATGGGAGCACGCGGACTGCTCCATCCCCACCGCTTCGGCCAGATCGCCGGCCGCGCACGGGCCTTCCTGGAGGCGGGCGAGGATCCGCAACCGGGAGGGCGTGGCCAGAGCTTGGAGGGTGGCGGCGACGTCCTCCGTCCCCACGGCGTCCAGGCGCTCGCGCGAGGTGGCGGCGCTGCTCTTGTCGTCGACTCCGTGGCCCATGCGCGCCATCGTACAAGCCTTACTTGAATAGCTGTTCATCTATTCCTGTACGGTGGATCCGACCGCCCGCGGGCTGCCCCGCGCCGCCCCCTCGCTCCATGCCGTCCATGCCGTCCGTTTCCGTCCGCGAGAAGGAATCGCCTCGCCATGTCCTCCACCGTCACCCGGCGCCCCGCCCCGCCGGCCGGCGCCCGCGCGGCCGGCGCTCCCCGGCGCCGAACCCGTGTCCTCGCCCTGCCCGAAGCGCGCTGGGCCGCCGCCTCGCTGGCCCTGTTCCTGCTCGCCCTGCCGCTCCAACTGGCCGGCGCCCCCATCGCGTTCACCGGACCGCTGTACGCCGCCGCCTACCTCGCCGGCGGCTGGCGCTCCGCCCGGGACGGGCTGCGGGCCCTGCGCGCCAGGACGCTCGACGTCGACCTGCTGATGATCATCGCGGCCCTCGGCGCGGCCGCGATCGGGCAGGTCATGGACGGCGCGCTGCTCATCGTCATCTTCGCCACCTCCGGAGCTCTGGAGGCGCTCGCCACCGCGCGGACCGCCGACTCCGTGCGCGGCCTGCTCGACCTCGCCCCCGCCACGGCCACCCGCCTCCTGCCGGACGGTGGCGAGGAGACCGTGCCCACCGGCTCCCTCACGGTCGGGGACCTCCTCCTCGTCCGGCCGGGCGAGCGGATCGGTGCCGACGGCCGGGTGGTGGCCGGCGCGGGGGAGGTCGACCAGGCCACCATCACCGGCGAACCCCTGCCGGTCGCCAAGGGAGCCGGTGACGAGGTGTTCGCGGGCACCCTCAACGGCACGGGAGCCCTGCGCGTCAGGGTCGGGCGCGACGCCGCCGACTCCGTGATCGCCCGGATCGTGGCCATGGTCGAGGAAGCCTCCGAGACCAAGGCCCCGACCCAGTTGTTCATCGAGAAGGTCGAACGGCGTTACTCCGCCGGCCTCGTGCCGGCCACCCTCGCCGTCTTCTTGGTCCCCGCGGCCCTGGGCGCCGACCTGTCGCAGAGCCTGCTGCGGGCGATGACCTTCATGATCGTCGCCTCGCCGTGCGCGGTGGTGCTGGCCACCATGCCGCCGCTGCTGTCCGCCCTCGCCAACGCCGGGCGCCACGGCGTGCTCGTCAAGTCCGCCGTCGTCATGGAACGCCTCGGCCGGATCGACGCCGTCGCACTCGACAAGACCGGCACCCTCACCGAGGGGACGCCCCGGGTCACCGCCGTCAGGCCGCTGCCCGGGAGCGGCCTGACCGAGGACGCGCTGCTGACGCTGGCGGCCGCCGCCGAGCACCCCAGCGAACATCCCCTGGCCCGCGCCGTCGTCCGGGCCGCCCGCGAACGCGGCCTGCGCCCGCCCGCCGCGCGCGACTTCCACGCCACGCCCGGCACCGGAGTGACCGCCACGGTCCAGGGGCACGTCGTCACCGTCGGCGCCCCGGCCCAACTGCCGCGCGACGCCGACGACACCGCGGCCGCCCGCGCCGCCGCGCTCACCGAGCGGTGGGAGGACGGCGGCCGCACCGTCGTCCTCGTCCGGCGGGACGGCACCACCGTCGGCGTGCTGGTGCTCGGTGACCGGCCGCGCCCGGACGCCGCGCCCACCGTCGCCGCCCTGCGCATGCTGACCGGCCGCACTCCCGTCCTCCTGACCGGCGACAATCCGCGCGCCGCGGCGCGCCTGGCCGCCGAGGTCGGCATCACCGAGGTGCGGGCCGGGCTGCTGCCCCAGGACAAGGTGAGCGCCGTACGGGAGAGCGAGCGGTCGGGCCGCAACGTTCTGGTCGTGGGCGACGGCGTCAACGACGCGCCCGCCCTGGCCGCCGCGCACACCGGCGTCGCCATGGGCCGGGCGGGCTCCGACCTGGCACGGGAGACCGCCGACGCGGTCATCGTCCGCGACGAACTGGCCACCGTCCCGGCGGTGGTGGCCCTCTCCCGCGCGGCCCGCCGCCTGGTCGTGCAGAACCTCGTCATCGCCGGGGCGTTCCTCTCCGGGCTGGCCCTGTGGGACCTGGCCGGACACCTCCCGCTGCCGCTCGGCGTCCTCGGCCACGAGGGCTCCACCGTCCTCGTCGGCCTCAACGGCCTGCGCCTGCTGCGCGAGGCCGCCTGGCGCCGGGCGGCCGCACCGGCACAGCCCCCGGCCGCCCGGGACCCGGCCGCGCGGTGAGCGCCGCGCCCGGCGTACGACCGGATGTACGGGCGGACGTACGGCCGGACTTCCGCGGCCCGGCCGGCCCCTACGGCCGTGGCCCGATCTCCTCCTCCCCGTCATGGACGGTGAGCGCCATGGCCGGGCACACGTCGGCGGCGTCCAGGGCGCGTTCGTCCTCGGGGATGTCCTCGCTCAGCGGGCGGGCGTGCCCGCCGCCCAGGGTGAACAGATCCGGTGCGATGCCCGCGCAGGAACCGGAGGCCATGCACTGACGGGCGTCGATCCGCACTTTCCAGGTCATGCGGTCACCACCCCACCGGCATGACACGCGGGCCGCGCACCAGCATCTGGCTCTTCCACACCACGTCCCCGGCCAGGTGGAGGCGCGGAAAGCGGGTGACGAGCGCGCCGAGCGCTTCCTGGAGTTCCAGGCGGGCCAGCGGCGCGCCCAGGCAGTGGTGCACACCGTGGCCGAAGCCGAGGTGCTGGTTGCCGGTCCGCGTCAGGTCCAGCGTCCCCGGCGAGGAGAAGCGCAGCGCGTCCCGGTTGGCCGCGCCCACCGCGACCAGCACCGGCGTCCCGGCGCGCACCAGCGTGCCGCCGACCTCGACGTCCTCCGTCGCGTAGCGGGCCTGGCCCGCGCCGCTGCCGAGCGGGACGAACCGCAGTAACTCCTCCACCGCGCCGCCGATCAGCTCCGGCCGCTCCCGTAGCCGGGCCAGCTCACCCGGGTGGTCCAGCAGCGCCAGCACGAAGTTGGGGATCTGCGTGGCGGTGGTCTCATGGCCGGCGATCAGGATGCCGACACACAGGTCGATCAGCTCCAACTCCGACAGCCGGTCCCCGATATCGCGCGCGTCGATGAGCGCGGTCATCAGATCGTCCCTCGGCGCCCGCCGGTGCTCCTCGACCAACTCGGCCATGTAGGCGCGCAGTTCTTCGAGGTTGGCGTCGAACTCCGCGGCGGTCAGGGAGCTGGTCGACAGCGCGGCATCGCTCCACACCCGGAACCGCGGCCGGTCCTCGGCCGGCACGCCCAGCAGGCGGCAGATCACCGCGACGGGGATGGGCAGGGCGTAACGGTCGACCAGATCGGCCGGCGGCCCGGCCGCCGCCAACTCGTCCAGCAGCCCGTGCGTCAGCTCCCTGACCCGCGGCCTGAGCTTTTCGACCTGGCGGACGGTGAACGCCTTGGCGACCAGCGAGCGCAGGCGGGTGTGGTCGGGCGGGTCCATGCCCAGGATGCCGCTGTCGACGCGCCCCTCGGACTGGCGCGGCTCGTCGTGCAGCGCGCCCGCGGCCCGGCTGAACCGCTGGTCGCCGAGCACGAACCGCGCCTCGTCGTAGCGGGTGACGAGCCAGGCGGGCTCGCCGTAGGCCATGCGTACGCTCAGCAGGCCGGGACGGTGCCGGGCCCGCTCGTACTCGTCGGCGAGCTCAAGGCTCTCGGGGACGTTGAAGGGGTAGGACAGGGGTGCTGTGCCAGCTGTGGTCATGATGACCTCCCTTGTGTAAGCACCTGCTTACTTAAGGTAGGACGCTCCCTCGGAGCGGTCAACGACGCCTGCTGGCAAGGGATCTGACGGTCCGACGGAGAGGAGCTCGGCATGGGGGAGTCCCCGCACCGCGGCACGGCGGGCGGACACCGCCGGGACGCGGAAGCCACCCGGCTGCTGCTGCTCGACGCCGCGTCCGGCCTGTTCGCCGAGCGCGGCTACGAGCGCGCCACGGTGCGCGACATCGCCGCCCGGGCCGGAGTCAACCAGGCCCTGCTGTTCCGCTACTTCGGCACGAAGAAAGCCCTGTTCGGCGAGGTGATGGCACGCGGCGGACAGGAACAGCTCCGGACCACCCCGCCCGACCGGCTGTTCGACGTCGCACTGCGCGGCATGCTCACCGGAAACGGCGACGCGGACGGCGCCCGCGCCGACCGCTCGCTGGAGGTGTGCCTGCGCTCGATCGGCGGCAGCGACGAGATCGCGGAAGCGCTGCGCGGGCTGGGGGAGGAGTACGCCGGGGTCCTGGCGACCCTCTCCGAGGCCGACCACGGAGCCCTGCGCGCCGACCTGGCCCTGTCCTGGCTGCTGGGCATCGGGCTGATGCGCGTGGTGGTGGCCAAGGAACCGCTCGCGAGCGCCGATCCGGACACGGTCAGCGCGCTGGTCGCGGACGCGCTGGGCCACCTGCTGGAGGGAGCCCGGCCACGCGAGGCGGAGCGCGGCGGGCGGGCACGCCGGCCGGGGACCGCGGAGCCGGCGGGGTAATCTGGGCCCGGCGGTGGCCTGATGACACCGCGCGGCGGTGGGACCGCCGTTCCCCAGCGCGGCACGACTGGTAAGGCCCGGCGACACGTGTTCATCGACCCGACCCGCCCGGACACCGGCCCGCGCGCGCCCGCCCGGCCCCGGCGGCCGGAGCCGCTCCGCGGGCAGTGGCCGATCCTGGGTGTCGTGGCCCTCGGCGGGGCGGCCGGCGCGTCCGCCCGCTACGGCGCGTCGCTGCTGTGGCCCACGGCCGACGGGGCGTTCCCCTGGACCATCCTCGCCGTCAACGCCGTCGGATGCGCCGTCATCGGTGTCTTCATGGTGCTGATCAGCGACGTGTGGTCCGCGCACCGCCTCGTCCGCCCGTTCTTCGGCACCGGAGTCCTCGGTGGCTTCACCACCTTCTCCACCTACGCGGCGGACGTCGAACACCTCATCGCGCGGGGCCGGACGCCCACCGCGCTGGCCTATCTGGCGCTGACCCTGGGCGCGGCACTGGCGTCCGTATGGCTCGCGGCGGCGCTCACCCGCCGCGTCGTGGAGCGGAGGCAGCAGTGAAGACCACCGGACCGGCCCTGCGGGCGACGATCTTCGTCGGCGAGCACGACACCTGGCACCACAAGCCCCTCTTCACCGAGATCGTGCACCGGGCGCACGCCGCCGGCCTGGCCGGCGCCTCGGTCTTCCGCGGCATCGAGGGATTCGGCGCCGGGTCCCTCATCCACACCACCCGCCTGCTCTCCCTCAGCGAGGGCCTGCCGGTCGCCGTCGTCCTCGTCGACAGCGAGGACCGTGTCCGCGGCTTCCTGCCCCGGCTCGACGACCTGCTGGACGACGGCCTGGTCGTCCTCGACGCCTGCGAGACGATCCGCTACGGACGCGGCGAGGCGCGCGGGTGAGCTGGCTGCTGGTCATCGCCGGCGCGGCGGTCGGCGCCCCGCTGCGCTACCTCACCGACCGCTTCGTCCAGGCCCGGCACGACACGGTGTTCCCCTGGGGCACGTTCGCCGTCAACGTCCTGGGGTGCTTCGTCCTGGGCCTGATAACCGGCGCGGCCGCCTCCTCACCGGTCCGGCTGCTGCTGGGCACCGGCCTGTGCGGAGCCCTGACGACGTATTCGACGTTCTCCTACGAGACGCTGCGGCTGGCCGAGGACGGCGCCCGCTTCTTCGCCGTCGCGAACATCGTGGGCAGCCTGGCCGCCGGACTCGGCGCGCTCTACGCGGGGGTGGCGCTCGGCGAGGTGATCGGCGGCGGCTGAGCGGCCCCAGCTCGGGCCCGAGTCCGAGCCTGGGCCCCGGCCCGGGCCGTCCCCTCCCTCTGCCCCGCTCTCCGCCCCTGGCAGGACCCCGCTTCCGCCGCGCGGCGGAGCGGCACCGCCCCGGAGGGTGACGCGCCGGCCCCGCCACGGACGGCACCGTGGTGACCGGCCGGGACACCCCGGCGCAAGGTCCCGCTCGTGCCTCTGCCACAGGAGTCTCAATGACGAAGTCAAGCCGCTTGCGTGACCGGCGGGGCGGAGGTGAAGACTCGCGCGTCACGCAGCAGGCCCCACAACACAC